>CAZLQP010000038.1:0-3479 GCA_964561855.1 uncultured Burkholderiales bacterium | reverse complement strand
TCGGCCTGCATATTGTATTGTTTAGCTTAAGCCCAGGCCTAAGCGGGGACGATGAAAAAAATCCTACAGTAGCTTGACAGCTACCGTCACAAGGTTGACACTTGAAATTAGGGAGGATTAATTTTACTCTTGGTTGTATGAAAAATGAAAAGGGGTACCTTCTATGGCTATATCTCGAGCATTTAAAACGGATGAAAGTTTTTTAGAAAAGATAGCAATGGGTGCTACTGGAACGAGAAAGGTTTTCGAAAAACTGGCTCAGAATGGACATGTTCCAATTGAGCTAGAAAGAGGATCTAGAAGTTTTAAGATCTGGAAGGCTATCAAAATTAAACGCGTTGGAGTTCCAGATATCCTGTGTGTCCGTTGTGGTCGTCGTATAGAGTCTAGAGCAAAATCAAAGTTCGAGATTAGCATGTCACATTCATTTTCCGACCCAGAACGCGGATGGGATGCTGGCCTTAGCGATGAAGATGTTGTTGCATTTGTATTGTGCTCAAAATCAGGTGAAGCACCTATTGATTGGAAGGCCTCAGACTTGGTGCAGTATGTGTTTGTCAAAGATCTACGGAACGCGTGGAATGCCGGATTGGTTAAAACTGAGCACCGTAAAGGAGCCGAAGAAGGCTTTGAAGTTCGCGTAACTTGGCCAGCAATAGTAGCTAGCGACAATATTATTATTGAGGATGTCTTGCCAGATCGGGTTCGGTATCGTCGTACCACTACAAATAGACGTGTACCTGTTTCTCTTGAACGTCAAATTAATGGAAAGCAAGTACTTCTGCAGCCTCTTGTATCTCCTGGGAAAATGGTCGCAACTGGACAAGTTTTAGCTTCTGTTGTACCTATTACAACTGTTTTTCCCTGTTATCCAGTTGCAAATATTATTGATACTTATATTACCTGGATCAAAAGTAGTTCCCTTGCAGACCGATATACAGCAGTAAAGGCACTATGTCGGTTTCATACACCTAATGCTATTGCGGCACTTTTTGAGCGAATGTATGACGAACGAGAACACATTTACGTACGCGTTGATGCGGCTGCCGGTCTAATGAAACGAGGTGAGCCAGCAGCAAAGGAGTTCTTGGCAAGTGTTCTTCAAAACGAATATTTAGAGAATCGGCTTGAGGCCGTCATTGTGTTAGGTGAGGTTGCAACTGCAGATGCGGCTGAGCTTCTAATACGTACACTAGGAGATGTTAACCAACACCCTGAGATTCGTGCAGGAGCAGCTTGGTCTTTAGGGGAAATCGGAATACCAGAGGTCCTACCAAGTTTGATTGAAAGTTTTAAATTATTGGATAACCGAGTTCGAATTGAAGCAGCACGGGCTCTTTCTAAAATTGCGCGAAAGCATGTTAAAGAAGTGATTAAAAGTTTTTCTGTTAGTGAACCAGCTCAACGGCCTGGTATAGCCTGGGCTCTAAGCAAGGCAGGCGGTTTCTCTATCAGTGATTTAATACCAACGCTTGTTGATGATGATGCACGCCAATGGATCTCTTACATCATTGGTACACAAAAACGTGAATCTATGCTGACTGAAATAGAGCTTCTTAAGCAACAAGATAAAGAAATCTATTTTGCTGTTACTGTACTTTGGAAAATCTTCGAGAGTTGGATTTGGGGATTGGAGGAGTACTAGAGCATGAATCTCTTGACTAAACCAATGTATCGAACAAACTTAGGTGCGGCGTATGTTGGAGATTCTCGTGAACTTCTTAGACAACTCGAGGATAACTCTGTCGATTTAGTTGTTACTTCACCACCTTTTGCTTTGCAACGTCAGAAAGAATATGGCAACTTAGTCGATCATGAGTATGAAGACTGGCTAATGATGTTTGCTGAAGAAGTGTACAGAATTCTCCGCCCTACAGGGAGTTTCGTTATAGATTTTGGTGGTGCATACCTAAAAAGGCGACCAGTGCGTTCTCTTTACAATTTTCGTCTGCTAATCCGGATGTGTGATGAAATTGGTTTTCGATTGGCAGAAGAATTTTTCTGGTACAACCCAAGCAAACTTCCATCTCCCATTGAATGGGTTAACAAACGCAAGATCAGGGTAAAAGACTCGGTTGATACTGTATGGTGGTTATCAAAAAACGATTATCCAAAAGCAGATGTGCGAAAGGTCTTAGTTCCCTATTCTGATCGCATGAGGAAACTTTTAGAAAATCCAGAACGATATTACAAACCAAAAGAACGTCCTTCTGGTCATGATATTAGCAATAGATTTGCACACTCCAATGGCGGTGCCATTCCATCGAATCTCTTGACCATCCCAAACTCAGAAAGTAACACCCTATATCTCAGGCTTTGCAAAGCAGTTGGTGTAAAACCTCATCCCGCTCGCTTTCCTGAAAAGCTACCTGCATTTTTTATTAGCTTCTTAACTGATCCTGGTGACATTGTGGTAGATATTTTCGCTGGATCAAACACTACAGGTTCTGCAGCAGAGAAGTTAAATCGTCGATGGCTTGCATTTGAACTTAACGTTAACTATCTTGCAGCATCTATTTTTCGATTTCTTAGCAACTTTAGTCCAGAAGATGCTCGTAGTATATATGAACATGTGATAAGTAATCCAACTTCTGATATAAACATTGCGACCCTTAACGAAACTTTTGAACATAATTTATTTTCAGAAACGATTTCAGATTCATGGGTAGCTAATCTAGAAGAAGGTACAAAGAATTAGACTACTGTCACCGCCGGAATATAATTGACCCAGGAGCAACGGAAAGGAAATGACCCACCCCCTGGCGAAATATCCCTCCTGATACCACCACAAAGGATAGGAGGGAAATAAATGCTCGGGAGTGGGTCTATCATCATGTTACATGAATTACAAGCAAGAGGCAAGAGTATTCGTGCAATCGCACGAGAAACAGGTCAATCCAGAAATACGGTAAGAAAATACCTCAGAGCAGGAGGCATTCCTGAAAGGAAGCCCCATCCCAAAAGAGGATCAAAGCTCGATCCATACAAAGATACCATTCAAGAGCTCATAAATCTGGGGATATTCAATTGCGAAGTCATTTACGAAAGAATCAAGGAAGAAGGCTACACCGGAGGTCACACTATTTTAAGGGACTATGTAAGACAATTTAGACCGCCAAAACAGGTCTCTACGGTAATCCACATGTCAAAGCTTAATTTTAAAAAAGCCAGGGTGGGTCAATTTAAAACCGTTGAAAATGGGTCAATTTAAATCCGCTATTGACATATAACGAACGAAATTTTTGTTGAAAATTTGTTAGTACTTTGCAAAGAAAAAACATGCAATTTACTTAATAGGGGAGATATTTATAAGTGGGATTTGGATTTGGCTTATTCAAGATTAAGCGATAATCTCAGTATTAGCAGCGGTTCCTCTTTTTTGTTACGAAAGCTATCAAATGTTTAAATTTCTAAATTGCAATATTAACTGCGACACTTTTTTGAGAAACCCGGTATTTATTGTTCAAGCGGTTTGAAAT
>CAZLQP010000037.1:0-3811 GCA_964561855.1 uncultured Burkholderiales bacterium | reverse complement strand
GCGCAAATGCTGCCATCACTAGGGGAGTGACACCTGCTTCGGCTCCACCTGTGAGCACAGTATCAGCGCTTCCATCCCAAATTAGTCGTGCAGCTTCACCAATAGCATGTGAACCTGCAGCGCACGCAGTTGTCACATTGAAGTTAATGCCAGAGAAGTTGGTCATGATCGATGCATGGCCAGCAATCGCATTTGCCATCATGGAAGGCACGAAGAAAGGAGAAACTCTAGAAGCTCCTTTTTCTTGGAATACACTCCATTGTTCTTCAAGAGTGTTGATACCTCCAACGCCAGTACCAGTAACTACGGCTGCGCGTTGCGGTACATAGTCTCCATCTGATAAACCAGAATCTTTGAACGCATCCATTGCTGCAGCTAGACCTAATTGTGTAAAACGATCAAGTCTGCGTGCTTCTTTTGCGTTAACGTAATTCTCGATTGCTAAAGCATCATTGTCTACTTCACACGCGAAAGTAACGCTTTGGCCTACTGGTTCAAAAATCTGAATAGGGCCAGCCGTTGATTTGCCACTGTGTATTCGATCCCAAAAAGAATCAACGTCACAACCTGCCGGAGTTTTAACTCCAAGTCCGGTGATTACTGCTCTATTTTTATCGTCTCGATGTGTCATGACTGGCCTAAAGACTAGATCGGACTTATCCGACTTTGCTTGCTACTAGATCAACAGCTTGACCTACTGTTGCTACGCCTTCAACTTCGCTTTCAGGAAGTTCAACATCGAACTTGTCTTCCATTCCCATGACGAATTCGACAATGTCGAGGCTGTCTGCATCAAGATCTTCTTTGAATCGAGCTTCTTCGTTTACTTTGTCTGCATCTACGCCAAGTACTTCTACAGCTAGATCCTTAATTGTGGTGAAGATTTCCTCACGTTGCATTTGTTTCTCCTTTTGTTAAAACAGTGTTATTAACTTATTACAATCGGTCTCTAAGTTCCCATTCCAACGCCACCATCTACTGGCAATACCACACCAGTGATATATTCTGCGTTGTCAGAAGCTAGAAATGCTACAGCATTAGCGATTTCATCGGGTGTACCAAAACGACCAAGCGGTATTGTTTTCTCCATAGTTTCACGCCATTCATCTGATGTGGCATCGGTCATAGCAGTATCAATCGCCCCAGGTGCTACAACATTGGCAGTGATATTTCTAGAGGCAAATTCTCTAGCTACGGATCTGGTCATACCAATTATCCCAGCTTTAGCTGCAGCATAATTAGCTTGGCCGACCGGACCATAATATGCGCCAATTGAAGAGATATTAATAATCCGACCCCAACGGTTTTTCATCATCGCGCGAGATGCTCGCCTCATTGTATAAAAGGCTCCTGAAAGGTTGGTATCGATAACTTTTTGCCAGTCATCGTCCTTCATTCGCATTAATAAAGTGTCGCGAGTGATTCCAGCATTATTTACAAGAATTGTTACTGCGCCGAACTCACTTTCAATTTGAGTAAAAAGTGCATCGACACTTTCAACTGATGAAACATCGCTCTTAATTGCTATAGGAGTAGTACCTTGTTCGGATGCAAGTTTTATTGTTTCATTAGCGCCATCTTCATCTGATGAATATGTAAAAATGACTTTGATGTTTTCTTTAGCTAAAGAAATTACGCAAGACCTACCAATCCCGCGTGACCCTCCAGTTACTAATGCAATTTTTTCTGCCATTATTTTTCCATTTACTTCGTTTCATGCCAGCGCATGATGCATGTACCCCATGTCATCCCTGCACCAAACCCACAAAATACTAAGAGATCTCCGTCTTTAAAGCGATTTTGCTCGGCAACTTCGGCAAGCAGTATGGGAATCGAAGCAGCAGAAGTGTTCCCGTAGTCTGCAATATTTGATAAGGCTTTATCTTTATCAATTCCTAGCCGTTCAGTAATTGCATCAATTATTCGAATGTTGGCTTGGTGAAGTAAAAGCCAGTCGACATCAGTTGGTTTTAGGTCAGCTTTTTCTAAAGTGTTCTTAATTGATTCTTCAACTGCGCGAACAGCTACCTTAAATACTTCTTTACCGTTCATGTGCAAGTATTTTTCATAGTTAGGGTCAGCACCTTCGATAGATTTGTTAGGGTCAGTTCTCTGCTTTGCAGAGGCCTGACCCTCTGAGTCTTTACTCTTCACTTCAAGGATTTCTACTAGATCCGATTCTCCACCTAAATCGCATGCAATCAGTCCAGCATTAGAATCATCGGTAGCGGATAAAACTACAGCTCCTGCACCGTCGCCAAAAAGTATGACGGTTGAACGATCATGCTTGTCAACAAACGAGGATAAGGAATCCGCTCCTATCAAGAGAATGTTTTTGAATAGTTTCTGTGAGAAAAGTCCAGCGGAGATTGCCAAACCATATACGAATCCAGAACATGCGACATTGATGTCGAATGCAGGTCCAACTATATCGAGTTCACGTGCAACTAGATTTGCTGTTGAAGGGATTGGTTGTGCAGGTGAAGAGGTTGCAACGATTACGCAATCAATTTTGTCTGCACTGATACCTGCATTTTCTAAAGCTTGTGTACCTGCCGCTACGGAAAGAGTTGCAGTATTTTCAATTCCATCCTTTATTACGCGTCGTTCCTTAATGCCAGTACGAGTAGTAATCCATTCGTCATTAGTTTCCAAGTATTGAGAAAGGTCGTCATTTGTAACGCGATCATCGGGAACGGCTTTGCCGCAACTTTTAATATAGAACATAATTTCCTCTAGGTATTAACCTCAACAACTCGCAACCATGCTACTGGCTCATGTTGTCTTAGGCGTTCACCAGAGTGTGCGATCATACCGTGAACTACTCCGTGAAATGGGGAAGTGATCGGAATTGATTTTCCTACAGTTTCGATATGACCTATTACTTCATTTATTTGAATCTCTTTACCGATAAGTTCGCCATTATTTGAAGAACTCTTGAATAGTCCATCTGCTGGAGAAACAATCATGCGTTCCGGAATCAAGATTCTTTCGCCTTCCATTATTTATCTCCAACTTGATCGTAAAAACTTTTCACTTCCAAATCAGGGGTGCAACGTTTCGCTAGCCCTGCCAGGGTATTGCCAAACCCTACTTCGAAGACTTCGTCGGGTTCTAAGAGAGCAACTGCATCCATGCAATCTCGCCATTTCACTGGAGACGCTACATGAACACTAAGTTTTTCCTTCCATATGTCACCATTTGTGTAAGCGCGACCATCATCATTCGAGGCGACTCCACATATCGGATCGTTAAATGTCATTGTGACCAAGAATTCTTCGAGTTCTTCAACGGCTTCATTCATGAAAGGAGTATGAAACGCTCCATTTACAGGGAGCTTAACGGCCTTTTTGATTTCGTAATCACGAGCAGATTCGATTGCTTTGTCAATACTTTCAATACTTCCAGCAACAACTATCTGTCCTGGAGCATTATCGTTTGCAATCCATAGATCGACGAAGTTATCGCACATCATTTGTGCGGATTTAGAATCTACACCTAGTAGAGCTGCCATGGCTCCTGGATATTTCTCAGCACAAGCTTGAGTTGCTTTAGCTCGTTTTGAAGCAAACAATAAACCTTCTTCGAATTCAAGAACTCCAGCACACATCAAAGCTGTTACTTGCCCAAGTGAATGGCCTGCAAAACATATTGGAGATGTCAGAGTTTTCTTTAAATTTTCAAAGCTCATAAGTGAAGTGATCAATATTGCGAGTTGTGCATCGTGGGTTGACCTAAGAGCGTTGTCACTGTCATCAGTTAAAAGCTGTTTGACATTTAAGCTCAAAACATCACCCGCGTTTTCAGCTAT
>CAZLQP010000036.1:0-4037 GCA_964561855.1 uncultured Burkholderiales bacterium | reverse complement strand
CTGTTCATCTATCTCGAGCTTGGCGCGATGGTTGGGATCTATTTCAAGACCAACAGGGCCATTTCTAACACACCCTTTCGTGCGAGCGGCTGGCAAGCTTAGGTTTCTTACAGAACCAGTGGCGTCTTAGGTGACTAACTATGAAGTGGGCGGATAGCAGTCGTAAGCGGATGCATGAGCGTGCAAACTCGTTAGGGAACCTGCTGGTTGAAGGGTTTCACTATCTTGGCTTGTTTGCGATTGGAGCAGCCACTGCTTGGGCCTCGGTGGCGGCGTTCGTGGCTATGTTTAACAAAGGCCACGCAAGCATAGATGACATTTTATTGCTCTTCATCTATTTGGAGTTGGGGGCAATGGTGGGAATTTATTTTAAGACAAATCATCTTCCAATTAGATTTCTGCTCTATATCGCCATAACTGCATTGACAAGATATTTGATTGGTGATGTTTCTCATCATCCAAAACCGGATGTAGGTCTTCTATATCTATGTGGTGGCATTTTCTTTTTGTCGCTTTCAGTGTTGGCTGTCAGATTTGCCTCCTACAAGTTTCCGGCAAGCAAATCTGGCGACTCGATTGAGACTATTGATAGTGGCAGTGCCAGTAAGTAGACGGATCGTTACATTGCTTCTGTGGTGGCTTTGACGTCGCTGCTGATTACTATCTTCCCGCTAAAAACATGCTGCGGTCCATAGAATAGGAAAGGCCGTCTGTCTATTGTGAGTGTGTTTCTGCATCAGTTATGCGCCTGTGTTTTTAATACATAGGCGATCATTTCTTTTTCTATGTCCGATTTGGCTTCAGAGGCGCTGTATAGTCCGTTGCTTTTGATGTCCAGAGTGACGCTTCTTCCTTGATTTGAAGTGTGCAATCTGATTCTGTCGAATTTTAGGTTTTTATTGTTTATTATTGTTTGTGCTGCTGTTATTGCGTTTTCTGAGCTATAAATAGAGAACGTGATTTTTTCACTGTTTGAGATTGTTTGGTTTGTTGCGTAGGCGTGGGTGGCCTTTAATAATGGCATGTTTTCTTTTTCAAGGTGGTCTACAAAATCGGTGAGTGATATTTCAATCTGGGAGATATAGACCTTAGTTTCTGTTATGTTCTGTAGATGCCTTATTAATGGCTTTATCGACTTGGATGAGGATTCAATGTTTAGGAGGTAGTCAAAATCCTTAATGCGGCGCAGCGTAAAAGTAAATCGATTAACTTTATGTATCGTAACGGGTTCTGCTGATGCATGAATATCTAGTTCGTCGAGAATTATTATTTTTTCGCGGGTCCAGAAATAGCCGCTTAGCACATTATCCTGAAGCTCCACATCGTATGTTCCGTAATCTAAAGTTTCATCAGGCGGCCGGTTGCTGATCTTGTTGTGAAGATTATTTAATCCAAGATTGGCGATTTTTATACTAAACAGTTTTCGCATTTAACGAGCCTCGCCTCAGCTTTAGTTGCTAGTAGCCTGTGTCGATAGCTTTTCTATAAGTAGCCTTGCCATTTTTTCGATCTTTGTCTGAATGTCTTTCTCAACTGTTCCAGTGGGTGGGAATCTTGTGCTTGAATGTTTTTCTGTGGAAATATATCTATAGAAACCCTTTACTTTGTGTGAAAATCGTTTGCAGTTCTCAGAGTCTTCGAATTTTATTTCAATTTCATATATATCAGGAGTGGCGGAGGCTTCGGTGCAGGTCCATTCAGTGTGGTATGTATAAAAGCCCTTGCTGTGAAGCAGGTCTATTTCCTTAGAATTTAGGACTCCCTTGCCGTTTAGAGATGCTTTGAATACGTGCGTTCCCGTGTCAATGTCGTCTTCTTGCTGTTCGGTAATATCTAGTTCGGTGGTGGGATCTTTCTTTTTTTCCGGGTTAAAGACAGAAACCTTTGATACGTCTTTTAAAACGAAGCCTTCGATATTGCTTATCAGGTCTTCTAGAAATTGAGACCGAAGCTTCGCATCGTCAATGAATTCAAGGGATATGGTCTCGATCTTAGGTGCGCTTTTCTTTTGTGTGCCAAGAATCTCCAGAAAGTGGTTTACCCATCTTTCTGAATCTTCATTGTAGGGTGATCTTATTATGTGTTCGTCACCTGATCTTACTATGCTTATTATTGATTCCTTTGTGACGGTCTGCTGGAGCTGGCTTTTGTTTGGGTTAATGTCGCTGTATGTAATGGCAATTACTATTTCATTTGGTACTTTGATATCGAGGCAGAGGCATCCTTGGGGTAATCCTTTGAGTTTATGATTTCTTTTAAGTTGTTGGCTGCTTCAAGTACTTCTTCGCCTTCAGTTTCTTTCAGGAATCTAGAAGTCGTTTTCTCGCGTTGCGTAATGGATTGTAGATTAGAAGTGAGTGCGTCAAAATCGTGATAGCCAGTAAACATTCGAGAGTAATATAAGGCGAGCGGTTCTCGGTCTGTCTTCGGTGAAATAATAATTCCTCTTTTAAAGAATAGCTCCGCTAAACTGTGATTGCTTATTTTTGAGCTTTTTACTGCGTCACATATTGCCTTGTCATTAGGCATGTAAAGGCTCTGATTTTCCATGATTACCACTCGCACTCGATTTCTTGTTTGCTGAAATAGTCGCTTACAGTCGAGATGAGCTGAAAATCTATTCCGCTGATTTTTTCCTGCTTTCCCCAAGTCTTAATGTATTCTTGAGTTGCTGTTCTAAAGTGGTTCTTTGCCATCTCTCCTTGGTCTTGAGCTATTGCCCTGATGGATATTTTTTTACTGCCATTAAGCATTTGATAATTTGAGAGTGAGTCTAGAAGATAGAAAATGTCTTTCCAATTTTCAATCTTTTCTCGGTAGTACACTTTGTATCCGGGATCTATCTTCTTTACTACTTCTTGTTTTCCATTGAAGTGCGTATCTCCTTCGTATTCGATGATCATAAACGGAGCTGATATTAGCTCTAGAGTGGCTGGGCGTTGGTTGGGTAGGCTGTTTGTCTTGTGTAGGTTTAGGTCGGGATAGAAGAATTGAAATTTCTCTCGATTAAACTCGCCTCTTGAGTCAAGTCGTTCTAGATCTTCAAAGACAGTTTTAATGTACTTTATACTGCTTGGTTCCAAGATGTGGATTTGTTGATTGGCTTGGAGGTCAAAGTTCAAGATGTTTATGTCGTTTTCATTCTCCGAGGTGCCTTTATTTTTTCTTTGGTTTTTCTTTCCGTAAAAGATATCGTAGAAGTTGTTATCCCATCCTCCGTCGTGATTGTATACAAAGAGCATTCCTCTTATTTCTATGTTCTCTTGTGTGAGTGAATAACGCTGCTTCCATTCATCGCTGTATCTTGCGCAGTCGATAGTGCGTGCTAGCGATTTTAACGCTTTCCTGATGTTGAATTGTTTTATTGATCCAGTAGCATAGCTTTTAAGGTCGGTGTTGATGACAACTGTCTTTTCTGTATATGGGTCTAGATAGGAATAAACCACGTCCGTGGGGTGATTGTGTTGTTTTTGTTCTGCTTCTTGTGGGTCGCTCTTGGAAGGGCTATGTTTTTCCGGTTGCACGCAATCAAAGTTCTGATCTGGTGGCGGATGGGACGTCCACTTCAGCCACGGAAGCAGCTCTTCTGCAACTTTTCCGGCTATGGCAGCAATTCCTGCTCTTTCTCCTCCAGCCATACTGTTTTCCTATCGTTAAGTTGAGCTTGTTTTTTGTGGCTTATTGCCATCATGTGGTTGCAAGGCGCGCTGTCAACAGCTATTGCAGGTGCTGGCGTTCTAGGTTTGGGGCTATGCTTTAAAAGATGGAAAGCTTCATTGGTCGCTTGCGTCGGGGCTTCGGCTAGATGGGGGGTTGTAGTAGTGATTCGCCGGCGCGACTTCCGAATAGAGCGCGAAGTGTGGTGATAAGGTTTAGCAGCTACTGGCTTTGCGCGTACCGTTTTGGTCTTGCGCGTGAGGTTCTGATCTCTAGACTGGTAAGTTGCATCGGTCAAGACCAACCATATGCCGGTGCGTTTCCTAATCTATGTCGCCATCACCGCGCTGACCCGTTTGCTGATTTCCGACATTTCGCAT
>CAZLQP010000035.1:0-5942 GCA_964561855.1 uncultured Burkholderiales bacterium | reverse complement strand
CCATAGGTGTTCCTCCCGATATCTGCGCATTTCACCGCTACACCGGGAATTCCACACTCCTCTACCATACTCAAGTCATACCAGTTTCAAAAGCAAGCCCAAGGTTGAGCCTTGGGATTTCACTTCTGACTTGGCAAACCGCCTACGAGCTCTTTACGCCCAGTAATTCCGGACAACGCTTGCCCCATACGTATCACCGCGGCTGCTGGCACGTATTTGGCCGGGGCTTCTTCTGTAGGTACCGTCAATTTCTTCCCTACTGAAAGCGGTTTACAACCCGAGGGCCGTCTTCCCGCACGCGGCGTCGCTGCATCAAGCTTTCGCTCATTGTGCAAGATTCCCCACTGCTGCCTCCCGTAGGAGTCTGGACCGTGTCTCAGTTCCAGTGTGGCTGGACATCCTCTCAGACCAGCTACCCGTCGATGCCTTGGTGAGCCGTTACCTCACCAACAAGCTGATAGGCCACGAGACCATCCTGAAGCGCCGGAACTTTCTTCTTTTAATCATGCGAAAAAAAGAAGGTATTCGGTATTAGACCAAGTTTCCTCGGCTTATCCCAAACTTCAGGGCAGGTTTCTCATGTGTTACTCACCCGTTCGCCACTGTCCCCGAGATGTGCAAGCACTTCTCGGTTATCGTTCGACTTGCATGTGTTAAGCGCGCCGCCAGCGTTCGTCCTGAGCCAGGATCAAACTCTCCATCGAAATCTATGTCACACACTTTCTTTGGAATAAGAAAGAGTGAGACTATCGATTTAAAGTATCGCGTCATAGCAAGTATAAATACTTACATGCGACAATATGATACTGACTAGTGCGAATCGCGTATCACATAAATGTGATGGCGTGATTCGTAATTGTTATTAAGTTGGGGTCAATGATTTAACAAAAGTTATTTCATTGACTCCGGAATTGTTTTCGGAACGACTCCACAGATAAATCTGTGTGTCGCCCGCACTAAATTTTAGTGTCTATTTTCCGTTTTCAAGAAGCAAATAACTGAGAGAGTTTCACTCTTGACTGAGCGACTTTTCCCTGTATGATCTTTAATCCTTCAAAGATCGTGCACGGTTTTCGATAAACCCGAAAATGTGCAGGAGTTAAAATATAGTACGAATAGGTACTCTGGTCAAAATCGTAGAGCAATTTATTTATAAATTCTTTTTGCCTATCGATTCTTAGTGAATCCTCACCAATATGACCAAATCGATATAACACATATATAGCTGCTTTATTCCCACTTGGCTTTGTATATTTTTGAACTTCGCAATCTTGCCCTTACAGATTAAAAAGAATCATAATAGTAGCGATAACGGCGGCAACCGCAAAGAAAAATAGCATCAGCTCCGAACCCGAAAGTTCCTTTTTATCTTTAAATTTAGGGCGACCACCGCCCCCAACAGCTCTAACACGAGCATCAGGATTCCAAGATCCGGAATCGCCGAAAGGATTTAGACCTTCGTCGAAACGACCATCTGCGCGTCTCTTATCACTAGACTTTTTTCCTCTACGTCCCACAAACCAATACTAGCATTCGAGAAGAGATTGATTTTGGTAAATTTGAAAACTCATTTTAACCTTAGTAAAAACCATTCAATATGCAGCTTGCTCTACTTCATGTTTTAGCCTCTGCCAAAGTCCCAATTGTGCTGCTCTTAAGTCAGGGTCTTTCGAATATTCACAAAATTCAGTTATCAAAGCAGCAATGGTGGTTAGTTCGACATTAAGTTTTGCTTCAGAAGAGGCAAAGGATTCCATCCCGTAACTTTCCATTAGCGAGTCGATTAAGAAATCTTCTCCGCACCAGTAGTCCCACAATGCGAAATCGAAATAGACGTTACTTAATGTTGAATCCGACCAATCTAATATTGCTTTAATTGAAGGGGTTGTTTGCGAAACATCGATGAGGATGTTCTTTGGATAGAAATTGAAATGAACTAAACCGAAACTTTCAGGCGCAAATATTTCTGATACCGACACAAAGGACTCTACTTTTTCATATAGTTCTTCGAACTCATCGACTAAACAAATTCCTTCGGACAGTATGATTTCTCGTTCTAGATCTAATCTTTCCAATGCATCTTTCAAGAACACGCGTTTATTAATATCTCCTAGCTCTTTAACTTCTTTTACCGAATGGATACTTTTTAACCGACTACCCATTGCAGACAAAACGTATTCCTTGTGGCTTGGAGAGATCATTCCATCGAGAACTGCTTTTTCGAATGCCACACCTTCGATGTATTCTTGTAATATTGCGAAATAGTATTTATTATTCTTCGCTATCCCTTCAGAATTAATTACATAATTGATTGGTACTTCTATTCCTAAGTTTCTTACTTCATTAGTTATACCAACATATGCATCATATGTGTGTTCAGAATTAAGTTTAAGAATGAACGAAAGTGAATTTGGAAGCTGAATCTTAAAAATATGGCTCGATTCCGTTTTGCAATATCTAGTTATTCGTGCATCGTCGATATCTTTGTCGCGAATCTCTTTTTCAATGTTTTGGAGAGACACACTTTGTTGATCTAGTGCATTGAGAGTTCTCAAGATCTCCCTGATATCTTCATCATTAAAAGGATGAATTTTTATGACCTGCGAAAAATGATATATCTCGGATTCATCAGCATCATCGTTATACTCGAAATCCATGGTGATTAATCTATCTCAAAACTTCATGATATATAAGAGACCCAAGAGTTACGAGACGAATCTCGGATCTCAAATATACAACTGTTACTTATTTATTTAGGTTTGCTTGAGCGAAATCCCAGTTGATGAGATTATCGATAAAAGTTGAAATGTAGTTTGGACGAGCATTTCTGAAATCAATATAGTAAGCGTGTTCCCAAACATCGATTGTGAGCAATGCTTTGTCGCCATTTTTCAGCGTGTTCTCAGCATTCGGAGTTTTTACAATGTCTAGACCGCTGTCTGTTTGAACCAACCATGCCCAACCTGAACCGAATTGTGTAGTTGCAGCTTCTGCAAACTTTTCCTTGAATGAGTCATATGATCCAAATGCTGAATTGATAGCTTCAGCTAATTCTCCTTCGGGAGCTCCTCCACCATTAGGTTTCATTGAACGCCAGTAAAAAGTATGATTCCATACTTGTGCGGCATTATTAAAAAGTCCACCATCAGAATCGATAATAGTTTTCACCAAATCATCGTCATCTGAGACTGCACCATCTGTTAGCTCATTCATTTTTGTTACATAAGTCTGATGATGTTTTCCGTAATGAAACTCTAGAGTTTCTTTTGAAATATGTGGAGCTAAAGCATCCATTTCATATGGTAGTACTGGAAGTTCGTATGCCATTGAAAAGCCTTTCGTATTGTTTTACTTTCATGCTACTGACAGAAAACAATACTAGCTAATTTTGCTTAAAGACTATGGCGTTATTGAGCTAGTTTAACTGATCGACTTACTCTGATTAGGCCAGCTCCGAGTAACATTAGAGTTAAGGCTGATTTCCAAACTAGATCTGCTCCAGTTGCTGGAAGCGTACCTGCTACTGCAGATCCAGCTGCTGCTCCATCTGAGTTATTATTGCCTCCTGATGAGTTTGCATCAACATCAAATCGAATTACGTTTTCGCCGAGCACCTGAGTTCCATTAACTACGGCTGAGTAATCTAGTACTCCACCTTCAACCAAAGTTAAAGTCACAACAGAACCTGGAGCAATGTTTGATACAAGAACTTCCCAAGTAAAATCATCTAGTTGGGTAAATCCTGTAATTGTTCCACCACCAGTTAAAACTAGATCTTCTTGTTCAAAACTAGGTTCCCAAATCAACTTATTAAACGAAACTCTAAAACAACCATTTCCGGTAGTCGTTGTAACGCTTTGACCTGGACAACGATTTATAAAAGGTATCAAGTCGTCGTTGTCATAAGTAAGAACTGCAGCATTGTTTGTTCCAGTAGCCTCATCAAAAGGATCAACACCGTTGTACGATGCTATTTGTAGCCGCAGAGTATCTGCATCTTGCCCTGCACCTACGATGTATACATTTACTTCACCGGAAACGAAGTCATCTGTTGCCATCATCTGGAATTCAAAAGGAAAACTTGTACCTGGACCGATTTCTCCGAGTCTTTGCAGCATGCAAACAACTAGTGTCCCTTCAATCGCTGCTAGTCCTGCACCGAGAACTGAAGGGTCGCCAACTGGAAAGCAAAAATCTGTATCGACCACAATATTGTCGTCTGGATCGCTGTCAGTCACACCAACGAAAGAGGCTGTTTCTGGGACAACGAAGGAAATAGTATTTATCATTTCATGATCAACGGGTACTGTGCCTTCGCCAACATTGTGATAGATAACTTCGTAAGATACTTCAGTCCCCGAAGTTATTTCTCCTTGAGTCAATAGTCTCGTTTGAACAGCGAAATCAGGAAGAGGAACGATTTCATACGGTGTCATTATTGCTGAATCATTTGCTGAGTTAGGATCAACATTTTCAGTTCCGCCCTCAAGGGTTGAACTAGCAACCGAAAAAGTTGCTTCAATGTCTTGACCTAATTCTCCAGTGACTTCACCTTCTAAAATAATGACTACGCATTGCCCCATCTGAACCAAACCAGTCCATATTCCTGTATCAGGATCAATCACACCAGGATCAACTGCAGTGGAACCACCTGCCTCGATCACAGGATTTACCACCATTGATGTCACATTGTAATTAGTAGTCGAGTCAATGTTAAGTTGAAACTCCTCAACCGTCTCATCGCCATCATTACAAACACCTGCGATAAGCACTGCTCCAAAGTATGCCGCACCTGCATCAACACGCAGATCGGCAGAGCCGGGTGCTGCATAAGTTACATTTACAGAATTGAACTGTAAAGCAATTGCTATTAGGACAGTGAGAGCAAGAAATTTTTTCATACCAATATCGTCGGCATCAATTATTCAGTATTTATAGGACATTCGATTCATTCTGGCAAAATACACAGGCTCAAGTTACGCACCATCAAATCGAATTCGGCTTATTCGTAAAGCTCCTAATCCGATCAACATTAGACTTAACGCAGTTTTCCAGACCAGATCAGCACCTGTAGCTGGAAGAGTTCCAGTCACGGTATTACCTGCAGCACCTCCGTCGGCATTGTCTGAACCTGACCCATTCGAACCACTACCGTCTTGATCGCCACTATCTTCTAGCTCATAACGAATGACATTTTCTCCTAGAACTTGTGTTCCGTTGGTAACAGCCGAGTAATCGAGCACACCACCTTCAGCGATAGTAAGAGAAACATTTACGCCAAGCGGAATTCCACTTATGTTGACTTCCCATGTCGTGTCATTGATTTGAGTAAAGGAACTAATGTTTCCTCCACCTGTTAATACCAAATCATCTTGTTCAAATGAAGGAATCCATATTTCTTTATTGAATGTAATCCTAAAACATCCAGAGGCATTGTTAGTGATCAGACTTTGCCCTGGACAACGATTTATCGTCGGGATTAAAACGTCATTGTTATAAGGCAAAAGTCGAATGTTGTTGTATCCCTTTGTAACTGGATTGATTCCTTGTGCAATATCAATTTGAACTCTAGATGATTCTGCTTCATTACCAGTTGTGGAAACATAAGCAGAGACTTCACCATTTGCAAATGCAGCTGTAGCTGTCATTGTAAATGTAAATGGATAGCTTGTACCAGGTGCAAGAAATTCATCTCCTTGCAATAGACAGACCACAATTGTACCTTCAACATCTGCAAGACCTGGACCTACATTAGAAGGTGGCCCAAGAGGAAAACACATTTGTATAGTAAGTCCATCATCAGGATCTGCATCGACCACTTCTTGATATGTAGCAATTGTCGGCACAACGAATGCAACATTCATTCCAGTAGTTGGCAATTGTCCTTGACCAATGTTGCTCAATATCACTTCATAGCTAACGTCAGTGCCATCAACTATTTC
>CAZLQP010000034.1:0-6148 GCA_964561855.1 uncultured Burkholderiales bacterium | reverse complement strand
GTTAACAACATCGGTTATAGCACGGTTTGTCGATTTCGCAGTTTCAGCAATGAACTGCCAAGCTCCACCTTCAGACATCGAATGATCATCCATTAAAAGTGCTTTTGCATGATCAAGCTTTTTAGTAATCTCTGCCTTGTTAGCTTGAGAAGCATCTAATGTATCTACAAACTTCTTTTCAGAAAACCGAGCATAAGCAGTTTCAAGTGCAGGAATTAGTTCACCCTTATTGAACGGCTTAATAAGGTAACCTTGAGCACCTGCTTTTTGAGCCTGATCCAATAAATCCTGTTGAGAAAATGCCGACAAGATAACAACTGCTGTTTCGTTTTTCTCTGCAATTTGCGCTGTAACGCTAATGCCATCCATACCAGGCATTTTCACATCTAACAACGCGACGTCTGGATTATGTTCGTTAATTAAAGACATAACTTCATCGCCTCTGGAAGTTTGCCCAAGTACTTCAAATCCAGCTTCTTTGAGTAATTCGACAAGATCCAATCTGATGATCGCTTCATCTTCTGCAACAATTACACGTAAACCCATTAAAACTCCTTAGCCTTTTTAGTAGTCTAGCCAGCAAAGCTAGGTATTTCACAAAGACAGGTACATTTTCCGGGCGTGCTGTACATTCTTCCGGATTAGCTCAATACGCATAGTGGTCAAATGCACTCTGCTTCTGCGTCTATTTTCGCCTTTTTCACGCTTTGTATTAGTAGATAAATTCTTCGCAAAATCATGCCGAGAACCCTATTAGAGATGCCAAAGCGGCTGACACTTAAAAGGGAAAATGAAACTGTATACAAAATCTAAACACACTCAAAACTTTAGGAAGTCAAATGACTTTAGTTTTCTGCGTAAAAAATCGATTCACGCTCTAGTAGTTTTAGCAGTTTTTTCTTCAACAAGTTTAGGTACTTCTTGGGCGCAAGATTCACCGGAATCGACGAGTACAACCACCCCCACTACAGCTCCTGTAACCCAACCAAAACCTAAACCAGTCGTCGAAGACATTGATCAAGGCGGG
Organism: uncultured Burkholderiales bacterium; assembly: GCA_964561855.1. Lineage (GTDB taxonomy): Bacteria > Actinomycetota > Acidimicrobiia > IMCC26256 > JAGPDB01 > JAGPDB01. The sequence continues at coordinate 5,121 of CAZLQP010000034.1, read as the reverse complement.
CCAGACGATACTGCTCCTGCTAATAATGAACAAAACATACAAGAAACCGTCGCTCAAGAAAAAGCTCGCAAAGCTAATAAAACTCTTGACGAAGCAACGATGAAACTTCTTGATGCTCAGCTCGCTGTGGATACAACTTCTCTTGAGATCCAACAAACAAGATCCACGCTCGCTGACTTAAATGACAAGATTGCAAAAAATGAAGCACTTATCGAAATTCAAAAACTTCCGTTGGAACAACTATCAAAAATTGTGAAAAAGAGAGCCGTAACCTTATACATGGAATCGAGTAATAAGCCATCTGCTGAGGAAGACAAAATGGTTAGAGAAAAGCGGAACATATTATCGCTCAGCGCTCAAAAAGCAAACGTATCTGTATTGACTGAATTCGAGGTAAGACAAAAGAGGCTCGAAAGAATCGAAAGAAGCTTAAAGTCACAACGCAAGGAAGCTCGTATGAAAGCAGATGAGCTAACAGCTCTTGCTACGCAGTTCGAAGAACAGTTAGAAGTCGCGAAAAAAGAATACGAAAAGAACGCTTCAAGTTTTCTAAATGCGTTTGGAATAGTTGGAGCTCGATTGGCAGTCGACGGCAAAATGTGTCCGATTGCAGGACCAATGACTCACGTTAACGATTGGGGTAACCCACGTTCCGGCGGGCGGACGCACAAAGGTAATGATCTATTTGCAGCAACCGGTACACCTAATGTCGCAATAGTTGATGGAACCATTAGGCACACCAGCTCACCTCTTGGAGGTATGGGAATTCAACTTACCGCAGACGAAGATGGAACAATCTACTATTACGCTCACTTAAGCGCTTATGCCGGAAGTCCACGTAAAGTAAAGCAAGGCGAAGTCATCGGATATGTTGGCGATACAGGAAATGCCAGAGGTGGCGCTCCTCATACTCACTTCGAAATCAGGGTCGGTGGATCTCAAGCCGTGAACCCTTATCCGACACTCCGAATAATTTGTGGAACGTTTTAAATATCGCGAACTTTATGCACAGGCAACATCGTCGCAGACTGAATTTTTCGCAAAGTAGCTTTCACTCGTTTTAGTTTTGAAAGTTTTTGGCTCTCAACGAATTCGTTAACAAGTCCTCTTTTCATCCTCGATGTTTTCATGACGTCCAATTCACCCGGAAGATCATCTAGCATTTCGGAAGCTAAATTATTGATCTTGAAATCGAAACTTTCCGTCGTGGTAATACCATTCCAGTTTCTTTGAGCAAATCTATGTTTTAGTGCCCGAATTTCCACTTCGCGACTTCGACATCTTTCTTGCACCTCAAGTTTTTGAGAGTACTTCTCAATATATCGATTAATTCGTTCAAGCATATTGAGATTGCTGAGTTCTGGAAATTTCTGGGTACCGCCCCAGAGTTGCCCTCTATTATTGAAGCCAGATGATAGTTGAGATGACAAAATTCCTCCTTGAATTATGAACTTACAATTATATCAGTTATTTCTTTAGCGCCAACTTTGAAAGGCTCCATCAACTGATCGGGTTGTACTTTTGAAATTTGATCGGCTTGGGTCGAATTATGGGCCATCAAGGCAATTTGGCCTTTAAAGTTGTGCCTTTTTAGTTCATGAGACAATGCAATATTTATGTCCGGCGATGGAATTGTACATATAACCCACTTCGCTCGATCTAAAGGTAAATGCTCGAGCAAATCCAAATCTTCAGCATCGCCGTATATCGATTCGATGTTTTGATTCTCTGATTCGAGACCGACAACATCAGGATCGTAATCGACAATTAAAACAGTCTTGTCTTTATCCGACAGTTCTTTAGCGATCTGACTTCCAAATCTTCCATGCCCATACATAATGACATCGAATGCTCTTTCATCTTCTTCTCTCACATCTTTCACTACTTTTGGTTCAAATATTTTCAACAATGGCTTAATTCTTGAATATATTTCCTGAGAATAAAGTATCAAGTAAGTCGATAAACTGATCGTGATTAGACCGACGACTGTTATCAGACCAACTGTTGCATTTTCTATATGACCCAATGAAAGACCTAAAGCCGCAAGTATGAGTGAGAACTCGCTTATCTGAGCAACGGTTAGTCCCGCAAAAAACGAAACTCGTGTTGGGTACTTCATTGCTCTCATGATTATCAAAACAATAATAGGATTTCCTACGAGCACGAACGCCGAGAATATTAAAGCAGGGACCATCTGCTCCCCCGCATCAGTAAATTCAAGGCTTGCTCCTAACCCTAGGAAGAAAAACAACAGCAGAAAATTACGAAGGCTAAGAAGTGAAGCACCGATTGCTTCCCTGTATGTTGTCGACGCTATCGCTAGACCAGCAATGAAGGCACCCACCTCTGTTGAAAACCCGAGCCAATCTGTGAGTGACGCTACTGAAATGGCCCAAGCGATCGCGAAAAGAACCAGGAGTTCTCTAGATTTTGCTGCAACGTGAAGTAATGGTGTTAGTAAATATTTAGTAAATAAAAATGTTGCAACAATAAGTCCAAAACCTTTACCAATTACCTGAAGAGCTTGTTCTGCTACCGAACCATCGTTGTTGCCTGCAAATGCAGTCAAACCTATCATCACAAGAATTACAACGATATCTTGAACGATTAAAAATCCAATTGCAATTTTTCCGTGGAGCTGATCTATCTCACGTTTGTCGGAGAGCAACTTCACGATGATAATCGTCGAAGAAAAAGTTAAAGCAATTGCGATATAGAGTGCAGATGTCGAGTCGAAACCGAGCGCTATCGCAATTACATATCCGACTACTGATGTGAAGAATACTTGCCCTAGTCCTGTCGCCAAAGCAACTGGACCAGTTGTTTTAATAAGCTTGATGTCGAGTTTTAGACCAACCAAAAAAAGCAATACTGCTATTCCTAGTTGTGAAAATATTTCTAGTTCACCTTCGGAAGAAACCCAACCAATTCCTACAGGTCCGACAAGAATTCCGATCGCAACGAACGCTACGAGCACAGGTTGTTTCAAACGATTCGCAACAAGTCCAGCCAAAACTGCGATAGCAATTATTGCAGCAAAAGTATAAAAGGTCGAGTGATCCATTACTTATAGACTAGTAAATTATTAGCTTAAATATTTTGGTTATAAAGAAAAGAGGCATGTGGGAAAAATTGTAGCCATAGGTGGTGCACATATGACAGATAGAGCTGGGGTCTCCGCTATCGATAAGACCATACTGAACGGTATTAAGAATTCGCCGAGTGTTCTGTTCATCCCAACCGCAAGTGACGATGATCAACAATATATAGAATTAGCAAATAACCACTTTAAAAGAATTGGATGTAAAAAATTCGACACACTTTTGCTTTCTCAAAATCCCGGGAAGAAAGAATGTAAAGACAAAATCGACTATGCCGACATAATTTACGTTGGCGGAGGTAACACTTTAAGAATGATGATCAAATGGAGAAAATTTGGCGTAGACTCCATGTTGAAACGAGCTTATTTCCAAGACAAGGTATTATGCGGAACAAGTGCAGGGGCAATTTGTTGGTTTAAATACGGAAACTCTGATTCAAGAAAATATACTTCTAACTCGGACCAACTCATTCGAGTTAGTGGCTTAGGTCTTGTAGATTCATTGCTATGTCCTCACTATGATTCCGAACCGTTGCGCAGACCTGATTTAAAACGCATGATGAGAGCTAAAGTCGGGGTTGCTATAGCACTCCAAGATCACACCGCAATTGAAATAATTGACAATCGATTCCGTATTGCAAGCAACAAAAATACAGCGAATGCCTTCAAGGTTTACTGGAAAGACAATGACTTTCACGAAGAACAGTTAGTTAAAGATAAAAAACACAGAGATTTGAAACAACTATTAACTAAATAGCGCTTAGAAATTTCACCGGCCGGGATAACGGACATTATCAAATGGCCAATCGAAATTAATCCAAGATTTAACCTCATCAAATAAAACTGGATCTAAACCTTTTTCAAATTCACTTTTTCTCACCCAAAGATATACATCTGCATCTACACTTTGCTCTTTATTTGGATATATGTAAACACAACCTAAACATGTACTCTCATCAAGGCTCATCACTGTATATGCGAATGAAGACCTTTTCTGGAACTCTTTTTGGTGCCAACCTAAGTCGATTAAATCTTGTTCTAAAGTTAAATTTCTTGAAGGCCATGTTGAACTTTCTCCAAATACTCCTTGCAAATGATCGACACTTGTCATTACGGCTTCATAATCTTTTACCAAATCGCTAATTGTCAACATTCGAAGTCGAAAATGATCAGTCTCTAACTTCTCTGGAATATCAAAATCATCTGGAACAAATTTGGTCATGGTGCCCGAGGGGGGACTTGAACCCCCACGATGTTGCCATCAACAGATTTTGAGTCTGCCGCGTCTGCCAATTCCGCCACTCGGGCTTGAGTGTGTACCTGAGAAAAGGTCCGTCCTTTTCAAAAGAAAAGGACGGACCTTTTCTCGAATCAGGTTTCTTAGAATCAATCTAGCTTAATCGGTGCGATTACCGGTCGGCCAACGCAAAAAATATTCTTGCTTCACAAGTTGTTTCGCCTTCGACACTTGCTCGAGCTTGTCCCCAACCACCACGAGATGAAGTTCGTTCTAATGTCATTTCCAGAAATAATGTATCGCCAGGTTTCACGATCTTTCTCCAACGTACTTTTTCTACCCCACCAAACATCGGTAGCTTGTCTTTGAATTTCTCTTGCGACAAAAGAGCAATGGTACCTGCTTGTGCTAGTGCTTCAAGTTGTAGCACGCCGGGCATAATTGGGTTTTTGGGAAAATGGCCTTTAAAAAAATCTTCTTCACCAGTTACGTCATACGAAGCAATTAACGATTCACCTTCAATATGCTCATGTACGCGAGAGACAAATCGAAACGGTTCAACTTGAGGCAAAAGCTCAACGAGACTATCTGAATTATCGATTATATTTTCTTTATCCATTCGAACATTTTACACAATGAGAGCATTAACTCATGCAAGCACTCAACAAGAGCACAAAAAGGTTTTAATGCGAGAATCTATATATATGACAACTACTGCATTACTTTTCCCCGGTCAAGGAACACAAAAGCCAGCAATGGGATCACCTTTTGTTGGTCGAGATGA
>CAZLQP010000033.1:0-8265 GCA_964561855.1 uncultured Burkholderiales bacterium | reverse complement strand
GCTTTAAAACAAGATAAGACAAGAAGAAAAGGACGGACCTTTTCTCAGTGTTCTGGACGAAGTGTTGGAAAAAGAATGATATCTCGGATTGTTGTGGTCTCAGCTAAAAGCATCGCGAGCCGGTCAATCCCAATCCCTAATCCTCCAGTTGGAGGCAGCCCATATTCAAGAGCTCTTAGGAATGGTTCATCAACTGATCCAGCTTCATCGTTACCTGCTTCACGAGCTGCTTGTTCTTCTTCAAAACGCAGTCTTTCTTCGATTGGGTCGTTTAGCTCAGAGAATGCATTGGCAACTTCGCGACCGCCAATAAATAATTCAAACCTTTCAGTCAAGTGTGGGTCATCTGGCTTTTGTTTGGCCAAAGGAGAGATCTCTGTCGGGTGATCGATTACAAAGGTCGGTTGAATAAGTTTGTCTTCGCAATGATGTTCAAACAACTCCTCGATTATTTTACCCGGTCCCCAGTAATCTTCTATTTTCTCTAAACCGTTTGCTTTTGCAATTTCGATTGCCTTATCTCTATCCATTGAAGGGTGGAGATTTTCGCCAATAGCTTCGTTGACTAAATCGACCATTGATTTACGAGGATAGGGAGTTTGTAAGTTGATCTTGTTTTCTCCAAATTGAACTTCCATTGTTCCTATAGCTTCACTTGCAGCATTAGAAATTATCTCCTCAGTTATATCCATCATTGTGTTGTAATCTGCGAATGCTTCATAACATTCAACTGAAGTGAATTCGGGATTGTGTCTTGTCGTGATACCTTCGTTTCGGAAAATGCGGCCAAGTTCAAAAACTCGTTCCATACCACCAACTACAAGTCGCTTTAGATGAAGCTCCGTAGCAATTCGAAGATAAAGCTCGATATCAAGTGCATTGTGGTGAGTTACGAATGGCTTTGCTGCAGCACCACCCGGCTGGTCATGCAACACTGGACCTTCGACTTCAACATATCCTCGATCTGTAAGTGTCTTTCGGATGCTTGCGACGGTCTTGTGCCTGATTTCGAATCGACGCCGTGAGTCTTCATTCATGATCAGATCTAATTCTCGTTGACGATAAATCTGATCGATATCTGTCATACCTTTGAATTTATCTGGTAATGGCCGTAGACACTTGGATAACAAATCAACAGAATTGGTTTTAATTGAGAGCTCACCCTTTTTAGAAGTAATTACTTCTCCTGTTGCACTAACCCAGTCCCCAAGGTCGAGGTCTACAAATCCTTCAAAATTGTCTCCCATTTCGGCTTTAGAAACAAAAAGCTGGATGGTTCCAGACGAATCACGAAGCGTAGCAAAAGAAAGTTTCCCCATATCGCGCTTTAAGACAATCCGTCCAGCAACGCTGTGTGTTACACCGGTTGAATGTTCCGGCTCAAGATGTCCAAACTCAGAATGCAAATCTCCTGCTAGTGCTGTACGTTTTGCTGTAGTGGGATAGGGATTTATATTCTTTTCACGTAAAGCTTCAACCTTTTCTAGACGTAATGCTCGAATTTCTTGATCTGTAGAGGTTGAATGAGATTCTTCGTTTGTTTCCATGAGAATATGTTAGTTGTTTGGTGTAGGATATTCTCGTAATTTAGCGGGCAAATTGGAGGCTTAAACGTGTCATTTCTAAAAGATTATCTATCTCAATATGTTTCTGAAGATGTGGTTGAAAAACTTAACACCGAAACTGTTTCGTTTGCCAGTGCTATTGATACAATCGCAAAGACTTCGCCGGAAGTAGCCGATGCAATTATTTCGGAACTTCGTGATCAAAGAAAATCTTTGAAATTAATCGCCTCTGAAAACTACGCAGACCCTGAAACTCTATTGGCAATGGGGAACTGGTTAACAGATAAGTACGCTGAAGGAACCGTTGGACACCGTTTTTATGCGGGATGCCAAAATATTGATACTGTTGAAAAACTTGCGGCTGATAAAGCTTGTGAACTTTTTGGTGCTGAAAATGCTTATGTGCAGCCTCACTCAGGAATCGATGCAAACCTTGTTGCTTATTGGGCAATCTTAACTGCAAAGATCGAAACCCCAGCACTTGAAAAAGCCGGAGTGAAAAACATCAATGAAATGTCAGACGAAGATTGGAAAGAACTCCGTCACGCTTTTGGTAATCAAAAACTATTGGGACTAACACTCGACGCTGGCGGACACTTAACTCACGGTTTTCGACCTAACATTTCTGGAAAGATGTTTGATCAATACTCCTATGGAGTAGATCCTGAAACTGGAATAATTGATTACGACGCACTTCGCAAACAAGCTCATGAAGTGAAACCCTTAATTCTTGTTGGCGGTTACAGTGCGTATCCTAGACAACTTAACTTTAGAATATTACGCGAAATCGCTGATGAAGTCGGGGCAGTTCTTATGGTTGATATGGCTCACTTCGCAGGTTTAGTTGCAGGAAAAGTTTTCACAGGTGATTTTGATCCAATTGCATATGCAGATATAGCAACATCAACTACACATAAATCATTACGTGGTCCTCGTGGTGGTATCGTTCTTTGTAAAGATTGGCTAAGTGAATATGTGAATAAAGGCTGTCCACTTGTTCTCGGTGGACCTCTAGGTCACATGATGGCAGCAAAAGCAGTAGCATTCGAGAATGCTCTAAAGCCTCAATTTCAAGAATATTCGCAACAAGTTGTAAAAAATGCAGCTGCGCTTGCAGATGAACTAATGCGTTGTGGGGCAAGATTAACTTCAGGAGGAACAGATAATCACTTGATGGTTCTCGATTGTAATAGTTACGGATTAACAGGACGTCAAGCTGATGCGGCTTTACTGCAATCAGGAATTGTTACTAATAGAAACACCATTCCTAATGACCCTAACGGTGCTTGGTATACATCTGGTGTTCGTATTGGAACACCAGCTCTCACAACCAGAGGAATGAAGGAAGAGGAGATGCGCGAAATAGCTCACATGATCGATGAGGTGCTGAAAGCGACAAAGCCTGTAGAGAAAGATGGGAAAACTTCTCCTGTTAAGTTTGAATTAGATGCTGAGTTCTCGGAAAAGATTCAAACCCGCATAAGCGAGCTTTTAGCCAGATTTCCTTTATATCCAACTATAGAAATCCAATAGTTGCTCAACTTCAAGGAGGAAGAAGTGAATATATCGAATAATTTGAAATTGCGCAAAGCCTATAAGGTTTTGGCTAGCTTCGATCAAATTTCGGGTTCTCAATATAACAATAGGGATCTGTTTCAAGCTTTGGTGTCGCTTTGCGAGGCAGAGGATTTAGGATTTCAAAAACGATCAAAGGCTGCAGCACTTGGAAAATATTATGGTTTTCATGTTGGAAAACGTGTTGAAGATGTTTCACAGTTAAGTGGTCTTGTCTCTCAGCTGATGATGAAGAGCAACGAATGGTATGTTGATCGTGGCGAAAAAGATATTGCAAATGAAATTATGAAAGGACTCTTGCAAGGTCTTTCTGCAGATTTTTTTGATCGACTTTCTTCGAGCTCATTGCAGTTCCTCATGGGATATGTGGCAACATCCAGTGGTCCTGCAAAACGTACTTTACTTAAAGAGATGCTTGATGCTTGCGTGAATAATCCCGAGCATGCACAAAGATTTACTCTGTTATTAGACACTTCCACGATGCAAGATTATGCGAGGCAAGGAGAGCTCCCAACTGTAATAAAGTTGATAGCCAATAAAAAGGCAAGCCACATCCCTGAAATAATAGAAGGCATATTTGAAGCAAACTATTTTGGAGAGTATGGTTTCGTAGTCGGAGCAGAAGGACCTACAAGGCTAACTGGTTATTACGTTGATAACATAGCTATTGAAGAATCACTCTCTGGAGATTATCCTTTCACTCTATCTGAAAAGGGTTCACAAAGAAGAGGAGAACTTGTAGCTGTCATTGTTGAAGATTCTGCAGGAGGCAAGAAAGTATTTGATTCAATTGAAGCCTTAGAAGCACACTTAGTGGCTCATCCTGATATAAATAGTAGTGAGAGATCATTTGAATCAATTCAAAGGATAAAAGCCCCTCTAGGTATAGGTAACTAGAGCTTAGTTAAATGAGATATAAAACGATCCGTTTTAGTAGTCTGTATACATGGATTCTTCAGAAGAAAAGTGGAAAGAAAAACTAACTGAAGAACAATTTCAAGTCTTACGCTGTTCAGCAACTGAAGCACCCTTTACAGGTATCTACTGGGACCATCATGAGGATGGTATATATAGATGTGCGGGATGTGATGCTCCGCTATTTAAATCGGATAACAAGTATGAATCGGGTTCTGGTTGGCCTAGCTTTGATAAACCAGTGACTGACGATGCAATCGAAGAAGTTGAAGATACTTCGCATGGTATGGTTCGAACAGAAATAAGATGCATGAAATGTAAAGGCCACATCGGACATGTATTTCCCGATGGCCCACAAGCAACAACAGGTTTGCGATACTGTACAAACAGCGCTGCACTTGATTTTGAGAGCAACGATGGAGAAAACTAGGCGTTTCTCTATTTCCATAAAAACATATCGAGTTCTAACAATCATCGCATTGTTTTTCCTATCGGCGATTATATTTACCGGCGTAAGTGTTCGAGTGACAGGTTCTGGTTTAGGTTGTCCTACTTGGCCTAAATGTACATCTGATTCATTCACTCCTCATGATGCAACTGCAACACATGCAATGATTGAATTTGGTAACCGACTCTTTACGGGAGCCGTATCAATCAGTGTGATTTTGGCCGTCGCGGGTTCTTTACTTCGCCACCCGAGATCTCGAAAGTTGATTTGGTTATCGCTCTCTTTAGTCGCTGGGGTTATTGCGCAGATCGTCATCGGCGGAATTACTGTTCTCGTTGATCTTCATCCGTTGGCAGTTGGATCTCATATGCTTGCATCGATAGTTCTCATTACCTTTAGTTCGATTTTGGTAGTAGCAAGTAAATACGAAAATCCTCCAAGTCTAAAACCACTTCTAAAAAATACAATTCAGCGTTTCATTGCTATTTGGGCCTCGATCGTTGTCGTGTTAGGCGTTTTTGTAACAGCTGCAGGTCCTCATGCGGGCGATGAAACCGTGCCGAGACTAGAAGCAGACATCGAAGATCTGGCGCGATTCCATTCCCTTTCAGCATGGGTACTGTTGGCATTGGTTGTTTTTGCTCTCATTAAAAATCAAGAGAAACCAAAGTCATTGAAGATATTATTGTTTTTAATCTTGGTGCAAGGAGCGTGGGGATATGCCCAGTATGCTCTGCAGGTACCCGCATGGATGGTGGCAGTTCATGTTTTGTTAGCAACACTATTGTTCATTGCCGTCTGTTTTTACTGGACAACCTCACTAGACCATACTACCGGAGGACTGACCCTCCAAAAGCGACAAAACGACGAGCAGAAACAGTTGCTGAATCAGTAGAGATATCGAAATCTCAGAATAAGTGACTATACATTTAAAGTTAAGTGAGCGTTTTCACCAAAATGTTTATCAACACGAGCTTTTATAGAGCCCGGATGTCGTCCGAATTTATCCGTTAGCTCTTTTAGGCTTGTAGCATTATTTTCTTCATAGAGTGAAATAAGTAGATCATCTTCATCTGCTTCCCATCTCATATATGCTTTGGGATATGTTTCCCTCATCTTGGCTACTTTCTCACTCCATGCAGAATTAGTCTCAGTCTTTTTTGCTTTAACTTTGTCATCAATCTGTTCTTGAGTTTTTCTTGCTGAAGCATTAACCATCAAAGGAGCAAAACGTTTCGCATCGCGCTGTGATTTTGCTGTTAACACCTCATCAATCTCCAGTGCATCTTCGCTTACTTGAAATGCCAGGCGGTTGATGCCAATCAAGCTCAAACTTTCGAGGTCTCTTACTCGAGAAAGAGCAACATAACCCATACCCGGTACAAATGTCCGTCGGAGATCGATACATGCGGCGTCTAAAGTCATTCCCTGACTCTTATGAACAGTTATCGCATAAGCTAGTCGCAATGGGATCTGTTCAAGTCCTGCTCTTTTTTTATCGCCGTCTCTCAATTCCCATGATTCAGGAGCAACCAAGATAGTTTTACCGTTGAGTAGTTTAACAATCGGATATCCCGAGCTCTGATCAAAGCCAGTGACTGTTCCAAGGGAACCATTAACAAATTTCTTGTCCAAAGAATTTTTCAAAAACATAACTAAGGCACCAACTTTTAGTTGGAGTGTTGGTAGTGCCAAACAAGATCGCTTCAGATTATCTACATAATTTTCAGATCCGGTTGTTTTCATCTCAAACTCGCGGATCTCTCCAGACAATTCTTTCAACTTTCTAGCGTTTAATGTATCTACATCGAAGTTTGTTGTATGTAGCTGAGTAACCTCTTCTTGTTCTAACGGAGCATCTTGTCGTTGCATGATCATTTCTGCGTGTCTTTTTCGAACATCTCCTGCTCGAATAGCCTGGAGTATTTCTAAGAACGGTCCATCTTGTTGACGATGCTGTTCAGCCAAATAACATACAACAGGATCAAGATCTCGAAAGCTTGTTGCATTAACTACAAAAGATGCCGGATCTTGGCCGGATCGTGTAACAGGGGGGAGTTGAAAGAAATCTCCACAGAGCACCAGCTGGATACCACCGAATGGTTCGTCTTTACCTTTGACGCCACGGATAACTTGATCTATTAAATCAAGACGATAATCATGGAGCATAGAGATTTCATCGATAATCAAAACATCCGCTTTTTCGATAGTTTCTCTTCTAGTTTTTGAGAGTTTGTCGAAAAAATTGCGGGGGAGCTGATCATGAATACCTATTCCACTCCAAGAATGGATCGTGTTTCCATTTAAATGGGTAGCAGCAAGTCCAGTAGTTGCGGTTACTGCGACGTTCTTACCTTGTTTGCGAGCTAACCGAATGAATTCGTTTAAAGTAAAAGTCTTTCCGGATCCCGCAGGCCCTGTAAGCAAGACGCTTTCACCTGCCAACATTATTTCCAATGCCAAATCTTGATCCATTGATGTATTCTAGCTGAAATCTAGAAAAATACCTATGTCCAGTTTGTCTATTTTGGGGGATCAGACCCCCAGTCGGCGGGACTTGAGCCGGTTAGATACTTTCTCTAGTTTTGTGCAGTAATTAAGCAAGTCTTCTCTAGCTTGTTCACCTTCGCGCTCCATCGACTTTATTTCATCTATTTTCCAATGTGTGAAAACGAGAGGTTTTACAATTGATTCCCAATGGATTGTTGTGTTGTAGATATTCGCTTCAGCAATCATTTTTGACATTGTGGAAAAGTTTTCGATACCAGCTCCTGGCATTTCGAACCCAGTTATTTGTCTTTTAATCGCACCTACAGTTTGAGTTGGATCTATTTCGAGAGCTGCAGTAACTAGATCTCGATAAAAAATATGATGTAGATTTTCATCCATTGCTACCCGAGACATTACTGACGCTCCGGACTCGTCACCAAGAAGCTTCCCAGTATTTCGATGAGAAATTCTTGTAGCTAGTTCTTGCGCTGCAACATAAGCTAAAGTATCGATTGGAGTTTCAGGCTCAGGTACGATGCCATCACTCATTTGCTGCATTCGAGCCCGTTCAAGTTCCCATGGATCGATTGAGTGTGTGACATGTAGATAGTCGCGAATGACGATAGCATGGCGTGCTTCTTCGGCAGTCCAGCGTCGTGACCATTCTCCCCAAGCTTCATCTGTACCAAAATTTCCTGAAATAGTGCGGTAATAATATGGCAGGTTGTCTTCGGTCAGTAGATTAACGAGCAGTGCGGCTCGCACAGGATCAGGTAGTTTCGTCTCAGGATCCCAGCTTTCGCCAAAATCATGAGCTTTAGACCATGGAACGAATGTATGCGGAAACCACTCTTTTGTGGTGCTTAGATGACGATCAATAAGCTCTCTTGCCGTTGGAAGTAACTCTAATGCAATATTTATATTCACAATTCACCACTCTACCTAACGAACGTTAGGCAAAGGGTACTGTTCGCGAATTCGAGCAAACACTATATACCACTCTGCGTAGCGGTCTATTAATGTCTTTCGGTGCATAAGACGAAGTTATCCAGGTCGTCCACTAGTAGAAGGAATTGGCATGACCATGACGGACTTTGCATCAACATATGACACATCACTTACATACGACGAAATGTTTGACTCTAATGGAGAAGTAAGAGATGCATATAAGTCGATACTAGACGTTGTACGTTCTTTGGAATTGAATGAATTTGATACACGAGGCGTAATCCGTGATCAGGCTTTTCGAGATCAAGGAATCACCTTTTCTTA
>CAZLQP010000032.1:0-8370 GCA_964561855.1 uncultured Burkholderiales bacterium | reverse complement strand
GGTTGTGTTGCCGGCGGCATTGTCTGTGGTGGTTGTGTTGCTGGAGGTTGAGTTTCCGGCGGATTGGTTCTAGGTGGCTGAGTTACTTCAGTAATAGCTGAATTGCCTGGACCTGCTTTAAAGAGACCCAGCGAATCATAAGTTCTTCCGACAATTCTTTCTTCATCAGTCTTCAACCAAGTAGATGAAATTTCGGCATAGATCTTTCTGAAATCTACAGTATTTGCTAAGTTTCCTGAGTTATCCAAGCTTGAGAGAGATGGATAGTCAGTAAGTATTCCAGAGTTGACGTTGTTTCCAATCAAAGTCATTAATGCGGCCCGACCATGGTCTGTACCTGTGCCGTTTTCTTGGGCGCGACGTCCGAATTCAGAGTAAGTCATTAATGTGACTCTGTCTGCGAATTCTTCACTGAGCAGAGTGAAAAATGTTCCGATTGCTTTATCAAGAGCCGCTAATTGGCTTGCGTGATCAGTTAGCTGATTGACGTGAGTATCGAAGCCTCCGAGGCTAACGTGAATTACACGAGCACCTAAGTTTGCATTTATTGTTCCTGCAGCAATTGCTAGGTTTCTTTCTATGCCATTTGCAGTGCTAGGAATGGATACATAGGCATCGCCATATTCTGAAGGTAGATCTAGTGCTCCATGAATACCATTTACGATCTGTGTTCGAAGTGCATCCGTTCCTCCTGAATAGTCTCGAAGATTAGCAATGCAGTGTTGTTCTGGAGAGTGGGTTTGACGTGAGACAGCAAAATAGGAGCTATTTATGTTGCTTGGCAATGCGATCGGACTCGAAATGGCGCCTTGAAGGGCTAATGGCATAGCACCATTAACAGTAAGTCCGCGGGTCGATTCTCGAGATGCGTCTTCAAAAGTATCTAGAAATCTTCCAGCCCAACCAGTTGGTGCCTTACCATCTCCTAACCATCCGCCCATATATGATTCTTGTGAAGTGAAGTGTGAAAGATCTTGTCCTTCAAAACCTACACCTGGTAAAAATGCAACTTTTCCTTGGCTGTAAAGATTGGTTAAGTTAGCTAAAGAAGAATGAAGTGCCCAGTTCTCATCTATTGGAACACATTTGTTTCGCGCTTCGTTAGCTTCAGGAAATAAGTGCAAATTTGGTCTTAGGTTTCTGTAAGTGTTGTTTTTAAATGGAACTAATGTGTTGAGTAAATCATTTCCGCCACCTAGGTAAACCATCACTAAAACGCCGTCAGTGGCTCCAATCGGAGGTGCCGCAACAGCTTGTAATTTTGCTAATAACGATCCACCAAGAATCGAACCAGCACCAATACCAGTTAACTGCATGAACTTTCTTCGGGTCACAGCAGAATTAACAGCGTCTGCAATATTTGTATATAGTGTGTCGTTCATAACTACCTTCTATAAGACTTGGAAATCGGGTGACATGATCAAAAGGTGTAACAAACCTGATGATCTGAAATCGGTACTTGAATTTCTTGATCTCTCTTTATTGAGCCAATTAGATAGTGACTCGAGTGTGTTGGGATGTAGGTCAACTATCCCGATTCGGCGTGCTGCAGTTCTAACTGCACTTTGGGTATCAGATAGTCCAACTAGATCTCTAAATTTTGATTTTGAAGCATTAGCATCAAATACGTTTCGAGCAAGCACTCCTCGTGCGCCCACATTTGAAGTAGATAGCCAATACCGATTTGGTCTCCAGCCAGATACATTTGGTGGAGAAAGTACATTCATTCCCATGTCTGGCATATGACGTAAAACTCCATGTCTGTTTTCGTCTTGAAGCAAAGTAACGCCTGTGAGGTTAAATACTCGAGCAGTGAATTCCGCTGGAGTAGAAACCAAACCTTTTTTAGCTTTCTCTGAATAGAATTGAGGGTGAGTCAAGATCGAGCGTACAAGATCGGAGATAAGTAGTGTGTTTTTATAAGGATTGATTATTGAATCAATAACAGAAGTTTCAGGATTCGGATATGCAAGAAATGACCATAGTTTTCTTGCTACGAATCGTGCAGAAATCTCTCTGTATGGAGTGTTCGCTTCTAACACTCGATCGACAGTGTCGTCAGCATTAAACTTTGCAGTTTTTCCTAAGAATGTGATTGTTTCATCAATGTGACGTTCTGGGTAGTATCGATATACTGGAGCAGGTCTCCAGTCGTAATAGTCGACGCTGTGTCCTGTCCATGCTTTTGCACAAGATAGAACATCATTTTGTGTATATGCGAATTGCTGGTTAGAAATGAGCCCATAGTGGTTAAGGCCCAGAATGAAGAGTTCTAGTAGCTCTCGACCAAAGTTTTCATTCAAACCTCGTTGTGGGTGGTGTCTGTCTGGTCCTTGGTTTTCATCATTGTTTAGATATTTGAGCATTAGGGGATCTTTACCCATAGCAATCGCGAAATCTCTGAAATTTCCGAATGCATTTTGACGGTAAAGATTTTGATTCCAAGTAGTGTGATGATGAAAGGTTGTAGAAGCACTCGAATTCGTTACAAAATGACCATGCCAGAACAACACCATTTTTTCTCGGAATTGATTGTTGCCGTGTGCCATTTGATCTACCCACCAACGGCGCATCTCATCAATTTTTGCCCATCCGTTATTGTTAGATGGGAGATCAAAAAAGAATGGTGCTCCGTTTGGAATTAGGTTTATGCGATCAAGATTTCTCTGTAAGATAACATTTACCGCATCAGAGATGGAGTTTGAATTTTTAAGCTCATCAATTTTAGCTTCGGTAGTTACAATTTCAGTTCTGCTGATGAGGTGCGCAACATCTGATTCATTTAATGGCATACATGACTCCCCAGGACAGGTTTTTGACTTATAGTCGCAAGATACGCCACTTATATAGGGCCGACAACCCATGTCTTTTTTGCATCGTGGAATATAGCGAATATCTCGAACCTTCGATTGCGAAGTAGTACTAGTAATGAAAAGTATTTCTAAATTTTTCGTCAGGCGATCGACTTATTATGAGGAATCTTAACCAGGCGATGAAGTAGCATTGATGACATGACAAAAACCGAAATCGATCGACAAATTGAGATTTTGACTTCCGGAATAGCGGATATTGCAAGTGTTGATGAACTAAGAAAAAAGTTGGAAAGCGGAATTGATCCAACTTCGCCAGATATTCATATTGGTCATGCCGTTCCTTTACGAAAACTCAAACAATTTCAAGATTTGGGACATACTACTATTTTGTTGTTCGGCGATTTTACTGCGCGAGTAGGGGATCCTTCTGGAAGAAATGTGACTCGACCTCAACTTAGTGCTGAAGAGATTGAAAAAAACTTAGAGACTTACTTGGATCAAGCTTTTTTAGTTCTAGATAAAGATAAAACTGAGATTAGACGCAATTCGGAATGGCTAGAAGATCTTGGGATCGTTGGCGTAATGAAACTTATGGGTTCTATAACGGTTGCTCGATTACTTGAACGCGATGATTTTTCTAAACGTTACAAAGAAGGTTCACCCATATCTGTATTGGAATTTTTATACCCTTTGCTTGTTGGGTTCGATTCTGTAGCGCTAGAAGCTGATGTTGAACTCGGTGGAACTGATCAGTGGTACAACCTATTGATGGGAAGACCTCTTCAAGAACTTGAAGGTCAAGAACCACAAGTTTGTATGACAACACCGTTGCTTGAAGGTACTGATGGAAACAAGAAAATGTCGAAGTCGTTAAACAATGCCATAGGGTTAAGAGATGAACCGATGGACATGTTCGGCAAAGTAATGAGTATCTCAGACGAAGTAATGCCGAAGTATTTCCAGCTAGCTACAGGATGGATGCCAGAAAAAATTGAACAAACTTTAGCCGAATTAGATAGCGGTGAGCTTCAAGCCGTTGATGCGAAAAAGCTTTTAGCAGCAACTGTTGTAGATCTTTATCATGGTCAAGGAGTAGGGGATAAAGCTAGAGAAGAATTTGCACGCGTTTTTTCTAAAGGATCGCGCCCTTCTGAAATTGATGAGATCGAATTGAGAGTATCGGATTTCGAATCAGCTCAAGAACAACTCGCGAGAGTTCTAAGCGTGTTAAAGCTGGTGCCTTCAAACAAAGAAGGCCGCAGAATGATATCTCAAAAAGCAGTTCGTATTGAAGATGAAGTCATCGAAGGAGAGGACACTCAAGTAGAAATTGCCTCGCTAGATGGAAAAGTCATCCAGGTTGGCAAAAGGCGCTGGGCAAAAGTCAAGGTTATTTAGGAATTTTGCTATTGATCTGAATCCGGAGATACCTCAACGCCTTTCCAAAATGCAACATAGCCTTCAATCTCTTTCGCTTGGTCCAGAGGATTAGGGTAATACCAAGCAGCGTCTTTGTTTACCTCTCCTTCGACCACAACATCAAAATAAGATGCAGTGCCTTTCCACCCACAGACCGTATGATGTGATGAGTCCTGCAAGAAGTCTTGATTGACTGAGTCTTTAGGAAAGTAGTGATTTCCTTCAACAACGATTGTGTCATTGCTTCTTGCTATAACCTTATTTTTCCATATTGCTTGCATATTGACTCCTTAACGCTTTTACGTAATACAAAGTTATATCGGACTAGTTTTCTAGTAGAGACTGAGAAAATGACTCGAGATTTGCTTTGATCTGCGGATCTATTCCGATATCTCTTTTACCTAGTGATATCTTGATCGCTTCATAAGTATGTGCTTCTAAACCACACATTTTACAAAGTTCTAAATGTTCTGAAACGAGTCTGGTAGTCATTGGATCTATTTCTTGATCTAAGTAGCTTTGTAGTTGAGCCAAGACCTGAGGGCAATCTAGCTGTTTCGGTTTGAATATCTTTTTCAGAAATTTCATGCGAGATCCTTAGAACTGTTAATTCCTTTAGCTTGAAGCTGTCGTTTTATTTCGCTTCTTCCCCTATGTAAACGACTCATGACCGTGCCGATTGCTATGTTTTCTAGAATTGCTGCTTCGTTATAAGAAAATCCCTCAATATCGACCAATACTAGAAGTCGTTTCGCGTCTTCATTTAGCTTATTAAATGCATCAAGGGTATGTTGGTCGAATTCGTTATCATCTACTTTTGTTATGAAAGCATATTTACATCCCGCATATTCGAAGAAAGATTCATTGTCAGATAGTACTTCTGGTTTGCGCTTTTCGAAAAAGGAAATTGCAGTATTTCTCAAAATTGTCAGTAACCAAGCTTTAGGGTACTCTCCATCGAATCTATCTATAGCTTTATATGCTTTCAACATGGTTTCTTGTACTAGGTCTTGAGTGTCTGCAGGGTTGTTTGCCATGTTCCTCGCAGCTCGATAGAGCATGTCTAAATGAGGTTCTACGTATTGTTTGAATTTGATTTTTGAAGTTTCGGAGTCGTCGATGTTCCTTAAAGGCACGACATACAACCTAGTCGAACTATCGCTCGTAGATGTTGAACTATATAAGTTGCTGGTTAGTAATGTCACAACTGTGGAACTAAAAAAGCTAAAACTTTATTCCATTTAGTTTATTTTGCCTTCAACAAGGTCGAGATCCTAATTATTGCTGTTAGAGCAACCAAAATTGCGAATACTATTCCGATATAAATGAAGTATTGAGGAAAGATGAGCATTGCTGCATAAAACAAAATGGTTTCGAATCCTTCGATCAGGCCTCTTGATTCTTTTTCTGTCACGCGCGACAAAGACATCCAGATCCCTGCATTGACATAATACGTTGCAATCATTATTCCAGCGATCTGAGCAGATAGTACAGTTCCGATTTCATAAGCCATTGCTAACGGGATTGTTGCATATACGAAAAAATCCGCAGTTATGTCTAAAACGAACCCATATTTTGTGTCATTAGCTCTGGCTCTAGCTATGTAGCCATCCAGAGCATCTAGCGTTCTATTAAATCCGAACAGGATCAAAGCATAGAGATAGTTTGAAGTGATAATCGAGAGTATGCATAGCAAACCGATAATAAAGCCCAAAAGAGTGATTGTATTTGGAGACACTGATTGAGGAACTAAAACAGCTAAATGTTTCAATATGCGAGGCGTTGTAATCCTCAATTTATAGTCGAACATTTATAGTGTTTCTCCATTAAATTCGGTGTTAGATTTACATCTTAATAATAAACTCAAATTTTTTGGAATAATTCCAAGAGATGCCGAGTTTAATTAGCGAATCTTTAAAAACAAGGGGAAATAAATGCTTTTAAATAGAAAAAGGTCCTACATATTGGCCGCACTGATGGTGCCTGTACTTATCGTGACTCTGTCAGGTTGTGGCAGTAGCGAAGATAATTCAAGTAGCCAATCGCAGAGTCGAGAAAGCGTTGCAACTCGAGCTAATAATGACGAGAGTACAGCTGAAGAACCTGCAGCTGACGGAGTCGGAATATTCGCTGATTATTCTCCAGATCTCGTAAGTGAGGCTTCAGCTGAAGATAAAGTTGTGCTTTTCTTTCATGCCCAATGGTGTTCTGTGTGCAAACGAATTGAGAGCGACATCAACGCCAATTTAGATTCAATTCCGGCGGATACTCGCATATTGCTTGTCGATTTCGATGACGAAACCGAGTTAAAGCAAAAGTATGGCGTTCGTCAGCAATACACAATGGTTCAAGTAGACAATAAAGGCAATGAGATCGATTCTTGGAATAACAGTTTCTCTCTTGACGATATCCTAAACACGATTGTATAGAAGTTAGTCGCAAAAGGATTTCAAATGAATCTTGCCTTACTCTCATTCATTGCAGGTCTGTTGACCGTATTGTCTCCGTGTGTGTTGCCTTTATTGCCCGTAATCCTTGGAGGCTCGACAAGTGAAAAAAGTTTGAAGGCCCCAGTCGTAGTGATTGCTTCACTTGGGGTTTCGATTTTTGCTTTCACAATGTTATTAAGAGTAAGTACAGCATTGATCATGGTTCCTACTAGTTTTTGGGATGCGTTTTCCGGTGCGATCATTGCGTTAGTAGGTGCCTCGCTTGTCTTTCCCCATTTCTGGACTCAGCTATCCGCAAAGATGAACTTGGCACAAAAATCTTATGCTATTCAATCGAAGGGCGAATCAAAATCCTCAAATGTGAGAAATATCTTTCTAGGTTTATCGTTGGGTCCAATTTTTACAAGCTGTTCTCCGACTTTTGGGATCATTATTGCAACAGTATTGCCTGCAAGCTGGGCAAGAGGAGTTACCTACTTGTTGTTGTACATTTTAGGGCTGTTGTTGGTTTTGTTTGCAGTAGCAATTGGAGGACAAAAAGTTACTTCAAAATTGAAGTGGGCTGCTGAAGAGAACTCCAAGTTTAGAAAAGCGATAGGTATCGTTTTGGTAGTAGTCGGAGTGCTAATTGCGACTGGTACGATTCGGGAAATTGAGATTTGGTGGGCAAGTAGTGACTTCAATTTGCTTGATTTCGAACTGGGCTTGCTCGAATGAGAAATGACATGAAAGTTAAAGAATTATTAAAGGTCATTTCAGCGCCAGTTACTGTTGCTTCGTTATGTTGTTTAACTCCTTTAGTGCTCGTCGCAATTGGAGTATCGAGTGCGAGTTTTGCAGCATCCTTGGCAGATAATCTCTATGGCAACTATAAGTGGGGGTTCAGATCTTTAGGTTTGGTATCTTTAGCTATTGCGTTAGCTATATATTTTCGCAAAAGCAAAGGAATATGTACTCTAGATGATGTAAAAAGAAGGCGCAATGAGATCATTAACATCTCAGCAATTGTCGTAATAGCAGCGATTTTTGCATATATATTCTTCCTCTATGTTGTAGTTCACTATGCAGGTGTGCCCTTTAAGATATGGGAATAGCTTGAGAATAAAGGACTTTTGACCTATTAATCTGTGCCGGTTATGGCCGAAGATATAGGTATGAAGAAAATACTTGTATCGCTTTTAGTTGCAATTGTTGCAATCCAACTTAGTAATGTACAAACTTCTCACGCAGCTCCTGGCTCTGCGGATTTGTTCATATCATTTTCCGAATTAAGTTGGGGAAATACCGTTTATAATTTTGGGGTCTGCAACGGAGGCGATGAGACTGTAACAAACTTTACGTTGGAACATGAAGCGCAAAACTGGGAGTATGAATTCACTTTACTATCAGTCAACCCAGGTAATGAATATGATGCGACTGATGTAGGAACCATCGATTCCGAAACTTTAGTATGGAGTGGTGTCATAGAAAATGGGCAATGTGTGTATGTAAACATGTATGGTGTCGTAATAGGCGAGGTCGGGGAATTCTTAAACTTCAGTGTTGAAATTACTTCAAGTACTCTCGAAGGTGAGATTGCCAATGTCGATCCTGTACTCGAAAATCATTCGACTTCCGTAGGGCCTTCAGAGATAACTTTACAGCCTGACCTTGCAGTCGATGCTCGTTTACTAACTCAAGGAGAAATA
>CAZLQP010000031.1:0-10895 GCA_964561855.1 uncultured Burkholderiales bacterium | reverse complement strand
ATTTCAGAAATATCGTAGCTACCTGTTGGAACTGTTATTGATTGTGTAGTAGCTCTTCCGCCAACTGTCGTCAATCCGAATGTTGTATTGCCTGGGATTGTTGAATTGAAATTGAATGTTCCATTTCCGTCAACAGTGTTTTTGACGATACGGATTGTTCCTGTTTGGCGAGTGTTTGTGTACGTACAAACAATATTCGCATCCTTTGGCGCATTTATAGAAACGCTTGCACCATTTACTTGAGTAGAACCTTGAGGTCCTGTACAAGATAGTCCTGTTAGGTCCCAGTCAGTTTTTGCTTGCTCTGTAACTGAGTAAGCAACTCCTGAAGGGATTGTAAAGTCAATATAGTTGGTTTGACCAACAGTACTTAGCGAGAAGTTTCCGCCTGGAAGATTTGTTGTGAAATTAAATCCAGAACCTTCTCCACCAACTGTGTTTTTGACGATACGCACATTTGCTGTATCCCTAGCATTTGTAAATGTACAAACAATGTTCGCACCTTTGGTAACCGTTACATTTAATGTTGATCCATTTAGGTTTGAAGATGCATTTGTACATGTTGCATTTGTAAGTCCCCAGTTTGCTGGAACAGTCTCAGTAATCGAGTAATTTCCTGTAGGGATTGTTACCGATCCAGTTTGTGCTGTACCACTTGGGTTGGTGTTAAGACTGAAGTTTCCTAATGGAGTGTTTGTATTGAAATTGAAACTTCCCGTATAAGTTTGCCCAGTATTTTTTACAACTCTAATTTGAGCAGTATCACGAGAGTTATTGAAGGTACAAACAATATTTGCATCTGTTACAGCAGTTATTGTGACTGTTGGATTATTAACTGTGGTCTGTGCGCCAGTACAGCTCAATGAATCTAGCGTCCAACCACTAGGAACAGTTTCAGTAATGTTGAATGTTCCAGCAGGAATCGTAAATGATCCTGTGTTTCCTGTGTTGTTAGCCGTTGCGATGCTTTTAGATGTGTGTCCCGGAATATTTGTTGTGAAATTAAATGTTCCATTGGCACCAGTTGCATTTTTAACAATTGTTAGATTTGCAGAGTCTGGTCGGTTTTTGAATTCACAAGTGATAATGTCTTGAGGTCCAACATTTAGATTGACTGAAGTTGTTTGAGATGTAGCAATAGTTTGCTGATTCTTTTTACACTCAACACTTTCTAATAAATATCCTGGCTTGAGTGTCTCTGTGATAGTTGTTGCAGTTGTTCCTGAGAATTCGAATTCCGCGGTACCGTCGCCTGAAGTTGTTTTAGAGGTTGCCACTGCATTTGTAGCGGTGTAATCCCATCCATTTGCAGGATTGTAATTTCCTTGCGCATCTTTAACTACTTTTCGAACAGTTACTGTTCCACCGCAAAGCTTGATTGCTAGTTCATTTAGTTTTTCATTCAGTGTTGAGAAAGATGAGGTGAAGTAGTCATCGTTTGCAGTTGGCCCAGAGATTGCTTGAAGATTTGGAGTCGATACTCCTGAACCAATACCAACAGCAACAACTCGTTTTCCTTGTGCTTTTACGGCATTAGAAGCTTCTACTCCACGATCAATATCGATTTGGTTGACTACAGCCCCTCCGGTAGATCCATCGCCATAAGTTGTGGGGTTACCGTCAGTCAAGATAACTATGACATCAGCAGCAATTGCTAGCTGAGAAGTAAATGCAGATTCCCAGTTTGTAGAACCGAAATCGCTGTCACTTGGAAAAGATATTCCATCAATTGTATTTTTAACTGTTTGTGCTGAATTTGGACCGGTTGCACTGGCTACCGAAGTCAAACCCAAGTTTTGCGTAGCTACATTTCTAAAAGTTGCAACTGATATCTGGGAGGGAGTTCCAGTCAGCGCATCAACAAAACCCTTGGCTGCAGCTCGATACTGATTTACAACTGTTGCTCCAGCTAAACCTACAGAGTTAGATCTATCTATCAATAAGCCTATCTTCAATCCACAACGATCAGGCCAAGCCGGGTTAGGTGCAGGATTAGTTGCATAAGATGCACTTGATGTTGCAAGTACAGTTATGAACGAAGTAACAGTAATCAAAAGAATTGCAATTACTGCTAGTACTTTTCGACTTAAAGCCACAGGATAAAAATACATATTGGTTTCCCCTCAATAGATGTAAATTATTGCTTTCTCACCAAAAGCAATTTAACCACATTTATTACACTCGACGCTAAATGGAGCCAATTAGTTCGAATTTGGACAATTAGGAAAATAAAAAAGCCGGCCAATATGGCCGGCTCAATTTTCAATCTTGAATGATTTAGTTGAGAGTTATTTTACTTTTTCTATTTGCAATAACAAACACGGCTCCACCGATAAGGAGTACAGAACCAAGAGCTATCAAAACATAGGTCTGAGATCCCGTAACAGGCAGTCTCTGTACTGATTCTCCAGCAACTTCAACTTCTGGATCTACAGGACGCTCTACTACTGTTCCTAATACTGAAGTTGTAGTTTCAACATCAGTAGTTGGGGTTGTAGTTGTTTCTTCAGGCACTGAAGAAGTTGTTTCTCCACCAACTGATGTAGTTGGGTCTGTATTTGATGTTGGTGTTGAGCTTGAGGTTGTGTCGTCAACACACTCAAAACCCCACCACTGCAATGCGCTACTTGTTCCTGCAAAGAAAAACAATGGTCCGTGATCTAAACCTGTGTTGATTATTTGAGGAGTTGAACCGGGAATAGTCTTTCCAGCTTCAAATCCAAAGAGCAATGAAGCAGGCAAGTCTGAAATATAGTCTGCAATGTTATAGTCACGAGGTAACTGAAGTGTTGCAATAAGATCAAACTGTTGAGCTAAACAAAGCTTTGGAAACGTGAAAGTATAATTTCCTGCTTCTTGAATAACTACATCAACATTAGATTCTAATTCTTGAGGCCAACCATCAAAAAGAGTCGTGCCCTTTTCAGGCATGTTATAAATAGCTGCTTTTATTGTTACAGGATCACAAAATGGTCGATCTAGATCGAATGAGATTCTAAAGAAATCATCAGTATTGACTCTTTCGAAATTATTTTGGTTTCTTCTAAATTCATACACGTCTCGCAGATCCATGCAATCGTCAGTCTGGGTTTCAATAGGTGTAAATTCAAAACCTGCTTGATTTGGTTCGCTATCTGCATTTGCAGTCAAGGGAAGCACAAACAGCGCAACCATTGACAGCAAGGCAACAATAGAAATCTTTGTTTTCATTGGCAAGTGCCTTTCCTTATTTATATGTAGAAAACTACAAGAATCTATTACAGCACAATTCGGACTATTTATGCAATAGGTACGACAAGTATTTTTTTGTTAGTAAAACTAGGCTCAAATAGCTGATGGAAGCTTTTGACGCACTTCTTCGATGGTCTGCCATGTTTGTGCTGCTTGAATTTTTGTTCGCGATGCGACTTCTTCTTTTTGCTCAGCACTAAATACTTCTTCTAAGGACTTTATTGCTACTTCGCATTGATCATCACTTGGTTTTCTTGTGGTGACTTTCTGAAGAGCTAATCCAGGTCGCACAGTTGCACGCACTATTGCTTTATCCATGTGCGGAGCGGCGCCACGAATGATCTCGTAACTGACAGCTGCGATGAGCGGTATAACGATAATTCTTGAAAGTATCAATGCCCAAAATGGGAGCCCTGGGAAAAATGCCGCGATGCCTGCGTAGAAGATTATTGACATAACCATTACTATCAATAGAAAGTTTGTACCGCAGCGAACATGTGCAGTTGTAAATTGTTGCGCAGTGCGAGGTTCTAAAATAACGTCGTTCTCGTAAGCAGCTATTGCCTTATGCTCAGCACCATGATATTGAAAAACTCTTTTAATGTCAGGTATCAATGAGACAAGTAATAGATACCCAATAAATATTACGAGTCTTAAACCTGATTCAAGAATAAATCCTTGCCAATGAGAAAGCGAAAATGCATTTTCAATTCCTCTGCTCGCAAGTAAAGGCGTGACAATAAAGAGTGCGATAAAAAATGTAATTGAAAAAGCAACACTTAAACCAACAGAAAATTTTCCTAACCCCGGTTTCTCCTCGGTCTCTGCAGAAACGGACGCTTGAACTTGTGAAAGCGAAGCGAGATTGTCATTCAGCGAACGATTGGAATCTTCTGGAGAAGATTCCACCGAGCGAATGACAGAATCGCCTTCGCTTTTCTCTTTTTCCAAACGTTCTTTCTCTTCTTCATCGATAATCATTAAATCTGCACTATGCATTAATGCTCTATAACCCAAAGCCATTGCTTCACCGAGTCCCATTACTCCTCGCAGAAGCGGGTACTTAACAAATTTTTGAGCAAAGGAAGGAACGTCGAACTTTTTGATATCAATCGATCCGTCCATACGACGGCATGCAACTGCATAAGATTCCGCACCACGCATCATCACACCATTGAGCACTGCTTGACCGCCCATTGCGCGAACAGCAGAAAGCAAAATAAGGTGTCGCGCGAGTTTGCAAGATTTTTTAGGCATATCCTTATTGTAGTTTATGAGAGGGTCCGACCTCCCAAAACGAACAAGCAAAGCTTGTCACGTTTTCAGAGGTCGGACCCTATTCGCAAATCTACACAAAATCCATTAAATTTTCAGAGGTCGGACCCTGAGAGTTTTAACTAGGCGCCGGGGGTTGGATTTTTGGCAATTTCGGTTAAGAACTCGTCGTTGTTCTTAGTTTGTTTCAGTTTTTCTAACAACAGCTCAAGACCTGCACCCGTACGTCCATTCTCCCCTGCTTCTAAAGCATGAAGAACTTTACGCAATTTCCAAACAGCATTTAATTGTTGACGATCGAAAAGTAATTCTTCGTGTCGAGTAGATGAAGAATCAACATCAATCGCAGGATAAATTCTGCGTTCAGCAATTCGTCGATCGAGATGAAGTTCCATATTACCGGTACCTTTGAACTCTTCAAAGATGACCTCATCCATTTTCGAACCGGTATCGACCAAAGCTGTAGCAATAATTGTTAGAGAACCACCTTCTTCAACATTACGTGCAGCACCAAAGAATTTCTTAGGTGGGTATAGAGCTTGCGAATCGACACCACCAGAAAGAATACGTCCAGACACAGGAGCTGCCAAGTTATATGCACGAGCAAGACGAGTTATACCGTCAAGGATAATCACAACATCTTTTTCCTGCTCTACCAAACGCTTCGCACGTTCAATTGTGAGTTCAGCAACACGAGTGTGCTCTTCAGGCGGACGATCAAAAGTCGAAGCAACAACTTCACCTCGTTGAGTATGCCTTCGCATATCTGTTACTTCTTCAGGACGTTCGTCAACGAGCAAAACCATCAAGTGCACTTCAGGATTGTTGTGTTCAATTGCACTGACAATCTCTTTCATAATTGTTGTCTTACCTGCTTTAGGAGGAGACACAATCATTCCACGTTGACCTTTACCAATTGGTGAGATTAAGTCCATGATTCGACCAGTAATTGCACTTGGATCAGCATCGATGGACTGTTTAAGATTTTGATCTGGGAATAACGGAGTGAGATCTTCGAATCGTTTACGGTTGCGTGCAAGCTCCGGATCCATTCCATTTATTAAATCGATTCTTACCAAAGGTGTAGGTTTACGATCATCTTCATGCGGAGGTTTCATTCCTCCAGTGATCAGATCACCTTTACGTAAAGAATATTTTCTGATCATCTGTGCAGAAACATAAGCATCTCCTTTTTGAGGAAGATAACCATTCACTCTTAAGAATCCGTAACCTTCATCTCGGATCTCTATCAAACCTTGACAGTCAATTGGTTCAACATCATTGTCTCGATAGCTGTCGTTATTTTCTCGATCTCTAGATCCCCTTCGACGACGTCGACGACGTGAATTTGAATCTTCATCTGAATCTTCATCTTCACTTGCTTCATTTGATTTAGAATTATTACTTTGCTCCGTAGAACTTTCAGCAGAACTTCTCGATCTTTTCATAGGTCTTGGAGCAAAATCAGCTTCATCACCGACACCGCCAGAAATTGAATCTTGTTCTGCAGCAAGTGCATCTATAGATTCTGCCTCGATCTGAGAGGCTTTACGGGAACGTATTCCACCAGAAGGAGCTGAAGCTGGTGAACCTTGCGCTTTTGCGATTGCCTCTATGAGCTCACTCTTTTTTAGTTTTGAGATTGAGGGAACACCCAAAGTCTTGGCAATAGTAACCAACGATTCTTTGTCTTTATTTGCTAATGAAGTTAGATCCATTTTGATCCTTTGATTGTTTAGAGAACTTTCTTATCTTTTAAAACTTGTATCCACTTGAAATCAGTGTGGGCGGGCATGCTTTTCGAAAATTCTTGAAAAGGAATTAACCCACAAATGTGGACGAGCACACTTTATCGCGTTCGTCGGGCCTTCGCAACAACTGCTGTAACTTTTTTCGTCACACCAGATGGCAAACTTGAGGAAATCCCAGCCAAGACCTTATTTATTGCTCCTGGAACGACAATAGATTTTTTCTTATCTATACCTATATATATAGCTTCTGCCACCTCTTGGGCGCTTTGCCAGATGAATTCTGGAACTGGTCCTCTAGCTCCCACATCTTTCCAATTACTGCGATCAAAAAATTCTGTGTCCGTAGCTCCAGGGCACACTACCAAGACATTGACATTGGTTTCTGAAAGTTCTTGGTTCAATGCGTGAGAAAAACTCGTCACGAAAGATTTTGTTGCACCATAGACAGCATTTCCTGTCATAGGCTGAAATCCTGCAATAGAACTTACGTTAACAACAGTTCCAGAATCCTTTTTGACCATTTCCTTTAATGCGGCGTGAGATAACCTAACCAGTGACATTACATTCAAATCAATCTCATTGATCTCGTTATCAATATCGAGTTCCCAAAAGTTTCCTGATGAGCCAAAGCCTGCATTATTGACCAAAATATTGATGTCGCCTTTTTCGACTCGCTTCACAACTTTCTCTATGTCGTCATCAAAAGTGAGATCAGCTTTCAATACTTCGACATCGATATCATATTCAGATTTGAGTTCTTGAGCGATTTCGTCAAGTTTCTCTTTTCTTCGAGCTACTAAAACAAGATCAAATCTTCGCTTTGCGGAAATTCTTGCGAGGGCTTCCCCTATCCCACTTGAGGCTCCTGTTATTAAAATTCTCATTGATGGGTATTCTACATGCGATCAGCAGTCAAGTACTCAATTACACCATCTAGTGAATCAAGCCCGTTGATTTGTTCTTGACCTACATATTGAACAACAAATGGTGAAACTGGAAAAAGTCCTTTCGGGCGAGCTGTCCAGATTACTTTTGGAGTCCCATCTAGAGTTTCTAGATCAACAATCTCGAGGTCATGTTTTTCGAGCTCTTTGCTTAGAGATAAAGTTGAAATGAATGTCTCACTTGAATCTGTCGAGTGCTTGTTAAATGCTAGTAACGAATTTTCCAGAAAAGTTATCGAACCATTTTCTTTAAGCACTAGCCTAATTGCTTCAAGCACCTCTTGAGTTTCAAGTCCTTTGTCAATTATCGCGTTAGCAACAATAAGGTCGATCTTATTCCCATTCGTTATTTCATTCGATCCACTAAGTAATTCCCAGGCCTGCTCTATTCCAAAATCAGTCGGCAATGTTTTAACGTTTCTTTCCTGAGCAATGTTGGCTAGTTGTTGATTTGGTTCGAAACCAAAACACGGAATCGATTTTGATTTAAACAACTTCAGCAACGAACCATCACCAGAACCGATGTGCATTACTAAACTCGCGTTGTTCAAACTTAGTTTTTGTGTCTCCAGTTCAACATATCTTTTAGATCTTTCCGAATCGAAATCAGATTCTGCACCATGTTCAACATTTACACGAAGTACGCTTAAACAAACTTCGCATAGATAGATGTTATTGATATCTACTGCTTTTAGAGAATCAACAAGAACCACATTATTTGAATGGCAAAATCTGCATTCTGAATTATTCATAAACTGACCTTTACGCATTTCGATCTATCGTTAATATATCGAACATTTGAAGGCATTGTTTAAGCATGTTTTACAGTAAATATGCCCGGATTTACCCAAAGTAGAGGCAAATACTGAACTCATCGCTTTTTAGAGCGAATCTATTATCGACTTAACTGCATCAAGAGATGGATCAATTGGTTTAGGAATTTCTATATCTTTTGTTGCAGTATCAGGATCTTTAAGACCATGGCCTGTAACAGTTGCAGTAATAGTAGAACCTGTTGCGATTTCGCCCCTTTGATGTGCGGCCAATATCCCAGCAATTGAAGCAGCGGAAGCAGGTTCAACAAATACTCCATCTTTTTCTGCGATCAGTCGATATGCTTCGAGAATTTTTTCATCGGTTGCTGCAACTATTGATCCGCCACTGTCGTCTCTTGCTTGGATAGCTTTATCGTAACTTGCAGGAGCTCCAATGCGAATTGCAGTTGCAATTGTTTCGGGATTTTCTACTGGATTTCCATAAACGAATGGTGCTGAACCGTCTGCTTGTACTCCACGCATTTTAGGAACAGTCTTAGTAATTTTGTCTTTTTTGAATTCGCTATAACCCAACCAATATGAATATATATTTGCAGCATTACCTACCGGAATGAAATGTTCATCTGGCGCTTTAGATAATGTTGAACAAATTTCAAACGCTGCAGTCTTTTGACCTTGAGGTCGATATGGATTAACTGAATTCATTATGCCGATGTGCTCGAATTCTTCTAAAGCTCTAACTATGTCGAGAGCTTGATCAAAGTTCCCGTTGATCTGAATAATGTTAGCTCCATGCATCACTGCCTGAGCGAGTTTTCCTAATGCAATTTTTCCTTGCGGTATCAAAACAACACACGGTATTTTGGCTCTCGTTGCATAAGCAGCTAAAGAGGCAGAAGTATTTCCGGTACTTGCACAGATAAGAACTTGTTTTCCTTGCGACTTAGCTTTTGTAACAGCCATTGTCATTCCACGATCTTTAAATGATCCCGTAGGGTTCATTCCTTCGACTTTGGCATAAACATCTGCTTGAACTAACTCGGAAATATGATTGAGTCTTATTAAAGGGGTGTTACCTTCATGCAGAGTTATGACTTCTTCATTTTCTTCAATAGGGAGTCGATCTCGATATTCATTTATGAGGCCTGTCCAAGCTTTAAAGTTTGATTTTTTTGAATTAAACACGTTGCGAGTTTAACACCTGAGAAAAGGTCCGTCCTTTTCCATGGAAAAGGACGGACCTTTTCTCAATCTAAACCAATCGATGGTGGTTCAACTCTTTTAGGTGCAGGCTGAGATTTACCTCTCACACCTGTTTCCCAATGTGAGAAATTGCGATCGAAATCCCAGGTTGGTGTATTTGTTGGCTGAGCGTGAGCAGGTTGAGCTACCAGATCAGCGTGATGGTGTCGTCTAGCAATTTCGTTTCCAATGTCATCTAATGTTGCAGTTGCTTCAAACATTGGAGCATTTCCAAGAAATTCTCTACCCTGTTTAAGAACCTCTTTCATTCTTGAAGTGTTGATATTCTTTGATGTGGGCATTGCTTTAACATGCTTAAAATGTTGAGTTTTCATAAACTCTCGATGAAGATGAGGTGCTTGAAAAAATACTACGAGAGTATTTTCCCAATCTGGCCTGTAGAAATACTTAGGTAAATTCCAAGGCTCAGGATTTATTAGAACTTTTTTAGCGCCAGGTTCTACAAGTTGATCCTGCCGACCTTGTGTATATGGGGTGAATGTCACGAAGTCAGCTTTTCCGTATCGGTAACCTCCACCTCGAGCTCTACTTTTAGAAATATCTTTACCGCTGCTTAATGTAGTAGATATATCTCGGAGCTCAGTTGAAGCTGTTTCACGTGTTAGAACGAAATCATAATCTCTGACCAAACTATCGATTGAAGGAACTTGAGATCGATGCGTAATTGCATATCGGTTTTGTGTTGGCAAATAATAGTCAGGGACAATATCCGCATGATCAACAAATTGATATGATCCATCCATAATTCGAGCCATTGCAGTTACGAGATTTTTTGGTTCGTGTACAAAGCGAGTTCTCGAACGCGCCATTAACAACTCTGCATCATCAACTACCTCAGGATACGGCAGATTCTCTGGTCGCAATATTCCACTCACCATCATGTGCATTGCAGCACTTGTATCAACACCAATTCCATTTAGATATTGATGAAGTTTTTCTGCAGTTAGTGGTCTTGAGTTCTTATCAGTCAAAAGCAAAGATCGATGTGCTTCAGTCATCTGACCCGAAGTGGTGATTACTACCCCGTCAAAGTCTTGGGGAATCTGTACAGTTCTATTTGGAGCGATCACAAACTCAATTCTCAGTGGAGGATTCACATTTGGATTAGTAAGCGCAATTTTTCGTGCCGTTGTTGAATATGTTTCGAGATTTTCATAAGTCCAACCTTGAGCATTTGCGATGTTGTCTATTACTACTGCTAGATCTGCAACAATTACTGGTGCTGCTTTAGAAAGGTGCTTGTC
Organism: uncultured Burkholderiales bacterium; assembly: GCA_964561855.1. GTDB lineage: Bacteria > Actinomycetota > Acidimicrobiia > IMCC26256 > JAGPDB01 > JAGPDB01. The sequence goes on along the minus strand of CAZLQP010000031.1, from coordinate 411 downwards.
TAAAGTTTTTGGATTGTGTCGAAAGAATGGTTTTCCATAATTGGGTTGACCAGTTGTCGGTTTTCCTTGTTTAGTTTTTTGTGCACCTCTCACCCAGTGCATTGGAGCTAGACATCCTGGACACAGAAATACTTTCTCTTTTGAATCTGGCCTGTTAGCTGGACGAAAAGTTGTTGCCTTCACGATTGGAGGTTTGATTTTATCGACATCTTTAGGATCGGTACCTTTAGGCACTTCATATGCTTCAGGATATGAGATACCGCCGCTGTAACGTACGTTTCCATAGCGGTCGTAAGAAATTGCCATATATATAGTGTAACCGCGCAAGCAATTCTACGCAATTAGGACTTTTCACCCCGGAGGACTGACCCTCCAAAAGGGACTAATCGCCTGAGCGATTCGTCCCTTTTG
>CAZLQP010000030.1:0-10914 GCA_964561855.1 uncultured Burkholderiales bacterium | reverse complement strand
CAATGATGCGTCCTGCCTCAGTTTAGTTGATTCAGAGCCGTAAGCAATCCGTAACTGGTTGATTTGTTTAGTTTAGTTTATTTTAAGTTTAGTTGATTCAGAGCCGTAAGCAATCCGTAACTAGCTGTGTACGCTAAATCCGATGGTTATCAGTTTAGTTGATTCAGAGCCGTAAGCAATCCGTAACGATATTATCAAAGGTGTTTCTTATACACCTAGTTTAGTTGATTCAGAGCCGTAAGCAATCCGTAACTATATCTGCTACACGTTCTATCAAATCCATAGTTTAGTTGATTCAGAGCCGTAAGCAATCCGTAACATAAGCGAAGCAGGAACAACAACAAGTGTAAGTTTAGTTGATTCAGAGCCGTAAGCAATCCGTAACTAGTAGTGTTAATAGTGCGCTACCTATTTTAGTTTAGTTGATTCAGAGCCGTAAGCAATCCGCAACCTTTAGGTTGCGATAAACAGAGGATTGCTTTGCAATTCAATTCAAAACGGGACCATCGAATCGAATCATGCGTTTGCTTCTTTCTAACTCGCCTCTTTCATTTGAGATTAACATGTAATACTGAAGTTAAGATGAGTAAGTCACGCAAGCGATCTTTTGAATTTTTAGTCGCGCAAGCGATTAAATGCACACAACACCGCTTTTAGCGATGCAGTGAGAATGTTTTCATCAAGTCCTACACCCCAAAGTGTCTTGCCGTCTTCGTCTTGCATCTCAACATATGCTGCAGCTTTGGCGTCAGTTCCTGCTGAAATAGCATGTTCTGTGTAATCAGTTACCTCACACCTAGTGCCGCATGCAGCATTTAATCCATCCAAGAAAGCAGAAATTGGTCCCCCACCTACGCCAGTTATTTCTTGTTCAACTCCGCTGATAGAAATAGTTGCATTGATTGTCGTATGTTCTTTAGAAGTGTTGACTTCGTGGTTGACTAACTTAACTGCAACATCATCTCGCAAATACTGATGTTGGAAAGCATCCCACATTTCTTTAGGTTCGATTTCGGTTCCGCTATCTTCGGCAATGTGCTGAACTGATTTTGAAAATTCAATCTGCAATCTGCGAGGAAGATCGAGTCCGTGCTCGGTCTTCATTATGTAAGCAACTCCACCTTTGCCGCTTTGAGAATTAACGCGGATCACTGCTTCATAGGTTCGACCAACGTGTGCTGGATCGATTGGAAGATACGGAACTTCCCAGAAGTCGTAATCATCAGGCAGTGCTTCTGTACCTTTCTTAATTGCATCTTGGTGTGAACCACTAAATGCAGTATAAACGAGCTCACCAACATATGGATGTCGAGGATGTACGGGCAAACGATTGCAGTATTCTGCTACTCGTTTCAATTCGTCAATATCAGAAATATCTAATTCGGGATCGACACCCTGAACGAACAAGTTCATTGCCAAGTTCACAACATCAACATTTCCTGTGCGTTCACCGTTTCCAAACAAAGTACCTTCAACGCGATCTGCACCTGCCATTACACCAAATTCTGCTGCAGCAACCCCACAACCGCGATCGTTGTGTGGGTGTAATGAGATTATGGTTTTATCGCGTCTAGTCACATTGCGATTGAACCATTCAATAACATCACCATAAATGTTTGGCGTGTAGCACTCAACAGTTGCTGGCAAATTGATGATTATTTTTCGCTTATCATTATCCGGTTCAATTACGTCAGTAACTCTTTCGCAAATTTCTAATGCGAAATCAGGTTCAGTTCCAGTAAAACTCTCCGGTGAATATTCATAACGAACAAGAGTATCTCCCATGCCTTCTTCAAGCTTTCGGCACAGTTCTGCTCCTTTAACTGCTATGTCTACAATCCCTGGCTTGTCTTTACGAAATACGACACGGCGTTGTAACGGGGAAGTGGAGTTGTAGAAATGTACTATCGCCTGATGAGCACCTCGAATGGATTCATAAGTTCGTTCAATCAAGTCCTCTCTGCATTGCGTTAAGACTTGAATGGTTACGTCATCAGGAATCAAATCTTCTTCAATTAGTTGACGCGTAAAATCGAAATCGGGCTGGCTCGCTGAAGGAAATCCAACCTCGATTTCTTTGAATCCCATCTCAACTAATTTTTGGAACATTCGCTTCTTGCGAACCGGATCCATTGGATCAATCAGCGCTTGATTGCCGTCTCGCAAATCTACCGAACACCAAAGCGGTGCCTTTTCAATGTGTTTGTTTGGCCACGTGCGATCTTCTAAAACTAAAGGAGTGAAACGTTGATATTTTTCAAACGGCATTTTCTTTGGTTGAGAATTTTCTGAGGGAGTCATGTTTTTCCTTGTTGGTTGTATTTAGAGTCTAGAAACAAAAAACCTCTTTGAAGTGTCTTTCAAAGAGGGATAGAGGCGGCGAAAGCACAAGCCGTGTGGCTTTTAGAGGCTTTCGCCTAAACGAGCAGTAGTTCAAAATTGTGCAACATCTAACCAAGAGTTTATCACAACTCTAGATAGCACGAGAAAAGGTCCGTCCTTTTCCCCTGGAAAAGGACGGACCTTTTCTCACACTTGAGGTTTGAAGGATTCGCGATTTTGCTCAAAGGCCGTAATATCGCTTTCGTGTTGCAATGTCAGACCTATGTCATCAAGTCCATTAAGTAATCTGTATTGTGCAAAATCGTCGAGTTTGAATACTTCGTTTTCAACTCCAATTTCACTACAAGACCAGGTCTTGTTCGCAACATCGATTCTCACTTGAGTTGATGGATCAGCAAAAGAAGTCTGTAGGAGTTTCTCTACTATCTCGGAGTTAGCGATTATCGGAACAATCCCGATATTTAAACAGTTGTTGTAAAAAATGTCAGCAAAGCTTGGCGCGATTATCGCCTCAAAACCATAGTCTTCCATTGCCCAAGGAGCATGTTCGCGGCTCGAACCACAACCAAAATTTTCTCGAGCAACCAAAACATTTGCACCTTCATAATCTTTTTTGTTCAAAACAAAGTCAGGATCTTTTCTCCATTCAGAAAACAAACCTTCACCAAATCCTGTGCGCTCAACACGCTTTAGCCATACTGCTGGAATTATTTGGTCAGTATCAACATCGCTACGATCCAAAGGTGTGACTCTCGAATTGATTTCTACAACTTTTTTCATAACATAACCTTTAGTTTTCTAGATCTGTTGGTTCGGCTATTTTGCCCATAATCGCACTTGCGGCAGCAATCTCTGGTGAAGCAAGATGGGTTCTACCTCCAGAACCTTGGCGTCCTTCAAAGTTTCTATTACTTGTAGAAACTGCGCGTTCACCTGGAGATAATTTATCCGGATTCATTGCTAAACACATCGAGCAACCTGGTTCTCTCCAATCGCAACCTGCTGCAATAAATATCTTGTCCAATCCTTCTGACTCAGCTTGAGCTTTTACTCGATGCGAACCTGGAACAACTAAGACCCTAATACCTTCAGCAACTTTTTTTCCTTTGAATATATTTGCAGCGTTTCTCAAATCTTCAATACGAGAGTTAGTACAGCTACCTATAAATACAGTGTCAATTGAGACTTCTTTCATTGGAGTTCCAGCAGTTAGGCCCATGTATTCAAGTGCCCTGTTAGTAGCATCTTTTGTTGCTTGATCATCAAATTCATCAGGAGATGGAACATTCGAATCAATTGTTACACTCATTGCGGGAGTGGTACCCCAAGTGACATGTGGCTTTAAAGTTGAAGCATCAATTATTACTTCTTTATCAAATGTTGCACCTTCATCGGTTTGGAGCTTTAACCATGCTTGCACTGCGTGATCGTATTCTTCACCTTTCGGAGTGAAGTCTTTTCCCTTTAAGTAATCGAAAGTTTTTTCGTCAGGAGCAACCAAACCTGCCCGTGCGCCAGCTTCTATTGACATGTTGCATAAAGTCATTCGACCTTCCATGGAGAGATCACGTATAGCTTGACCTCGATACTCGATTATCGAACCAGTACCACCAGCAACTCCAATTTTGTTAATGATGGCTAAAACAATGTCTTTTGCAGTTACTCCTATTGGGGCTTTACCTTCTACGGTGATTGACATCGTTTGGGGTTTTTGACGGGGTAATGTCTGTGTTGCGAGCACATGTTCAACTTCGCTTGTTCCAATACCAAATGCAATTGCACCAAATGCTCCGTGTGTTGAAGTATGGCTATCGCCGCAAACTATTGTCATTCCCGGTTGAGTAAGTCCAAGCTCAGGTCCGATGATGTGGACGATACCTTGATTTGAATTTCCCATCTCATAAAGTTTGATACCAAACTCTTCACAGTTTTTTGCCAAGGTATCCATTTGCTTTTTGCTGATTGGGTCGTTAACAATTATTTGACCATCAACTGGCGGATCAGTGGGAACATTGTGATCCATTGTCGCCAATGTCAGATCTGGACGTCTGACCTTTCGATTCGCTAAACGCAGTCCATCGAATGCTTGTGGAGACGTGACTTCATGGACAAGATGAAGATCAATATAAAGTAGATCTGGTTCACCTTCAGTCTCACGAACTAGATGTTGATCCCATATTTTTTCAATGATGGTCTTTGGTGTTGTCATGTTTCCTCGTTTGAGGGTCCGTCCTCTGATTCTTGTTTAATCTTGCACTAGTGCAAGATTAAACAAGAATCAGAGGACGGACCCTTTCTCATTTGTTGGGTTTGACGGAGACGATCTCTACTTCAAAGGTTGCCTTTGGTCCTTCGTATTGGACTTTATCTCCGGCCTTTGCGCCCATTAGTGCTTCACCTAAAGGCGAGTGAGTTGTCAAAAGATCGTATTCGTCGCTTTGCTCTTCTATTGAACCAACTAGATATGTGGTTGTTGAATCGTCGCCTTCCATTCGAATCTCAACTATGGTTCCTGTCTCAACAACGTCACCTTTTGCAGCTTCGATAATCTTGGCGTGCTTTAAGATATGTTCTAATTCACGAATACGTGCTTCTGATAAACCTTGCGTGTCTTTTGCTGCGTGGTATTCGCCGTTTTCTTTCAAGTCACCATGCTCGCGAGCTTTCTCGATCATCTGAGAAATTTCAATTCGATAAGGTCCGCTACGCCATTCGAGCTCTTCTTTGAGTCGATCATATGCTTCTTGTGTTAGTTCTTGGCCTTCATTTTCCATAATTATTTCCTTTGTTGATATTTAAACTCTATTGAAAATTTGTTGATATTTAGTTGTTCGGAATGAAAAGAAGCTGGAGCTTAATTATTCCTTCATTGTCTACAGTTACAAAACTACTGTTGGGAGCTTCAATATCGTAGTCGCTTAGCACGATATCGATTTCGCCGGATACAGTTATGACTTTACCATCCCATAGAGCATTTAAGTCTACTGAAATATCTTTACTAACTCCATGTAAGGTGAGTTTACCTGGGATTGTGACTTTAATTTCACTGTTTTTCTCTAGAACAGAAGGAAGTGTGATTGCGTTTGTTTGTTCAAATTTGGCTTCAGGAAACTTGTCGGTTTCAAGCCCCTCTGACCTCATTTTGCTATCTCGAGTTGAGCTGTCACTGGACAACAAAGTCATGTCAGCAACTATATTCGCATTTGAAAGTTCACCAGTTTCGATTGTAAAAGATCCGGTTACTGATCTTGTTGTTCCTATTGCTGGAACTTTAACGGAGTCTCCTGCAAACAATTCAGCAATTTCATATCCCACAAAAACATCTTGCTGTTGAGAAACTATCCAAGAACCATCAACATTGTCTCTCTCTTGAATCTCATCTGAATTTTCGGCATTAATGTTTGTAGTAGAAACCTCTAAGTTGTCTGTTTTAAGTACGCTGTACCACAAAATAAACCCTGCAATGGCCATAACAGTCAGTGTGACAATGATAATTATTGTTTTCTTCATCACAAAGATAGTAGTAGAGATTTCATATCGGGACGCATGAGATATTACTAATGTTATAGAATGACTCGAAATAAATGAGGAAAATTATGGCTAAACATGAAGAATCTTTCGAAGTGATGACTAGTAATTCGCTACTAAGCGATGAAGATAGAGAACAGATTTTGGCTAATCCTGGGTTTGGGACACGATTTTCCGATCACATGGCAATTTCTTTTTATGGTGCAGACGATGGCTGGCATGATTCACGTATAACTGCTCACGACCAACTTCAAGTTTCTCCAGCAATGATGGTCTTTCATTATGGGCAAGCTATTTTCGAAGGATTAAAAGCATACCGAACTCCTGATGGCGAGTTAGTGATGTTTCGTCCAGAAATGAATGCGAGAAGATTCAATAAGTCTGCTATCAGAATGTCGATGCCTGAAATTCCTGTTGAGATGTTCGTTCAAGCTTGCGAAAAATTAGTCAAAACAGATGAAAATTGGGTTCCAAAAATTCAAGGTCAATCTTTGTATCTTCGACCTTTTATGGTTGCTAGTGAATCTCATTTAGGTCTAAGAGCGGCGAATGAATATTTGTTTATTGTTATTGCTTCTCCTGTTGCTCCTTTTTTTGCAGACGGAGATGAGATCCCTGCGATTAAGGTATTTGCTACAGATCAATATGTGCGAGCAGTAAGAGGTGGTACTGGTTTTGCGAAGTGTTCAGGAAATTATGCTGCGAGTTTGATTGCCAAAAAAGAAGCCGAAGAATATGGTTGTCAAGATGTGCTTTGGAGAGATGCAATTGAGCGTAAGTATGTCGAAGAAATGGGGACATCGAATATTTGTTTTGTAGAAAAAGATGGAGATGAGATCAAAATTTATACTCCTGAAGTTTCTTCGACGATTTTAGATGGGATTACTAGAGATTCTGTTTTGCAACTTGCTCGAGATCGCGGATATGAAGTAATTGAAGGTCCATGTGAATTTGAAGATGTGATATCAAAGATAGGGTCTGGGAAAATTTCGGAAGTGTTTTCATGCGGAACAGCAGTTACGATAACGCCGATCGGAACTATTGTTACAGCTGAATCCGAAACAGTGGTTGGAGATGCTAAGGCAGGTGAAATCACTTTGTCTTTAAGGCAAGAATTAATCGATATTCAAACCGGAAAAATTCAAGACAATCACAACTGGCGGCACAAAATTTAACGGAGTTAGCGGAGGACTGACCCTCCAAAAGGGACAAATCGCCTGAGCGATTAGTCCCTTTTGGAGGGTCAGTCCTCCGGAGGCTCCGAAGGAGAAAAAATGAGTAAATATGATTTGGCAATTATCGGAGGCGATGGAATCGGCCCTGACGTCACAACTCAAGCGGTAGCCGTGCTCAATGCAGCAGGTCTTAATTTCAGTTCAACAGAGTTTGATCTTGGAGGATCTCGCTATCTTAAAGACGGAGAAATCCTAAGTGATGAAACTCTCAACGAACTTAGAAAATATGACGCAATTTTACTTGGAGCAGTCGGTCATCCAGATATTAAACCAGGAATTATCGAGCGTGGCCTGCTACTAAAAATGCGATTTGATCTAGATCAATATATAAACCTTCGTCCCTTCAAATCTTCAACATCGCCATCTGGCCAAGCTGTTGACATGATTTGTGTTCGCGAGAATACGGAAGGTCCCTACGTTGGTGAAGGTGGAGTGCTGAGAAAAGGTACTCCAGATGAGGTCGCAACCCAAGGTTCAGTAAATACCCGTCATGGAGTTGAAAGATGTATTCGTTATGCTTTTAATCTTGCGCAGTCTCGAGATAGAAAACACTTGACCCTAGTGCATAAAACAAACGTGTTGAGTTTTGCTGGAGATCTTTGGAATCGAACCTTTAATGAAGTAGCAACTGAATTTCCAGACGTTAAAACATCGTACTGTCATATCGATGCAGCATGTATTTACTTTGTTGAAGATCCTCAACGTTTTGATGTGATAGTTACTGATAATCTCTTCGGTGACATTCTTACCGATCTTGGTGGGGCAATTTCTGGAGGTATTGGAAGAGCAGCGAGTGCGAACTTAAATCCTGACAGAACTACGCCTTCAATGTTTGAACCTGTACATGGGTCTGCGCCAGATATTTCTGGAAAAAATATTGCTGATCCGAGAGCAGCAATTATATCCGCTGCCATGATGTGTGAATTTTTTGGTGAAACTGATATTGCAAACAAAATATATAATGCAATAGAAAAGACTTCAGATTTTAGCGGCTCAACAACTTCGACAGGTGAAGAAATCATCAAAGCCCTCTAATCCATACCAGATCGCATGAAAAGCGATGCAATACCGATCGTTATTCCCGCCAACGCGTATGGGTTCGGAGACGGGACTAGAATTAAGACTTATGCCAACACATGATTATGTAGCACCCACTGAGATCGACCAAGCACGCCACGAGCAAAATATGCCCAAAGGTGTTGATACTCCAGTCCCAAAAAGTTGGAAAGTGGATCGCCCTGGATATGATATCTCTCCAAAAGTTGAGAGCGACGATGATGATCTTATTGGGAACCCAGGACCAAATGTGGGCTATGCATATCGTTTATTAGCTCAAGTGTGGGATCGAATTGAGTTAGTAAAAGGTGAACATAAACACGACGTTGAACCATTGCTTGCCGAGATCGCTATGCGTAGAGCTTCTCACTTTGGTCGAGCACCAATACCTGCGGATATAGGTTTTGCTATTCGAGTTTTGAGTTATGCCGGAACACCGGATAAAGGTGAAGAAAAGTGGAGACCGCAATTAGTAAATGACTGTGGACATGATCTTCATCGCCGCAGATTGATTGTGAATTCAATTCCAATTGATGTGCTACAAGGTGGAGAAGAAGGCGTTGAACACACAATTTCTGGTTGGTGGGAAAAATTAGAGGGACTATTTAAATGACAGAACAACCAAGATTGAGAATCGCTCCATCTCCAACTGGAGAGATTCACGTAGGCACAGCAAGGACAGCACTTTTTAATTTTCTTTACGCCCGCAATTTGGGTGGGAAATTTCTAATGCGTATTGAAGATACTGATGTAGAGCGCTCAAAACGCGAACATGCAGATGTTTTTTGTGATGTTCTGCAATGGATGGGTCTTTCATGGGATGAAGATGTAATTTATCAGTCTGATCGAATGGATTTGTATAAAAATGCAATCCAAAAACTTTTAGACGAAGGCAAAGCTTATGAGTGCTTCGAAACTCCTGAAGAACTTGAAGCTATCAACAAAGAACGCGCAGTTAGAAAACTGCCTCCTGGATACGACGGTCGTGCGAAGAGACTTACAGAAGCAGAAAAACAAGCATATCGAGATGAAGGACGTCCACGTACTGTTCGATTCGCGACACCAAGCGAAGGAACTTCGTCCTTCGAAGATGCTATCCGAGGTGTTGTAAGTGTCGAGTGGGAAACAGTAAGCGATTTTATAATTGAAAGAGGTAATGGCACTCCTACTTTCTTTTTGGCAAACGCTGTAGACGATGTGGAGATGGGAATCACTCATGTTGTTAGAGGTGATGATCTTTTAGACTCTACTCATAGAATTTTGGCATTAAGAAAAGCGCTGGGTCACGAAGCTATTCCTTTCTATGCTCATACACCAATGATTCTTGCTCCTGATAAATCTAAACTTTCAAAACGACATGGTGCGGTCTCGGTTGAAAATTATCGTGATGCTGGATACCTTCCTGAAGCATTGGTTAATTATTTGGCTTTACTCGGTTGGGCGCCCAGTGACGGTCGAGAGATTTTTTCTATTGACGAGATGATTAAAGAATTCGACATTCAATCAGTTAATCATTCTGGAGCCGTTTTTGATATTAAAAAACTTGAGTGGATGAATGGTGAATACATTCGAGCAATGAATCTTGAAGATCTAAAATCTCGAGTGCAACCTCTGCTCGAGAATGAAGTTTCAGGTAAAATTGATGAAGATAAGTTTTCAAAAGCGGTCGAGTTGGCACAACCGCGCGCGACAACAATTGTTTCGATGGTCGGTCAAATGCAATGTTTATTTGAAACCAACTTCGAAATTCCTAAAGATGCAGTTGAACAATTGCAGGCAAATCCAGATGCAAAAACTGTTTTGGAAGCAACCAGAGATCATTTAAATGTTTGTGAATGGGATTTAGAAGGAATCGATTTACGCGAAACCATTAATGAGATTGGATTGAAACCTCGTAAAGCTTTGCCATTGGTATATTTGGCTATAGAGGGTTCTACTTCAGGTTTACCTTTGTTCGATGCTATTTATATGCTCGGTAAAGACGAAACTTTGAAGCGGATTTCGAATGCTTTAGAAAAGATAACTAGCGTATAAAGCTATATGAAAGCTTCAAGAAAGCCGTCTAGATTCAAGTGGATTTTCCGTATTTTACTGGCGACGATTCTTTTGGTTGCACTATATATAGCATTCACATTTTTCCAAGTCTTTTATTATGCGCGCAATGATCAAGTTTCGGTCAATACCAAAGCAGATGCAATTGTTGTATTAGGTGCGGCTCAATATAACGGTAAGCCCTCTCCGGTTTTGAAAGCTCGGTTAGATCATGCGTTGGATTTATATAATGATCAGGTTGCCCCGAAAATCATTGTTACAGGTGGAAATCAAGATGGAGATAATTCTACTGAAGCATCCGCTAGCGCTAATTATCTAATTGCAAACGGGGTAGACGATCAGAATATCTTGCGGGAAAATAGGGGAATTTCGACTTATGATTCTCTAAGAGAAGTGGGTCTAATCGGGATAGAGAATGAAATTTTCAAAGTTGTTTTAGTCACTGATGGCTTTCACCAATTGAGAACAAGATCAATTGCAAAATCTAATGGGTTTGAAGTGATTTCTTCTCCAGTTCCCAATTCACCAATAAGCGGTTCCCAGGAATCTAAACATTTTGTTTCTGAAACAGGTCGAGTTGCCCTAGGTAGGATTATCGGATTTAGAAGAGTCTCGAAAGATTCCCAGATAAGCCAATTCGTCCAAGAACGCTCCGAGAAAGGGTCCGTCCTCTGAATCTTGTACTATCTTGCACTTGTGC
>CAZLQP010000029.1:0-13353 GCA_964561855.1 uncultured Burkholderiales bacterium | reverse complement strand
ATTTACAAACTACTCCAACGATATTGGGCCACACGGAAATCCAACAACTAGTTCATACACAATCACAGGACTTAACCTATCGACAACCTATGAAGTTTCCGTAGCGGCAAGAGACTCGACTAAAAACTACACCAATGGAGCCTATAGCCCAGCAATACGTATAACAACACCGGCTCCAACAACAACGACAACAACAACGACAACAACAACGACAACGACAACGACCACTACGACGACAACTCTCCCACCTACCCCGTCGTTTTCTGGTGATGAGTTCTTAGGCAATTCTCTCAACACAAGTATATGGCGAGCTTATAACAACAGTACATACGGTTCGGGAAATAATGAACTAGGTTGCCAGATGGCAAATAATATAGTGTTAGGTTCAGGAACAGCAAAGATTCTTGCAAAACGTGAATCAGTACTTTGTGGCAATTCAAAAATTCCTTACAATTTCACATCAGGATTCTTAGGTTCACGCGAAGTTGGTAAATATTACCCTCGATACGGAACTTTTGAAATTAGAGCAAAAATTCCTCACGGTCACGCAACTTGGCCTGCATTTTGGCTAAGGCACAGAAATGGATCGACTGCTTCAAATGGAGCAGAGATTGACATAATGGAATATTTTCACTCTCAAGTGCCAGGACGAACAACGCAAACTCTTCATTTGGCCGGAGGTAAAAACACTTATAAGAAAACAACATTTTTTGAAGAACCTACATTGAATCCTGGATGGAATACATGGGCCGTCAAGATTTCACCTGTATCTGGAGGAGTGAAGTTTCAATTTTTTACCAACGGCAAGGAATCCGGTTCATATGTAGATCCGAATCACGCAAAATGGTCAACATCAGCTCCTGCTGATGCAATGTGGGATATTGCAGCTAATATGACCGTCGGAGGCAATTGGGTTGGAATACCTGATGGCGACATCTCACTTCTTGGTAACGGAAGATGTGCACAAACTAACTGCCGAACCACAGGAATCCTAAGAACCCAGTTTCCAGCGACGTACGAAGTGGACTATGTCCGCTATACGCCATTGTAATTAATGCTAACTAGACTCCGGTAGAGCCAAAGCCTCCGGTACCTCTTTCGGAGTCTTCGAGATTTTCGACTATGTTCCAGTCAACGGTTTCGTATTTTTGGATAACTAGTTGGGCAATGCGGTCACCCTTGTTGATCACAAAAGTCTCCATCGGATCGTGATTGATTAGAATCACTTTTATTTCATCTCGATATCCTGAGTCGATCAACCCTGGAGAATTGAGTGCCGTAATACCACTTTTTATTGCAAGGCCACTTCTAGGTTGAACAAAACCAGCATAACCCTCGGGGATTGCAAGTGCTATACCAGTCGAGATCAAAGCACGCTGACCAGGTTCTATTTTTGCATCCTCTGCTGCTCTCAAGTCATAACCTGCATCTCCGCGATTCTGCGCTTGTGGAGGATCAATAGTTTTATCGAGTTGCTTTAAAGGAATTGTAACTGTTTCTGTGATTGTCATATGCCAAAGTTTAGCAACATTGCATAATACATATACAAAGAGATAACGAACATCGAACCATCTTCTATACCAGATACAGTCGCTAGAGGCATTTTGATTACATTACCTAAGCATGCACACTGTATCTTTTGTTTAGCACGCAATGAGTTAATTACGCCCCAAAGTGCAATTCCTGAGACTATTGCAGCTGCGAGATGTAACAATTCCTGGCCAGGAATTATGAACATACCAACACCCAAGGCCAACTGCAAAAAAGGATAGATACTTGCATATGCTTTGGACTTTTTAGCAATTACGTCATACATCATGAAACCATGCACAAAGCTTTGAAGATTGACGAACTTAAAACCAGCAAACACAATAAAGAAGATCCCCATAAATTGAGCAAGGAACGTTTCTAAGTTTGTTAACTCTTCGAATCCCCAACTATCACCTAAAAGGAAAAAAGAAACGAGAGTAAGAAGGAAGATACCAAAGATCACTAAAGCTAGTTTGCCGTATTCTCTTGGTTGAGTTTCAGCTTCGCTATGGCTGTGTTCCTCCGATAGTGGAATCATTTTCTTTTCAGCCATTAGCTCTCCTAATTCATTGAGACACAGTTCTTACACTTACCTCTGTAAACAACCTCTATTGATTCGATATTTCCATATTCCGCATTAGTTATGTTTTTGTGGGATCTTTTAATCTTATCAACGTCATAAATACAAGAACAGTCAACGCAAACGAAATGATCGTGATCATTTTCTGTATTCGTTTCGATTCGAATTTGTCCGGTTCCAACATCTATCAGCGAGACTGCACCAATAGTGTTTAAATCGTTTACTATCTGATAAACAGTTTTTTTAGATAATGATTTTTGAGTCTTAACAACTCTCTCATATATATCATCGACAGTAGGATGATTCATACTTTTGTTAATTGCTTCGATCACGGCTATTCGTTGTGGCGTCACTCGACCACCCTGCTGACGAATTTCTAGAACTAGTTCAGCGACTGATTTCATTGGATAATTATAACACTAATCAACATTTAGTGTTAATAACAACGTTGTGCACATAAATAAGCCTCTTTTACACAGCAAATCCCCATTGATTGTTACTACCAATCCACAAGCAGACTATGTCATGATCTAAATATGACATTTGAAATAACACTACAAGATCAAAACATTGAAAGAATCCCAGAGGCAGATGGCTATGAGCTAGAAGGTCCACTGACTACTTTCTTCACCTCTGATGGCAATACGCAACGTTTGTCTTCTTGGTCGGTGAGAATTGCTAGTTTTAGAACTGAACAAATAACCTCCATAAAGCGCATTTGAATCCCAGCTCTCCGCGTTGGCCGCAAAACATATCATAATTTGGCCAAAAACCAGACCAACGCGGCGAAAACGCGATAAATAGAGAGGAAATACTGCTTTATTTGTAGCCTATTCATGCCGAAAACTCCACTATGAAGGCTCGCTCGGTCCAGTACAACCATAGGTTGATATTTTCTTGCGCATATGGCGCAATTTCTTTAGCAGCACTAATTTCTGCATTCGGAAGCGACCTATATGACAGACCTGCACAAATCGTTTTCATTGCAACAGCAATGTTGATCTGGTCAACAGCATTAATTGCCTCAAACTCTTTCGCGAATCATATAGTGCAAAGATTTGCAACTGTCGCGATTTCACAATTGCTTATCGTCACGATGATTTCCACTTCCACATCAACAAATCCCGCAGTGCTACTTCTAGCATTTACGTGTGCAGGTTTAACAATTGCCGTGGGTTCAACTCAACACGAAGAATATTTTGCATATGCAACTTTGGCCGCAACTATTGCGACCTTGGCAGCGTCTTTGATTATATACTCAAACGAACTCGGCATTCAATTAGCCACAGTCTTAGTTTTGGCATTGTTCGTTACAGGATTTTTTATTATCAGAAATGTTTATCTGCCTGTGGTTGTATCTCTTAATGAAGCAATAGAAAGAGCCGAGATATTTTCAACTATTACAAAATCCTCACGAGAGTTCCACTCTCGAGAACCCGAAGAAGCAATTAAAAACATTATCAATGTTACGAAAACGTTGGGTTATATTTCAGTGTCAGTCGTTTCTTTTGATAGACGACAGAAAATATTTGAAGACGGTGTACCAATTCCAAATCTGATGGATATCGCTGTTAAAGCTTCAGCGACACGAAGAGTAACCATTGTAGAAGATGACTCACAAGCTAAAAATCCTCGAGCTCGCCATGGAGATATTGTTGGAGTCCCGATTTGGATCAACGGTCGATATAGCGCTGCATTGATTGTGCAGACTTCAAGTTTCACAAAGGTTACACAAAGAGATTGTGAAGCACTAGAGCTTCTTGCTGATCAAGCTGGACGCGCATTAGAAAATGCAGGTAAAGCTGCCATGGATAGACGAGTTGTGGAAAGACTCACAGATGAGTCTCAACGCGACAAACTTACTGGATTAGGAAACCGCAGATTTGCAGATGCGATGGTCGCTTCACTCAAGCCAGGAGATGTAGTAGGAATGATTGACCTAGATGGTCTTAAGTCGACAAATGATATTCATGGGCACCAAGCCGGTGATGAACTTCTTATTGAAGTAGGTAAATTCCTTACTGAACAAATACGCAATCCTGACCTATGTGCTCGCCTTGGCGGTGATGAATTCATGGTTCTGCTTAGAAACGCCTCTGAAGGGGCTGAGGCCATTTTAGAGCGATTAGTAAGGACCTGGGAAGCAAAACATTTTTATGAAACGACATTCTCTGTTGGAATGGCTATTCACAGACAAGATAAGACAACAAGAGAGACTGTTGAGCTAGCAGACAAAGCAATGTATGAGGCAAAACGAGCTGGAAAGAACCGACTGGTTCGATTTACAGCCGAATCCCAAGTTTAATTCAATCATTTTTGTACCTATAGAATAAAGATGCACTAGACGAATAACGCGAAACGACTTATTATTAAGTTATCGCTATTGAGGAGTTTTAGTGACATCAGAAAATAACGCTTCTAAGCCAATTGATTTCGCAAGTTATGCATTGAGTTATGCACGACAAAGCGAACAAAAAGGCGATAAACGCACTGCAATGAAGACTTATGCTCACGCATGGAGAGCCGCTGCTTCTGCCGACGATCTTGAATCTTGCGACACAGCACGACGTGACATGTTTTCAATGGCGCTATTAATAAATGACACTGTATTTTCTTCGACTCTATACCGTGAGCTTATATCTACTTTCACAATCCACAATAGATTGATGGCAGCATATGCTCATCATGATCTTGGAAAATTATTTAGAAATGCTTGGCAGCATGGAGAGATAGTAAATCCTTCTGATGCAATAAAACACTTTGTTGTTTCAAGAGATGAATTTCTGGCGTTATGGGAAGCACGAAGTTCGGCACTTGTTGAAATGGATTTGGCACACATATATATGCACGTTGACAAAACAGAACAAGCTGTAGCTCTATTGGAATCAGCAAGAGCAACGTGGCATAGCTTAGGTGTTGCATCAGGTGCAGCTGAATGTGCTCTAAGCCTTGGTGATTGTTTCACTCTGCTTGGACGCAACGATGATGCAGTTATTGCATATCAACATGCTGCTATTGATTTTGAAAATGCAGGCAATGAAGTGCAAAAGGAATTTGCCGAACAAAAAGCCGAACCTGAATCTACTCTTGATGTTTAAAGCTTAGTTTTTAGTTATTATCTGCAGAATCTCTTCATGCATTAATCCGTTTGTAGACACTCCACTTCCTTTATAAACGGTGTCATCGCCATGTAGAGAAGTAAATTTCCCGCCAGCCTCTTCAACAATAATCTTGATCGGTGCGATATCCCAAGCTTCACAAACAGGATCAATTCCGCACTCCATTGCACCTTCAGCTACGAGCATATGTGACCAAAAATCTCCGAGTGCTCTTACTCGACCAAAATGCTCAACCATGTGATCCAAAGCATTTGGATATCCCGCATTTTTAAACTGAATGATGTTGCCATAACTAGCGTCGATCTGCTTTATGTCGTCGAGTTGACTTACGTGGATTTCTCGAGAATTTACAAAAGAACCAGAATTTTTACTCGCCCACCATCGACGATGAAGACTAGGTGCTGAGATCACTCCCATTACAGGTTGCGTATCGACACAAAGCGCAATCAACGTCCCCCAGACTGGTATCCCACGTAAATAATTCTTAGTTCCATCTATTGGATCTATTACCCAAGAGCGAGAACCTGGCGTTCCTTGTCCACCGAACTCTTCTCCTTCAATTACATCTTTTGGAAATTGTTTTTCAATTGCAGCTCTTATTCGGCGCTCAGTTTCTTGATCAATTTCCGTTACTGGAGTTAGATCAGCTTTAGTCATTACCGAAAACTCGCGATCCTCAAAACTAGATAAAGTATATTTATCTATCTCATCACACAGCTCTAACGCGAAATTCAATTCTGTTTCTAAATTCACAATGCAAATACTAGTCGGAATCGTAAATACTTTATGCTCTTAAAAGAGCAGCATATGGCCTACCAAGCCGCTTCAAATCAGCTGCAGTGAAATCTCTTTGCCCTAAAGATTTATTAGCACTAAGCATTGTGATGGTTTTATTTGCTCGATTTATAAAAAACTCTTCAACAATGTCTGCTGATCGATTAACACTATTTTTAGGAGCAAACTTTACGTCCCGCAATAATGGACCAACTCCAATGTTTTCTAAACTCCAGATGATTTTACTTACAACCGATGCAATATTTTGAGGATCTTCACCAATTTCGAGAAGCAGAGCTACAATTAATGCCCCTCGACGAGGTACCTCAAGATCAAACTTCTCTAATTCACCTGCCTTGTTTGCAATGACACAGGTTCGACTTTCAGTATGTTCAATTAGATACTGTCTCATTAATTCATTTCGAGAAGTTGCATCTATAAGTTTGAACTTTAAGGGAGAGTTAATATCGACAGTTGCGTGAAGAGAATCGACTTTGAATGATTCTCCCAAGATTTCGTAAGCCTCAGTTTCATCACGTACCAAGATCTCAAACGAACCCGAAAACTGAGTTTTAAAAAGAACTGCTGATAAAAAAGAACCCCAACCACTATATTGATTGGTTTCGAAACAAGATAGAACTTCACGAATCATAGGTATTGCATGAAACTTTTCATCGCTCAATACAATCTCGTTTAGTTCTTCCATACCTTTATATTACGCTCGAATCCATGTTTGCCAAGTGTATTTCTTATAAACTCGGATATTAATGCGTATTGCTGCAATCGACTGTGGAAGTAATTCATTTCATCTGTTAGTCGCAGATGTGTCGAAACACGACCAAATTAAGGTAGTTGAAGAAAATAAAACCTTTTTATACCTTGGCGCTGAAGTGGCACAAAATAAGAAAATCGGACATGCAGCCCTTTTAAGGAGCAAGAGAGTTTTACGCAATTACAGAAATATCATCAAAAAGTTAAACGTAGATAAGACTGTCGCAGTTGCCACAAGCGCAATACGCTCAGCTGAAAATGGTGATGAGACTATCGATGCATTGAGCAAAACATTAGGAACTGAAATTAATGTTATATCAGGTGATTTAGAAGCCAGAATAATTTTTCGAGCAATTTCTGCATACCGATCTCTACCTGAATCTCGTATCCTTGCACTTGACATGGGTGGTGGAAGTTTAGAATTGATGGCTGGCCAAAGAAATCTTTTGGAACATGCAATTTCGATTCCACTTGGGGCATCTCGCGTATCAAATTTATTAGAAGTAAATGACCCTTTATCTGCAAACGACATCGAAAATATAAAGTCACTATTCAACAATCACGTCAAAGAATTCAAGAAATCTTATACACCTGAGCTTTTCACTCAAGTCGTTGTATCTTCAGGAACGCTAAGCACAATAGTCAATATGGCTCGCGCTAAGGAAGATGGATACATTCCTCCGCCATTGAGCTCGATATCTGCAACATCGAATGAAATCGAAAATATTTGCAAAGATATTATTGATTCAAAAGAAAAAGAAAGAAAATCCTTTTTAGCTTATGATGAAAATCGAAGTGATTTAATTCCGACAGCATGTGTAATAGCTTTAGAATTACTTAAACTTACCAAATCTGACATCAGTTGGATGATCTCTCCATATGCACTTAGAGAAGGACTTGTTTTAGTCGAGGCAGATAAACACCTAGATTTTGAACCTTCTAGCCAGAATGAAATAATGTCCGCGACCGTTGAAGACCTAACAAAAAAGCTGGACTTACTTGTTCCCAATTCATCAGCACATTCTGCCAATGTTGCAAATATTGCACTTAAACTTTTTGACGAACTTAAACAAGTTCATGGTTTGAAAACAGAAGATAGAGAACTGCTTAAACATTGTGCGAAGTTGCACGATATCGGGGATTCTATAACTCACACCAAGCACGACCAACACGGAGCCTATGTGTTGTCTAACATTCCGCTAACAGGATTTTCAGCAAGTCAAGCTTCGATACTTAGAGCTGTAGTGCGCTGGCACAAAAATAAAACTCCCAAAAAACACGACGAGTTCTTTGGGAAACTAAGTGATAAAGAATTTCATCGAGCAAAGTGGCTCGCAGCGATTTTGAGGGTTGCAGATGGCACAGATTGCGCAAAGAATGGAATCGTCACAGATATTGAAATTGCCATCAAACCCGATGTCATTTTTCTGCGATTAGATGCGAAATCCGATTGTGAATTAGAACTATATTCAACTCGTAGAAAAAGACTACTTTTGGAAGAAATGACCGATAGAGATCTAATAGTTCAACAATCAACAAATTAAAGGTTGTATCTACCATTCGTCATTTGGTCATATTCAGAACCACGAGCTGTTAAAAACGTGACATATGCAGTCGAACGGTTATAAGCGAAATATGCTTTCCTTCGTCCTTCGTCGGTTGTCATATTTGGTTGTGCTGATGCACAAAGATAGCGCGCAGCGGCCAACATTGCATCGTAAATGTTTTGCGGGTTAATCACACCGTCGCCATTTCCGTCTGCACCCCAACGTTTCCAAGTCCCAGGAATGAATTGCATAGGTCCGACCGCGCGATCCCATTCGGTATCTCCATCTAGTGTTCCGCCATCAGTATCGGATATTGCAGCGAATCCATTTCCGTTTAGAGCAACACCAATAATTGGAGGTGTCACTGTTCCATTGAAATCAAAAGTGGCTCCACCGAATCTTCCGTGATTTGATTCAGCGCGCCCGATTGCCGCTAACGACCACCATTTGATTCCGCATTCTGGTTGATTTTGTGCCATGTATCGTTCAGCTCGTAAATATGCATCCATCGCCATTACTGGAATATCTAGATCTGGAATTACCGCAACGGGAATACCTGAACGAACAACATTACTTCTGTCTTCTGCATTTTTTCTAGCACCAACTAACTCTTGACCAATTTCTTCAATTCGTGCTTTAGATCCTTCAATTTTTTCTGTGAGATTGTCCAAAATCTTTTGCGTTTCTTCGACTCGTTTTTCAGCTTTTTCTTTCCATTCAATTAAAGACTCCAACACTTTTACTGATTGGTGTTCACGGCGAAGATCATCTGTTTGTTCAAAACCACTATTGTTTTGATTTCTATTATTTGAAGATTCTTGATATTTAGATCTAATTATTCCAAGAAATGCACTAGTTACTGTTTCAAGCTCTTCTTCAAAGGCTTCGTTTTCGATTTCAGCCCGCTTCTTAGCCGGCACTAATAAATCTAAGTTTTCTGTTAAAGTCTTTCGCTCAAACTCTAAGTTGTTGACGTTCTGAACCGCGCGCGCATATGCCACAAGCGATGAAGTAACATCGGTTTTCTTTATTGGAGCACCAATTAGTCGAGGATCCATATTTGGATAAGACTGTAAAACTGATTCAGGGATAACTCCTCCGTCAACATTGACGTTGTCGCTTCCTTGTGCTTTAACAAAACCTGGATCTACACTCAAGATCAATGCAACAATGACAGCACTCACTAATGCCTTTGACAGCAGAATCCTTAATTGTGAAGTGCCTAGTTTTGTTTTTGCCATAGTTCTATTGGTACACGCTTATCGTGTACCAATATTGTCGGCACTTATTCCTCAGTCATGAATTATTTTTCGCGTTATTTCGCGTTATTCGTCTAATGAAGTTGGTACAAAAAGTTTTTTTAGAATTTTTCAAACTAGGTCTTGCCTATGTCGTTTTTATAGGTTACCTTAAGTGTGATATGTCCGACTTTTCAGGTAAAGCCCTAATCGCGGCCGGAAAAATGATCCGAGCCAGACGAAAGCAACTTGGCATCAGCCAAGAGGAAGCTTCAACTCGTGCTGACATCAGCGTCGGTACTTGGAGCTTATTAGAACGTGGAATGCATCGCCCGAAAGAAGATACAGCAAAACGAGTTGCTGAAGCTTTAGAGTGGGAACTCGATCGTTTAGAAATGATAATTGTTAAAAAAGAAGACAATTCTCAGAAAATGAAAGAGTTTGGTGAACGCGTGCGAGCACGAAGACGCGAACTTGGCCTTTCAAGACATCAAGCTGCAGATCTTTCAAAAGTAAGTATTTCTGGTTGGCAACATATTGAACGAGGTCGAATTAGACCTAGACCACATACTGCGAAAAGAATTGCTGAAACACTCAAGTGGCCTATTGAAGAATTTGAAGCATTGAGAGATCACCCAATGCCTCCTGCAACAATTCCAGGCTTGAGCGACGATCAGACTCAAAGATTGATTGAATTCGGTGAACGAATCCGAGATGAAAGAAAAAGAAGAAATCTTACACAGATCTCAGCTGCAAAACAAGCAGGACTTTCGAATGCTACTTGGTCTCCATTAGAACGTGGACGCGTTCGTCCAATTTTGACAACAATGTTAAAGATCTGTCAGTACTTCAATTGGGACTACCAAGAATATCTAGATTTGGTTGCACCTAATTCTGGCCCATCGATGGCATTCCTAGAAAACCAAGTTAAGGAAGCTCGAGAAAAAAGTGGTACCAGCCCATACATGCAAACTCATGTTACCTATCATGGAGTAAATTATTACAGTCCTTCTCAAGCGATCGATGCATCAGTCGATCCGAGTTTAGGAAATTATCAAACGCCTAGAGCTTCTAACGAATAATTAGCACTTTGTAGTTGTTGGCTTCTTAGTAGTAAGTAAGTAACTATTCACTGCTGAATCTATGCATGTATCGCCTTTGCCATAAATAGTATGGCCTTCACCGACTTTTTCAATGTAGGCAGAATTCTCTATTTGTGATGCAACACTTCTCGCCCACTGAACTGGCGTTGCAGGATCTCCAGTAACTCCAATTACAACAATCGGTGATTGGGTTTGAATATCTAAATCAAAAGCTTGAGCTGTTTCTCCATCAAAGCCTGTCCAAAATGAACACTGCAGACCAAGTAGTATTCCGCTTTGACCAAATACGGGTGCTTGAGGTTCGACTTCTGCAGCTAAATCAAACATTGAATCAACGTCACCAATGGCTCCATCAGCACAGCCAATTGAAATAAACGAAATATAACTTCCGTTGTATTCCCCTCTTTGTTCCCTGCCTACATATGTTCTAAATCCATCGAGTAATAACTCTGGATTACCATTACGAAGTTGCGCTAATCCCCTATCTAAAATATCCCATCCTTGTTCTCCAAAATATAAGTACTGCGCAGTACCAAGATCTAAATGGGCAGGGCCCAAAGTTAAAGATCGATCCGTAGTCGAAACAATTGGATTTTGAGCGATACTCTCAGAAATCTGCAGATATGCTTCCTTAGGATCTCTTCCTTGGTTAAAGTCACAAGGTTTTGTTTTGCAGTATTCAAAAAAACTATCCAACGTAGATTCAAATCCGATAGCCTGATCTTTAGCTAACTGCCTGGGTTCGATTGTTACGTCAGCTACGCCATCTAACACCATCGTTCTAATATTGTCTGGAAACTGAGTTGCATAGATTTGACCAATAACTGTCCCATAAGAAAAACCTAAGTAATTGATCTTGTCTTCTCCTAATGCAATTCTTAATGCTTCAAGGTCTCTCACTGTACTTTTAGTGTCCAAAAATGGGAGTAGTTCTTCGTCTTCATTCGCGCACTGCTCTGCAATCCAAGACGTTGCTTCAATCAACTTTTCTTTTTCTTGTTGCGTTTCGGGAGAGTAAGTAACTCCATCAAATAATGGATCGAGATTTCGCGCGCAAGTAACCTTTGTCGAACCACCAACTCCTCTAGGATCCCAGGAAACAATATCAAACTTGTTCAAGATTTCATCAGAAAACGAAATCAAACTACTGCGCTCAACGAACTGAACACCAGATCCACCAGGTCCTCCCGGGTTTATAAACAAAGCACCAATCTTTTCATTCTGATTTCTAGCTGGTTTCTTTATAACCTTAAGTTCAATTTGTCTTCCTTTGGGATCATCATGATCCATAGGAACTTCAAACATCGCACATTGATTTATTCCACATTCAACAAATTCAATGTCGGGATCAAACGCAATTGGCTTAACACCGTTTGGGTCTTTATCGGATTCAAATAGCGAGCAACCAGATAAAATAAAAGTTGTAGCTAATATAATTAGTACAAACTTTTTCATTAAAATCTGTAACCTCGATCGATAATTGCTTCAGCTGTTCTTTCGACACCTACTGCCATTGCAGCGCGCCTCATCGAAACATTTAGTTCCCTAGCTCGATCATGAACAGCCTCGAATGAGGTTCTCATCGAATCATGAAGACGGGTTGCCACTTCTTGAGAAGTCCAAGGGTAACCCTGCCTATTTTGCACCCACTCATAATAACTAGCAGTAACACCACCTGAGTTTGCCAATATGTCAGGAACAACGTCTATACCTCGATCAACGAAAACATGATCAGCTGCATCTGAAGTAGGACCATTTGCAGCTTCAACAACTATTTTCGTGTCGATCTTTTCAGCAATTTCATCATTAATAGCGAGCGCTAATGCTGCTGGAACTAACACATCACATGGAACTTTCCAAAACTCATCGTTTGAGATTTCATCTGCCCCAGTAAATCCTGTGACACCTTTTGATTCTTTCACGTAATCACCTAAGGCTGGAACATCTATACCGCCGGGGTTATAAACCGCACCAGTCACATCAGCAATAGCTACTACTCTCATACCCGCACTGTGTAACAAGTAAGCGAGCGGGCTTCCGACTTTTCCGAAACCTTGGATAACTACTCGAGCGCCTTCTACTTGCCATTCGTTAAGAGCAAATGCAGCACGCACACAAGTAACAACACCATTAGCAGTCGCACCGACATGTCCTAATGAGCCACCAATCGATAATGGTTTACCTGTAACTGTTGAAGTGGTTTCTTCACCGCGTGCCATTGAAACAGTATCCATCAACCATCCCATAACACGACCATCAGTATTTATATCAGGAGCAGGAACATCAAGGTCAGGACCGATCAGAGGCAACATTTCCCATGTATATCTTCGAGTAAGTCTTTCTAATTCACCTAAAGAAAAATCAGTTGGGTCGCAATTCACTCCACCTTTACCTCCACCAAACGGCAAGTGTGCAATTGCGGTTTTGTAAGTCATTGCTGCAGCTAGTGCTGAAGTTTCTAAAGCATCAACCTCCGGATGAAATCGGATTCCACCTTTTGCTGGACCACGAGCTGTGTTGTGGTGTACTCGCCAACCCGTATATACTTCAACACTGCCATCATCGCGACGAAGAGGCACTGCTGCTTCCAAGATTCGCTGAGGTCTTTCTAGGATTTTGACTACATCTTCTCTAACACCCACTAATTCTGCAGCATCATGTAATGCTGCGATTATCTCGTTCCACCTCTGT
>CAZLQP010000028.1:0-13725 GCA_964561855.1 uncultured Burkholderiales bacterium | reverse complement strand
GTGTCGTTTTCGCCAACCTTTGCACCTAATGCAACAATCTCTTCTGCAACTGTTGAATCTTTAAAAGGCTGTGATTCTAGGTTTTCTGTACCGACTTTTGCTACAAGTGCAGCTAGGTCAGAAACAAAACCTGTGAACAACTCCCCTTTAGCTACAAAGTCAGTTTCGCAGTTGACTTCAACAACTGCCGCAGTAGAACCATCAAGATTTACATCAACTGTTCCTTGGTCTGCTGCTCGTCCAGCTCGTTTTGCAGCTCCAGCTAAACCTTTCTTACGTAACCATTCTTTTGCAGAATCTAGATCTCCATCGCTTTCAGCTAATGCATTTTTACAATCAAGCATTCCTGCGCCTGTGAGTTTTCTAAGGTTTGCAACGTCTTGTGCCGTGTATGACATATGAACTTCTTTCCTTTAATTAAATTCGAATAATTACTTAAGCTTTTGCTTCTTCAGCTACTTCTTCAGCATTTGCATCTTGAGCTTTTTCAGCTTTTTCTTTCTTAGATGCTGCTAGCTTTTCTTCTCTTGCTTTTTGTGCAGCAGCTGCCTGGGCTCGAGCTTTGTTTTGCTGTTGCGCTTTTTCTGCTAGTTCCTGCATTGAAGGCGCCGGCTTTGAAGATGGAGCTGATCCTGTTCTTTTAACAGCAATCTGTTTTCCTTCTTCTACTGCATCAGCAATAACTCGACACATCAAATCGCTTGATCGGATTGCATCATCGTTTCCTGGAATCACATAGTCAATAATGTCAGGGTCACAGTTTGTATCAACCACAGCGATAACTGGAATGCCAAGTTTTCTCGCTTCAGTAACAGCAATGTGTTCTTTTTTGGTGTCGATAACAAAAATAGCTGAAGGTAATTTTTCTAGGCCTCTAATTCCGCCAAGGTTACGGTGAAGTTTTTCAAGTTCACGTGTAAGCTTCAGAGCTTCTTTCTTGATCATCTTTTCAGTTTCACCAATACGAACTTGACGCTCAATCTCTTGCATTTTTTCGATTCGCTTACGCATCGTCTCAAAGTTTGTGAGCATTCCACCCAACCAACGGTTGTTAACATAAGGCATACCAACACGTGTCGCGTGAGACTTGATTGGTTCTTGAGTTTGCTTTTTAGTTCCAACAAAAAGGATCAAACCACCGTCGGCAACAGTTCTACGAACGAACTTGTATGCTTCATCGATATTGGTGATTGTTTTTTCTAAATCTATAACATAGATGCCATTTTTTTCGCCGTGAATAAACCTTTGCATTTTCGGGTTCCATCGACGAGTTTGGTGTCCAAAATGAACTCCAGCTTCGAGCATCTGTTTTAAAGTGACTACAGCCACGATTCCTCCTAGGTTGTACTTCTACCTATAAATTACGCATTCGACTAAAAAGTATTAGACAAAGCGACCTTGGATATATAGGTATGCTTATTTACAGGTCAGATTCTAGATCAGTGAAATAATTATCGCTAATTGACCGATTTGCGAACTTAGACTGATTCTTGGGGTCGTTGCTCTTGACGATCCATCCGTATTTCTTGACGCAATCTCCGCTTTTCATTGATGCGCTCTCGGCGATTTAGCGTAGTTGCGAACTTCTTGATAACAGGAGGTGCAATGAATGTCGTGATAATTACTACAAGCACGATAACTGAGAAAATCTCATCGTTTAAGACTCCAAGTGCCTTACCAGTTGCCGCGAAGATCAAGCCCACTTCTCCTCTGGGTACCATTGACATGCCGACAAGGAATTTTTCTTCACGGGTACCTTTAGCAGCTAGACCTGCAACGAACTTACCAAAGATTGCCAGCGATGCAATGATAACTGAGATAACATAAAGCTTTGGCTGCAAGAGTGAAGCGAAGTCAATCTGCATTCCAGTGTAAACAAAAAATACTGGGATAAAAATCAAGCCCAATGTATTTACCAAGTCTTCAACATGAGTTTCACGATGCTTTTCTACCAATATATCGACAGTCTTTCTGTCACTATCATTCTCATATTCTGCCTTTGTAAGATCGAGAACAATTTCTGAATCGTCAAAGGACTTGAAGTGGACTTTATCTAATAAAAGACCTGCAGCAAACGCTCCAATAATTGCTTCTAGTCCAACGAGTTCTGCCAAGTACCCAAAGAACAAAGCAAAACAAACCGCGAGTGCCATCTTCATACCAGAGCCTGTATTGATTTTACAAAGCACTTTTGAAATTACTTTTGCAAATACAGAACCAAGGATTATTGCTGCAGCCATAAATCCGAATGACTTTAAAAATATCGCACCTACTGATAGTGCCGTAACTGTTCCGCCTGTAGCGAGTGCAGCAACAACTGCTAGAACAATCAGTCCTAAAATATCATCGATAACGGCTGCTCCCAACACTGTTTGAGCTGCACGAGTTCGAATGATTTTTAGAGATCTAAAAACAGAAGCTGTAATTCCTACGCTTGTTGCAACTAATGCAGCTCCTAAGAATAGTTTTGCATTGGTACTTTCTGATCCAAAAAAAATAGGGCCTACTACATAGACCCCAATAAGAAACGGAAGCACTACTCCGATGAGTGCAACAACAAGAGCATTGACACCGACCTTTTTCATTTCGTGGATGTCAGACTCAAGACCAATAGAGAAGAGTAAAAGCAATGCACCAAAACTTGCTAAGAAATAAATGATAGAAGTATCTAGGGTTTGGTTGATGAAATCCCATCCGAGATAACCAAAGCCAGCCAAAGTAATACCAGCGAATAATTCACCGATAACTGCAGGTTGACCTAAACGTTCTACAACGCTACCGATTTTTCCTGCTATAAGAACTAGCGCAAACATAGCAAATACAACACCAAAGTGTTGAACGCTTGGTGCATCAGATTCTGAAGTTGCGCCAAAAGCAGGTGTTGCGAAAGCCAAAAGAATGAGAGTTGTAATTGCTGTTAGTGATAGAAGTTTGAATCGAGTTTTCACTTTATTGTCCTATTTACTCAAGTTTGTTTTGTTTTTACCTATTAAGAATAGCTAACATTTGCAAACAAATCACTACCCTAGAGCAAGTTTTTTGATTGAACTGATGCTAATTATCGCCATTAGAGATACTAGAAGTATGGTGATACAAGCTATCTATTTAAACAATATTCAATATCCTGATAGAGCGTCGGCAAAATTTTCAAAATTCTGATTTTGATTGTCGACATGAACACCAGTTTCTCTAAAAGTATCTCCAGCCGTAATTACTAAAGCATGAGCAAGACTCGAATTAGCGATATTCCTGATCGCACTCGTCGGATTTTCACACGGAACTGCTTCATTTTTCAATATTGCTTGCGCAGTCGCTACTGATTTTGAATCTGTCGTTACATTTGTATGGCTGTTATATATCCAATTAATCGGGGGTGCATCGTCGAGAATGATTTCTGTGGTTCCTTTTAAAGGTTTGGAAGCTGCAGTTACTACTAGGTCGGTCGAATTTCTAATGATGTATATTTCAGCTTTTTCTGTGATCTCATTTTCTCTCGCTAATCTATCAATTTGACCTTGTTCTTTTATCTGCTCCAAAACTTGTGTATCTGATTTTGGCATGTCACTCGATTTGAATATTTTATCCCAGCTTTTTGAAAAAATTTCAGACTTAAATGCTTCCATACCTCCCGTTGACAAAGCAGTTCCAGAAATAGGAGGTGCAAACATTATGACTTTCCCTAATTCTGGATACTCTGGATTATCAGGATCGTAATACAGTGCTAACCAACTCGAAATTACTGCCCCACCAAGTGAATGAGACATTAAATCTAATGCTTTATTTGGATTCAGTTTTTTGTACTGTTTGACTTGCTCATCTAAATGTTGTGCTGAAATCTGTAAATTTTGATATGGATCTAGGCTATCGAAAGAGTTCGATACACCTTTGTATGAATAGTAGTAGATATCATCTGCTTCGTAACCGAGTTTTTCTAACGGTATTGAGGAAGTATCAGAAATTTTGCCGGTCTGAGGATCTGCAACACCACTTGATCTAATACCCGATAGAGCAAGAACACCATTTTGTGATTCCTTATCGATTGAGCTCATCTTCTTAACCTTAAATCCTTTAAATGGATCACATTTCAATTGAATGGTCTTTACACACTTATTTAAAGCACAATATCCGGGAATTGCGGTCTGTCTTAAAAGTTGAGGTATATCAATTTCAACATACTGCCGAAAAGTTTTTTCAGTCATCACTCCAACTGATTCGACAAAGTCCACGAGACCGCCAGCTAACGTAATCGCGAGCATTGCAGGAAACTTCATTGATTCACCCCAAAAATCAATGAACTCCTTAGCGGCCCTTAAACCGCGCCCAAGAGCTTCATTCAATCCTGCTTTAAGTTGATCGTTGATTTCGATCAAAATATCAAATGCCTTTTGAGATTTCTCAATAATCTCTTCTTGAACATTCTTTAGTTGTTGTTTCAGTTCTTTGACATTTTCGTGAATGTCTTTCGCTTTTTGTATCGAGATCTTTTTAGCGATTTCTATACCCTTAGCTGTAAGGTCTTCTAGCTCTCTTATCAAATCAACAGAATCTAGAAACAGCTTCTCTAGCCTCACATGTGTTTCGATATTGTATTTAAGAAAAGCTGTAGCTTGCATTGTCAAAACATCGAACGTGCCTTTAATTAGATCTTTTGGGATACCAAGCAGACCAGAAAGAAATCCTTTTTCTTTTTCAGCGATCCGATTTAATGTTTCGGTATCACTTTGATCTATCGAAGTTAGTCTTATTTCTCGAGCAGTCGAATTACCATTAAGAAATGCAATTGGATCTACATATTCGTCTTTTACTCTTATAGAAAAATGAAAGCTGCTTTTTTTATCAAAAGGACCACCGCCAGAAGTCAGCCCTAGCGTTTCACCTCGTTTAACCATCTGGCCAAGAAAAACATGTCTGACAGACAAATATGTATAAGTGGATTTGATATCTGCCCCATGATCGATGGTGACATGCAATGCTCCTGAAACCATTCCGGAAAAGACAACTTGACCATCAGCTACTGCATAAACTTTCGTTCCACTTTCAGCTTTAAAATCCACACCTCGATGACCAGATCCATATTTGTGCTTGGGCACTCTAAAACTTTCTACGACATCTTTCGATTCCAGTGGGTACCTAAATTTTTGATTCGACTCAGCATAAGCAAAAGAAGAACTGAAAATTGAGAATAATGACAGAGCTGTTATAAATAAACTGAGGGCCCTAAATCCTGAATATGACTTTCCCATTTTGCTCCACGAGCTTCAGGGAAGAAACAGAGCTAGATGCTCTGACAACGAATTCTGTCAGAAAACTTTGACTTTGTAAAGAACTTTTTAACTGTCCACGCGCGGAGGCTCTTGAAGCCGACCTCTCAGCTGCAATATAGCTTTTGTATGAATCTGACACACTCTAGATTCGGTAACATTTAGCACTTCACCGATTTCAGCGAGTGTCAAACCTTCATAATAATAAAGTGTTAAAACTAAACGTTCTCGATCTGGCATTCGATTTATTGAATCTGCCAACATCTGTTTCATTTCATCAACTTCAAAGTTAGCAACCGGATCATGTGTACCATCCGCTTTTAAAGTGTCCTTGATTGTGGTTACACCACCTCGGTCTGAACCTGAGTCGATCATCTCGTCTAGTGCTACTAAACCAACAAATGAAATCTGGGCCATCATGTTATTTAGTTCATCTTCGGAAACACCGAGTTCTTTTGCAACTTCTTTATCTTCCGGAGTTCTTTTTAGTTCATTCTCCAAATGTGAATAAGCTCGCTCGACACTTCGCGCTTTTGCCCGCAAGGATCTTGGTACCCAGTCAATCTGTCGGAGCTCGTCGATGATTGCGCCTTTAATACGCGAGATTGCATACGTTTCAAATTTGAATCCGCGCTCTGGTTCGAATTTCTCAATTGCGTCAATAAGTCCGAATATTCCATAACTCATCAAATCTGACTGATCTATGTTTTGAGGAAGACCTGATGCAACACGTCCTGCGACGAATTTTACGAGCGGAGAATAATGCAAGATCAATCTATCTCGTGCGTTTGATGAAGGATCGTTAGAGTAATCTTTCCAAAGTTCAGCAACAACTTTTCGCTCTCGCGATGCTTCTACTATCGAGTTTATCTGTTGGTCTGTTTTATTAGGCACGTGGGTGAGTCTCTTCATACACGGATCGTAGGTGATCCTGGTTTATGTGGGTATATTTCTGCGTTGTGACAACATTTGCATGTCCAAGCAATACTTGCACACTTCTCACATCTGCTCCGCCGACAAGCAGATGAGTTGCATATGCATGTCTCAACTGGTGTGGGTACATCTTAGTACCATCTGGCAGTCGATATTTGTCTAGTACTCTGCGAACATCTCTTGGCATCAGCGCTTTTCCGGTCTTTTTGATCAGTAGTTTTGTTGATGGAGAACTTTTAGTTAGATATTTTGGGCGCTCAAGAAGGTATGCATTTAGTGCATTTAGGGCAGGTTCTGAGATTGGAACCACCCTAATTTTCTCTCCCTTTCCTAAAACCTCTATCTGTTGAGTTCTCTTTTTAATGTCAGCCAGATCGATACCACAAAGTTCACTCACACGAAGTCCAGAACCATAAAGAAGCTCAAGAATAAGCAGATCTAGCGAATCAATCGCATCTGGCGAATCAAGAATGTTGGCTATATCTTTTTCTGACGGAACCCGAGGTAATTTTTTCGGGATTTTAGGTGCCACAAGACCATTGACGAGTGCAGAAGGGACAAGCGATTTTTTCGACAAAAACGTCAGATAAGTTCTTAAACTCGTAACTTTTCTTGCAATAGAACTTGGTTGATACTTTTTCGTTGCAAGAAAAGCGATATAGCGTCTCAAAATTGTCTTAGTTATACCTTTTGGGTCTGTGATCTCAGCCCTGTTCAGATAGTCGATAAATTGTTTAACGTCGGAAAGATAAGCATCTCTTGTGTGCGTAGAACGCGTCGAATGTTTAGCGTCGAATTCTTCGAGATGCCAAAGCGTATTTTGGACTTCCACAAAAGTATTCTAAACGCTTTTTTCCGATCTAGCTGGTTTCAGTTTTATTGAGATTTAAGCCACTTGAGAAGCTCTATAACGAAAGAACGGAGCTTTTTTATGATTTCTTTGAACGGATCCGGCTTGGACTCTTTGGGTATAGGTTCGATCTTAGGTTCTTCTATAGTCTCATCAATTACTTTGTCGTTAGCATCATCAGCAATATCCTCAGTTGGAGCTTTAGTATCTGGTGATATTGGCAATGTACTCGGAGGAGATGTTGTAACAGGAACTTCAGACTCTGGATTGGTAACTGGTTGAGGAATGGTCTCAGGAACAGATTCATTTAGGCTGCTTGGAACAAATGATGCAATACCACTTTCGCCTGAAGATGATGGAGCCAAACTCTTTAGATCCGATCCGTCGAGGTTGATTTGATGCAAGACTTGTTTAAATCCCATTCCCTTTAAGAATAACAATCGTTTCGAGTCACTAGAGAACGTTCCATTAGCATTAGAGCCGCCATCTGCAATCACTGCTTTTGGCTCCAAGTCACCAGTAACATTTCCTCGGATAAGGTCGCAAGGACACATTACAGGACTTTCTCGGAAGCTAAGCCAAAGATAATGTTGACCATCTGGCGAAATGTAAGGATCGAAGTTCCATTGTGGATCATTAGTTATTCTGACTTCTTTACCAGTTGATAGATCAATCTTAAAGATGTCTTGGCTACCGCAGATGATAAAACAGCTCCAACTTCGAGCAAATACAATTTGGTTATCTTTAGACCATGATGGATCCAATGGAATCGTCTTATGTCCATCGATCATGACAGGCTTAGTAATCAATTGTGGATTGTTTCCATTAATGTCAACAGTAAAAATTTCAGATGTTAAGTTTGGCAACGTAGCAACAAGTACAATCTTGCTTGAATCAGGAGACCATTCTGCGTGTCCATGTCCAGTCCAGCCGTAACTATTGCGCTTTGCGATATCGATAATCGGTATTTTGTTTGATCCGTCGATATTCATAACCCAAAGTTCATTAGATTGTGCTGCAACATTGACACTCGAGTCTTTAGCAGCACGAGCATAAAGGATCTTTTTTCCATCAGGACTTGGTCGTGACCATTCATGTTGGAAATTTGAATCATTGGTTAACTGTCGTTTACCTGATCCGTCGATATTCATTATCCATATTTGATTAGTTGTCGAATTTTCTTTCGAAGCAAAAATAATAAACTCATCAGACAAAACTTTGTCAGAAGAAATTGCAACAGAATGCATAGCGAAAACAAGCGTGCAAACAAGCGTAATTAAGAGGCAATTTTTAAGTTTTCTGGACATGGTAATTCCTTTATAACACTCGGCAGATTAATTACAATGGGCTTTTTAGTGATTGGCCGTGTAGTTTTTGTAACTAGTTAAAGCGATTTTATTTTTGTCGTAGGAGCATTGTAGAGTGTGAACTAATCACTTCCCTTTGATTCATTACTTGAAAAAGAGGGAAATTGTTTGCTTCAATACAATCTTGTGCTTTAAGCGGTGTAAAAGGTGTACCAATTAGAGTTGAAGTTCATTCATCTAGTGGTATACCAGGATTTAGTGTAGTTGGAATGCCAGATACGTTGATTCGAGAATCTAAAGATCGAATACGTTCAGCCTTGATTTCTTCAAGACTCGGCTGGCCCGATTCCAGGATGACGATCAACTTAGCTCCTGCCAGCGTCCGCAAAAGCGGCACCGGAGCTGAACTTGCAATATTGGTAGGGCTACTGTGCACAAGTGGCAAGCTCAATAAAAAGCGCTTTGAAAACTCAGCTGTCTTTGGCGAGCTCGGACTCGATGGAACGATCAGAGAAGTATCGGGAACCATTGCAAGAGTGCATGCTTTAAAAGAACTAGGCATTCAAGAAATATTTGTTCCCAAAGAAAATGCTTATGAAGCATCTCTGATCAAAGATATAAATATCATGCCTTTAAACCACATTTCAGATTTAATCAGCGCACTATGTGAAGGACTCCCCCTTGAAAACATTGAGATTCCAGATTCAAAACCTAAAGTAGTAAATGTCGGAGATTTCAAAGAGATCACTGCACAACCTATGTTATGCGAATCAATGCAGTTACTCGCAGCAGGTGGACACCATACTTTACTGATGGGATCTCCAGGAATTGGTAAAACTATGGCAGCTGAAAGACTACCTTCAATATTGCCTGACTTAGAGACTGAAGAAAGTATAGAAGTGTCTGCGATTAAGTCAATCGTGTCAGGGAAAATCGAAAGCTTAGAAAGAAATAGACCTTTTATTAATCCACATCACAGCGCAAGTCATATCGCTCTAACAGGCGGTGGATCACAAACCGCATCACCTGGAGAAATCACTCGAGCTCATAAAGGTGTTTTGTTCTTAGATGAACTCTCAGAGTTCTCCACTCATGCGATTGATATGCTCAGACAACCTCTTGAAAAAGGATACATCAATATTGCTCGCGCTAACTTTTCGACACAACTACCTGCTGACTTCATCATGCTCGCTTGTTCAAATCCATGTCCATGTGCGAAAGCAAGAGACAAATGCATCTGTAGCGATTCACAGCGAAGCAGATATTTAAGAAAGCTTTCGGGTCCTCTCTTAGATCGCTTTGACATCAGGTTAGAGATATACAAAACAGACTACATTAAAGGATCGACTCACAATTCAACTGAGATGAAACGTAAAGTTCAAGCGGCCCGAAAGATCCAGCTTGAACGAAACGAGGGAAAACTTAACAGCAGACTGAGTTCGTCAGACTTAAGAAAATATACGCCCTTGTCAAAGAAAAGCAATGAGTTTTTCAAAGACATTTTAAACAAACGCGAAATATCTGCACGTGGAGCTACCTCGATTTGGAGAGTAGCTCGCACCATCGCAGACATAAATCAAAACGAAGAAATATCCGAACTCGATCTAAGTAACGCATTCGATTTTAGAGAGGAAATTAAATAGTGGAAATCAATAAGCTAATCAATCCTGAATCGAGATTCAGCGCATTAAAAACATGTAGCCCCAAAGTCACACAACTTCAGATCTTGGGATCTCACCAAGAAATACTTGAAGACGAATATTGTGGTTTAAGAGTAGGAATTGTCGGCACAAGAAATGCGACAGTTGCTGGAATCAATGATGCTAAAAGAATTGCACAAGTTGTAAGTCAATATGGTGGTGTTGTTGTAAGCGGCATGGCGCTAGGCATTGATGGTGCTGCCCATCGAGGAGCGATCGATGCTGGTGGAAAAACAATTGCAGTACTCGGATCTGGAGTAAATGTTTGTTATCCGCAAAGACATAAGAAGTTATCTGAAGAAATTATCAACAACGGATGCCTAATCTCCGAATACGACACTGACACGAAACCATTAGCTTGGCACTTTCCTATCCGTAATCGAATCATTTCTGCTCTGTCAGACGTATTGGTAGTTGTTGAAGGCACTATAAAAGGAGGCGCACGAATTACTGTCGATCTTTCATTAGCGATGGGCAAAACTATTTGCGCAGTACCAGGTCCCAGACGCAACCTTGCAAGTGAGCTACCCAATTCGATAATAAGAGACGGAGCAATATGTGTATTGGACCCTGCCGATGTGATTAAAGAAATTGGTTATTGTGGAGAAAATCTTGGTTGGGACTCAATTGATAATTTACCTACCATAAGCAACTTCGAACTCAAACCAAATCAAATCAAGCTCCTAGAAAATCTCACTCACCAGCCTGCAAACCATTACGAACTAAGCAATAGCATTGATCTGCCCCCTGCAGAAACTAAAAATCTATTAATCAACCTTGAAAAACTAGGCAAAGTAAAACTTTCCCGAGGCAGATATGAAGCAACATAGTCAATAAGTCGGAAATAACGGACATGTTGCTTCTCAAGCAACTACTGCAATACGCCGAGATATTTAATGTGAACCTAAAAAACTGCCCATATGATTCAACTGAAATAGATATCCTGTCCTACGAAGGTGGTGTCTATTTAATCGGATGTTCATGCTGCGGAGCGCAGTGGGAGGCTCACTATAACTGGGTAGCAAGAGTCACTGAGCCAGATTGGGATATCGTCAAAACATTCCAAGAAATTCAAAGTCTTCATTCAACCGTAGATTAAGCCTAAGCAATCAGAATCCTTGATCAGCTCTGAACTAATTCTTCGAACTAAATTGTTACCATGGGATATAACCCTTATCGGAAATTCGTTAGACATAAAGGTGATATTGCCTTTGTTGCGTTAGGTATAATTTCTGCCTTTGCTCTCGTTGCATGGGCTGCTTGGCCTCGTTAACTATGAACAAAAAGTTTGTATCCTTAACTCCTCCATTCACTCCCGATGAATGCGATGTTCGTCATGTTCAACCTTACGAAGCAATAAAGGCTTACATTTGTCCATATTGTTCTAACGATATCGAAGCAGGGTTAGGCCACGAGGTTGTAGTGCCGAAAGCATCTGCTGAAGATAGAAGACATTTTCACAGCGGTTGTTGGAATAGGTATTTAAACCTCTATAAAAAATCTCTTTAAGCGACCTCTATATTTTTATAGAAAGAAAACTTCGGGATTGAATTTTCAAAATCGATCACAACTACATCTAGCTGCCAATTGCAATATTGCCCAGCAAAAAATCCGTTAGCTTTCAACCAATGCAGAGCACACGAACGCATCCGAATTCGTTTGTTAAACGTAATCGCTTCAATGCCATCACCAAATTTCGAACTCGATCTTGTTTTTACCTCAACAAAAGCAAAAGTTGTAACACCGTCGATCTCTTTGACAGCAATAAAATCGATCTCTCCTACTCTCGATATTCGAACGTTGCGTTCTAAGATCTCGAAGCCAAGATTCGAATAATAGTTACAGGCTAGAGTTTCGCCTTTTTCACCCAAAGCTTGATTAAAAGTTTTCATAACATTTCCCTAATTCAAAAAGGGAAGATAAAAAAATACTACGTTGAAAACTAAGTTAGTGCAACAAATTATTTAGAGTCGTCGTCAACATCATCTACATCTTCGACATAGTCAGGAATCATATCTTTACCTGCTATTTCTTCAATGTTGATATCTCTAAATGTAACGACCTTAACACTGGATAAAAATCTTGCTGAACGATATAAATCCCAAACCCAAGCATCAGTTAGTTCAAGCTCAAAATAGGTGCGACCATCTTCGTTTTTAACAGTCTGTTTAACGCTATTAGCCAAATAGAAACGACGTTCAGTTTCAACAACATAATTGAACATCGGCAAGATGTCGCGATACTCTTTGTATAGAGCTAGTTCTAGTTCGGTTTCGTAGTTTTCGAGGTCTTCAGCACTCATAACTTAATGTCGTCAGACTTCGCGCTTCTCTTTAATCTTTGCTGATTTTCCTACTCTATCCCGCAGATAATATAGCTTTGCTCGGCGAACATCACCTTTGCGCGAAACGTCTATTTTGGAAATAATGGGCGAATGCAGAGGAAAGGTACGTTCTACACCTACACCGTTTGATATTTTTCTCACAGTGAAAGTCTCGCGCACTCCACCACCTTGGCGCTTTATTACTACACCTTCGAAAACCTGAACACGCTCGCGGTTACCTTCGACCACTCGCACATGTACACCAAGAGTGTCACCAGGTGAGAACTCCGGTACTTCTTTCAATGAATCGCGGTCTATAGCGTCTGTAGGCTGCATTTTTACTCCAATAAAATTGATTTGCGCACATCTAATCCAAACCAATGCACAAGGGTAAACATCTTAGACCATCGGACTGACCTGATCCTAATTGAGCCGCCACTCCAGTTGGCGGGAAAAGCGATGCAAAATCGATCCTTTTTCGCGCCAACTGACATAGGGCTTCTGAGTTGGTGGGAAAAGCGATGCAAAACCGATCCTTTTTCGCGCCAACTAGAAAGTTTTGGAGGATTCAGGAGGTGAGATCCGGCCTATTTTTGACGGTTTTGATTTGAGATTGCTCTCTTCGCCACTTAAGGATTTCTCCATGATTTCCGCTCAACAGAACCTCGGGGACTTCAAATCCTCGGAAACTAGCTGGACGGGTATATTGAGGTGCTTCTAATAGATTTCCACCTTCAGAAAAACTCTCCACAGCTGCAGAATCATCGTTACCCATAACTCCAGGAATCAGTCGAGTCACAGCTTCAATAACTATCAAAGCAGCTACCTCTCCTCCTGCAAGAATGAAATCTCCAACACAGAGTTCGTCATCAGCCAACTCATTTACAACTCTCTCATCAATTCCTTCGTACCTACCACAAACTAAAGAAAAACCATCACCTTTTGAAAGCTCTAGTGCTTTTTCCTGATCGAACTTTTTCCCCGATGCACTCATGACGATCAATGGACGGCAAGGATTCACATCTTCAACTGCATCAAAGATTGGCTCAGGCATCATCACCATTCCCGCACCACCCCCAAAAGGTTTATCATCAACACTTTTGTGAACATCTTTCGCGTAATCTCGAATATTGTGAGTATCGATAATTAGCAGATCATTTTCCTGAGCTTTCCCAAGCAAAGCTAAAGAACAAGGCGATTTAATATACTCAGGGAAAAGTGTGAAAACATCAATTTGAAAACTCATCGTTACTTCTTTTCATCGTAAATATCGAATAAACCTTCAGGCGTATCAACTAAGATCATATCTTTCTTAATTTCTTTAATGAATCTTAAAGGTACCAGTGCGCCA
>CAZLQP010000027.1:0-14844 GCA_964561855.1 uncultured Burkholderiales bacterium | reverse complement strand
AGCCTTCCCAAGTCTTAGTGATAGTCGCAATTTCTTGCTCGCTTGAATCTTTTATCGAAAAATCCCAAGCCCTAAAATTCTTTGCATAAATTGTCCCAAGCTGTTGTCCATTTGAAATCATCTTGATTTGGGCTTTTCCTATACGAATTTTTATCTCTAATTCCCCGACAACGGTGCCGTCGCTTTTTTCTACAATGACCCGCGGTTTCATAATCGCTCTCGGCTTTGTAACTCGTAGCTGCAAATTTCCATTCATATCAACAATGTCTAAGGTGTGCGTCATCATGCTATCGAAGTTGGTTAATGCTCGAGCGACTTTTTTAGCCGTAGTTTGCCCCACTTGTCTGATGAATCCGAGTTGATTTCCAGCTTGGTCAAAAATTCCGTATTCGGTTGTAAGTTCCATCAACTTTGCTTTTTGATTAACAACGATGATCTGTTCAGTGAAAATTGATCGACTGTATTCCGGTGGTGGAACTTCAGTTGATGCGACATTTGGTATCTGCATCGCGTCAGCTATTGAGCCAGTCGAAGTCTGCGCTTTTGCCACTTGTGCTTGGACTTGTGCCGGTGTTGTATAGCCGAACATTTCACCATCAACAAAGCCCGTATTAACACTTTGGCCAGTATTAGCCATCACTTGACCTTCAGAATCAACCGATTGAACTTCATTACTTATAACGTGCTCAGTCCATTGTGCACCATCCCAATAACGCATCTGATATCGATTAGTAGGATCTGGATGCCAAGCAGGCGGGTGTTGAGGATTTGTCATATCTCTAGACTAGCTCTTTCAGAAAACGTCCAGTATGACTTTTCTTTGATTTAGCGACTTTTTCAGGAGTTCCTTCTACAACAATTTCGCCACCGCCATCTCCACCCTCTGGACCCAAATCAATAATCCAATCTGCACTTCTGATCACATCAAGATTGTGTTCTATTACTAAGACACTATTACCTGCATCAGCTAAACGGTTCAAGACGTGTAACAAACGTTTAACATCATCAAAATGTAAACCTGTAGTCGGCTCATCAAGAATATAGAGCGTTTTACCAGTACTTCGTTTCGCCAGTTCGCTAGAAAGTTTTACGCGCTGAGCTTCTCCACCTGAAAGTGTCGGTGCAGACTGACCTAATCTGACATAACCCAGTCCGACATCTACCAAT
This sequence comes from uncultured Burkholderiales bacterium, assembly GCA_964561855.1. Lineage (GTDB taxonomy): Bacteria > Actinomycetota > Acidimicrobiia > IMCC26256 > JAGPDB01 > JAGPDB01. The sequence continues at coordinate 13,677 of CAZLQP010000027.1, read as the reverse complement.
GTTGAAAGGTGTCGTTCTATCACTGGTATCTTTTCGAAAAACTTTTGTGCTTCTTCTATTGACATGTTCAACACATCAGCAATGTTTTTACCTTTATATGTTATGTCCAAGGTATCGCGATTATATCTATCTCCTTTGCAAACCTCACACGGCACATAAACGTCAGGTAAAAAATGCATTTCAATCTTTAAAGTTCCATCACCAGAACAAGCTTCACATCTTCCTCCTTTAACATTGAAAGAGAATCTTCCTGCTTGATAGCCCCGGACTTTTGCCTCTTGAGTCTGCGCGAAGAGGTTTCTAATCTTATCGAATACTCCAGTATATGTTGCAGGATTGGATCGAGGAGTTCTGCCAATAGGCGATTGATCTATTGCAATGATCTTATCGATATTTTCCGATCCAATTATTTTCTTATGAAGTCCTGGAGCATCCTTAGATTTATTGATTTTCTTCGATAATCCTTTGAGAACAATGTCATTTACTAATGAAGATTTTCCACTTCCACTTACGCCGCTAACTGCTACAAACTTTCCTAACGGAATTGAAACATCGATATTTTTAAGATTATTTTCTCTCGCATCAATTATTTCAATACTCAGGCCGTTGCCTTCTCGCCTCTTAGTTTCTTCTACGACATTCATTTGACCAGAAATGTATTTGCCAGTAATAGATGATTTATTTTTCATCAACGATGCAACAGATCCTGCATGTACAATCTGACCGCCATGTTCACCTGCCCCAGGACCGACATCAACGACATAGTCAGCAGCCTTTATTGTATCTTCGTCGTGTTCTACAACGAGCACAGTATTTCCAAGATCTCGAAGCCGGGTCATGGTCCCCAACAACCTTTCATTGTCTCGTTGATGTAAACCAATAGAGGGTTCATCTAGAACATACAAAACACCAACGAGTCCACTACCAATTTGTGATGCAAGTCGTATACGTTGAGCTTCGCCTCCAGATAGAGTCGATGAAGACCGATTGATCGATAAGTATTCAAGACCGACATCATTCAAGAAGGCCAATCTAGATCTAATTTCTTTCACAACTTCATGAGCAATCGATTCTTCTCGATCAGAAAGCTCCAAATCTTTGAAGAATTGGTTGCAATTTTTTATGGAGAGTTCACCAACTTCGAATATATTGTTTCCAGAAACTTTAACCGCAAGCGAAACAGGATTTAATCTGGCTCCAGCGCAAGCACTACAAGGCACTTGTCTCATATAGCCTTCAATTATTTCTCTAGCTCTATCACTTTCGGATTCGACTCTTCTTCGGTTAAGCCAAGGCACTACACCTTCAAAGGTCGTGTTGAATGATCTTTGTTTCCCGTAACGATTTTTGAAAACAACTTCTATTTTTTCTTTGCCTGCACCATTAAGAATTATCTTTTGATGTTTTTTCGGTAACTTCTTCCATGGCGAATCGAGATCTATACCGTTAAGATCGCATACGGATCTCAATACTTTCGTGAAGTATTCTCCTCTGAATCCATTCCAAGGAGCAATTGCTCCTTCGTTTAAGGAGAGATCAGCATCAGGGACAACAAGTTCAGGATCCACTTCGAAACTTGTCCCCAATCCGTCACAAGCTTGACATGCCCCATAAGGCGAATTGAATGAAAAACTTCTAGGGGCGAGTTCTTCATAACTCGTCCCACAGTGATTACATGCCAAGTGTTCAGAAAACGTAATAGTTGAATCATCATCTTCAGCATCAACGAGATCTATCTCAACAATTCCATCAGCTAACTTCAATGCGGTTTCAAGTGAATCTGTAAGGCGACGTTTAATATTCGATTTTATTACTAAGCGATCAACTACGACTTTAATGGTGTGCTGCTCGTACCTTGCAAGACTGAGAGGGTCAACATCGGCTAGATCTCGCAACTCATCATCGATATATGCTCGAGTAAATCCTTGAGACATTAAATCTTTAATCAAAGAATCATACTGACCCTTTCGACCTCTAACTACAGGAGCGAGGACTTGAAATTTTGTTCCATCATCGAGCTTTATAATTCGATCAACAATTTGTTGTGGTGTTTGACGAGCAATTGACCGTCCACAATCTGGACAATGCGGGTGACCTATACGTGCAAATAAGAGACGCAAGTAATCATAGATTTCCGTAATTGTTCCAACAGTGGACCTGGGATTTCTTGAGGCTGATTTTTGGTCGATTGAAATCGCTGGAGACAAGCCTTCGATAAGATCAACGTCTGGCTTTTCCATCTGACCTAAAAATTGACGAGCATATGCAGATAGTGATTCGACATATCGCCGCTGCCCTTCAGCATAAATCGTGTCGAAAGCTAACGAGGATTTGCCTGAGCCAGATAATCCCGTGAGTACCACCAAAGAGTCTCTAGGAAGATCTACATCTACATTTTTTAGGTTATGTTCGCGTGCACCCCGCACAGAAATATGAGATTGCATTCTCTACACTATACACGAACGTACGTTCAATCTAAAGTTATTCAGTAAACTGCAATCGAGGAAATGCGCTTGTCTTTTACAACTATATTTATGCGATCGTACCTATAATCTAGAGTAATAGGACAGTTTTCACAGTCGGTTAGATCTCTTAAGGATCTCGCTCCCAGATTATAGGCTTTACGTAAAGCTACGAGTTCACATTCTCCTACTAATTTTTCAATTTCTTCCTTGTTGGCAGCTGTTGGTTCTTCTCTAATTCCGCCTGGATCCACAACGTAATCATTTTCATAAAGTTTTAATACATCTTTGCGTTCTTGTTGGGTATACGAACATGGGTCTTCTGCTGATTTGGAGATTTCTGATGTCTCATTTACTGCGGCGTTGCCCACCCAGTAAACACCGACAACAGTAACAACTAAAACTACTAAAACCAGTGCGATCAGAATTACGGATTTTCTCTTCATATGTTATTAACCTACCTCAATCGATTCGATCACACCATCAACTTGTTTATAAGTGATGCGATAATTTCTCAAATCGTCAGTTACGAAACAACCTTCTCCACAATCCGAAAGATCTCGCAATTCTCTAGCTCCAAGCTCGTATGCTTTCTTCAAGGTATCATACTCACATAATCCAACTAATTCACTAGTGCTATCTTGCGATGGAGGTTCAGGCGCGCCCGCTGCGATGTTCTTTTGACTCATGGGATTATACAAATTAGCAATTTCGGATTTCATCTGGTTTGTCATCATGCAAGCATCTACCACTGCTGGTTTCGATCTAACGGTTTCACGATTTTCATTAACAACGAAATATGTAGCAAGGATAGATCCGACAACTAGCACCGAAATAAGCACTAGATATAAACCGAGACTGAGTTTTTGTTTCTTCATATTTCTTTAGACGATTCGACACCTAAAAAAAGTTCCATCCATTACCTGGGGGTCTGATCCCCCAAAAAGGATAAATCGGAAATGTCCCATTTGGGGGATCAGACCCCCAGAGCTACGCTAGGCCAGGCCGGCCATTTCACGCAGTTCTTTACGCACAGCTGCTATTTCATCTCGCAATCTAGCTGCTTCTTCGAAATTCAACTCTTTTGCAGCTTCATGCATCTCTTCTTCCAACGATGAAATTAAGCGCTTGATTCCAGACTCCCCTAAATTCGCCAAAGACGAAACATCAATTCTCTCACTAGTTTGTTCAGTTTCGCCTCCACGTAGCATATCCAAAATATCTGATACAGCTTTCACGATCGGAGTTGGATTTATACCATTCTCTTCATTATATTTTTGCTGTAGCGCACGCCTTCTATTGGTTTCAGAAATCGCGTACCTCATCGAATCTGTCACCTTGTCTGCATACATGATTACTTGACCGTTAACATTTCTTGCAGCACGACCAATAGTCTGAACGAGAGATGTTTCACTGCGGAGAAAACCTTCTTTGTCGGCATCTAATATTGCAACCAGACTAACTTCTGGAAGGTCCAATCCTTCACGCAATAAGTTAATTCCCACGATTACATCACATTCACCTAGACGCAATGCCCTTAAAATTTCGATGCGTTCTATTGTGTCTATATCTGAATGCAAATATCTAACATTAATTCCCGCATCTGATAGATATTCAGTAAGGTCCTCTGCCATTTTCTTGGTAAGAGTAGTAACTAATACACGTTCGTTCTTTTCAACTCTCGCTTGAATTTCGTTCATCAAATTATCTATCTGCTGGTTTGTCGGCCTAACTTCTACTTCCGGATCGATCAAACCAGTTGGTCTAATAATTTGTTCTACAACTTGCTCCGAATTCTCTTTCTCATATGGACCCGGTGTTGCCGACATAAAGATAATTCTTGGCAACCTCTCTATTGCTTCTTCGAATCTCAAAGGACGATTATCTTTTGCGCTAGGTAAACGAAAACCGTACTCAACAAGGTTTTCCTTCCTGGAAAGATCTCCTGCGTATTGACCTCTCAATTGTGGAACACTTACATGGCTCTCATCCAAAAAACAAACAAAATCATCAGGAAAATAATCCAATAAAGTATATGGAGCTTGACCTGGCTGCCTGCGATCTAAATATCTCGAATAATTCTCAATACCCGAACACACTCCGATCTCTCGCAACATTTCCAAATCATGTTCGGTCCTTGATTGCAGTCTTTGTGCTTCGACCAGTTTGTTTTGGTCATTCAGTTCTTTTAACCTTACCTGCAAATCAGCCTCTATTTCTTCAATAGCTTTTCGCATAATGTCTGGATCTGTCACATAGTGGGAGGCAGGAAAAATCGCGACTGCATTTGTCTCTTGGAATAATTCTCCTGTCAGAGGGTCGATTAGTGAAATACGATCAACCTCGTCGCCGAAAAGTTCAACGCGGATTACTCTCTCCTCGTATGCAGGAAAAATATCTATCGTATCTCCCCTTACTCTGAATTTATTTCGAACAAATGAAAGATCATTTCTCTCATATTGAAGTTCTACCAACCTAGAAAGAAGGGACCTCTGATCGAAAGTATCTCCCTTGTTAATAAAAACCATGTTTCTTTTATAAGATTCAGGCGAACCCAATCCATATATTGCTGAAACGCTAGCAACAATAATCGTATCTCTTCTAGAAAGAAGAGCAGATGTTGCTGCATGCCTAAGACGATCTATTTCTTCGTTTATTTGAGAATCTTTTTCTATGAAGGTATCTGTTTGTGCGATATAAGCCTCAGGTTGGTAATAATCATAATAAGAAACAAAATATTCGACTCTATTCTCAGGAAAATACCCTCGAAATTCACTAGCCAATTGAGCTGCCAAAGATTTGTTAGGCGCCATGATCAATGCAGGACGGTTTAATTCAGCAATCGTTGATGCAACCGTAAAAGATTTACCTGAGCCTGTAATTCCAAGTAGAGTCTGTCGCTTGAGCCCACCTTCAACTCCATGCACCAATTGCTCTATTGCTTTAGGCTGATCTCCAGCTGGTTGATAATCACTGTTTAATTTAAACACTTTTTCCTCTGGTTTCAGTTAACTCTGACAAAATATTCGACAGATTCACTTTAAGTTCTTCCACTGATCCAGAATTGTCAATAGTTCTTGTACACAAAGCTTCAAAATTGATGTTTTGACTTTGAAATTCATCGCGGACCTCAAAGTCTTCTTCCGACATCCCTCTTTCTAAACATCTATGTTTTCTAATATCCTTAGGAGCAACCGAACACCACATTTCATCAAATCTCGTACTGATTGTTGCATCAGGTGCGCTCACTTCAACGAAACAAATTTCTTCATTTTTATTTTCACATTCCATGAAGAATGAAGCAACTATCTGCCAAACATGAGGATGAATAATTGACTCTAGTTTTTTAAGTCTTTCATGATTGCTAAATACCAACTTCGCTAGTTTGTAGCGATCTATTTTCTTTCTTCCATCTAAAACTGTTGGAAACTCCTTAACCACATCGTCATGTGCTATTCCTGGAAGTTCTAAAAGCATCTTTGCTATGTGATCAGCCGATACAGTGGGATAGTCCAACTCTGCGCAAATGCGCATTATTTCCGATTTACCTGAACCAAGAGGTCCGATAACAGCTATTTTATGCATACAACAATAATAGGCGTTAGCTCTTTACCAACGTGACTTTTTGGTCGAAGCATATATATCTATGACTGTCCAAGAAGTTCAAGAAAAAAAGTTCAGCGATAATTCTCTATTGTCGTCTCGTGGTGTTGATCTAATCATTATTGCACTTCGATGGATAACTCTTGGATTAAGCCTGCTGCTAGCACTAAGTCAAAATGACGGACCGAGCAACAATTTAATCATTACTTGCACGAGCTTATTAGCCGGATTGAACGCTATTAGAACTTTTTATCCAGTCCCACTATTGGGGACATTCACTAACCGTATGCTCAATATCAGCTTTGATAGCGCCGTTGTTATTTTGGTTGTATTGATTTCTGGCATATGGACATCCCCATACTTGCCTGTAGCAATAATCACTCTGATAGTTATTGGATTAAGTAGTGGAGCGAGCGCGGGGTTAGGTACCGCCGTTTTCATGGCTTCAATATTCACAATTGCTACGTATTCAGGTGGCGGTCCTACTCCAACAATGCAAAATACGCTGCAAAGTACATTGGTTCTATTCATCAGTGGAATTGTTGGTGCCGTAATGCGCGTCTTCGCGCGTGAAGCAGAAGCTCGATCCCAACTTGTGGTTGATGAAATGCACAGAATGGGACAAGCTAATTCTCTTTTGTTAGCTCTTCATGATGTCGCTCAAACTTTACCTGCTTCGCTAGATCTAGGAGAAGTAATCGCTTCTACTAGAAACAGGTTTCACGATTTATATGAAGTTCAATTTCTTTCTATTGTTGTTGCCGATTCTACTCATAACACATGGAGAGTAGAACTCGCTGAAGGAATTCGTCTTCATACGCCATTAAGCGTCCATGAATTGCCTGCACCTCTAGCTCAATCTCTCGGACGACAAAATGCAGTAATTTTTTCCTTTCCTCAAGATGGTGTGGGTTGCTCTCCATCTGCACATTCAGGAATGTATATCACTTTAAGGGCACGTGGAAATGCTGTTGGGATTGTCGCTATTGAACATAGTGAAGCAAATAAATACACGGAAAGAGATGCCGCATTATTACAAGAAATTTCTGAACCACTCGCACTGGCAATCGATAATGCTCTTTGGTTTCAGAGATTGAGGAATATGGGAGCCGAAGAAGAACGAAGCAGAATAGCTCGAGATTTACATGACCGCCTGGCACAATCACTTGCATATGTAGCTTTTGAACTTGAAAGAATTGAAGCTGAACAACCCAATATTACCGATCTTGGAGAGCTTCGGGTAATAGTAAGAGAAGTCGTAGGTGAACTTCGTGAAACCCTCTATGAACTGAGAGCAACTGTAGACAATGATCGACCTTTCCATTCCTTAGCGCAAGAATATCTACCAAGATTTGGTGATCGTACAGGATTAGATGTTCAATTCGAGACCAACATGACAAAGCGGATATTGCCCGTTCAGATTGAACGTGAAATGTGGAGAATAATGCAAGAAGGACTCAATAATGTTTATAAGCATGCCGAAGCCTCTCATGCTTGGGTGAGTTGGATATTCGAAGATGACAAGGTCCTCCTAACAATAAAAGATGACGGAAAAGGTTTTAACAAGAATAAGACAAAGAAGGAAAGTTTTGGACTTATAGGTATGCGTGAGCGAGCAGATGCCATTCATGCGCAGCTAAATGTCTCATCACAGCCCGGAAAAGGTACTATTATCGAAGCAGAAGTAGAGGTTCCATCATGACAAGAATAGTTTTAATCGATGATCATAAGCTTGTAAGACAAGCAGTAAATCGAGCGCTTACCGATGGCGGTTTCGACGTCATTGCTGAAGCTGGTGACGGCGAAGAGGGAATCCGAGTCGTTAATGAACACAAACCTGACATCGTGATGCTTGATGTAACAATGCCGGTAATGGATGGGTTATCAGCGCTCAAAATAATTAAATCTCAACATCCCGAAGTACGTGTCATCATGTTAACAATGCATGGCGAATCAACTGTTGTCAACCAAGCTATAAATTCTGGTGCGACGGCTTTCATGACCAAAGATGCACCAATGGCTGAAGTTGTCGATGTTGTAAGAAAAGTAAGTGAAGGCGAGCTTATATCTCCGACCATTGCAAAAGAATTGTTAGATAGCGGATCCAAAGAGACCCTTACCGAAGACGACGATGCGAGCGATATAGACACCGGGATTTTAACGAAACGCGAATCTGAAATTCTACAACTCATTGCAGATGGGAAAAGCACAAACGATGTTGCTGAAAGCCTCTTTATTTCTGTTAAAACAGTCAAGAACCATCTGGCATCAATTTACGACAAGCTAGATGCCCGTGATAGAACGCAAGCCGTGCTTACAGGATTAAGAACAGGCATTATAGAAATACGTTAATCCCCTGCTGATCTTCCAGAACGCTTAAATCTTTGAAGTAATTTTGGTTTAGCTTTTTCAGGAACGTTCGCCGCTTTTAATTTTGGTTCGGTAATGTCTGGTTCATTTGGTTTTGCCTGTGTCGCATTAACGTAACTTTCCCGTTCAAGATACTCAGCAAATGCTTCAATATCAGCAACTGATAAACCTCTAATTCGCTTTTGTCCCAGATATGAATCCAGATCCAGTTTAATTATTTCACCTATGGTTAAATCGAGAGTCGATATAAGAGGCCGAGAGCTGCGATGCAAAATCGCTGGATGATTCATAATTTCGACAGATGATGCAGACAACTCTTGCTCTGTCATCTCCAATTTAGGACCCGAACCGGCCGCAAATACAGAAAAATCTAATGCGCGGTCTAAACCGCCCAAATCAATTTCTCTCTCTAATATCGCGATTACGGCTTTAGGGTTTGCTTCGTATCTTTCACCAGTGAAATTATTCTTATTGTTTCTTCCAATAACAAACACGTCGTCATGAACATGTCGAGCTATGGCATTTCGGATCGATGTTTTAAGAATCCCGACCTGACCTAGCACCAATGGATATGTGTTCTTCTTGTCGAATTCATCAAACTTCATTCCAGTTTTTAGAAAAAGATTATGAACCATCAAAGTTGAATCAGGAGTTTGGTGAAGTAAATAAAAACGAGAAGAACCGCTAACGGCATCGACGCCGATCTGAGACTCGAGATAAGAACGATTAGTAATTTCTGGATGTTGATCATCGTTAGATGAAACTCGAACTCGCAAAAATGGGCCGAGTTTTCCACCCTTGAGATATGGCTTAGGTTCATTGTCGACAAAAAACTCGACTCTATAATACCTTTCGCCACCAGCTACCATTTACCTATTGTACCTTATGTCCGTTATTGGCGTCAAAAAGAAAAACTACAATACAATGAAATAAGAAAGGGGCCCTGAGGACCCCTTTTTATAAGCAATTTGAAGTAGTTTTAAGAGTTATCTTCAGATTTTTCTTCAGCTTGAGGCTCAGTTGAAGCCTCGGCTGCTGATTCTTCAGTAGTCGTTTCTGCAACATCTGTTTGTCCCTCAGCCGCAGCACCTTCAATCAAGTTACCTTCGTCGTCATATGCATGCTCTCCATAAAGATCAGCATATTCAGCAGCTACTACTCCACCTTCCGCAGCTTGTTTAATGGAAAGCGAAATTCTGCGACGTTCATTATCGATCTCAATGATCTTTACCCAAAGCTCCTCACCTGGCTGAACAACCTGTTCTGCTGAATCGACGTGGTGTGATGCCATTTCAGAAATGTGCACTAGACCTTCAATGCCTTCTCCGATTTGGATAAATGAACCAAATGGAACAACTTTGGAAACTTTACCGTATACAAGTTCTCCAATTTGATGGCTTTCAGCAAACTCAGTCCAAGGATCACGTTCAGTTGCTTTAAGTGAAAGTGAAATTCTTTCACGATCCATATCAACTTCTAGGACCTTAACCGTTACTTTGTCTCCAACTTTGACAACTTGTCCTGGAGAATCAATATGCTTCCATGAAAGTTCTGAAACATGAACGAGTCCATCCATACCACCAAGATCAACGAACGCACCGAAAGGCACAAGCGAGCTAACAACTCCATCTTTGATCTCTCCGACCTTAAGAGTCGTTAAGAAATTATCTCTATTGTCTTTTTGGTTTTCTTCTAGGAAAGCTCTTCTCGAAAGAACTACATTGTTGCGGTTACGATCAAGTTCCAAAATTTTACATTCAATCTCTTGTCCTACTAGCGAAGCAAGATCCCGGATTCTGCGAGTATCAACTAGTGATGCAGGCAAGAAACCTCTCAGGCCAATGTCCACAATAACACCGCCCTTGACTACTTCGATTGCCATACCCTTAACCACACCATTAGCGTTTTTAATCTTCTCAATATTTGACCAAGCTTTTTCGTAGCTTGCACGCTTTTTAGAAAGGATAAGTCGACCATCTTTATCTTCTTTTTGAAGAACGAGCGCTTCAATTTCTTCTCCAAGTTCAACTTCATCTTTTGGATCGATGTCGTTTCGGATAGAAAGTTCTTTTGCAGGTATTACACCTTCTGATTTAAAACCTATATCTAGCAGTACTTCGTCATTGTCAATTTTTACTACTGTTCCTTTAACAAGATCGCCATCTTCGAATTCGACAATAGTTGTACCTATTGCATCGGCGAAGCTCATCCCAAGATCGTTTACAGCGATTGGCGTTTCGTCATCTATTTCTGTCGACTCTTCCAACTGCTCAGCAACATTTTGTGTTTCTTCGCTTACGGGTGTTGATTGTGTTTGTGTTTCTTTTTCAGTAGTTTGTTCTTCACTATTTTCTGTTTCAGAAACTGTTGTTGATGCATTGTCAGACACGAGGTCTCCTGTTTTTATTTGATTAATATCTTGGGCAGGAATTTCCTGGCTTGCGAATTGCCCACAAGCATAGGACATACTAGTCGTTTTACGACTAAAAACCTAATTGCTACTTAGCTTCAGCCCAATTTTTACCTATACCAACATCAGCTACCAAAGGAACATCTAGCTGGACCACGTTTTCCATAGTTTTGGCCAATATCTGCGCCACCTCGTCTTTAGAACTATCTTCGATCTCGAATACCAATTCGTCATGTACTGTTAAAACCATAGAAGCTGGTAACGACTGGTTTTTTATAACTTCAGCACAATTAACCATGGCCAATTTGAATATATCAGCAGCGGTACCCTGGACAGGCGCATTCGTAGCTGCTCGAGCTCCTGCAATTTTGACTCGCGCAATATGCGATGACAATTCCGGGAAATACCTTCTTCTGCCAAAAAGAGTTTCAGTATAACCTTTCTTTTTTGCTTGGACTACGACTGATTCTAGATATGAATGCATCGAAGAAAACGTTGACCAATACGAATCCAGAATTTCTTTTGCTTCTTTGGGATCTATCCCTGCACGCTGAGCAAGGCCATAACTTTCCATTCCGTATGCAATTCCATAATTTACAACTTTGGCAAAACTTCTTTGATCATAACTAACGTCGTTCTCTGCAACCTTGAAAACTTTTGCAGCAGTTATTTTATGTACATCATCGCCTCGATTGAATGCTTCAACTAATGCATGCTCCTTTGAGAGGTGAGCAAGTATTCTGAGTTCAATTTGCGAATAATCTATTGAGCATAGTTGCGTGCCTTTTGGTGCCACGAACATAGTTCTTAAGTTTTTACCTTCCTCAGTTCTAATAGGAATATTTTGCAAATTCGGTGATTCGCTAGAAATTCTTCCTGTAGAAGTTAGAGCTTGATTAAATGTTGCATGTATTCGACCGTCATCTGCAATTAATGGTTCCAAAGCATCAATGTAAGTACTTCTTAATTTTTCTACTTCTCGATACCTTAATATTGCTTCAATTATTGGATGATCATCGACAAGTGCATGAAGCGTTTCTGCATCAGTCGATGGCCCCGTTTTGGTTTTTTTGATTGGAGTTAATCCAAGCTCGTCAAAAAGTATCCGCCTTAATTGCTGGGTAGAGTTAACGTTAATTGGTTCTCCAGCATGAGAATGTATTTCTTGTTGATATTTCTCACAACGCTCGTGAATATCTTTCGAGATAACTTTTAACCTTTTTCGATCGACATAAACTCCAGCAGTTTCGATAGAAGCAATTACAGCAGTGAGTGGCCTTTCGATTTTTTCATAGAGATCTATAAGATTCTTGGACTCTAATCGCGTGCAGAGCTCCTCATGAAGTTCTCGAAGGTAAATAACTTTTTCTGACTCCAAAGCACCAGATGCTTCTCCTGCTATAGAGTCAAACCCGAGTTGCATCGCCGTTTCTACAGGAGCAACACCTAAATATGAAGCACAAGTTTGCTCTAAAGTTTTTTTACCTCGTGATGCATCGTCTAAAGCAGCCATTACATTTATATCCCAACAAAAAGGCTGTTCTAAACCGCAAAAACTAAACAACGACCCCCAAGATTTAGTATCAAAACCAACAATGTTTTTTGAATTTGCAAGAACTGCTTTTAAAACCTTTACCAATTCAGATTTGTTTTTACAACGATAATCACCAATAATGCTTCCGCTATCAACTTTTATACTAAATGGAAACTTTATAGAATCACGAACGTGAGCATCTGGAGGAAAAGACGGAAGATAGAGACCGACTACGTTGGCAGAATCCGCAACTGCAGATAACAACGTATCGAAATCAACGTTGGTAATTTGTGTCTCAGTTTTTTTATTCTTAGATTTGCTCTTTTTGGAATTATCCGAAGACATGGTTTCTTCAATATCGCCCACTAAAGCAGCATCCAAAAGCTTTTTCGCCATCGATCTAAACTGCAATCGATCGCATAATTCTGTAATGGCTTTGGCGTCTCCCGGAACTCTTTTCAATTGCGAAATAGAAGGCAAACCTTTAACATTTCGAATTAGAGTCATGATTTCACGATTCAAAAACACTCTGTCTTCAGAATCGATAAGGTTCTGTTTTTGCTTTGGAGAAAACTCCTCAACATGCTCGTATATTCCTTCTAAATCTTCATGAGCTTGCAACAACTTTGCAGCAGTTTTTTCACCAATACCTGGAACGCCTGGAAGATTGTCACTTACGTCTCCACGCATCGCCGCATAATCCACATATTGTGTTGGAGTGATCCCTGTACGCTCAATGATTCCTGCTTCGTCATAGAGCACGGTGTCGCTTACCCCTCTACGGACATACATGACTTTGACGTGAGGGTCCTCAACAAGCTGGAAGTAATCGCGATCTCCAGTCACACAAACGATATCTGTGTTTTGCTTCTTAGCTTTTGTAGCAAATGTCGCAATAATGTCATCTGCCTCTACTCCGTCTTGAAAACATACGGGGATGTTCATCGCCTCAAGCATTTCAATTATGAGATCTACCTGAGGAATAAAAAGCTCTGGAGTCTCATCTCTTTGAGCTTTGTAGTCTTCATCTTTTTCTTCGCGAAATGTTGGCTCTGCTGTATCAAATGCAACTGCAATATGAGTTGGATTGAATTGCGAAATAACATTATTCAACATTGACGCAAAACCATAAACTGCATTCGTTGGAGTTCCGTCTCGAGCGACCATCTCTGGCGGCAAAGCATAAAAAGCTCTAAAAGCCATTGAATGGCCGTCAATTGTTAAGAGTAGATCACTCATAAATATTATGCGTCTTGAGGAGCTATTTGACCTTCGATAATATCGTTAACAACATCGGT
>CAZLQP010000026.1:0-16692 GCA_964561855.1 uncultured Burkholderiales bacterium | reverse complement strand
GAGAAAAGGTCCGTCCTTTTCTTCTTGTACTAACTTGCATAAACACAAGAACACGCAAGAAGAAAAGGACGGACCTTTTCTCAGGATGGGAGGGCTACTCGAATCGGATCTATTTTTACTGTCACTTGAGAAGACACTGGTTCACCGTTTCCAACACTGGCAATACCATATGCTGTGACAGTTTGCTCTACACCCATAGAACCCAATTCGATAGAGTAAGTTTTCATATGCGAATCATTAGTCGCATTCCCAGAAAGATTTGGCAGCGAAATTGATGTACCCAAGCATTTATTAATATCAGAATTAAATTGGCCAAAACACAATTTCAGACTCGTTACCAATGATTGACTCAGATTTGTAATCGTAAATCTTACGTCGACATCTCTGCCCTCTTCAACAGAAATATTGTTTGGATCTGCTTCTAATTTAATTCCAGGAGGATTAGGATTCGTAAAGCTAGAACAAGCAACATCCTCGCTTACATCCTGAATCAAACTAGCAATCTGTTGACTTAAATCAGCATCAAAATTCTTTGAAAAGAAGTAATAATCATCACCAAAAACTCGATCAGCATAAGTTCGTGCATACTGAGCCTGATCTTCATAGTCTGCATCGCCTCTATCAGGTCGAATCAGTATTCCTCTAACAGACATTGGTTGACGTCCATTGAGATTCATTCCACCTATTGAATAGTTTTCTCCGCTGCGTAGCCTATCAACCATCCTTGATGAACGATATCTATTTCCCCAGTAATTTTTTTCGAAGGCTGAAACAACTGAAAAACTACTTGGATAGCTAGGGCCATTTACTGGACTCCATACATTACTGTCACCATTCCATACAGTGGCTATCCCATCTGTAAGCATGATTGCTAAATCTATTTTCTTGCCGTTATCACTTTCTCTCTTGGCATCTTTCATAACTTCAACGAATGCATCATGCCAATTGGTTAAACCATATGGACCTTGATGTTGCTCGACTCCAGCGTTGTAAGCTTTGTCGAGTGCTTCTGACGTAGGACTTCCTGATTGGAATAATGGATTATTTGTAATACCAGGAGCTTCATCATTACGGAAATAAATGTCTCTCACATTCTGTTTAATTGCCTGCAATCCTGAGGGCGTTGAAGCATCTGTAATCCAATTGCCATTAGCATCGCGATCATTTTGACGAACTGACTTTGTACCAAATGCATAGAGCAAAACATCCAGTTTTAAGTTTGGCTGAAACCTGGCATATATCTGGTCTAATAAAGAATTGATTCCGTTTTTAAAAACTACAGGTGTATTTGGGCCCGATTCTGCAATGATTGAATTCGAGCGATCTATCATCAAAGCAATCTTCAATCTAGGCTGCGTACAACTTAGTGATAGTGCAGGATCAGGAGGTCGAACAATAGGCTGGCTAGAACCTCCGCCTCCACCTCCACTAGGAGGTTGGGGAGGAAAGTTGTTATCATCTTTGGGCCAGCTTGAATTTGCAGGATCAACAATGACACTTTGTCCCGTCGCATCTTGCGAAGTTGTAGAAAATGCAATTGCAACAAGTAATAATGAAACTATTAATAGTTGAAAGAGTCTCGATCCATCGAGCCGTTTTGGGCAGGTATTATTTTGTATCACATTCCATCCAAGCTTTGTGATTTATAACACCATGTTACGCCCGTAGATCGATATTACAATTGGAAGTTTTTGTATTGATTTCGCCTAGTGCGCATGATGATTATTTAAGCAACTAAAACTCAGGATTCCCGTATATGAAACTCGTCGCTATCGGCCTGTAATTGCCATCCGAACAGCTGTTGGAGTGTTGTCAGGGTTTAACCCATTTTGCCTTGCGAATCGTACTAGAGCTGATTTTTGGACGTTATTGGTAAAGACGATCCCACTTCTATCTCTAGGCCCAATCTGGTTTTCGATATCAGCTAAAAGCTTTTGATAGCCACCTTCATAAGAAACCAATATCGCAGCAAACTTGGGCACCACATCTGAAGGTACTCCCCTTTTCTCACAAGCTGCTCTTCTAAGTTCACCAAATTCTTCGATAATTTCTTGTTGAATCTTTCGAACTTTTTCGAGTGTTTTAACCGAAGGTGGATCAGCAAGATAAACGCGAGGTTTAAATCCTTGAGGATTTTGTAATTCCCATACTTTAAGAAAGATCGAGATAATTTCTTCAGGTTGCCATTGCTTAACAGGCAACTTGACGGTCCGCTTTCGACTTTCATTCAAACCAACTTGCCTACGAAGCCATTGAAGCGAACGGTCTTGGCTATCTCCATTACGATTTTGAATCCACACACAATATTGAGCCCAAGTTAGTCCTCCTTCTTTATCAGCGTATGCATCTATATCAGGTACTGCGGGAATCCATCGATTGGGATCGTCAGGGTAAATTGACTTCAACCAATCATGAACATCTTGATAATTGGCAATCATCAGATCATCATTTAGTTGCCTTTTAGAAAAGTTTTGAATAATCAGTTCATCTGAGATTTCCTCAGGTACTTTAAAGTAGTAAGGATACAATTCCTCAAAATCAAAACCAGTTTCTTTACCTGATTCTCTCCTAAAAACATTCGGAGCAGGAGAAATTATTCCTGTTATCGGTAAAAACAACCGCTGTTGGTTATATTCTCGAAAGTCCATAAAATGCGGCAGTGTATTCTCGCCATTAAGCCTGCGATGATGATCTACCACTTCACGAAAAGCACTCACTCTCTCTTGAGACGTTAAATGAAAACTAAATCCGCTAGCTCTTCTCAAGGCTCTAATTAAAGAAATTCGGGGTGCATGCACATAAAGATTTTGGAATAACTTTATAGGCCCATGATGATATCTATCAATCATCGTAATGTCATAATGCTTTTTCTCTAAATACTTAAGAAACTTTGACTCTTGTGAACTTTCCGATAATGAGATATTTCCTTTACCATTTCCTCGACGACAAAACTCACACCAAGATCGAAGTATTGCCTCTTCAAAAGGAGTAAAAGGTCGCAAGGTAAACGGTTGAGTTTGTCTTGTATTGAATTGTGGTTTAACCAACGACGGATCGAGAAAAGGAATCGGCATATATAGTAACAATTATACCATTTCGCTGATATAAAGCTAAATGTCGGAATTTGAATCGGGCTATGCCCCGCCAGATTCTTGGAGATTCTCCAACTCTTCAACAGTCATTAATACAGTTCTAGCCTTTGAACCTTCAGAAGGGCCAACTACTCCTCTGCGCTCAAGAATGTCCATCAACCTTCCAGCGCGAGAAAAACCGATACGCAATTTCCGTTGCAACATCGAAGTAGAACCTTGTCCGGCTTTTACGACCAGCTCCATTGCTTGGTCAAATAGCGGATCAGAATCGTCATCAGAATCTCCAGCATCCGAACCTGAACCCTTCGAATCTGAAACGATATTGTCAACATAAGAAAGCTCAGAAGTTTGACGTTTCCAATGAGCAGTTACTTTTCGCACCGCCTCTTCAGTCACCCAAGAACCTTGGATTCGCTGTGCTTTATTTGAACTTGCTGTTACCAACAACATATCCCCTTGGCCGACAAGTTTCTCGGCTCCAGGTTGATCCAAAATAACACGAGAATCTTGAAGCGAACTAACAGCAAAAGCTAGACGAGACGGAATATTAGCCTTAATAACACCTGTAATAACATTTACGCTTGGACGCTGAGTTGCAACTATAAGATGAATTCCTACAGCTCTCGCCATTTGAGCAATACGAGTAATCGAAGCTTCGACATCACGGGCTGCAACCATCATCAAGTCGTTTAACTCATCAACAACAACAACTATAAACGGCAACCTCGAATATCCTTTACCTGAAACAGGATCAGGATTATCGCGTGTAGGCAGCTCACCCAAATCATATGCTTCGTTATAACCAGTAATATCTCTTACTCCAATTTCAGCTAACAGTTCGTAACGCATTTCCATCTCTCGCACTACCCATTCCAAAGCATTGGCAGCCTTTTTTGGATTGGTGACCACTTGAGTAAGCAGATGAGGAAGATCGTTATACATTCCGAGTTCAACACGCTTTGGATCGATTAGGATCATACGAACTTGTTCTGGAGTAGTTCGCATCAAAAGCGATGTGATGATCGAATTGATACAGCTCGACTTACCAGCTCCAGTTGCTCCAGCAATCAAAAGGTGAGGCATCTTCGCAAGATTAAGAATTTCAGCTTTACCCGAAATTCCTCTACCGAGACCTACGTCTAATGGGTGCTTATTTTTAGTGGCTTCTGCAGAACTTAAAATATCTCCCAATGTAACAAGTTGTCGATTCTTATTCGGTACTTCAACACCTATAGCACTCTTACCTGGGATCGGCGCAAGAATTCGCACATCAGCAGATGCCATCGCATATGCGATATCGTGATTTAAACTCGTGATCTTATTTACTTTTACTCCAGCGCCAAGCTCTATTTCGTAACGTGTAACTGTAGGACGTGTGGTGAATCCGGTAACACGTGCATCTACTCCGAATTCATGCAGGGTAGCTTCCAAAACTTTCCCGCCGTGTTTAATCATTTCTTTATCGACAGTTTTCGCTGTTGATTTTTCTAGGATTGATTTTGCAGGTAGCTTCCATGCTCGAGGAATGTAATTTGCAGTGGCTATAGACTCGTGCGCTGAAGCAGGTTGATCACTAACTTCGAGTTCGTCTTCGTTCTCATCAGACTCCTCATCGTCCTCATCATCCTCGTCGTATTCTTCTCCGAGTTCTTCGTCATCATCGTCATACTCTTCTTCGTCATCTTCATACTCTTCGTCTTCTTCTTCATCCTCGTCGTATTCATCATCGAGTTCTTCGTCCTCTTCGTCATCATCATTCTGAGTTAGATCTTCGATCTCGTAATCTTCATCATCGATATCATCGTCATCCTCATCGTCGTATTCTTGCTCGTCGTCTTCATCTTCAAGAATTGCAGTTTGCGCTGGTTCATAATCATCCATGCCTAAGCGTCGAGTGCGCGCTGTTACTACATAGTCACGATCGTCATCTGTTAAATCGATAAGGTCAGGTTTTTCACTGTGACGAAAGTTGTAGATCTTATCCATGATCCAATCTCGAAAATGTTTACCTAAAGCTATGAAAACTCCGAGAAGACCCAAGGAAATTAAAACAATTGATGCGCCTAGCCCTCTAAGCCCTGCAACTAAAGGTTGCCCAATTAAGGCACCTATGATTCCGCCAGCTTCTTGAAGATCTGTTACTGATTCTCCAATTCGAGGATTTCCACTTAAGATATGAATCATTCCTAAAAAACAGAGAAAGACAATTCCAACGCCAAAAACAACACGCGTTGGTTCAAAGTTTGATATTTCTTCGTCCTCATCTTCGTCAACATCATACAAATCTTCGTCCTCACTTTGAGAACCCCAAATAATCAACCCAGCAATAGTGAAAAATGAAACTGGAAACATTATTCGAGCTTGACCGAACAAAAATGCAGCTACATTTCGAAATACTGATCCAACCACTCCAACAGATTCAGTGAAGATCGCAAGCGTCGAAAGAATACCTATTAAAACACATAGCACTACCAAAACGTCGTCAACATGGTTGCGAAGTTGATCTGATAACGCGGTTCTCGCCTGAACTCTAAGTTTTTGGGTTTTAACCGTCGACTGTTTTTTACTGGTCTTCCTTGAACTGGCCATTACTCTAGACTAGATCGAAAATAGGGAAATTTAGTGGATTAAATGCTCTTTTTCATTAACGTTGGCAGTTATTTTGTTGACCTTTTACCTTAAAAGTCGCCAACATGGCAAAGGGTTAGACTTCTAGAACTAGCGGTAATATTGTTGGACGTCGGCCGGTTGTATCACTCGTCGCGTTTCCAGCAGACCTTCGCACGATAGTTTTCAATGCTTCGACATCTCTTTCACCAGAGGCCAAGGCCGTCTCGACATCTTTTCGAATTTCATCTTGTGTTGTCTTGATGTACTCTTCAACATCAGCTCTAGGCACCCATCCTCGAGTTACAACTTCAACATCACCTTGAATCTCGCCTTCTTGATAGTCAATTGTCACAACAACAACTACAAGACCATCAGCACCGATAGCTCTTCGATCACGTAAAAGTGCATTCGTAATTCCGCCAACATTTCCATCGACATAAAGATAAGATGATGACACAGCATCCTCTTGTACTTGGGCAGAAGTTTTCTTAACAGTTATTTGATCACCATCGTGACAAACAAATACATTATCCGGTTCCATACCGCAATCTAATGCGATATCAGCATGTGCTTTCAAATGTCTATGTTCACCATGAACAGGAACAAAATATCGAGGTGTACAAATATTTATCATCGTTGCTAACTCATCCGCACTTGCATGTCCAGAGACATGGATCGGAGCATTACCGTCGTGAATAACCTTTGTTCCTCTTCTCATGAAAGCATTTATCAATCTATTAACGGCTGTTTCATTACCGGGGATTGTGTGAGAGCTAAATACAACACAGTCGTTTTCATCCACCGACAAAAACTTGGACTGACCTGAAGCGATTAACGATAATGCAGCTAATGGTTCTCCTTGTGAACCCGTTGCGATTACGCAAACTTGATCTTTTGCGTACTTATCGATTTCTTCTATAGGAACAAAATTCTTTTCATTTATATTCATCATTCCAAGTTCAGTTGCTGAGGTAATATTGTTTTGCAGAGAACGACCAAGAAATGAAATTTTTCTTCCACTCGCAATTGCCGAATCCATGACTTGTTCTATCCGATGGATATGTGATGCAAATGTCGAAATAATAATCCTCTTATCTTTGTTTTCAGAAAAAATACGTTCAGATGTCAACTTGATTGAAGTTTCAGATGGTGTTGTCCCAGGCCGTTCAGCTCCTGTTGAATCTGAAAGAAGTAAATCAATCCCTTTTGTCGCTGCAATCTCTCCAATTCTCTGCAAATCTGTACGCCGACCATCAACTGGAGAATGATCGATTTTGAAATCACCAGTGTGAAATATGGTTCCCGCTTTACAGGTATATGCCGTCGCAAACGCGAAAGGAACGCTGTGCGTAACAGGAATAAATTCTGCACTGAATTTACCAATCTGATGAGTCTCACCATCTTTTACAGGCATTACTCTTGTCGAACCTAACATTCCTGCCTCGTCTAATCTTCGTGAAAGCAGTTTCAGACTTAAAGGTGAAGAATATATTGGTGCATCAACTTCCCTAAGTAGAAATTGCAGAGCTCCTGCATGATCTTCATGGGCATGGGTGATAACTATCCCATCAACCTTGTCTTTGTTATCGTAGAGATAATTGAGGTCAGGCAATATGTAATCTATCCCTAACATATCTACTTCGGGAAATAAAATTCCGCAATCAACAACCACCATTGATTTTGCATGTTCCAATACCATGCAGTTGCGTCCGATTTTATTTAGCCCACCTAAGAACGTTACCTTGAACTCATTTGACATACAATTGTGTTTTCTTTCTTAGTACTTGAAATCTTTAGCAAATTCCGCTGCAAAGTTAATCGCATTATCAGCTACTGGCTCCAACTTTGAATCATCAGTAGGAGAATACTTAAAGATCGTATTTTGTACTGGCATAACTCTCGTTTTTGAATTCGGACCGTACTCATAGCTTGGTAGCAACCCTTCAAAATCGAAAGTACCAACATTTGCTAGTGCTCTAGCAACACCTTCTGAGGATAGATCACCATTAGCTGCAGCTTGCTCTAATAGTTGATCCATTGCCCATGCTTGGACATAACCATACATAAAGAATGGATTAGATTTTTGTTGCGGACGGTGTTCAGCAATGTCAGCTAACATTTTGGCCATACCCGATACCGACTCATCGCCCCATCTTGCTCCAGCTGAAACTACCCACAATCTATTTTCTGCATAGCTTCTAGATTCTGTTGTCATACGAATATTAGCTTCAGGTATCCACAATGGAGCTAAACCAATTATTGTCATGTCTGCATTCTTTTGTGCAAACGCGCTCATCACACCGCTAACGTCTACCGCTGTTGCAACTAAGACAACAGCATTACATTTAGCTCGAATTAAGTTATCAATTTGAGATGATACCGGCGACAATGATGTGAACTGTTCTTTCGTTGAATAATCCAAATTCAACTTTTCAGCTGCAAACTCAACACCGGCTACCCCGTCATCTCCAAAAGTATCATCTAATGCGAGCGAACAAATTTTTGGGTTAGCAATAGGAGTATTCGCGGCAAAGTAGGCAACCCCATTAATAGCTTGAGTCTGGTATGCATTTGCAACACTAAGCGTTAGAGGATCACGCACCCACTCGCCAGATAGAGTGGCGGGCGCAATTACTTTTTTATCTTCAAGCTGTTTTTCATTCAATGCCAAAACTACGTCGGTACCAAGTACCTGCTGGAAAGCAACTACTTGAGGAGCAAGATCATCATAGGCTTGTAGAGATAAACCACGATCGTAGGTACCACCCACATTTGTATCTTTGGTTGTCAATTCAACACGATATTTTCCAGCTACTCCACCTTGATCATTCTTAGCATCCCAGTATGTTTGTGCGCCGTTATTGATCGCAGTCCCTAAGAAACCAGCTAGACCACTTAATGGAGCAATAACACCTAACGTAATAGTCTCACCATCAAATCCAGGTGCAGGCTCTGGATCATTACCATGATTGACGCCAAGAGTAGATGCAGTAACTTCTTCGAACTCTGCACCTTGAACATCATCGTCGCCAGATCCGCATGCCGCAAGAACTAACGATGTGATTAGAATGAAAGCAACAATTTTTGTTTTCACTTAGATCTCCCTTGATATGAGCAATTTCATAATGTGTTATCCGAATTAAATTGTCTGGAAGATAGATTAGTTGGTTTTATACAACCAAAAGTGTCTCTTTGCTTTATTAAGCATGCTTTTTGCGTGCTTTTGCAATAAATACAAGTGAACCTAGTACTAAAAGTGCAGTTACGATGGCAGTAATTTGGCTCGGTGAAATATTTGACCCTTGAGAAGAATCAAATATTTCGAGAGTTCGTGCAGATCTTGCAAAAAAGACTGATACGAAAGAAAGCAGAAAGACAATTATTACAGATCGATTAAGGGTTTTCATTCCGCTAACTACTAAGTAAGCCAAAATCTGCATTGAAGCAACAATCCCAAAAGGTCCTAGCCATGGATTCGAAGATGAGACTTCTAAAGATTGTAAGTATTGCGCATAAAAAGTACCTGCGAGTCCTGCGGTGAGTCCACATAAGAAATAAGCCGAAACTATCGTTTTTGTTGGAGAGATGGCACACGTTTGCGCAGCAGAATCTCTTTCTCTTACTGTGCGCATTGCTCGTCCCAATGGTGATATCGAAACATTTCGAACATATAAATAAACGATCCCCAAAAAGATCAAAACCAAAATCAATAGCCCAGCTTCTCTCGATAAGCCACCGTTGATGGGAAGGTTCGCAAAATCTGTGTTTCCAAAAATCAAACTACGTGATGCTGATGCACCTCTCGAACCCCCTGAAATAAATGTGAGCCTCTCTAGGATATAAAGAATTAAAACCGCTGATGCAATACTTGCACTTATTGCAGCAGGTCCTCTCAGCTTGATAAATAGAAATCCAAAAAATGCACAAACTAATCCGGTAAGTAAAGTTGTAATAATCAGTGCTTGAGGAAATGGCATCGCTTTGCCAGGCAATACTGCACTTAGACCTGAAGATCGCCCAAGATAAGAACTAAAAAGCGCACCGAATCCCATATATGTAGCTTGCGCAATAGATATCTGACCAGTAAGTCCTACTAAGAGATACAACCCCATGGCTGCAATTGAAAATATACCTGCAAGTGTTAGCGCTTCAATAAGGTTCTGAATCATTGCGCCGCCTTTATGAATCTTTTCGGAATAATAATCAAAGCAATGATCGCGACAAAGAATGGAACAAATCTGTCAGCAAAAGTTGGACCTAGCGATATGTTTGTTTCAATGTTCATTCGTGCGAAAGTGGAATTCAAAAAGTCATTGATATATACAGTATTAGCAGCAGCAACCGTCTGGGCAAAAGCCACAACGAATGAAGCAAATACAGCTATTTTCACATCTTCATGTCGCGCGATAATAACTGCAGCCATTGCAATCAAGGAAAAGAAAATAACTCCAATAACGCCGGCTCTGGGACTTCCAGGGCTAGCCAATGCAACACCTGTAATGGTGCAGATAATACCAGTTACAACACTCACCGCTATAGAAACAGATCTTCGAGAAATTCCATAAGCATTCGCAACTTCAGCATCAGACGACAGAGCTCGAATCCTTCGACCTAAATCTGTTCTGTTTACAAATAGCCAAACAATAACTAGTACTAAAACCGAGACAAGGATTGAGACAATATCTATTATCAGCACACTGCTAGAAAATATTTGAATACTTTTTATTCCAAAAGGAGTGTCCAATATCGCACTTTCGGGCCAGATAATTGCGTTCATCGTAAGTATGATCAACAAGACACTTATTGAAGCAATGACTTTTGTTACGGAATTCATGTTAGAAAGTTGATGGAAGATCAAATTATCCACTGCAAAACTAAGTGTGATTATCACGATGCAAGCGATTAACACTCCAAAAATAAGATTCAGATAACCTGGATCCTGTCCCACTATTTCTCCTGCTATGTGAGCCGCTAAAGCGATATAAGCCAAGATGGCAACATTTAAAAACTTTGCATACGCAAAATAAAACACAAAGCATATAGCGATTAGACAATACAGCGAACCCAAAGCTAAAGAAGTAAATAGAATGTTCATTTTTTATCTTCTCCAAAGTAACGTCGCATTACATCTTCGTCTCTTAGCACATCAAGAACAGGACCATCGGAAATCAATTCCCCTGCATCTAATACAATCGCACGATCACAAGTAGCCTTAATAAAATTCAGGTCATGCTCAACAATCAGTAGTGTTGTATTGAAAGTCTCAGCATAATCATTTACTACTTGCGCATATTGAGCACGTTCTACATCATTCATAGAAGCTGCTGGCTCATCAAGAATCAAAATACGAGGATTCCCCATAAGGGCCCGAGCCAGTTCTATCCTCTTTTTTGTCGCATAAGGCAATTGTTCGATTGGAACAATTTCATTCGTCTCAACAGAACAGTAATCCAAAATTTGTTTTGCTGTATTGAGTTTTTCTTTGTAGAACATTCTTGGGAAAAAAACAGAAGGAATCAGACTGTCCCCTTTAGAAGGCGGAGAACCGACAATAACATTTTCTTCTATAGACAGATCTTCAAATAGCGCTGGATGTTGGAATACTCTGCGCATGCCCATTTTTGCTCTTTTAATTGCAGATTTTTTCGTGACATCGACTGAATTGATAAAGACTTGTCCTGAATATGAATTCAGTCCAGAAATAACATCACAAAGCGTTGATTTTCCAGCACCATTATTGCCGATTAGTCCGACCTTTTCGCCGGGGTCGATTGTGAAACTAATGTTATCTAGAGCTTTGATTCCAGAAAAACTCACTTCAACATTCTTAACTGAAAGTCCTAAACCCTTTCTATCGATCGAACTTTCATACGGATTCTTCTTAGTCTCTTCAATCTTTGACGGTTCAACCACAAGTTCTCTAAATCCGTCTGCATCTTGAGTACCTAAATCTTTATTCATTAGGCTTCCACTCTTGATCAGAATCTTCTTGATCAATCAAATTTTCAAACATATTATCTTGAGACTGTTCGACCTTTTTTACTTCAGGTTTCCACTCTTTGGCACGTAAAGCTTGATCAATCGGGCTATGAATTTTACCGTCTTGTAATGTAAGTTTTTTATCTGCAACTTGATCGATAAAGCTAGTTCGTTGCTCTAGGACTACTACAGAAACAGAACCGCTTGCTAGAAGTTTCAGGGCTTCTGCCACTGCCTCAATTGATTGTGGAGCTAAACCTAATGTCGGCTCATCTAAAATCAACACCGAAGGATATTCCATGATTGCTCGGGCTATCGCAACGATCTGCTGTTGACCTCCAGAACATTTGTTAGCAGGTTTATTTAGTAGAACTTCCATCTTTGGGAATAGTTCGAGAATTTCATTTACTCTTTTGTCTGCAAGCTTTCTGGATTTACGAGACATTGCAACTTGCAAGTTTTCCCTAACCGTCATATTGGAAAAAAGTCTGCGACCTTCAAAAACAAAATGCACACCAGCTTCATAACGCTGTTTTGGAGCTAATTCTAAGAGCTCATTACCTTCGTGCGAAACATTGTCATATTCAATATTCTCGGGTGGAATGTCAATAGTTCCAGCCAACGTAGTTACTAAGGTTGTTTTTCCTGCTCCGTTTATTCCTGATATTCCTAATATCTGTCCGTGCTCCAATTCAAAAGTAACATTTCTCAAAATAGGTGCACCAAGTCGCGTAACGCTTAGATTTTTGACAAGTAAAGGTAAGTTCCTATCGAGTACCCTATCTGGATTGTGTTTAACTTTGATCGCCACTTGTCATCCTTTACAGAATTAATTATCGGCATCAAATAACAATGACTCAATAGAATTTATAACTCCATCGATCGAATTTACTTTTCTTATCGACAATATAATTCCAGGCATAAAGCATTTACGATCATTCGCGTCATGCTCAATTCTCAAAACCTCGCCGGGAGATGAAAGATAAACATGCTGATGAGCTATCGATCCGGGAAGTCTGAGTGAATGGATTTCAATGTCTTGTTGAGAAAAATCAGACTGACTTGCCATCATTTCTTGTGTTGTGAGGGCTGTTCCAGAAGGGGCATCGACTTTTTGTGTATGGTGAATTTCAACGATTTCGGCTTTTTCGAAATGCTTTGCACTTTGGGCAGCAAAATGCATCATCAATACAGCACCTACAGAAAAGTTTGATGCAAAGATTGCTTTAGCATTATTAGCAATAAAAAGTTCATACAACTCGCTTTTCTGGTCACTATTTAAACCGGTTGTCCCAGTGACAAAATTGATGCCATTTGAAGCAGAAAACTTTGCGTTGTCATAACATGCAGCAGCAACAGTGAAATCTACGATGACATCCGGCAATTCACTTGATCGAGCAAGTGATGCTAAAGACTCGAAGATTTCGAATTCTCCGCCATCGATCTGAAGTTTTTCTCCGGAATGATCTGGAGAAACAATCCCAGTGATAGTTATATCGTCAGTTTGAGATATCGCTTCGCAAAGAGTGGATCCCATCTTCCCAAGCGCACCGCAAATCCAAACATTAATACTATTCATGCAAACATCCTAGAGAATCTCTAGGATGTATTTGCGGTTTTAAAAGAAAGTCTATTGGACTCTAGCTTTCGCCAACTGGTTTTTGGTTATACCTTTTTGGAATAACATCATCATTAGACCAGCTGCCAACAGCCAAATGCTGGCAAAGACGATTTGATGAGATGTAGAACCCGTAAATGGCAATTGCCCAGATTCAACTTTAGAGTTATCACTTCGCTCAAGAGATTCTCCACCTACTGCTACAGGATTTTGGGAATTAACTGTTTCATTTTCGTTAGGTGTTTCAACGCTAGTGTTTTGTGTTGGTTGCGTTGGTGGTGTCGTTGGTTGAGTCGGAGTTGTTGTAGGTTGAGTAGTTGGAGGCTGCGTTGGTTCTGGCTCGATTTCTTCAGCTAATGCAGCTACAGCATTTTCAATATTTAATCGAGGGAAACTCGCTCCACTTTGGTCATCACGAACGTTTTCTCCTGTCGATTTAAGAATTCGCTTTATTTGTGCAGGTGTCAAATCTGGCTTTTCTTCCAACATCAGAGCAACAGCACCGCTAACGAGAGGAGCTGCGAATGATGTACCTTGAACAAATATCGCAGTATCTTCATCTGGCAGAAACGTAATCATGTCCATACCCGGTGCTACTAGATCAACTTTGCTATTGGTACTTGAAAAACCGGCAACTTTTTCTCCCGTAATATTACCTTGAGAATCTGTTGTCAATTCAGTCGCGCCTACAGCAATAGTGCTAGGTAGACAGGCTGGGAAGTAAATATCTGATCTACTTCCATCGTTACCACTTGCTGCAACTACAGGTACACCCAGCTTTACAACTTCATCTACTGCAAGCTTTAAAGCAGAAGGCGCGTTACACATGCTGTCTGGTACTTCAATTCCAAGAGATAGATTAAGTACATCCGGAGCATTTGATCCATTTCTTTTAATCTCAGCAATAACATGATCGATCGATTTTAAAATTATGCTTAGATCAAATTCGCCTTCGCTATCTTCGGCTAACCGAGTTGAAATCAGTGTCGACTTTGGCGCAATTCCCCCGAAGTTGATTGGTTCAGGTTGACCTTCGAACATGAATGCTCGACGTGTTCCGCCAGCAAAGTCAGCGACTGCTCCACCGTGGAAACAACCTGATTCCAGTACGTTTGTCGCAGGACAAATTGCTTCACCTGCAAGTTGAGGATTAGTTGAACAAGCGTCGACTGCGCTTTCATCTGCGAAACAACCAAAGCTTTTTACTCTCGAATTACCTTGTTCATCTTTGAACGAATCCCTGTTAGCGTTGATTCCATTATCGATGATTGATATTTTCATTCCTTCACCTGACAGCTGATTTGAACCATCATTAGATTGGACAGCAACACCTGCAACTCGCTGAATATGAACTGACGCTAGCTGTTGCGTTTTTCTATCAGGCTCAATACTTACGATGCCTGCTTGTTCAGATAGGAATGACAAATCTTCAATAGTTACACTGCTTAGCTTTAAGACTGGCAACGAGATGTAAGAATCATCAATTACAATCTCGCTTGAACTCGATAGTGTATTGATCACGTTCTGCTTAGATACATCATCTTCAAATGTGACTAAAACAGCATCGGTATCGCCCTCTAGTATTGCTGCTGTATCTTCTGCGAGAAATACTGCCTGGACAGTATCTTCACTCTCGCTTGCGAAGGCGCCTAGTAAGTTAATGGTTGCCATTGAAAGACAAAATACGATGCATGTTGCAGCAAAGATTTTGCGAGGAATTTCAACGGATGATTTTCTGATGCGAAGCAAGGTCATAAGGGCTATTATCCATTAAAGAAATTGAAAATATACTCTTGTTTTTTTAGGTTTGATTTAGCGGTGTCTTTTTTATAACGGATTCGCGATATTTCTTCCAATTTTCTTCTTGCAAGACGAATAAATCAGTCTTGATAAGGCGAAGAAAAATGCAGCGAAGATCGAAGCTAACACTGCGTATTTAGGTGAGATTCCTTCGGTCATTCCACTAGCCAAAGTACGATTCATTTCTTTAGGGTCCTCTATCAATGAGTGCCGAGCGGATTCAAGTGTCGCAACGTTTTGTGTATCGACATCATCACCTGCTTGTATGATCGTTTTTGGCTGAGCCTTCGGAGCAGGTCTTGCAATACTATTGCTTATACTTTCAATATCTAAGCGTGAAAATTCCAAACCATTAGCTGGATCTAGTACCTTTGAGGAATTCGCTTTAATTAGGGTCAGAATTTCTTTTGAGGTTAAATCTGGATTTGATTGCTTGATCAAAGCTATCGCACCAGACACTAAAGGTGCAGAAAATGATGTTCCTGAGATGGTTGCAAAACCTGCCTTTTTGGGAAGCACTCCTACGACATTATCTCCAGGCGCAACCAAATCAACTTCTGCAGAAGAATTAGAAAACTTGGATACACTTTCGTTGCCACCACTTAAAGTTGTACTTGAAACAGCAATAACATCATTCATGCATGCAGGATAAGATATTTGATTCTTCTCAGCCTGGTTACCGCTTGCGGCAACAATTACAACATTTTTCGATACTAGATAATCAATCGCATCTTTAACTTCATTTTGAACTTCGCAATTTTTATATGAATTTCTCGGAAAACTAAGAGACAGATTTATTACGTCTGGTGCTGCATCAGAATTCGTTTTAACTTGCTCAACATATAGATTAAGAGCCGCAACGAAGTTTTTGTATTTGATGGTACCTTTTTCATCCATTGCTTGTCGAACATAATTTATTGAAGCTTTTGGAGCTATTCCACCAATCGATTGAGTTTTGTTGTTTAGAGTAATTTCTGTTGTTGAACCTGCAGCTAAAAATGCAACTGCATTACCGTGATAACATCCGGTATCGAGAGTTTCGCAATATATGTGCGCAGGTTCTTGGGAGCTATAGTCACATGGAATTACTGCAGAGTCATCGTTAATACAAGCTTGACTAATAATCCGATTACGATCACTATCAAATAACTCGCTTTGGGTATTTAAACCGCCATCGTATATCCCAATTACTACACCCCTACCATTTAGATCGCTATTGGATTGATTAAACAAAATTGTTTCAGCATTAATCTGCTGTAAATAGCTCGCCGCTATTCGCGAACTTGATTGTGCTTGTGTTTCACGAGAAAAAGTAGGTTTGGTTGCAACACTGGAGACCAGCAAAACAAGTGCAATTAGAAGAAGAGAAAAAAGACGCAATAATCCCGCAAAATGGCGCGTTTTTAGAACCACACGATTATTGCAGGTGTTATAGGTCATTAGACCTATTATCGCGAATTAACGGCACAAAAAGTACCCTGTCTTTTTTATACCACGAGAAAGGGTCCGTCCTTTTCTTCTTGTCTATTCTTGCATTGCTGCAAGTTAATACAAGAAGAAGAGGACGGACCTTTTCTAAATTGACCCTTGCTT
>CAZLQP010000025.1:0-18750 GCA_964561855.1 uncultured Burkholderiales bacterium | reverse complement strand
TGCCGTTACCACCAAGGTGGAAACAGAATTAAAGTTGGCATCCCCGAGCGGATTTGAACCGCCGTTTCCACCTTGAGAGGGTGGCGACCTAGGCCGCTAGTCGACGGGGACTCAGTATTGTTTACAATACGATCTTATAGAATACTATTTCGTATATCGATATCTTCAAAAGTTAGACATAACTAGTTGGTTTTATAGAAATTTCACCAATATTTACATCGTTTGGAAGATTGATTATATATTGAACTGCTTCGGCCACGTTCGAAGGTTCCATAGCTCCGTGGATTTCTCGCGAATATCCGGCATGATCAAAAAGCTCAGTCTGAACGTAGCCAGGACAAATATTTGTAACAGAAATTTTTTCTTTTCCAAGCTCTAAATTAAGAGATCGCGCAAAGCCCGTAATCGCCCATTTACTTGCATTGTAAACACTGCGCTCTGCTTTCGCATTGAGTCCTGCGATTGAATTGATGAATAAAATCTTTGCGTTTTCTTGTTTTTCTGAATTTTGTAGAGATCTAATTTTTGAAACCATATATTGAGTAATGATGATTGGCGAGAGAGTATTTATTTCGATTACTTTTTCGATCTCTTTCGGATCGGCTGCTTCTAACTTTCCTTCAGTCCAAAGCCCCGCGTTGTTTATCAACACATCGCAAGTGTCATAGAGTTGAAAATATTCATCAACTGCGCGAGCGCATTCTTGCATGTTCGATAGATCAGCGCGAATAAAAGTACCACCGCTTATTTGTTCAACATCAGCACCGCGTTTCGCATCGCGACCAACAAAAACTACATTGTGTCCGCTGAGACTTAAAAGCTCAACAATTGACTTACCAATACCGCTAGTTCCACCTGTGATAAAAATGTTCATGTTCACAGTCTAGGCTTTATGGTTTCGTATACAAGATCTGCAATTAGTTGATGTCCTTTTCCATTTGGATGGATACCATCAGCCAGGAGTTCATCTGGTCCATTGTCAGAAATGATTTTCTCAAATGCAGCATTAACATCAACAAAATTTAGGTGATTGTTCAAAGCGATCTTTTTAATTGATTCATTGAAAGTTCTAATACTTTCATTCATATAAGCCGTTGGAGGTTCAATCCAAGAACATGGATTCATTTTTAATTCATCTGACGGAGTTAGACCGACCAAGAAAGCATAAACGCCTAGTTCCTTCAATCTTGTAACAACTTCTTCATATATGGTTTCGAACTCTTGTATCGGAACATGAGGGCTGCCGGCTTTAATATCGATCCTAGAATCGTTCACACCGACTGCAATACCCACCAAGGCATCCTTGTAATTAGATTCCTCCTCGAACTGCACTCGGGTTCGGAGTTCGGCTTCAAAACGCTTTTTGATACCAACAATATCTTCGCCACCAATACCAAGTTCGATTACGGAATGATTGGAACAGATAACTCCTGGAGCATATTGGGTGTTGTGGTTATTGTAAATGTGGTTCCAAAGCCGTGATGTCCAGCCTCCACCAGTATCGTTTGCTCGATTGGTTATTGAATCTCCAAATACTATGACAGCCATTACACCTCAGTTAAAAATCTACAATTCGGTAAAGTCTATCCTGATCAGCTGACAACGCACTTTTTGAGCGAAATACGCAAAATGTAGGGTCAGTCCTCTGGAATGCATATACCTTTTGTGCCAAAAGGGGGATCAGACCCCCCAGAGTGTTATTTTTTGGCAGCCATACCTACGCCGGAAGAGAGGTTGTTATATCCAAAGTGTCGAGAATTACCAAAAGCAACTACTCGACCATTCGTCTCTGAAATATAGTAACCATTTCCTGAAGGGTTAGCTTGAATCGAGTTTGCAACACGACCAGAGCATGCTCCTAAAGAACCTCTGAATGGCGCTTGACCAAATGCAAAGACTCCTCCATCTCGAGCTAACAGCCAATAACCATTTCCTTGCGGACGTGCTACCATACCAACAATTGGTTCGTTCAATCTCTGTGCGCCTGTTGATCCATAGAACTGCGCGTTACCGAAAGCAAAGATTCCACCATCAGATGCAACAAGCCAATAACCACGACCATTTACTGTTGGA
The DNA here is from genome assembly GCA_964561855.1 of uncultured Burkholderiales bacterium. GTDB lineage: Bacteria > Actinomycetota > Acidimicrobiia > IMCC26256 > JAGPDB01 > JAGPDB01. The sequence goes on along the minus strand of CAZLQP010000025.1, from coordinate 16,677 downwards.
GCCATACCAACAATTGGTTTATTTAATCTATAAGATCCTGTTGAACCATAGAACTGCGCATCACCAAAGGTAAAGATTCCACCATCGGAAGCAACCAACCAATAGCCACGACCTGATGGAGTTGAAGCCATACCAACAATTGGTTTATTCAGTCTCATTGATCCAGTTGAACCATAGAACTGCGCATCACCAAAACTAAATATTCCACCGTCAGCTGCAACTAGCCAATAACCACGACCTGTTCCTGTTGGAGCCATACCTAGGACCGAAGCATTTAATCTAGCTCCCGCCATTGAACCATAATTTGTTGCATTACCGTATGATTTCACTGCACCATTAGCGGCAACTGTCCAATAACCATTTCCTGAAGTCTGAGCATTTTCTGGAGGAGCATCAGTACAAAAACCGCTTAAACCATGATATGCAAGCATTTGATTATATGTACCAAAAATTGCTTGTGCATAAGTCGTTCCAGGAACTGCCCATTTACCATTTAGATCTACCCAATTTTTAGCGTTACCTTTATATACAAATCCGTCACGACTAAATTCGGGTCTTGGATTCCAAGTATTTACAGAAGTTGCGTCTGCATAGTTTCGAAGTTGATGCATTTGAACACGAACAGAACGTTGAGGTCCAGTTAAACCATTAGCATTCGTAAAGTGATAGCCGCCACCATCGGCATAAGCCAAGGTACTGCATTGAGTTGGGTTTCGAGCTCCCCAACCTGAATAGTTATTTTTCAATCTTGAACAAGCAGATCCGAACCATCCAGTTTCATGTATTGCTTGTGCGAAAGCAACGTCACCTCTAACACCGATTAGGTTTCCTTCATTAACATATAGATTCGCCATTTGAGTTAATGTCAAAGCTGTTAACGGCCATTGATTTCCTTTTTTAGATTTATACCATTGAACAATTTGAGCTGCAGTTAATTGTGACGGACCCATGATTGGAGAAGTATGTCCGGATGCATGTGCAGAGTTATCTTCGGCATTTACTGAGACTGCAAATAAGAAAGCAACTAACGAAAGTATTAAAAGTGATGATGTTGCTTTTTTCGATATTGATTTTGAGGCGCTACGAAAATATGTTGTCGTCATGGCAGGTTCCTTTTTCAGCAGATATTCACTTGGTCTATATATATCGTCGCTAGTCTATATAAGACTTTAACGAACTTTTAATTTTTGTGGCCGCTTCCCTGCCGTTTACAACTTTTAACAAGTTGGTCCAGTTGCGTCACCTCTAACTATAGGGTTCAACGGAGGAGTAGATCCAAATCCGCTTGGTAGCGTTGAATTTGGATATCTTCCAAACTGTTGTGTTGCCCACAGTCTTCCATCAGGTGCACAATATACTCCGATACCTATTACGTCAAGATTTCTTGCCAATAGGTTCACTCTGTGTCCGGTTGAGTTCATCCATGCGTTATGTAAATGTCCTGATCGAGTTCCCCGTCCACCAACGCCAATATTTTCGGCTGCGGTATGGAATTCTTGCAGAAGCGGATAGAGATTAGAGTGAGCAAAATTATTTGTGTTACTCATACTTACACTCCAAGTTCTTGAACTTGATGCGAGTGAGTTACTCCATCTAAGTGCAGGTAATCCGCGTGCTGCTCGCTCAGCATTAATACGGTTAAACATATCTTGTGCGATTGCACTTTCAGATGAGCTCGAACCGTTTCCACTAAATGATGTGGTTCCCGCACATGAAACTTTTGATGTTGGAGAAAATGCTCGTACTTGTCCATTAGCTGTAGCAGTAAAGTATCCGGTAAATCCATAATGTGATGACATTGCAACTGTTGATGATCCTAAACAACCTCCACCTGTTGAACCATAAAACTGTGCATTACCAAAACTAAACACTCCGCCATCTGCAGCAACAAGCCAATAACCTCGACCATTTGATGTTGGAGAAACTCCAACGATAGGTCTCAGTAATCTCATTGATCCAGTAGACCCATAAAACTGCGCATCACCAAAAGTAAACATTCCTCCATCGGAAGCAACAAGCCAATAACCTCTTCCCGAAGGTGTTGGCGCCATGCCAACAATCGGACGATTTAATCGGTACGATCCAGTTGAACCATAAAACTGCGCATCACCAAATGCAAAAATTCCGCCATCGGAAGCAACAAGCCAATAACCTTTTCCGGTTCTAGTTGAAGCCATACCGACAATCGGTTGATTCAATCTAAATGATCCAGTTGAACCATAAAATCTTGCATTACCGTAACTGAAGATTCCACCATCTCTTGCGACTAACCAATAACCTCCACCATTTGGTGTGGCTGCCATACCTACGATCGGTTGATTCAATCGAATGTTTCCTGCTGATCCGTGAAATCCTGCAGTTCCGAATGAAAAGACCCCACCATCTCTACCAACAAGCCAATAGCCGTTTCCTGTTGGGTTTGCCGCCATGCCTACAATCGGTTGATTGATGTTAAGAGCTCCGCCCGCTCCTGAAGGCAATTTTGCGTTGTTTGCACTCGCTGGTGAAATAGTAAGAAAACTAGATAATAGAACTACTGCTGTTATGATTATTTTTGTTTTGTAAAACTTCGAGAAATGCCTTACAGTGCGATTTTGATATGCATCTGGATGCGAAATTTTGGCTTTCTCCCAATTCATAGATATGAAATCGGTATAAAAACCCTAATACTTAAGGGATTTAGAGATTTTTTCGCATTATTGCGCCATATTGCAATTAAAGCTCGGGGACAAGGACTCGAACCTTGAATGTCAGTACCAGAAACTGATGTGTTGCCAATTACACCATCCCCGAATAGTGGACTCTATTGTAACTGTTATTTTCGCAAAAATAAGAATAGATGTTTTTGTAATTTTTTGAGTTAAATGTCCGTTTTATTGTAGAATAGGTTGATCAATTTCAAGGACGGAATATGAAAACTTTTATTGATGAAACACAAGGCTGGGAAGTCATCGATCAAGCTGCAATCCCCGACGGTGCAGATTATAGAGCGATTACTGTATTCGGATTTAGTTCTCACCTTACTCCCAATGTACCTTTTGCAGGAACGAAGATTTCGTACGTTAAAGACTCACCGAAGCGTTTTAGAAGTGTTGTAGCAATTGGCGATCGAACTGTAATGAAACCCCCTCCTAACGGTTTTGAAAATTCTGCACAATATGCAATGCGAACAGCTTTAGATAAAATCGCTTCACACAAGACAGCTCCAGAAGCGATAAAAGAAGTCAGTAGAGAATTAAATCCACGAGATGCAATTGGAACTTCTCCTCGAGTATCGGTTGCAGTTGCTCAAGTAGAAGCCACTGCCAATGGTCTCTTCGCCCAGCTTCATCGAAGCGGTGCTGTTAAATTGTTTGTTTTCGAAGATGGCGTTTGGAAAGATGCATTGAGCGGAAGTGTCTATTCTGAGGCAGGTATCGCTCGACTTGCAGAAAATCAAGCGCGGCAACGAGCTGAATTACAACAAGCAATAGAAAAATATGGAAAAGGTTCTGAACCTGTAAAGAAACTTGTTCAAGTATTCCAACAAAGACAAGCTGAACTTGATAGTAGCTTTAAATCATGGCGATGCCCACCAATCGGCAGATTTTATACAACATCAAAACTACATAAAGTACTAGCAGATGGATTCCACGACGTTGATGCAGTTTTAATTTCAACCACTCATCCTGAACTAACAGCACAACGTCTTAATGCACAGGGCGATCCAAAAACTCTTAATAGAGATTTCTTTAAACCCTTTGCGCTCCAGAGAGAATTCGCAGTTTCAGCAATTGCAATTAGTAGGTAATTAAGTTAGACACAATCGACATTAAAGTACCTAATGGATGGTCTCCGACTCCCTTGCAGCTTAAAAATGGTCAATTAAGCCAAGAAGTTTCGCTGTTTTCCCATTTAAGGGGTTCTGGAAGTAACGCAAACAAACCAAATGGAGACTCTCTCCGAATAGCTTATAGAAAAAACCCCGACAATCTAAGATTATGTGTCGCAGATGGAGTAACAGGTCGAGAAAGAGATGACTTACCAGAAGGCTACAAAGATCCTGCAGTTTATGCGAGTGAAACTGCAACAAAGATTCTCAGCCAAGAGCCAGACATAACTAAAGGAATAAAAGAAGTCAGTAAAAGGCTGCATAGAAAAGATCTAGGTTTTAATTCACCAAGAACATCTATTGCTGTTGTCGAAATAGCCTCGTCTTCAACTTCGAGAGATTTAGATGTAGAGATATTTAGAACCGGCGACTGTGAAATATACACTTACAGAAATGGTCAAGGATGGTTCAAAGAACTTGATAAAGATATGCTCAGCTTAACAGGGCGTAGAGAATTTACATCGCTATGTGAACTTTTCCATCCCTTACTCAATGAAGCTAGAGATAAATTTGGTGATGAATCCAGAGAGTTCAACAAGATTTTTGCAGAGTTTTATGCTCGAGAACAAGCTTTGTTAGCAGATCCTCAAAGTTGGGATAGTCCACCTACGGGGCGATATGCGCACACGTCTTTGCCAATTGGTCAACGCTATAAAAGAACGATCGCGCAACACGTGAGTGCTGTACTAGTCTCAACAGATGGAGCCGAACTGGATGTTGACGTCTTGAACGAGATCGGCGATCCTTCTCAAATAGATATCAAAACATTTGAGTCACGATACAAACCTTGGAACGATATGGCTGTTGCCATAGCATGCGTGGAACCGACAGGTCGGTAGAAGTTACCTAAGTATTTACCCGAACCAGGCTTCCTGATTCATAGCGTTTGAGACCAGCCCTAAACATTGTTGTTGCAACAATTGTCATGAATATATTGAATCCAAGCAATAACCCTAAATATATGTATTCACGATCTTGAACAAAGTTGTATGGAAAAGTAATAATCCAAACGCTGGGAACAGCGGTCAACAAGAAAACTTTTAGCCCTCCGATGATTGCTGTTTGAGGATAAAATCCAGGAGCTTCCACAGTCCAAAAATAATGCCATGCTGCGCGTTCGAATCGTTTAACCCAAAATCCGATTGATTGAAAAGCAACGTTGATCATCACCACTCCCCAGCCAGCTAATGCCGAGACTAATGGAACAATTAAGAGGTAACCCCAACCTTGAGTAACGCATACGAAAATCAACATCGCGATTAAGAATCCAAGGTCTCCAAGGATACTTAACGAAAAGCCATCTGATAAACATCTCCACAGTACAGACCTTGGCTGAACTAGAAATTGATCTAGGTTACCCTCTCCTATTCTTTCAGAAATTTTTAGGACTCCACCAAAAATCATTATCGCAAAAACAAAAGCGCCTAAGTGCGTAACAAATAAAAGTTGAGTATTTTCAAAGGTCCAACCATTGACATCTTCAAACCGTGAGAAAAACATTATCCATATAGCTAACAACATAATGTCGTTAATAAACATCGCGGCAGACTGAATGATAAAGCTTTTACGGTAAATCCAAGCTGACTTGTATCCATAATAGAGAATCTTGAAAGTCAGATACGCATAACTAAATAACCTTTTCATCACCCACTATCCTCCTGACACATTCAATTTTCTAAAGCCTTTGTTTGACAGCCAAACACAAAGTAGATACAAAGAAACAATAAACAACAACTGTAGTGAGACAGTCTCATAAAATTCTTGGTAAGTAAATTGTGAAATCAATTTTCCAGGTCTAGCCATTGCTACACTCCAAGGGATATATTGGACGATGTCTTTAATCGTTTCAGGTAACAATGTAAGCGGAATGATTAGACCTCCGAAAAGCAAAGCCATCTTGTGAGAAATATAGTGAAAGCCATTTGTGTCTTCTGTCCAGAATCCAAGCACACCAAAAAATGTAGCTATTAAAGAAGTTAAAATTACACCGAGCGCGATGGCGATAAGACTTAACAAAAGTTCGAATCCAACAACAGGCAATGTCCTAGTCAACATAAGTGCAGCTGAAATACAAAAAATGGAGTTAGCAATAAGCGCAGGAATACTATTGCCCCAAAATGTTGCCAATGTGTATTGAATGTAGTTAAGTGGTCGTAGCAAATGTATTGCAATAGAACCTTCTTTGATTTCTTCACCGATTAATAGTGTTGGGTCGGGTCTATTTAATCCAAAAATAACTTGTGCAATAGCTATTGCCCAAACTGCAGCGACATATTCTTCTGAAGTACTTGAACCAAATACTATTTTATACATTGCTGTATATATGAGTATCCTTACAAACAAATTAAGACCACTGAAAACAAGGTCAGCATAAGAACCTTTTCTATTTCTTGCGTTAACAATCATCAACGACGTCAGCACAATAAACTTATCTCTCACTTGCTCAAGATAAGTTCTCCTGTCTTTTATCGTCTCAATAGTTTTACCCACTTCATCCGCCTACAGTTTTCCCGCCATGAGCATCTCGATATATCTCTGTGATGATGTCTTCCATTGATGGCTCTGTTAAAACTTCAACTCTTTTTTCGTGAACATAGTGATCTTTCAGCTCTTGAGTAGTTCCGTCATAAAGCAAACTTCCGTAATTAATAACCATGGTTTTAGAAGTAATCTGATCAACGTCTCCTGCATCATGAGAAGTTAGAAAAATAGTTATACCTTCTTCTTTGTTCAATCTAATTAGCTCATCACGGATCTGCTGTTTTGCAATCACGTCCAAACCAACTGTTGGTTCATCAAGAAAAATGATGTCTGGCGAATGCACCAGAGAAGCTACAATTTCACATTTCATTCTTTGACCCAAAGAGAGTTTACGCACAGGTACATCAACGAATTCTCCAAGTGAAAACATATCGATTAAATCATTTGCTCTTTTCTTTGCTTGGCTAGCATCACAATCATAAATGCGTGCCAAAAGCGAAAAAGCATCCCGCGCTGCTATGTGGTAAAACAAGTTTGATTTTTGGCCGAAAACACAACCAATTCTTTGCGTAAGAGCTACTCGCTGTTTCGCAGGATCTAGACCTAATACCCTAATTTCTCCATCATCTGGATGAAGTATCCCAGTCAACATTTTGATGGTTGTAGATTTACCCGCTCCGTTAGGCCCGATAAAAGCTACTGAATCGCCTCGATTAACGCTAAATGTTATGTCTCTAACAGCTACGATTTCTTTAACAGGTCGCTTTTTAAACAAACGCTTGGCGATAGAAGCGCTTTGAGTTTGCTCGACAGGTTGAAAATAAGTTTTGTTTACATTTTTAACATCAACTACTACATCTGACATCTATATAGTTTGGCTTAAAACTATTCAGTTGTCGCTCCTTTATTGAGAAAGGGTCCGTCCTCTGAATCTTGTACTATCTTGCACTAGTGCAAGATAGTACAAGATTCAGAGGACGGACCCTTTCTCAATAAAGGAGCGACAACTGAATAGTTTTAAGCCAAACTATATAGATGTCAGATGTAGTAGTTGATGTTAAAAATGTAAACAAAACTTATTTTCAACCTGTCGAGCAAACTCAAAGCGCTTCTATCGCCAAGCGTTTGTTTAAAAAGCGACCTGTTAAAGAAATCGTAGCTGTTAGAGACATAACATTTAGCGTTAATCGAGGCGATTCAGTAGCTTTTATCGGGCCTAACGGAGCGGGTAAATCTACAACCATCAAAATGTTGACTGGGATACTTCATCCAGATGATGGAGAAATTAGGGTATTAGGTCTAGATCCTGCGAAACAGCGAGTAGCTCTTACGCAAAGAATTGGTTGTGTTTTCGGCCAAAAATCAAACTTGTTTTACCACATAGCAGCGCGGGATGCTTTTTCGCTTTTGGCACGCATTTATGATTGTGATGCTAGCCAAGCAAAGAAAAGAGCAAATGATTTAATCGATATGTTTTCACTTGGAGAATTCGTTGATGTACCTGTGCGTAAACTCTCTTTGGGTCAAAGAATGAAATGTGAAATTGTAGCTTCTCTGGTGCATTCGCCAGACATCATTTTTCTTGATGAACCAACAGTTGGTTTGGACGTGATTGCAAAACAGCAGATCCGTGATGAGCTAATTAGATTGAACAAAGAAGAAGGTATAACTATTTTTCTAACTTCTCATGATGCAGGAGACGTTGATCAGATTACTTCTAAAACCATGGTTATTAATTACGGAAGTTTGCTTTATGACGGAACTACTCAAGAGCTGAAAGATCACTATGTTCACGAAAAAAGAGTTGAAGTTTTAACAGAGCCATCAATGGAAGACATCATCACAGAGATATATCGAGATGCTCATGGCGGGAAAACTGTAGGCGGATGAAGTGGGTAAAACTATTGAGACGATAAAAGACAGGAGAACTTATCTTGAGCAAGTGAGAGATAAGTTTATTGTGCTGACGTCGTTGATGATTGTTAACGCAAGAAATAGAAAAGGTTCTTATGCTGACCTTGTTTTCAGTGGTCTTAATTTGTTTGTAAGGATACTCATATATACAGCAATGTATAAAATAGTATTTGGTTCAAGTACTTCAGAAGAATATGTCGCTGCAGTTTGGGCAATAGCTATTGCACAAGTTATTTTTGGATTAAATAGACCCGACCCAACACTATTAATCGGTGAAGAAATCAAAGAAGGTTCTATTGCAATACATTTGCTACGACCACTTAACTACATTCAATACACATTGGCAACATTTTGGGGCAATAGTATTCCTGCGCTTATTGCTAACTCCATTTTTTGTATTTCAGCTGCACTTATGTTGACTAGGACATTGCCTGTTGTTGGATTCGAACTTTTGTTAAGTCTTATCGCCATCGCGCTCGGTGTAATTTTAACTTCTTTAATAGCTACATTTTTTGGTGTGCTTGGATTCTGGACAGAAGACACAAATGGCTTTCACTATATTTCTCACAAGATGGCTTTGCTTTTCGGAGGTCTAATCATTCCGCTTACATTGTTACCTGAAACGATTAAAGACATCGTCCAATATATCCCTTGGAGTGTAGCAATGGCTAGACCTGGAAAATTGATTTCACAATTTACTTACCAAGAATTTTATGAGACTGTCTCACTACAGTTGTTGTTTATTGTTTCTTTGTATCTACTTTGTGTTTGGCTGTCAAACAAAGGCTTTAGAAAATTGAATGTGTCAGGAGGATAGTGGGTGATGAAAAGGTTATTTAGTTATGCGTATCTGACTTTCAAGATTCTCTATTATGGATACAAGTCAGCTTGGATTTACCGTAAAAGCTTTATCATTCAGTCTGCCGCGATGTTTATTAACGACATTATGTTGTTAGCTATATGGATAATGTTTTTCTCACGGTTTGAAGATGTCAATGGTTGGACCTTTGAAAATACTCAACTTTTATTTGTTACGCACTTAGGCGCTTTTGTTTTTGCGATAATGATTTTTGGTGGAGTCCTAAAAATTTCTGAAAGAATAGGAGAGGGTAACCTAGATCAATTTCTAGTTCAGCCAAGGTCTGTACTGTGGAGATGTTTATCAGATGGCTTTTCGTTAAGTATCCTTGGAGACCTTGGATTCTTAATCGCGATGTTGATTTTCGTATGCGTTACTCAAGGTTGGGGTTACCTCTTAATTGTTCCATTAGTCTCGGCATTAGCTGGCTGGGGAGTGGTGATGATCAACGTTGCTTTTCAATCAATCGGATTTTGGGTTAAACGATTCGAACGCGCAGCATGGCATTATTTTTGGACTGTGGAAGCTCCTGGATTTTATCCTCAAACAGCAATCATCGGAGGGCTAAAAGTTTTCTTGTTGACCGCTGTTCCCAGCGTTTGGATTATTACTTTTCCATACAACTTTGTTCAAGATCGTGAATACATATATTTAGGGTTATTGCTTGGATTCAATATATTCATGACAATTGTTGCAACAACAATGTTTAGGGCTGGTCTCAAACGCTATGAATCAGGAAGCCTGGTTCGGGTAAATACTTAGGTAACTTCTACCGACCTGTCGGTTCCACGCATGCTATGGCAACAGCCATATCGTTCCAAGGTTTGTATCGTGACTCAAATGTTTTGATATCTATTTGAGAAGGATCGCCGATCTCGTTCAAGACGTCAACATCCAGTTCGGCTCCATCTGTTGAGACTAGTACAGCACTCACGTGTTGCGCGATCGTTCTTTTATAGCGTTGACCAATTGGCAAAGACGTGTGCGCATATCGCCCCGTAGGTGGACTATCCCAACTTTGAGGATCTGCTAACAAAGCTTGTTCTCGAGCATAAAACTCTGCAAAAATCTTGTTGAACTCTCTGGATTCATCACCAAATTTATCTCTAGCTTCATTGAGTAAGGGATGGAAAAGTTCACATAGCGATGTAAATTCTCTACGCCCTGTTAAGCTGAGCATATCTTTATCAAGTTCTTTGAACCATCCTTGACCATTTCTGTAAGTGTATATTTCACAGTCGCCGGTTCTAAATATCTCTACATCTAAATCTCTCGAAGTTGAAGACGAGGCTATTTCGACAACAGCAATAGATGTTCTTGGTGAATTAAAACCTAGATCTTTTCTATGCAGCCTTTTACTGACTTCTTTTATTCCTTTAGTTATGTCTGGCTCTTGGCTGAGAATCTTTGTTGCAGTTTCACTCGCATAAACTGCAGGATCTTTGTAGCCTTCTGGTAAGTCATCTCTTTCTCGACCTGTTACTCCATCTGCGACACATAATCTTAGATTGTCGGGGTTTTTTCTATAAGCTATTCGGAGAGAGTCTCCATTTGGTTTGTTTGCGTTACTTCCAGAACCCCTTAAATGGGAAAACAGCGAAACTTCTTGGCTTAATTGACCATTTTTAAGCTGCAAGGGAGTCGGAGACCATCCATTAGGTACTTTAATGTCGATTGTGTCTAACTTAATTACCTACTAATTGCAATTGCTGAAACTGCGAATTCTCTCTGGAGCGCAAAGGGTTTAAAGAAATCTCTATTAAGAGTTTTTGGATCGCCCTGTGCATTAAGACGTTGTGCTGTTAGTTCAGGATGAGTGGTTGAAATTAAAACTGCATCAACGTCGTGGAATCCATCTGCTAGTACTTTATGTAGTTTTGATGTTGTATAAAATCTGCCGATTGGTGGGCATCGCCATGATTTAAAGCTACTATCAAGTTCAGCTTGTCTTTGTTGGAATACTTGAACAAGTTTCTTTACAGGTTCAGAACCTTTTCCATATTTTTCTATTGCTTGTTGTAATTCAGCTCGTTGCCGCGCTTGATTTTCTGCAAGTCGAGCGATACCTGCCTCAGAATAGACACTTCCGCTCAATGCATCTTTCCAAACGCCATCTTCGAAAACAAACAATTTAACAGCACCGCTTCGATGAAGCTGGGCGAAGAGACCATTGGCAGTGGCTTCTACTTGAGCAACTGCAACCGATACTCGAGGAGAAGTTCCAATTGCATCTCGTGGATTTAATTCTCTACTGACTTCTTTTATCGCTTCTGGAGCTGTCTTGTGTGAAGCGATTTTATCTAAAGCTGTTCGCATTGCATATTGTGCAGAATTTTCAAAACCGTTAGGAGGGGGTTTCATTACAGTTCGATCGCCAATTGCTACAACACTTCTAAAACGCTTCGGTGAGTCTTTAACGTACGAAATCTTCGTTCCTGCAAAAGGTACATTGGGAGTAAGGTGAGAACTAAATCCGAATACAGTAATCGCTCTATAATCTGCACCGTCGGGGATTGCAGCTTGATCGATGACTTCCCAGCCTTGTGTTTCATCAATAAAAGTTTTCATATTCCGTCCTTGAAATTGATCAACCTATTCTACAATAAAACGGACATTTAACTCAAAAAATTACAAAAACATCTATTCTTATTTTTGCGAAAATAACAGTTACAATAGAGTCCACTATTCGGGGATGGTGTAATTGGCAACACATCAGTTTCTGGTACTGACATTCAAGGTTCGAGTCCTTGTCCCCGAGCTTTAATTGCAATATGGCGCAATAATGCGAAAAAATCTCTAAATCCCTTAAGTATTAGGGTTTTTATACCGATTTCATATCTATGAATTGGGAGAAAGCCAAAATTTCGCATCCAGATGCATATCAAAATCGCACTGTAAGGCATTTCTCGAAGTTTTACAAAACAAAAATAATCATAACAGCAGTAGTTCTATTATCTAGTTTTCTTACTATTTCACCAGCGAGTGCAAACAACGCAAAATTGCCTTCAGGAGCGGGCGGAGCTCTTAACATCAATCAACCGATTGTAGGCATGGCGGCAAACCCAACAGGAAACGGCTATTGGCTTGTTGGTAGAGATGGTGGGGTCTTTTCATTCGGAACTGCAGGATTTCACGGATCAGCAGGAAACATTCGATTGAATCAACCGATCGTAGGTATGGCAGCCACACCAAATGGTGGAGGTTATTGGTTAGTCGCAAGAGATGGTGGAATCTTCAGTTACGGTAATGCAAGATTTTATGGTTCAACTGGATCATTTAGATTGAATCAACCGATTGTCGGTATGGCTTCAACTAGAACCGGAAAAGGTTATTGGCTTGTTGCTTCCGATGGCGGAATTTTTGCATTTGGTGATGCGCAGTTTTATGGTTCAACTGGATCGTACCGATTAAATCGTCCGATTGTTGGCATGGCGCCAACACCTTCGGGAAGAGGTTATTGGCTTGTTGCTTCCGATGGAGGAATGTTTACTTTTGGTGATGCGCAGTTTTATGGGTCTACTGGATCAATGAGATTACTGAGACCTATCGTTGGAGTTTCTCCAACATCAAATGGTCGAGGTTATTGGCTTGTTGCTGCAGATGGCGGAGTGTTTAGTTTTGGTAATGCACAGTTTTATGGTTCAACAGGTGGAGGTTGTTTAGGATCATCAACAGTTGCAATGTCATCACATTATGGATTTACCGGATACTTTACTGCTACAGCTAATGGACAAGTACGAGCATTTTCTCCAACATCAAAAGTTTCATGTGCGGGAACCACATCATTTAGTGGAAACGGTTCGAGCTCATCTGAAAGTGCAATCGCACAAGATATGTTTAACCGTATTAATGCTGAGCGAGCAGCACGCGGATTACCTGCACTTAGATGGAGTAACTCACTCGCATCAAGTTCAAGAACTTGGAGTGTAAGTATGAGTAACACAAATAATTTTGCTCACTCTAATCTCTATCCGCTTCTGCAAGAATTCCATACCGCAGCCGAAAATATTGGCGTTGGTGGACGGGGAACTCGATCAGGACATTTACATAACGCATGGATGAACTCAACCGGACACAGAGTGAACCTATTGGCAAGAAATCTTGACGTAATAGGTATCGGAGTATATTGTGCACCTGATGGAAGACTGTGGGCAACACAACAGTTTGGAAGATATCCAAATTCAACGCTACCAAGCGGATTTGGATCTACTCCTCCGTTGAACCCTATAGTTAGAGGTGACGCAACTGGACCAACTTGTTAAAAGTTGTAAACGGCAGGGAAGCGGCCACAAAAATTAAAAGTTCGTTAAAGTCTTATATAGACTAGCGACGATATATATAGACCAAGTGAATATCTGCTGAAAAAGGAACCTGCCATGACGACAACATATTTTCGTAGCGCCTCAAAATCAATATCGAAAAAAGCAACATCATCACTTTTAATACTTTCGTTAGTTGCTTTCTTATTTGCAGTCTCAGTAAATGCCGAAGATAACTCTGCACATGCATCCGGACATACTTCTCCAATCATGGGTCCGTCACAATTAACTGCAGCTCAAATTGTTCAATGGTATAAATCTAAAAAAGGAAATCAATGGCCGTTAACAGCTTTGACATTAACTCAAATGGCGAATCTATATGTTAATGAAGGAAACCTAATCGGTGTTAGAGGTGACGTTGCTTTCGCACAAGCAATACATGAAACTGGATGGTTCGGATCTGCTTGTTCAAGATTGAAAAATAACTATTCAGGTTGGGGAGCTCGAAACCCAACTCAATGCAGTACCTTGGCTTATGCCGATGGTGGCGGCTATCACTTTACGAATGCTAATGGTTTAACTGGACCTCAACGTTCTGTTCGTGTTCAAATGCATCAACTTCGAAACTATGCAGACGCAACTTCTGTAAATACTTGGAATCCAAGACCCGAATTTAGTCGTGACGGATTTGTATATAAAGGTAACGCTAAAAATTGGGTAGATCTAAATGGTAAATGGGCAGTTCCTGGAACGACTTATGCACAAGCAATTTTTGGTACATATAATCAAATGCTTGCATATCATGGTTTAAGCGGTTTTTGTACTGATGCTCCTCCAGAAAATGCTCAGACTTCAGGAAATGGTTATTGGACAGTTGCCGCTAATGGTGCAGTGAAATCATACGGTAATGCAACAAATTATGGTTCAATGGCGGGAGCTAGATTAAATGCTTCGGTCCTAGGTATGGCTCCAACAGGAACAGGTCGTGGTTATTGGCTAGTTGCAGCTGACGGTGGAATATTTAGTTTTGGTGATGCGCAGTTCTATGGTTCAACTGGATCAATGAGACTGAATAAACCAATTGTTGGTATGGCTTCAACTCCATCAGGTCGTGGCTATTGGTTGGTTGCTTCCGATGGTGGAATCTTTACCTTTGGTGATGCGCAGTTCTATGGTTCAACAGGATCTTATAGATTAAATAAACCAATTGTTGGTATGGCTCCAACAGTAAATGGTCGTGGTTATTGGCTTGTTGCATCTGATGGTGGAATCTTTGCTTTCGGTAACGCGCAGTTCTATGGATCAACAGGCGCACAGAGATTGAACGAACCAATTGTTGGTATGGTAGCACGTCCGCAAGGAAATGGTTATTGGCTGTTAGCTCGAGATGGAGGAGTCTTTGCATTTGGTCAAGCGCCATTCAGAGGTTCTTTAGGAGCATGCTCTGGTCGTGTTGCAAACTCGATTCAAGCTAACCCTTCAGGAAATGGTTACTATATTTCAGAGACGAATGGTCGAGTAGTTGCTTTTGGTAATTCTCGACACTTTGGATATAACAACCTCTCTTCCGGCGTAGGTATGGCTGCCAAAAAATAACACTCTGGGGGGTCTGATCCCCCTTTTGGCACAAAAGGTATATGCATTCCAGAGGACTGACCCTACATTTTGCGTATTTCGCTCAAAAAGTGCGTTGTCAGCTGATCAGGATAGACTTTACCGAATTGTAGATTTTTAACTGAGGTGTAATGGCTGTCATAGTATTTGGAGATTCAATAACCAATCGAGCAAACGATACTGGTGGAGGCTGGACATCACGGCTTTGGAACCACATTTACAATAACCACAACACCCAATATGCTCCAGGAGTTATCTGTTCCAATCATTCCGTAATCGAACTTGGTATTGGTGGCGAAGATATTGTTGGTATCAAAAAGCGTTTTGAAGCCGAACTCCGAACCCGAGTGCAGTTCGAGGAGGAATCTAATTACAAGGATGCCTTGGTGGGTATTGCAGTCGGTGTGAACGATTCTAGGATCGATATTAAAGCCGGCAGCCCTCATGTTCCGATACAAGAGTTCGAAACCATATATGAAGAAGTTGTTACAAGATTGAAGGAACTAGGCGTTTATGCTTTCTTGGTCGGTCTAACTCCGTCAGATGAATTAAAAATGAATCCATGTTCTTGGATTGAACCTCCAACGGCTTATATGAATGAAAGTATTAGAACTTTCAATGAATCAATTAAAAAGATCGCTTTGAACAATCACCTAAATTTTGTTGATGTTAATGCTGCATTTGAGAAAATCATTTCTGACAATGGACCAGATGAACTCCTGGCTGATGGTATCCATCCAAATGGAAAAGGACATCAACTAATTGCAGATCTTGTATACGAAACCATAAAGCCTAGACTGTGAACATGAACATTTTTATCACAGGTGGAACTAGCGGTATTGGTAAGTCAATTGTTGAGCTTTTAAGTCTCAGCGGACACAATGTAGTTTTTGTTGGTCGCGATGCGAAACGCGGTGCTGATGTTGAACAAATAAGCGGTGGTACTTTTATTCGCGCTGATCTATCGAACATGCAAGAATGCGCTCGCGCAGTTGATGAATATTTTCAACTCTATGACACTTGCGATGTGTTGATAAACAACGCGGGGCTTTGGACTGAAGGAAAGTTAGAAGCAGCCGATCCGAAAGAGATCGAAAAAGTAATCGAAATAAATACTCTCTCGCCAATCATCATTACTCAATATATGGTTTCAAAAATTAGATCTCTACAAAATTCAGAAAAACAAGAAAACGCAAAGATTTTATTCATCAATTCAATCGCAGGACTCAATGCGAAAGCAGAGCGCAGTGTTTACAATGCAAGTAAATGGGCGATTACGGGCTTTGCGCGATCTCTTAATTTAGAGCTTGGAAAAGAAAAAATTTCTGTTACAAATATTTGTCCTGGCTACGTTCAGACTGAGCTTTTTGATCATGCCGGATATTCGCGAGAAATCCACGGAGCTATGGAACCTTCGAACGTGGCCGAAGCAGTTCAATATATAATCAATCTTCCAAACGATGTAAATATTGGTGAAATTTCTATAAAACCAACTAGTTATGTCTAACTTTTGAAGATATCGATATACGAAATAGTATTCTATAAGATCGTATTGTAAACAATACTGAGTCCCCGTCGACTAGCGGCCTAGGTCGCCACCCTCTCAAGGTGGAAACGGCGGTTCAAATCCGCTCGGGGATGCCAACTTTAATTCTGTTTCCACCTTGGTGGTAACGGCA
>CAZLQP010000024.1:0-20360 GCA_964561855.1 uncultured Burkholderiales bacterium | reverse complement strand
AAGCAATATTTTACAAAATGAAAAAGGCAGACCTTCAGATCTTTACAAGTGCTATAGATCTCGAAATGGCCTCGAGTCGGGGCCTTTTCCAGCATCCCAATCGATAAATGATTCAGGTAGAGGTTTCTCTTCATAAATTTTCGGCAATGTGACTTTTTCAATTGATTTGGGACCATCGTTGAGATGCGGATCGTCGAGAGTGTGCATGCTTTTGATTAAATTCTTCGAGCGTTCGCCAAATAAAGTCTCATGAGGTGCATCATGAAAACCTGGTTCAGCATCTGGATTAATTCCAAGTCTCATTAGTCGTACTCTATTGATCGCTGTTTGAATGGCAGTTGATATTTCATGCCTCTCTATCGCGCCAGGACGCAAAGCAATGTTGTGACCAAGCATAGCCTGCTGTACCCTTGGTTCTAATGGAGTATCAACTAAAGCGGTAACAACGTCTAGAGCATCCTCCCTAGATGGTTGGTATCCAGCCTCGATTAGGTCTTTTATTGAAGCACCTGCTTCCTCTAAAAGTCGCAAAGCTTCTGCAACCCTAGGATCCAATTTTGATTTTGGAACATTTACTCTCAATCCTTCCAGCTCTCTCAAAAACATTCGGTCAAGATCTCGAAAATATTGGGGAGTTTGAATTGCTGGATCGATCCCAGCATATTTTCTTTGATCGCCATCATAATGTTCGTCAGACTTTGCCAGTTTCCATCCTTAATTGGTGTCGATAACATTAAACAATATAGGACATATCGGACAGCTGAGTCGAAACGCTGAGAAAAGGTCCGTCCTTGTTATCTTGCAATAAATTGAACTTAATTTGATGAATACAAGTTAAGACAAGAAGAAAAGGACGGACCTTTTCTCAGAATGAGTTTTTGATGTCGATCACGAAACGCTTTGCTGATTGCTTGGAAGTTAGTGCATCCCATGCTTTATTAATCTCGCTGATATCAATAAGCTCTATTTCAGGAAAAATCTTGTTTTCAGCACTGTAGACTAGCATTTCTTGAGTCTCAGCTATTCCGCCGATTCCAGAACCAGCAATAGATCTTTGCCCATTGATAACCAAGCCCGAATGATATCCAGGCATAGGCTCTATTGGACCTACCAAACATATTGTGCCGTGAATATCCAGTAAAGAAATGTATGGTGCTAAGTCGTGACCTTTGGGTATAGTATCTAGAAGAAAGTCAAAATAGTGAGCTTTGGAACTCATATCTTCAATTGAACTCGAAACTATTACTCCGTCAACTCCGTAAGAATTAGCAGCTTCTACTTTTTCAGGAGAAGATGTGACCGCCCAGACTTCAGCACCCATTGATTTTGCATACTTAATTCCCATATGCCCAAGGCCTCCCAAGCCAATGATTGCCACCTTAGTTTGAGGCCCAATTTTCCAATGTCGAAGTGGCGAATAAGTAGTAATCCCAGCACAGAGTAAAGGAGCCGCGTGAGCCAAATCAATTTCATCTGGAATTGGTAATACGAAATGCTGGTCAACAACAATAGAAGAAGAATATCCGCCCTTAGTATCACTTCCATCAATAGGATCTACTGCACTGTAAGTCCAAGTTGGACCTTTTCTGCAGGAATTCTCATAGCCCCTTGAACATGCATCACAGTTTTTACAACTATTAACCATGCAACCAACACCGACCCGATCTCCTACAGCAAACTCACTCACATTCGAACCGATTTTAACTACTACGCCCACGATCTCGTGTCCGGGAACACATGGATATTGAACTTTCCCCCAGTCACCTCTACCTGTATGAATATCGCTATGACAAACACCACAAAAATGGATATCAATCTCGATATCATTATCTGTCACTTCGCGACGCTCGAATTCATAGTATTCAAGCGGCTCGGTAGGAGAAGGCACTGCAAAGGATTTAGTTGTCATAAGCAGATTCTAGCCACAATGAAAACAGGCTCCAATTTCAAATGCCGGAAAAATACTTATAGATCATTGCAATCCAGTTTGAGTGCAAGGCCCGTGCATCGTTTGCCCATGTTAGTTCAGGAAGTGATGCTGGATTATCTCCGGCATAATAGCCTTTTGGCATCTTTTGTCCTTGCTGCCAGTCACGAAGAAATTCAGCATGTAAATCATATTTATCATATTCAGGGTGTCCCTGAAGGTAGAGATCATAACCACCTAGATTATTGCTATCAGATGCCAGCAGCCATCCTACTTCTTCGCTTGAACACAATATTTCGACATCGGAATCCTTGAATTCCGAATTGTCGATTGTTCCCCAACGTGAATGAGGCGCACGAATGTGATCATCTATTGAGCGCAATAACGGGTGCTTAGAATTTTTGTCTACCTGATGCTCATAGACACCAAAGATTTTACTGCCTGGCACAACTCTATTCATCCCATGTAAATAATTAAGCGCGAAGTGTGAAGCTAAACAAGAATAAATTGTCGAAAAGACATTCTCTCTCGCCCAATCAATTACCTTCTTAAAATCCTCACCATAATTAATCTCATCGAATTCAAGCGCTTCTATAGAAGATGTATCTTTCTTTAGTTCAAGATTATCGCCAGTAACAATAAGCGCGTCTAATCCTTCACTGGCCACTTCTGAAAAAGGAATATAGTTCTTCAAATACCCTTCGCGTGAGGAGCCCGGGCGTTCACGTATATCATCATCGAACTTCACGAATACAGGTTCGACTTGCAAAACCGTATTACTTATATATCTCATCCATTGATTTTCAGTGGACTGCATTGCCGCGGCGGGCATCAGATTCAATAAACCAATTCTTGCAGGCCTAAAATCCTGCTTTAATGCATAACTCTCAGTCGTTACAACCACACCTGAATTGTTAAACCTTGCGATGAGATCATTACGATCGTCTTTAATGACAATTGCCATAGAACAATGTTAGTCGATTGAAATTTTTGGTTCTCTAAAGATCCAAGTCCTCCAGATTGACATCGAAAACGTATATATAAACCAGCCAACTATGATCGCCTTACCATATGAACTAAAACTTGAATTTTCAAAGTTAGCCATATAGATCACTGCCACTAAATAGATTGAGGACAGAACTAGAGTAAGAAACCTAAGTTGAATAGTCCTCATAAAGTGATAAAACTTTACATTTGAAAAACTTAAAACTGCAAATATTGCTACGGTAGTAAAGTTGAAAACCTCATTGGTTTCCAATAACCAAAGGGAAATAGCAACGAAATTCCAAGTTCCGGGAAAACCTGTAAACCAATTGTCAAATGTCTTCATGTCCGTTCGTGCAAAATACAAAGCGCCAACGAACAGAATTAGACCCGTAGTAACCAACTCAAGAGATAGAGGGAAAAGCCCAAGCTCCAACATGAACAATGCTGGTATCAAAACATAAGTCACATAATCGACTACTAAATCAAGAATGTCTCCATTTAGTTGAGGACACACCCTCTTGACTTCCACTTTGCGCGATAAAGGTCCATCGATTCCATCTATAACTAACGTCAGCAGCAACCAGTTAACCGCAGCTCCATATCGTTGATCATATAGTGCTTGGATTGAAAGTAAGGCAAAAACAATTCCTGAAGCTGTGAGGCAATGAACTAGCCACGCTAATGACAACTTAGACTTAGTTACATCTATTTCCTTGATGAGCAACTGATGATCCAGACACTAATTATGACAAATTGAAATCTGGCCTATTCAGGCGGATTTCTATTTTTGTCATAAGCGGCATTTCCAGTGATCACCGCGTTTCTCATTTGCTCACTTATATCTCCCATTCCACCTGGAGAGTGAGGTATAAGGATCGTATTTGTCTTCGATGAAAGTCCTATATCTTTCAATGTATCGAAATATTGAGTCATCAAAACTAAGTTCATCACATCTTCAGCAGTTGCACCTTTGATGTTGCTGCTAAATGATTGCACTGATTCTTGCAAACCCTCGATAATAGCTTTTCTTTGATTAGCTATACCTAAACCTTGTAGTGCTTTAGATTCGGCTTCACCTTCGGCCGCTTTAACTACACGGATCTTGTCGGCTTCTGCCTGTTGAATGGCAGCTTCACGGAGTCTCTGCGCTGCATTAATTTCGTTCATGGATTGCTTAACATTTGCATCTGGATCGATATCAGTTACAAGTGCTTTAATGATCGCGTAACCGAAGTCGTCCATTACTGAGTCGAGCTCTTCCTTAACAGCTTGAGCAATGTCGTCTTTCTTCTCGAACAAATCATCAAGCAACAGGCCGGGAACTCTTGCCCTTACTGTGTCGAAAACGAATGATGTGATCTGAGCTTGTGGGTTTTGAAGTCTATAAAACGCCTCTACAACTTTGTTGGGGATGACATAGTACTGAACACTGACTATCACAAAAACGAACACATTATCTTTAGTTTTTGTTTCTACTCGAACATCAAGTTGTTGAACTCTCAAGCTGACTCGTCCAACAATTCGATCGATGAAAGGAACCTTTACGTTTAGACCAGCATTAGATACTTTCTTGAACTTACCGAATCTTTCAACTAGAGCTGCTGTCTGTTGCTGCACAGTGAATAGCGCCATCGCCAATAAGACGATAAACACGAATCCAATAATGCAGAGAAATACTAAAAAGCCTTCCATATGACCTCCTGTTAGGTACCAAGACCTTAGCACATCAGTATTGAAATTATGCGCCAAACCCTACCGATGTTGGCGAGTTTTACTATCGATATTTGACCAAAAAACTCGCCAACACGAGTTGGGGCATTAGATGGTGTCGAAGGGGGGACTTGAACCCCCACGCCCTAACGGGCACAAGCACCTTAAGCTTGCGCGTCTGCCAATTCCGCCACTCCGACTTTTAGCTTGGAGTTAAAATATTAGCCGATTACTAAATACGAACTCACGACTCAGCTTAAAATTGTCGTAAATTCTGGATGTCTAAAATCCCGTAAAGATCAAAATTGAATCCAGACAACTTCTCATTCACTACTACTTTGGATTGGAACTGAGCAATGGGCCGCATGAGCCACAAATTTTTTACTCTTTCCTGAACCTCCTTAGAAGCTTCTAGTTTCTCTTGAGGAAGTTTTGCTTGTGAATATAGAGATATTTTCTCTTCTAGATCTTCATCTAAGATGCCAGATACATTTTCGGTTGAATCTGCCTTGAAATATTCGATCAGAGCGTCCGCTCCAACTGCTGTATCTGAAACCCATCCGAATCTAAACAAGTTCGCCTCTCCTCTGGCAATCACATTAGAGAGCTCCGTAGGCGGGTACTCTCTTATTTCTGTTGGTACACCGATATCATTTAATCTCTTTTGAGCAGATTCTGCGAGTTCTTTTTGAAGTACATTTTTTTCGATGTCTAGGGTGATCAATGGAACCTCAAGATCCGGATAGATCTCTTTGATTAGTTCTTGCGCGCGTTCTCGATCGGTATCACAGTATTGACCGCACTCAACAGAATCAAAAGTATCGCCTGTAAATTTTACTGGCAGCACTGCTCGCTCTCCATATGCCTCAATTGCTTCTTCTTGGTCGAGTGCAAGAAGTATTGCTTCACGAAATTTCCTGTTAGCTAAAGGTGAATCTGAATTTGGTACATATATATTCCATGATGCAACTGCCAAACGATTAAGCCCGATTTCTTTAAAACCATCGGCTTCCACGGTCGATCCAAGAACTATGTCAACATTTTCATCCGGAGGTATTTCACGTAAGCTTTTTGCCGACTTTTTTACCACTTCAATTTTAGGAATATTTTCGATTCTCGGCTGATACGTTGATATTGAATCGATCTCGTTTGAGACATCTTCTGAAATGTACAATCCAGAATGGATTCCCGCAGTGAAAGTTCCTTGCGCGTCAATTTGTGATGCGGGAATAATCGATGTTGCTGGGTGAACAAGGCTATAAACAAAAAAAGGATTTGGATTCACTAATTGAAAGACAACAGTCTTATCGTCTGGAGTTTTTATGCCACTAAAGTCTTTGCCTGAACGCACCTCGCCGCTTCCGACAATCTGATTTACCAACGAAGCTAATTCCCCACCCGATATCGCTACCCGAGAAAGAGTAGCTTTCACATCCGTAGATGTAATTGGCGAGTCGTCAGAAAATGTATTCTCTGAAAGTGAAACTATAATTTCAGTGCCATCATCGGAAAATCTATAAGTATTAGCTAAGTCAGGTTTTAATTCTCCAGAACTAGAGAGTTTAAACAATCTTCTATTTTCTAAAGCAACTAAAAATCTTTGTTCAGGACCTTGTGCAAGCAGTGGATCACGAACAGCATCGACACTCGAATGAATTACTAATTTGTCTACAAAATTCTTGGCTTCTTCGTTTGATTCAGCACCGCTACATGCAGAAACAATACAGACTAAAAGCAACATTACGAACACTCGTAAAACATTGAGCCTAGACACATTTAATAACATCAGATTCAATTATCGACCCCTTTGAATGATAATAAAGCCCTCAATATGGAAAATGACACGCTACCAGACGACCATCGGTCATCTGTGCCAAAGGTGGCTTATTTTCGCAAACCTCTTGGGCTTTTTCGCAACGTGCACGATAAGGACACCCGATTTCAGCAAAATCCTGCCGCTCTTTCTGGATTATTTCTAAAGCTGTTTCTGTATCAGGTATCTCTTCATCAATCTTTTCCATTGCCTCTTTATCGTCTTGTGTTTCTCCAGGCCCTTTCGGAATTTGATCAAACAGACTTTTCGTATAAGGATGGCATGGGTGTTGAAAAACCTCCTCATTAGGACCATCTTCCATAATTTGTCCTGCATACATAACTATGACGCGGTCAGTAAGGTAATTCGCGATTCTAAGGTCATGTGTTATAAAGAGAATCGATGTCTGCGACTTTTGCTTAATGTGATCGAGCGTTTCAAGCACTCCAGCTTGAACACTTAAGTCTAAAGAACTCACAGGTTCATCCATAATTAATAGCTGAGGATCATTCACTAATGCTCTTGCAATTCCAACTCTTTGTTTTTGTCCACCTGAAAGTTCAAAAGGATATTTGTTCGCTACAGACCTGTCAAGATGAACATCGTCTAACAATTTATCCACATACTTATCTTCTAATGACTTTCTCTTAATCCTGTCTTCAGTACCTAAAAGTTGAACAAGTTCATCATCTGTTAATTGAAACATTGGTTCTTTTAGAATAGATGAAACGCTAAACCGAGGATTTAAACTTGCAGTAGGATCCTGAAAAACGAAAGAAATTCTCTTTTTGTCTTTATTTGATCTGGGTCCAGCTTCATCCAGTGTAATTTTTCCTCGAGTAATCTCTTCGAGACCTATTAATGTTCTTGCTAATGTAGTTTTCCCGCAGCCTGACTCGCCTACAATGGCAACAGCCTCCCCTTTTTTTATCGCAAACGAGACTCCACGCAGGGCAAAATCGTGATATTTATGAAAAAATTTCTTACGCGTATATGCTACGTGAAGATCATCCACCCGTAACAAAGAAACATCATCAACTATTTGCTTCATCTTTTTCCTTAATTGTATGCACTAATGGAAAAAAGCAAGCAGCAGTTCTACTTCCAGATATACTCTTAATTTCGTATAAATCCGGCATTGTCAATACGCATTGTTCTCTCGAGAACTCACACCTTGATTCAAAAGGGCATCGTTCATATTTTTCACCTGGAACGGGAGGTGAGCCGGGAATTGGTTTCAGAATTCTCTTTGAATTCAACTTCGGCATTGCTTCTAAAAGCGCGTGGGTATAAGGATGTGCAGGTGTTTTCAACACTTCATCAGTAAGTCCATATTCAACTATTTTTCCGGCATACATAACAACCACATAATCACTTATTTCATTAATCACGCCAATATCGTGAGAGATAAAGATGATTGTCAGACCATACCGGTCTTGTGCTTTTTTCAACAACTTCAGAATCTGACTTTGAATAGTAACATCTAATGCTGTTGTCGGTTCATCGCAAATGATTATTTCTGGTTCATTTGCCAGAGCAATAGCAATCATGACTCTTTGTCTCATTCCACCAGAAAACTCATGGGGATATCTTTTTAATTTTTGTTCAGCATCTGCAATTTCAACCATTTCAAGTAACTCGATCGCCCTCAATCTTGCTTTTGCCTTTGATGTTTTTGTTTTCAATCGAATTGCTTCAACTAGTTGATATCCAATAGTCAGCATAGGATTTAATGAATCCAACGAATCTTGAAAAACGAAAGAAATTTCTTTTCCTCGAATCTTTCTCCAATCCTTGAACTTCACTGTCTTTAAATCAAAAGAATAATCTGAAACTTTCAGCTTCCCTTCCACAGAATAATTCTTTCCTAATAGTCCTGCGAGAGAATACGCCAACGTCGACTTCCCGCAGCCCGACTCTCCCACGATCCCGAGAGTTTTCCCCTTATAAATAGACAGATTTATATCTTTGAGTATATATTTTGGCGACTTCTTGCCTGCTGTTACAACTAGATTCGATAATTTTAATGCGGTAGTCATGATTGCTCCGATTGTGGATCTAATGCATCTTTCAACCCATCACTTATAAAGTTAAAAGCAAGCACTGTAAGAAAAATAGCGATAGCTGGACCTAAAAACAAGTAGAAAGAATTACCAATTGCAAAACCTTTGTATTCAAAAAGCATTTTACCCCAAGAAGTCAAGGGAGATTTTATACCATTCCCTAAAAATGAAACCACCGATTCAAGCATTATCGAAGCTGCAACGGAAAATGCAGCACTAACAGCTATGACGCTCCAAGAATTTGGTATCAGGTGCTTTAATATTATGTATGGCTTTGATCGGCCAGATATTGTAGCGCTTTCGACATATTCCTTGTGTTTCAAACTAACCACTTGAGATCGAACTAATCGAGCAGTGTACATCCACGATATAAGAGAAATGACAATCACTATAGCCAGCACGCTAGACCCATAACGCTTCAAAGCAATCATTAAAATAACCATTTGAGGAACAACCAAAAATAAGTCAGTACTTCTCATCAGCATTGCATCAACCCATTTTCCATACAACCCTGCTGATGCACCTACAATTACTCCTATCAGTGTCGACAAAATACCGACTCCAAAAGCAATTCGCAATGAGATCTGTCCTGCATGAAGCAGTTCAGTAAATACATCTCGTCCTAACTGGTCGGTACCAAGCCAATGTTCTCCGCTTGGAGGCAACTTAGTTCGATTCAGATTTTGCTCATTCTGTTCATAACCGGTAAAGCCTGGAAGATAGCACATCAAAGTAAATACAGAAATAAATATGATTGAAACTAGAGCTGCACGATTGCTCTTAAATCTTTTCCACGATCTATATGCAAGAGTATCTTTCGGAATATTTATTTTCATCTCGATCGCACCCTCGGGTCTATTAGAGGTACAAGAAGATCCACTAACAAATTAACAAGAATTACGATTGCTGCTGTTACAACTGTCCAACCGACCAAGGTTGTAGCATCACCTGCATCCAGAGCATTCAAAAACATTGTTCCCATACCTGGAATGTTGAAAATAAACTCCGTATAAATCACACCTTGAAAGAGGAATGATGCATCTAGCGCAATGATAGTCAGCATTGGAACTTGAGTATTTTTTAATGCATGTTTGAAATAGGCTCTAGTCTTCGACGATCCTTTTGCTACAGCTGTTCTGACGTAGCCACTATTGAGAGCCTCAATCATTGTCGCTCTTTGGTAGCGGCTCCAACTTGCAATGAGTTGAATCGAAACTACTGTAATTGGCAAGGCCATGTGTCTTATGTAATCAACTACACTTTCGATACTCCAAAATCCTTGCGCATCTCTTCCGAAACTACCTTGTGTAGATGCGCTTGAGTAGAGCCAAGGAGAGTCACTTCCAAATGCTGAAGGCAAAACATTTCCAAATAAATTAATCAAAACGTATGCAAAAGCAAACACGGGGATGGCAATTCCTAAATATGATAAGCCCGAAATCGCATAGTCGATCGGATTATTTCGATTGATTGCAGATACAACACCAAATGTTATTCCAAGACATAAGGAAAAAATTACTGCCCAAATGATTAACTCAAAAGTTTTTGAAAATGAACGTGACAACTTTGTAGTAACAAGTTCTCCGTCTCTGTCACCCCTACCTAAATCGCCTTGTAAAGCGCTAGTTAGCCAGTCTAGGTATTGTGTGGTTAACGGACGATCGAGTCCTAGCCTTTTTATCTCTCGTTCTTGAGCAGTCTTATCTCTAGAAAGCTGCAAGTCTGACGTCGGATCCACAGAAATTCTAACGCCCACAAAAACAATAAATGATGTGATCAGCAATAATAATACAGCGATTACCAATCGCTTAAGCAGGTAGAAACTAAAGAACATCAACTATCAAGGATAGAGCCTATACATAAAAAAGGTGGGGATTTAAACCCCACCTTT
This sequence comes from uncultured Burkholderiales bacterium, assembly GCA_964561855.1. Taxonomy (GTDB): domain Bacteria; phylum Actinomycetota; class Acidimicrobiia; order IMCC26256; family JAGPDB01; genus JAGPDB01. Next base: position 9,969 of record CAZLQP010000024.1, on the reverse strand, counting down.
TACCTGATTGAACCAAGCTGCTTTAGTTTCTTACTCCCCAGTTGTTAAGGTTCCAAAATGGACCTTGAAACGGGTTGTCGTCGACCTGTCCAACGACATTTTCTTTCCATACCATCAAACTAGGTTGATTTGATAACGGGTAAGAAAAAGCATTTTCCGCAATATATTTCTCTGCATCCTTAGCTGCTTTAAACCTAGCTTCATCATTTAGTTCAGTAGATATTGCACCAGCTAGTTCTGTCACTCGTTCATCTGCGATGTTCAATGGACCGTCACAGAAGACAAAACATAAGTCAGGTACAAATCCTGTCCCAACAGCTGCAAAAATCAAGGCTTGGTATTCTCCTTCAAAGAATGCATCTAGTGCATCGCCAAAAGCTAAAGTTCGGATATTAACTTTCCATCCGTTGTCTTGTAATTGACTCTGAATATTTTCCATCAGAAGTCTTCTTCGGTCATCTCCTTCAGTGGTGATTATCTCAAATTCAAGCTCTTCACCATCCTTCTCATATACGCCTGCATCATTGCGTGCCCATCCATCTTCCTCTAACAAATCTCTTGCCTTTGAAGAATTTGTCGTGTAATCGCTGAATGCATCAGTCTGTGAATAATCACTTAGAATCGGCGGGACAAAGCTATTGGCTGCTTCGTTTATATCTAGATCACCGAAGAGTGCGCCAACGATCGAGTCACGATCCATTGAATATCCCAATGCTTGACGCACAGCTGTTGAATCGAAAGGAGCGCTACCATTGTTCAGCAGCAGAGACTCAACGTTTGCAGTGTTCTTATTGGCATACACATTCGCGTCGTCTAATCCGGAATTCACGCCTTCAACTACGTCTGGTTGTACGTCTGAGTAGATTACAGAAATTTCATTGTTTCTAAAAGCTGTAAACTGCGCGGTTGTATCCTCTCTAAATTCGAAAGTAACCTTATCAAGGTTGGCTTGATCACCCCAATAATTTTCATTTTTAACTAAGACAATTGATTCACCCTTAGTCCAAGACTCAAGCTTAAATGGTCCACCAGAAAACTCGAATCCATCTTTCATTACTGCATTTCTATCTTGACCTTCCAAGATGTGAGCAGGCAATAATCCATATGTTGTTCCAAAAAGATTCTTCCATGGAACATAAGGTTCCGACATCGATACTACTGCTGTCTTACCTTCATTTTCAGAAGTGATGTTTTCGATTGATGTATAACCTGTAGGGTCGTAGATGTCATCTCCACCTTCGACTATTTGAGTCCAAGTATAGATAAAATCATCTGCTGTAATTTTAGTACCGTCATCCCATACTGCATCTTCGTTGATGTTGTATGTGATGGTTAGTAGATCATCAGAAACTTCGGCTTCACCTTCAAGAAGCTCAGTAGGAACAACTTCCCAGTCATCCGTCGGATCTGAACCGTCATATACTCTCTCAGCGGCATAAGGACGTGGAAGCGTTTGAACAGCAACTGTCCATAATCCCCATACATCACCAGAACAAACATGAATGAAGTCTAAACATTCTGGATTCTGTGCAGCTCCAATAACTAACTCTCCACCTTGAGGAATATCATCAAGAGGTATTGTGGTCGGAATCGAAGTTAAATCAGAATCGTTCGATCCACAGGCTGCCAATAGCAATGCTGATAGCAAAGTTATTGTAATAAAGAACTTTTGAGTCCTACGTGTTTTATTCACGAGGGATCCCCCTTTTATTGTCGTTTGTTTATTTTTATACTAGTGACAAATTGGAGGTTATAGTTGTATACCTAACATTATTGTGGTGAAGGTGAATATAAGCGCTGCAACGATCGTTAATCTATCGAGGTTTTTCTCAACAACTGTCGATCCAGCCATAGAACCACCTAACGATCCGCCGCCAAAAAGATCTGACAAACCGCCGCCGCGACCTGCATGAAGTAGCACAAAAATCAGCATAGCCAAAGCAGCTATAACATGAATTACTATGAGAATCGTTGTCAATGCGTCCACGACCTAAATCCTACTATCTTGATCTAACATATTTGGGTATTTAGAACGACTTATTATCATTTAACAGCTGAAATAACTAATCTCGAAAAGTCATCAGCCACCAAACTCGCTCCGCCCACCAATAAACCATCTAAAGATTCTTCTGACAAGAAAGTGTGAGAATTATCTGGTTTTACACTTCCTCCGTAAAGAATTCTTGTGACTTCACCAGAATTTGAAGAGATCGAATTCAACACTGTACGAATGTGTGCAGCCACTTCAGTAGCCTGCTGAGGAGTTGCAGGTTCTCCAGCGCCGATTGCCCACACTGGCTCATAAGCAATTACGCAATTTTCGATATCGCCTTTTTGGATCTTTGAAAGTCCGACCCTGACCTGGTTCTCAATAATTTCAAGTGAGGCGCCGTCTTCGCGCTGTTGCGATGTTTCTCCGACACAGACAATAGGTGTCATCTCGAATTTTCTTGTTGCTTTGACTTTTAAAGCAATTTCTTCGTCTGTTTCCTTGAGATGCTCGCGCCTTTCTGAATGTCCCACGATCACATATTTGCAGTTCAACTTTGAAAGCATGGGTGCAGAAACTTCGCCGGTAAATGCTCCTTTATCGCTAGAGTGAACATTTTGTGCTCCTAGGGAGAAAAGCATTTTGTCGCTATCAATAACAGTTTGTACACTTCTTAATGAAGTAAATGGAGGACAAATGACGACTTCAGCATTTTCGAAAATCGATATCTCGAGTTGGTATGAGAGTTTTTGAACCAACGCGATAGCCTCTAGATGATTCAGATTCATCTTCCAATTTCCTACGATAATAGGCATTCTCATTATTTTCCCTTCTTTGATGCAGTAATCAATGCATCTACTCCGATTAGCGAACCATCTTCAATATATTCAAGAGTTGCTCCCCCGCCTGTCGAAACGTGGTCAATTTTGTTTTGTAAATCAAACTTTCTAATTGCAGACACACTATCCCCACCACCCACGACACTAAAAGCCTGTGAATTAGCAACGACTTGAGCAATCTTGATTGTTCCTTTTGCGAATTGATCTTTTTCAAATACTCCCATAGGACCATTCCAGAGAATCATTTTTGCCCCGGACAGCTCCTGTTCAAATTTAGAAACTGTTGCCGGGCCAATATCAAAACCGGCTAGGTCATCTGGAATATCTACACAAACTTGAGTATCTGTTGAATCATATGACTCAGCAACTAATGTGTCGTCAGGTAAAACAATCTTGCCTGACTCCAAGAGAGCAAGCGCTTTTTCTTGAAAATCATCTTCGCAAAGAGACTGACCAATACTTCTTCCTGTAGCTTTCAGAAAAGTATATGCCATTGCGCCACCAATCAAAACTTTGTCACATCGTTCTACAAGCGCTTCGATAACTCCAAGCTTGTCTGAAACTTTTGCTCCCCCGATAATTGCTACTGTCGGATGCTGATCAGTGTTTAAAACGTTTTCTAACGCGTCAACTTCTTTTTCCATACAAAATCCGGAAAACGATGGCAAGAAATTGGTAATACCTACTATTGATGCTTGTTTGCGGTGTGATTGACCAAAAGCATCGTTTATATAAACGTCAATACCTTGAGTCAATTCTTTAGCAAAAACTTCATCATTTGATTCTTCACCGGGATAAAAACGCAGATTTTCCAACATTACAGCATTAGATGAAGAACATGCACCAATCGCTTTTTGTGCATCTACACCAACTGCAGAATCAACATATTGGCAACGATCAAACACTCGATCTTCAAAATATTTCGCTATTAACTCAGTAGTCAAGCTCTCATCGCGTTTACCTTTAGGTCTACCTATGGCTCCAGCAATAATGACTTTTGCTTTCTTTTGTTTTAAATACTCAAGTGTTGGAGTAACTGCTTCAAGTCTGAATGTGTCATCGATTTGAATGCCTTTTAGCGGTACATTGCAGTCGATTCTGACTAGTACAACAGTACCCTCCGTAATAGGAGCATCGATAAGTCGATTAAATTGTTTCTGATCCATTTAGTATCAAAGTCCAGATTCTTCAAGAAACATTGCCAAATCAACAAGACGATTGGAGTATCCCCATTCGTTGTCATACCATCCAAGTACCTTGATATTGTTTCCTGAAACCATAGTATCTGGACTAGAGAAGATAGATGAAGACGGATTTCCTACAATGTCTGCAGATACCAATTCTTGATCTGTATATTCCAAAACTCCGCGGTATTTTTTGTCATTAGATGCTTCCTCAAAAAGCTTGTTGACTTCTTCTTTAGATGCTTGCTTTTCAACTTGCACAGTTAAATCCGTAATCGATCCTGTTGGGGTAGGCACACGTAAAGCAAGCCCATCCAGTTTTCCATCAAGCTCAGGTAATACAACTCCTATTGCTTTGGCTGCCCCTGTAGATGATGGGATGATCGAAAGCGCTGCTGCTCTCATGCGACGCAAATCAGCTTTACCTTTTCGTGATGTTACTGCCATGTCTTGTAGCTGTTGATCAGAAGTATATGCATGTACTGTTGTCATGAACCCTGATTGAATTCCTAGGTTATCGTTAAGTACTTTTGCGAGTGGAGCTAAACAATTAGTCGTACATGAAGCATTAGAAATCACTTGATGGTCTTTTGGAGAATAAACATCATCGTTGACACCCATACAGATGGTAGCGTCCGCATCCGGAGAAGGAGCTGAAATAATAACTTTCTTTGCACCCCCGACTAAATGTGCAGCAGCTGCTTCACGCGATGTAAATAAACCGGTAGATTCAATGACAATATCTACTCCAGCAGATTTCCAGTCGATCTGTGATGGTTCACGTTCTTCGAATTTAGTAACAGCAAAACCGTCAATATCTAGTCCATTACTTGTAGCAGAAATATGATGCTCTAAGGTTCCGCCGACACTATCATGCTTTAATAAAAAAGCCATAGACTCAGAATCTCCAAAAGGATCATTAATAGCGGCTAAAGTCACGTCGTCCATCAAGGCTCTACTCAAAATTGCTCTTGTGAAACTTCTACCTATTCGTCCAAACCCATTGATGCCAACTCGAATGCTCATCATTTTTCCTTTCGTTACGGAAAACTGATTCTAGCGCCATGAGGGCCACATATAGAAAAATAGGTACTAGATATTGAAGAGTTCTCTCAGTGTGTTACTTAGATAGTCAACATCATGAAAATCTGTCTCTCGGCTTAAATTCCTAAACAGCACTTCAATGCCATCTGGCGGATTAATAACTTTGAGACAGTTTTCATCGCATATCACTCGATCTACCCGCCCACCGTGTTCTAATACTGCACGCAAATGGTCATCGCCACTCATTGATTCAGTATCTGAGCCACGATTAACCAGATTCATAATCATAGAGACATCAGCACTTGTAATTTTAAGTGCATGCGTAATCTCCGGAATTATGAAGGTTGGTATTACAGAGGTATAAAGACTCCCAGGCGCATAAAGAATATGATCTGCATCTAGTATTGCCTCAACCACTCCTGCAAGTGGAAGTGCATCTTGTGGCTCAATAAAAACTCTATTGATTCCATTAGATTTCTCAATCTGTACTTGTCCTCGGACGTTACCGTCAGCAGTATCAGCAACAAGAACAACAGAACTTTCTGTTGCCGGTAGAACAGTTCCTTGCAGATCTAACATCTGAGCAGCTGCCATGACCGCAGATTCGAATGATCCTAATTGACGAGCCAAAGCGACAAGTATCAGATTTCCCATTGAATGACCGTCAAGTTCGCCTTCTTCAAATCTATACTCGAAGAGCTTTGCGAATATTTTCGATTCAGGGGTAGATTTCTTTGCTAACGCTAACATGCACGAGCGTATATCGCCCGGAGCGACAATATCCATGTCGTGTCTCAACCTTCCGGATGATCCACCGTCATCTGCAACACTAACAATTGCTGTGACATTTGAATCCGTGTCATTGAGGGATCTTATTAGCATCGAAAGCCCATGACCTCCGCCGAGAGCAACTATATTTTTAGTCATAGTTCGTAACCATCTAGCTCACGGTGAACGATAATTACCTTAAAACCAAGTTTCCGAAAATGAGATGCGACATCAATAGCAACAGTCACACTTCTATGCACGCCACCTGTGCAACCTATCGCGATCGATACAAATCCTTTTCCTAGTTTAGAAAATTCTTCGACCGACAAAGTCAATGTGTCAGTTAATGACTTGAAGTATTGTTCGTACTGGTCAAAACTACGAACATAATCTTGTACCTTCGTTTCCAGTCCCGACATTGAAGAAAGTTCGTCATCCCAAAAAGGGTTTGGCAAAAACCGAACATCGAATACGTAATCAGCATCTCGAGGAGTGCCATGTTTAAAACCAAAAGAATGCAAAACAATCGTAGTTCCGACAGAACTTTCACTGAAAAGAGCAGTTAGATTCTGACTTAATTGAGTTGGATTCGTAGTCGTAGTGTCGATATGAATATCAGAATTAGAAAGCACCTCACTTAAAAGTTCTCTCTCAATCTCTATGCTCTTAGTTAGCACTCCAGCAGATATATAAGGATGAGGTCGACGAGTTTGTTCAAATCTACGAACGATCGTATCGTCGTCAGCGTCAAAAAATACGACATCAACGGCATTGCCTTTTTCTCTCAAATCATCTCTGACTTGAAAAAGAGTCCTTATTGAAGCTTCATCTCGAATATCAACAGCTACTGCTATTTTCGACTCAATCTGTTCAGATTCATGGATCTGATTTACGACATCAGATACTATTGCAGCCGGCAAATTTTCCATTACGAAGTAACCCATGTCTTCCAGAATGTCTGCAGCTGTGGTTCTACCTGCGCCTGCTAATCCGGTTAGCAAAAGTATTCGAGTCATCGGGTTTCATCCTCGCTATGGAGTTTGGTGTATATTTCCAATGCTACATTATCGGGCAAGTAAGTGAGACTCTGTAATGTTTCGAGGCTTTGTTCTTTCAAGTTTTTTACTGACTTAAATGACTGTAATAGACGCTTTTTTCTTGCTGGTCCGAGACCTGAAACTGAATCGAGCATGCTTTGCTTCATTGATGTCTGGCGTCTCTTTCGATGATGAGTAATCGCAAATCGATGTGCTTCATCTCGAGCAAGTTGTAAAATCATTAGCGCTAATGACCCCCTTTGAATGCGGATAGCTTCACTCTCACCTGGTCGAAATACTTCTTCCTCTTTTTTTGCCAGCGAAGCGACTTCAATTCTGTCTTTAATCCCTAAAGAATCTAAAGCTCTGAGCGTGCTTGACAACTGGCCTTTACCGCCATCGATCAATAACAAATCTGGTAATTGTTTGAAACGCTCGTCGCGCGCTAGGTGTGCTTTGAATCTTCGCGTAATAGCTTCTTCCATTGACAGAAAATCATCATTTCCTTGCTGATGTTTAATGTTAAATATTCGATACTCGCTTTTCTTAGGTAGCCCATCATCAATCACAACCATAGAAGCCACTGTATTGGTGCCTTGAATGTGAGAAATATCAAAACACTCGATTCTCAAGGGTACTTTTTCCAGATTGAGTTGCGATTTTAATTCGTTAAGCGCTTGAGTTCGTTTTTCTATATCATTGATTCGAGTTTTTCTTCGGCGCTCAAGATTACCTCTTGCATTTTCTTCAGCGATTTCCAGTAATCTTTTTTTAGAGCCCTTCTCTGGAGATTTAAGCTTCACTGAGTTCTGCTTCTGTTGAGAAATCAATTGCTCAAAGGCATCTACTGGAGAGGGAAGTTCTTGTATGTAAACCAGACCTGGGATAACTTCAGGCAACTGATCCTCATATAGTCTAAGTAAAACCTGATCTATATCGCTCTCATCTTCACTCATAATCTGTGATTCAAATACCAGCCTACGATTACCAACCAATCGACCTTTTCTGACTCTGAAAACTTCTACACAAATCTCAATAGAGTCACTAGCAAATGCAACAACGTCGAAGTTTTCTCTTTCTGAACCGAATATTTCTTGTTTGGTGACAATCTCTTCTATGGCGCTCAATCGATCTCTAACTGTTGCTGCTTTTTCGTACTCTTGATTTTTGGATGCTTGATTCATTTGATTGTTCAACACATCTACAACTTCTTTAATGTCTCCATTAAGAAAAGACATTAAGCCTTTTACTAGCTTTCGATAATCATCGTCATTAACTGCATCTACACATGGCGCAGAGCATTTTCCGATATCAAATAAAAGGCATCCTCTTCCACGACGCCTGTAATCAGCAAACTTAGTCGGCGAACAAGTCCTCACAGGAAAAACTGTCGTTATAACATCAAGCGTCTGCCTAATTGAATATGCTGAGGTATATGGACCAAAATAACGTACTCCCTTTTTTTGCTTCCCCCGATAGATCATCGCTCTAGGCCATTTCTCAGATGTTGTAATCGCTAGCCAAGGGTACGATCGATCATCTTTACCCATGACGTTATATCTAGGCATATGTTGCTGGATTAAGGAATACTCCAAAAGCAAGGATTCTGTTTCATTATTAACAACTATCCACTCAATCCGATCAGCGATTTCCACCATTTGATCAATTCGAATATTACTTTTTGGGCCTTCTCTAAAGTAAGACATTATCCGCGATCGAAGGTTTTTGGCCTTTCCTACATACAAGACTTCCCCATCAACAGAATAAAATTGATAGGAACCAGGTTTTTGCGGAATATCTGATGGTTTCGGGGCGCGCATATGACTAATAATTACCTACAATATTGGGGTGACAAAAATTATGCCACCTCCACGGATTCAATTACCTCTTGACGAACACTATAGCCGAGCAAGTGACGATCAATTGCGTAGCATGATCCGAAACTCGCTTGATGCCCTGGACGATAGCGTCTTAATTCTAGGACACCATTATCAAAGAGATGAAGTGATTGATTTTGCTCACGATCGAGGTGATTCCTATAAACTCGCGAAATTTGCTGCAGAAAATAATCAGGCGCAACACATTGTTTTTTGTGGAGTGCATTTTATGGCTGAAAGTGCTGACATCTTGACCGATGATAATCAGCATGTTTATTTACCTGATTTAAATGCAGGTTGCTCAATGGCAGATATGGCGAGCATTGAACAAGTCGAATTTGCATGGAACAAGTTTTTGGAAGTGGCTGAAGCTAAGGATATTGTCCCAATTACATATATGAATTCTTCGGCAGCGATTAAATCATTTGTTGGAAAACATGGTGGCGCTGTTTGTACTTCTTCAAATGCAGAAAAGATTATTGCTTGGGGATTAGAAAAAGGAAAACATATTCTGTTTATTCCTGATCAACATTTGGGAAGAAATACCGCATATCAAATGGGCTTCAAACCTAACGACTGTTATTTGTACGATCCCAGGATGTCAGTTAATTTTGATAACGAACATGCTAGCGGCGCTACCTTCTGGCTTTGGAAGGGACACTGTAGTGTTCATCAACGCTTTAAGCCTGAACATGTAATTGAGTTTAGAAAAGAAAATCCTGATGGCCTAGTTGTGGTTCACCCAGAGACTAGGAACGAAGTAGTGCAAATGGCAGATATAGTTGGTTCAACAGAAAAGATTATCGAATTTGTAGAAAATGAGCCGTCTGGAACAACAGTTGGTATAGCCACTGAAGTGCACTTAGTACAAAGACTCGCAAAAGAGAATCCTGACAAAAAAATAGTTTCTCTCGATCCTCTATATTGTCCTTGTTCGACAATGTTTAGAATCGACTTGCCCCATCTTGCTTGGTGTCTTGAATCAATCGTAAACAACAACCCACAAAATCAGATAGCTGTAGACAGCGAAACTAAATATTGGGCACGATTAAGTTTGCAGAAAATGATTGATATTACACAAAGCAAAGTGACAGACTAAGCCTAGATTGGCAACCCGTTATCATTTTGTTTCAACATCAAATCTATTGCTAAAGATCCTGCGATAACTAGAGAATGTAGTGGATCACTCATCTTTTGATTTATCTGCAAAACATAATTATCTGCAGTTGT
>CAZLQP010000023.1:0-23402 GCA_964561855.1 uncultured Burkholderiales bacterium | reverse complement strand
CACTTTCATTTTTTCACCACGTGAAGGAACTGAAGCTGCCTTAATGACCGAAAAATTCGTTGATGAAGAAATAGTGAAGAGTCGAATGGAGCGATTATGTGCTCTTGAAAAGAGTGATGCTACTCGCAAACACAAAGACAGAATAGGCAAAACCGAAGAATTACTAGTTGTAAGTACAACGAGAAACAAAGAAGGTATGATTTCAGGTCGTACCACACAAAACAAACTTGTTCACTTTGATCCTCAAGGCAATGACATTCCAGAAGGCTCATACGTGACTGCAAAAATTACTGATTCAGCATCGCACTGGCTTTTTGGTGATTTAGTTGAAATAATTTCTCGACCTAAACAGAACAAGAAATTGATTCCGGTATCTGCTGGTTAAATGAAGTCATTTTCAAAACACATTGTTGTTGTAGGTACAACTGCTGCGGGAAAGTCGTCATTGGCAATAGAGTTGGCCAAAGAATTCGATCGAGAAATAATTTCGCTTGATTCAATGCAGGTATACAAGAATTTTGAAATCGGAACTGGTGTCGTCCCAATATCTGAACGCGAGGGTGTTGAACACCATATGATTTCTGCAGTTGATCCAACTGAAAGTTACAGTGTTTCCCAATTCAAACAAGATGTATATCAAATTCTCGATGATGCAAAGCAGAGTTTTGTGTTTGCTGGAGGTACGGGTCTATATACCCATGCGGTTGTAGATAATTTTTCTTTTGCTCCAACAGATCTTGAAGTTAGACAAAGGGTTATCGACCAGTTTGAACTTGACGAACAAAATCCTGATAAAGAAAAAGTCGATTTGGCATATAGCTATTTAGAGGATATTGACCCTGAGGCTGCAAAAAAAATAGATCCAGCAAATGTCAGACGAATAGCTAGAGCTATAGAGGCAATATGGGTATCAAAAGATAAGTTTTCCTCGACGGGTACTGGTGTTCAGACTTTTGGCAAACCATATTTAGACGTAAAAATGATCGGACTTCGATACAGCAGAGACATTCTAAGAGAACGGATATCCTCGAGAGTCGATATCATGTTTAGAGATGGTTGGATAGAAGAATGTGAAGTACTTTTAAAAATTTGGGACCAAATTTCTCCGACAGCCAAAGCGGCAATTGGCTATCAACCTATAATTGATTGGATATTAGCGGGAAAAAATTCTTCGTCTTTTGATGATTTGAGAACTCACATAATAAACAAGACTGCACAATTTTCTAGGCGACAAAGAAAATGGTTTGAACGCGATCCAAGAGTTGTTTGGATTGAATGTGATTTTCTTACAGACCTCGAAATTCGGGATTCGGCCCTTGCTCAAATTGCTGTCCATACCTCGCACCAATAATAGTTGAATCTCGTAGTTCAGCAGCTTTATCGTTTGCAGATCTGACTTGTTCAGCTATCTCCATTGAAGCTGGTTCATAAGTGTGATCTGCAATTACTCTGCGCTTTTCGGCTCTCATATTTACGAACCACGATGCTTTATCTCCTGGAATGAAGTGATCTCCGTACAGTTCTCTTAACTTTTGATATCCTTCAGCGATTGCTGCTTCCTCATCAAAAACATAATCGCCGCCATAAAGAGATTGTGTCTTAGCTGCTCTGCTTGTTTCTTCTAGGAAAGGAATTCCATCTGCGCCGTACTGGTTGAATAATGGGTGAGGCCACACATTGTAACGCACAAAGTATTTAAGTGAACCTTCGAGTGCTGGAACATCATCGCTCCAGGTATCAAGCCCAAACGTTGGGTGACCCTCGTCTGCGGTATGTGCAGCTATGCCTAATTTGATTTCCAGGAAATCGATTACATTTGGGTCATGATCTAACAAGATGCAACCCATTTTGTTCTCGATGAGATTCACGACCTTAATCATCTGATCAAAAGAACCAACATAAACAGTTGCTTCTTTTCCGGATTGTCCAGATTCGATACCACCACCTTGACCGATTTTGAAATCAAAGATCTCGAAATCATCTTTTAACCATTGAAGCTGGCTTTGTACAGCAAACATTACATTAGGGTTTGTCGGGTCAAAGTTTAAGTGGATTTTCCATCCATGTTTAGTCACTGGTTCGAGAGCTTTCGCCTTAGCTGGAACATTCGCAGCTGGCGTTACATTGTCAAGAGAGGTGTTATCTGATGTCATGAAATTCTCATTCTGCCCATAAGCCGGATTTTAAGCGATTTCCATTATATCGTATCATGTGATAAATATCACGTAATAATGCACATGGCTGACATAAAGGAGGTGACAATGCCTATAGATACTGAAGCATATAGCTATGAACCGCACTCTGAGCAGGCTTTTCTTTGGTTGCGAGCTGCCAGAAAAAGGTTCATAGGAAAAGACCTACGAGGTGGAGTTGTCGATTTTAGCTATGGTCAAGCAGTGGAGATCGAAGGGTTGAATCTTGAGGTTATAAATAGATCTCTTCCTGGCGATTTCATTGAAGAGGATGAACTAAAAACTCTTGCCCATTTGATATGTCGATTGAATACAAAAAAGTTGCCTCTAAAAGCCATTGGTAAAAATTCAACACCAAATATAAATGATCTAGTACTAGAACTAATTCGACAAAGCAAAGAAGTTCATAAATTGGAAAGGCAATTCCTAGGAAACTCTCCTTCGACTTTTGACTCAAGGCGCGGTCGATTTGGAGGAGGATATCTACGCAGATTTGAACCGCAAGATTTTCATAAATGGATAGAATCCTATGATCCAATAACCAAAATTCCTAAAAGAAGATGGGTCATCATTTTTGCTACATCAAAAGAGCGACCAAATGCGAGCAAAGTAATAGATGAGCAACTCCAACAACGCCGAGTGTTGAGCAACAGGCATTCTCCAACTAAAAGCAGATCAAAACGGGCTCTTGATATTGAAAAGTTTAAAAAGTCATTTAAGAACTTATTAGATGACAAAGATGCTCTAAGACGAGTACATAGGACCCAATTATTACAATCTGAAATGAAGTTAATAGTCGAACACGCTGAATCTGTATTTCCTTTTGAGCAAACTGGACCATATTCTATGTCTGATTCAAAATCATACTTATCAGCAATGGTGAGCCTTAGAGAACAATACGTTGGCTCAATGGTTCTGATGGCAAAACACCTTGAAATTGAGTTTTCTCAACAATTAACAGCACTGGACCTCAAATTCAGAGATTTTTTGTTCGATTACGCTTTGGTAAAAATCAATCGCAACCGTGTACAAAAACTGGCTGCTAAAACTATGGATTCAGCGATTTCAAAAGCCGCTAAACGTCTAGGGATAACTAAAGATATCTCCAGGTAGTGTAAATTAAAGAGACTATATGCCTTGATAGGTATTAGATTGGTTGTATGCATTTTGAAAAGTATGAAGCAACTGGAAATGATTTTTTAATAACTGATTCACAAACATTAGAAAACTCTAATTTTGATTTTTCCTATGAAGGTCTAAGTGATCTTGCAAGACGAATTTGCCATCGCAATTTTGGCGTTGGTGCAGACGGATTGTTAGTTTTAGACCAACCAGGTATTGAAAAGCATTCCATATCTGGTTTCTCGATAGATTCCAATGCACATTGTCGAATGTATCTAATAAATGCCGATGGTTCTCATGCTGAAATGAGTGGGAACGGGATTAGATGTTTTGCGTCCTTTGCAGGCAAACACGGATTTTCTTCACTTCTAGATGATGATCATAAGAAAGTGGTAGTAGAGACTAAGGCAGGGATTAAAGAGATAATTTTGAGGTATCAAAATGGCAGCCAAGTTGGAGATGTCGACATGGGTAAAGTCACTTTTGAACCCGATGACATTCCTGTAAAAACAGACGATCCATACAATATTCCTCATTATCTTTTGGGAGTCGAACGGCAAGGATTTGCAGTAAATTCGGGCGTTCCTCATTGGGTGTTGTTGCTTGACAACCGCAGTGAATTAGAACATGAAGATCTTTCTCATGAAGCACTAGTTGCGAGATATGATCAACGTTTTCCAGAATTAACAAATGTCAGTGTCGCACTTATTGAATCAACTAATAGAGTCACAGCGCGAGTATTCGAAAGAGGAGCTCATGAAACTCTGAGCTGTGGAACTGGAGCAACTGCGATTGCAACAGCTCTACATAATGCGGGGATTGTAGACAATTCAGTGACAGTGAGCCTTAGAGGTGGTGAATTGCTAGTCACCATGGGAGATACAAATATTCTGAGTGGACCGGTGAATTTTATTGCGAGTGTCGACTATCAATATTGAAATGGATTAAATAATGGCAGTACAAGAACAGTATCATCAAAATAGAAATCGCAAACTTTTAACTCAAAGTGAAACAGATTTTGATGTCCAAATTCAAAAAGCAGTTCTTGTTGCACTGGATATGAAGGACGACGAACAAGATATTGAGGTATCACTTGATGAGCTAGAACTTTTGGTAGATACAGCAGGTGCGCAAGTTGTTGCAAGAGAAGTGCAAAAAAGAAAGAGCCCAGATCCTGCAACTTACATAGGTCCGGGTAAAGCGCAAGAAATTGCTCAATTCGTTGCATCAAACGATTGCGATGTAGTCATATTTGACGCAGAGCTATCTCCCGCTCAACAAAGAAATTTAGAAGAAATTATGAAAGTCGATGTTGTTGATCGGGTGGCTGTTATACTCGACATATTTGCACAGCATGCAACAACACAAGAAGGTATGTTGCAAGTTGAACTTGCACAACTCAATTACATATTGCCAAGACTTCGTGGAAGGGGAAAAGTATTATCTCAGCAAGGAGCTGGTATCGGTACAAGAGGCCCTGGTGAAACACAACTCGAGATTGACCGACGAAAAATTACCAGGAGAATGAGAAAGCTAGAAAATGACCTAAAAAAGTTAGGAAAGGTTCGTGCTACTCAACGCAAACGCAGGTCTCAAAAACCAGAAAAGCGTATTGCGATTGTTGGATATACGAACGCTGGGAAATCTTCATTACTAAACGCCTTAGCAAAAAGTGATGCTCACGTTGAAGATCGACTCTTCGCCACACTTGCTCCAACAACCAGAAAAGTTTTTATTGGTACCAAGTCAGACTACACACCCAATGTTGTCTTGATCTCGGACACTGTAGGTTTTGTGCGAAGCCTACCTCACGAATTGGTTGAGGCATTTAGATCTACTCTAGAAGAAGCAGCTGACGCAGACATTCTTTTGCATGTAGTAGATGCGAACTCATTAGACCCTGCTGGAAATGTTGAAGCTGTTATTGAAGTCCTTACTGAAATAGGAGCTGCTGAAATTCCACAAATACTAGTTTGGAATAAAATCGACTTACTTTCTTCTGAAGAACTCGAAGATCTGCATAGTTTGAGCAAGAGCATTACTAGAAAACGCCCGATGGATGTTTTCTTTGTATCTGCCCACTCAAAAGTAGGAATTGATGAATTGAGAGGTTATTTCGCAAATAGCGATTTACTCAATGTTGCTGTCTGATTTTCGCTTTTCTCTGTTAAAGCGGTAGTATTTTGCCCATGCAGATTAAAGAAATTATTAAAGATCTATGGGTCAACAAAGACAAGCTCGATAATATCGTCGAAAAAGACAAAGCACGTAGCTTGATTGCACAAGCAATTGAAAAACTAGATTCAGGCGAGATTCGAGTAGCCCAAGTTGTAAATGATGAAGTCGTAGTTCATGAATGGGTTAAACAAGCTATCTTGTTGTATTTCAAAGTACAGTCGATGACTAAATACAATGTTGGTCCGTTTGAATACCTCGACAAAATCCCGCTAAAGGAAAATTACGCTAACTTGAAAGTTAGAGCAGTGCCTGGAGCCATTGCTCGACGCGGAACATTTTTGGGCGCAGGCGTAACGCTTATGCCAAGTTATGTAAATATTGGTGCATATGTAGATGAAGACACAATGGTCGATACTTGGGCAACAGTTGGAAGCTGCGCACAAATTGGAAAACGCGTTCATCTTTCGGGAGGTGTTGGTATCGGAGGCGTGCTAGAGCCGCCACAAGCTTCACCGGTAATTATCGAAGATGATGTCTTTGTCGGTTCGCGTTCTATGATCGTTGAAGGAGCAAGAGTATGCAAAGGGGCAAAGCTTGGAGCAGGTGTAATTCTTACATCATCTACTCCAGTTATTGATTCTAATACTGGTGAAGAAGTCGCTCGCGGGAAAGTTCCGGAGCGAGCAGTAGCAGTCATGGCTACTCGCGATAAAGAATTTGCAGGCGGAAAATTTGGACTTCCTTGCGTACTCATACTTAAGTATCTTGAAGAAGGCCAAGAGCACGACAAACTGCTATTAAACGACATCTTGCGTGAGCACGGCGTTGCTACTTGATAATTCGGAGTTCAATTGACAGTTAATTATTTCAATGGTGTTGATCCTCGAGATCTGCTTGAGGTTACAAAGGCGTTGATAAATACTGAGTCTGTAAGTGGGCAAGAGGATGAACTTTGCAACTTACTTATCGAATATGTAAAGAGTTTCAGGCCCGATGCAGAAATAGTTCGGATCGCAAATAGCTTTGTTGTAAAAGTGAACGCTAAAAATGGTGAAGTGCCTGTGATATTTGCAGGGCATCTTGACACAGTTCCTGTTGCTGAACACAATGGTCAGAAAAATAATGTAGCAACGATCAGCGATGGCAATCTCTTTGGTTTAGGTGCTAGCGATATGAAGAGTGGATTGGCAGTAATGGTCGCTTTATTAGCAGACATAGAGATCTCATCACACTTTGTCTTTTATGAGGCCGAAGAAGTCGAGGCGCAGCATAGTGGACTTCTAAAAATACGCGAATCTGACCCGACTCTTTTGGACGGTAAATGCGCGATTCTGTTAGAACCTACGGATGGGAAAATCGAACTTGGGTGCCAAGGAACTATCTCTGCGAAAGCAGTTTTCAACGGGAAGCGAGCTCACAGCGCACGACCTTGGATGGGGGAGAATGCCATCCATAAGTCTGTAAAAGTGCTAGAAAAACTAGTACAAGAGAGTAAGTCTCAACCTCAACTTGAGATCGAAGGCTTAACCTACACTTCAGCTTTAAGCGTGACGACTATTGCTGGTGGGGTGGCTAGAAACGTGATTCCTGATTATTGCGAATTGGTATTGAATCACCGCTACAGTCCCAATATCTCAGCCCAAGATGCTGAAAATTACGTTCGATCTCTATGTTCCGAAGCAGATGAAATCGAAATTGTTGATAATACGCCAGGAGCGATGCCAAGTATCGATCACCCTATTGTTCCTTTTGCAAAAGAAACAAATGTTGAACTAGTACCTAAGGTTGCATGGACTGATGTAGCGAGGTTTTCTGAATGGGGAGTTGCAGCTGTAAATTGTGGGCCCGGAGATCCGGCTTTCGCACATCGATCTGATGAACATATCCAGATCAAAAAACTTGAAGAAACCTACAACCTTCTATCAAAATTCATCAACACCCTATAGAGAAAAGGTCCGTCCTTTTCTTCTTGTGTTGTCTTGTAGTAATACAATTTATTGCAAGAAGAAAAGGACGGACCTTTTCTCGAAGATTAGTTGTTTTGGTTGTTGGCTTGTTGCGCTCTTAGGTCCAGCGATCTTGCGATGGGCTCAGGTGCGTGTTGATAAGTATCGGTTTGTCCATAGCCTCGATCTACTGCAGAAATAGGTTGAGCGTTTTCTCCACGATCTAATCCAGCACGTTGAGCTTCTGCTTTTGTTTGGTTAACAAATGCACCTTGATGCATATGGTTATCAGTTGGTCTGCCATCTGCATCTACAGCATATATTTGTGCACTTACACTGCCTTGTTTTTCAGGACCACCGTTATTGATTTCTTCAAACTCAACACTGTTGTTTCCATCTCCGCCAGTTCTGCGATTTTGATTGTCGAATGGGGGATTGTCATTTGGTCCATCATGTCCTAGTTCAAATTTTCTTTGAGCTTTTCTCGCTTCTAAAAGCTGTTGAGCTTCCAGCGTAAGATTAACGCCCTGCACTTGATTTAAATCTTGTGCATTTCGAACTTGCTCTTTTGATGCGATTTGTCGTGCTTGATCTTCTTTGCGTCTATGTATTTCATCGAGTTGACGTAAATACTCAATTTGGCGATTCTGATGAATTGCATTGGCAGTAGCTTCATCTGCAACAGTTTTTGCTTGAGCCTTTTGCTGTTCTTCGATTTGTTGTGCAAGCTGTGCATCTAAAGCAGTATTAGCAGCTACTCCAGGAGCAGCTAAACCAGACTGAGCCTGCTGTGCTTGAGCCTGAGTTTGTTCGACATAAAAACTTAGAGCGGTTCTTTCAACTTGTTCGTGATAGTCAATAAGTGCATTATTTGTTTGATCGATTTGATCACGACTTAATAGATCTGAATCATTGATGACCTCTAAAGCGTGGCTCAGTTGCTGAGTATCATTTTGGATGCTTGCTTGAACTTGAGGATCATTAATTCCATATTGATCAAAGATCATCCTTAGTCTTGCGTTTGCTGTAATGTCATAATGATTAGCATTGTCTGCTTGTGCTTTTGCAAAACTTTGCTGATTTTCGGTAGGAGTATTTCGAAATGCAGCTTGAGATCTATAAGTGGCAGAAGTTACAACTGGGGTAGAAGCGGCAAGGGTATCAGCAAGTTCTTGTTGAGCTGTTTTGCCACTAGCTTGAATTCCTATCTGAGGCACCACTTGAGCGGTTCGCCTAATTAAGGCTGGATCAAGAGTGAGTAGTTCTGGACCTTTTTCTGGTTTGGAATTTGCCTCAATTTGTTGCTTTAAAGCTTCTTGCGCGAGTTGCTCTTGTCTAATTCGAGCTTGCTGTACTGATTGATGCGCTTGTTGATTCCGCTGTCTAAATTGATCTTGAACTTGCTCATCCAGAGCTGCCTGCTCAGCTTTTTTTTGAGCATCTTCTCTTAACTGTTCTTGTTGGATCAAATATGTATTTGGATCTGACACCGCAACTCCATCTGGATAACGTCTTCAATTCTTATGATATAACGCGAATTACGCGAAAACAAGGAAAACTAATAGAGATTTTGAAAATCTCTATTGCGAAATCTCTAAGTGGGAATTGGTTACAAAAAAGACAGGAATAGGTTACTTTTAGTGTAAAAAGCTATTTAGATTCCTAGCGCGCCCAAGCTTCGGGTTTGTGGGGTGCGGCTAACGCTTGGAGCAAGCGCTCTCTTTAGAGCCGCAGTCGAAAGACTGGCAGCTTTTGCTCCTGCTGATGCAAGTATTGGAGCGTCAACTCCTGCTGCTTGAAACACAGAAGTTGCAATAACTCCTCGAGCGCCTTCTTTGATGCCAGCTCTTAATGTTTCTCCAGCTCTATCTTTAAGAGTTGATGCAGATTGCCTTAAAACGGATACTAGCGAACCGCCATTTGCTTCACGAGCAGCAACGCCTGTTCGTGCCTGGTTTAACCAGTTTTTATCTGAATATGGTTGAATTGTTTTATCAGCCATTGCATTCTCCGTCCGCTCGAAAAAGCTTATATGTCTATTATGTACCATCGGCAGGGAAAATTGCAACTTTCGGGCAATTTTTCTTCTCTGTAAGTAGCTTCAATAAAATGACTATTTCCCCTGATAGGGTAACAAAAATAGCTATTTTTTATTGATGATCAGGAAAAAGTTAGACGCGCCTAAGTATCGTCACGACTTTGCCATAAATTTCAACTTCGTCAATGTCTTGGATTATGTCGCTCATTGTGGCATTTTGCGGTCGTAAAATAACCTTGTTGCCTTTGCGAATATAGGTTTTTACGGTTGCTTCATCATCATTGATTGCAGCTACCACGATGTCACCATTTTCCGCATCTGCTTGTTGACGTACAACTACGAAGTCTCCATCGCATATGGCTGCGTCAATCATTGAATCTCCGCGAACTTTGAGCATAAAAAGTGTGCCGTCACCTGTGAAATCCTGAGGTAAAGGGTAGCTTTCTTCCACGTTTTCTTCCGCCAATACGCCAGTTCCAGCAGCTACAGTTCCTACTAGCGGAATGTGTTTAACAGGTCTTCGTTCTAAGGCAGCACCAGATCCAGATTCATAATTAACTTCCATCGCGCGGGGTTTTGTTGGATCTCGCTTAATATATCCTTTATTTTCAAGAGTATTGAGGTGATTATGGACTGTGGCGGGGGAAGTGAGACCTAAAGATGTTGCTATTTCTCTAACGCTTGGTGGATAACCCTTTTCGCGGAGGTTTTCATCTATGAATTCGAGTACCTGTCTTTGTCTGTCAGTGAGTCCAGGGCGATGCTTGGTAGGGGCCATGTCGTTCTCCTTTGAGTCGCATTTGTAAAAATCGTAGTGCTAACAGATGTTCGTGTCAAACATTTGTTCGTAATTAATGATTGATTTAGGTTCAACGCTTCACTGAGAGTGAAAAATTGTGCTTTATTCAACAGTTTTGATTAATCCAAAGCGCATTTTGACGAATAAGTGTCAGTAATAAGTAAAGGAAAGTGAAATGGTTAATATTAGACAGTTCATCAAATGGGTGGGGAATCTTCTGATCACTCTATATGATGCTGTATTTCTCATTGCCAAGAATAAATACTTATGGCGTAAAGCAAACAAAGACGATCTTGTGATCAGCCGTTACGTTATAAGGATTTCTTCTGGGCTAGCACTTTTCGCATTATTGCTATCAACTGTTTTCGTAAGCTCCTCAGATGCCTACTCACTTACATGGGAGCAAACCAATTGGGATGGTGGAGTTGGGCCTTCGACCCTAAATCAATATGACTCTGCATTAGGAATTGATGCTGATTCAGATGGTCAATTTGGTCTTAGTCGAACAGAGCGGCTCTTGAATAATTCATTCGATGCAAATCTTGATAACTGGACAACAGGCAAATCCGAACTAGAACCAGCAGTTGTTGCGACGAGTATTAAAGCTGGTGCGACAGCCACTTCACATTCGTTGGATCTTACTTCTGAGCCTCAAGTAGGGAACGTCCTTGTTGCTGCAATTTCATTTAGAACCAACCCTGGTACGATCACGATGCCTGATGGTTGGAATCAAGATGTGATTGAAACTAATCCATCTTCTGGTGGACGTGTTGCGATCTATCACAAAATAGTTGAACCATCTGAGTCAACAACTGTCGTTGTTCAAAATAGCACGTCGGCGACTGTGAACTTCACGGTCCAAGAATTAACAGGTGTTGATCTAGAATCTCCTGTTGATCAAATTTCTGCAGGCAACAGCGGGGCTACGAACCAAACAACTGCCGAGATTCCACCTACGCCAATGACTACTAGAAAGAATGCAATTGCAATTGCTCGAGTAGGCTATGACAACCAAAGCGCATTTTCTTCATGGTCTGATGGATTCGTTAATTATGATTTAACTAATACATGGGGATATACAGGAACTAAAGTTCTTAACTTTAAACAAGAAGTATCTACTACATTTACAGCTGTAACTGTAAGACGAACTATCGGTGTGATGGTCGTTTACAATGGTGCCTTTGCATCGCAATTTAATTCTGTAAACACTGGTGTGGTGCAAAGTCGTGCTTACACTACGGAACAATCGCATACATTGACTTTAGATTCACAGCCGCAAGAAGGTAACACTCTTGTTGTAACTATGAGCCATTCAAGTAACCCAGGTATTGTGACCATGCCTGACGGTTGGATCCAAGATGTAGATATATTGAACCCGACTTATCCGCAGGTTACGATTTATCGAAAAGTGGTAGGACCAAATGAACCTCGTAGTTTTGTTGTTTATAGATCTATTGCAGGGGTAAGTACATATACTGTTCACGAATTAGAAAATGTTGATACTACCGATCCGGTTGATAGGACATCAACTGTTCAAAGTGGTGCAGGAACATCTACGACCGTAGCAATTCCAGCAACATCTGAAACGACCGTTTCAAATGCAATTGCATTGGCTCGAGTGGGTTATCAGAGTAATAGTAACTACAGTTCATGGTCAAATGGTTTTACTGCTTCGAGCACGGCTAACGATTACGGATACACTGCATCAAAAATTTTGAACTCCACACAACAGGTTTCAACAACATTCGTCGGAACAGTTGCAAGACGAACTGCAGGAGCTTTGGTTGTATATAAAGGAGAAGGCTCATCGACTCCAAATATTGTCCAAGATAAAACCTATCTCTATTCGCAATCGCCGGCTATAAGCGCTCTATATGAAAGTCCTATTTCAAAAGGTAATACACTTTTTGCCACCTTTGCTACGAGGGGAAATCAGGGAACAGTAACAGCTCCTCCAGGGTGGAATCAGGTTGCTTTTTCACAATCGTTGAGTGGAAGAAGTACTTTCTTGTACTCCAAAATAGCGGATGATAACGAAGATCAGCATCATCACTTCAACTCGCAATTTAACCTATCAGGAACTATTACTATTTTTGAAGTACGAGGTATTCTTACAAATAGCCCATTAGATCAATTAACTACTTTTGGAAACGTCAACAGCAATCCATTGACTTTTTCGATACCTACAGTATCGCAAAATAATGCTTTTATTCTTGGAGGTATCGGTTCGAACTCAACGTCAGGTTTCCCAGTGGGTTGGCCTACAAATGGTTTTACAACTGTCTTGGGTTCATTGGCTCAAGAATTTCAAACTGGGCATAGAATTCAGACAAGTGCATCTCCTTATAACCTGTCATTTACGAATGCATCTGCCCGGATTCTCCAAGGTTTCTTAGCAGCCTTTAAAGCTGGTGGTGAATATGTAGGCGCTACTCGTAACACGACAACAAAATATACTGGCGATGCATCTGCAAGAATTTACGCGTCACCATGGGCTAATGCTCGTTTTGTGCAAACAGTAAATGTTGGAGACACAGAAAACTACCAAATATCGGTCTATGCTTATGCTCTATCTGGAGTAATTGACGATACTGTTGCTGCACTTATTTATGACGGTGAGGTAATTCCAACCGATTACGAAGTCGTAGGTGGAGGTTGGTACCGACTCAGTGCGGAAATCACTGGTGAGGATGCAGATAAAGACTTTGGAATTGAAGTTTATAAAGACAATACTGTTTTCGTTGATGACTTTAGCGTGAGCAGATTAGAAAATACAGGAACCCTAACTTCAAACATTTTCGATACTGAACGCCTATCGAACTGGGGTGAACTTAGTTACGTTTATAGTGGCAATGGAAACGTAATCGTAAAAGCTCGTTCATCGAATAGTGCAGATATGGTTGGCGCTCCCAACTTTTCTACATGTGCACCGATCGTTTCTGGATCAGATATTTCAGACGGCACCAATGGCTGTGTGACAGATGCTGAACAATATATTCAATACCAAGTGATTTTGGAAATCGATAATGGTCAGTCTCCTGTGTTTGAAGAGATAAGAATTGATTACACAGGTGCAGATGAGATTCCACCGGAAACTAATGCGACAGACATTGCAATGTATCGCTCAAATGGAGGAGCAAGTATTGCACTCAACGGATGGACTGGTGGAAACACTCCTTACTTCTCATGGAATCAAGGATTGGATAATCCAGGTGGAATTGGAGTTGCAGGATATTGTGTCTACTTAGGACAAGATGAAACTGCAGATCCGGTTACAACCAAAGGGCTGCTTGGTACTGGTGATTTGAACGTACGAGGTACTTGTCCATTTGCAACAGAGAACGACTTTTTGGATACATCTCTACCGAACATTTTAGCCTCACAGCTAGTCACTGATACTGATCCTTACTATATAAACATAAAAGCGATCGATGGAAATGGAAATGTCTTTGATGGACCTTCGGAGTCATTCCATTTCCGTTTTGATAATGTTGCTCCTTCGAACCCGGCTTTCATCAACGCACCTTCGAGTTTCGTGAATTCAAAACAAGTGACATTAACTTGGCCGACAACCTCTGGTTCTGCTCCAAGCGATACAACTTCAGGAATTGCTGGATTACAGTACAGGATCGGTTCGAGCGGAACATGGTATGGAGCAAATCATACAGGCGATCAAGACTTTTCCGACTTGTTACCAAATAATGGAGAGTACACTACTCAAGCCACACCAGACTTTGATGATCTTGTTGAAGGAAACAACATTATCCACTTCCGTACTTGGGACAATGCAGGAAATGTTTCGCAATCAACTGTGACAACTGTAATAAAAATCAATACTGCTGGAGCCCCTAGCTCACCTCAGAACATAATTGCCACACCTGCAACTAATACTGTGAATGAGTTCGCCTTTAGCTGGACGCCACCAACGACGTTCGTAGGAAATGTAAATACGCTTACTTATTGTTATACCGTAAATACTTTGCCTAACGCATCTAACTGTACTTATACCTCTCCAGGAGTCACGTCGGTACCAGCAGGAGCATATGCAAACCAGCCAGGGATCAACACTTTCTATGTTGTTGCGCGAGATGAATCAAGCTCGATCAATTATGCAACTGCTGCAAGTGTTGAATTTACCGCGAATACGTCAGCGCCAGGTATACCTCTAAGTCTTGACTTGGCTGATACTAGCGTTAGAACCACTTCAAACTGGAGGCTGGTTGTTTCTTGGGAACCGCCAACCAATGTAGGAGCTGGAGTGAATTCCTATGAAGTTTTCAGATCGGCCGATGGTACTAACTTCGCTCGAGCTGGAAGTACAAGCGGAACAAGTTATGTAGATACATCGCTAAATCAAGTTGAATATTTCTACAAGGTGCGTGCATGTGATTCGGCAAATAACTGTGGAGCGTTTTCTTCTGTTATGGACATGACTCCAACAGGACGATTTACGACACCACCTTTAATGACATCAGCGGGCGGAAAACCTCGAGCAACAGATATTCAAACAAGAAGTGTAAAAATTTCTTGGTCAACTGATCGTAACGCTGATACAAAGGTTGCATTCGGTACTAAGAGTGGAGTTTATAGTCCTACTGAGGCTTATAGTTCGAAACAAACTACTGATCATGAAATTGTTCTCGATAATCTAACTCCTGGAACCACATATTTCTTTGTTGCTAGATGGACTGACACGGATGGAAACACAGGTGTGTCGACTGAACAAGTGTTCCAGACTTTACCTCCTCCAACTGTGGAAGACGTAAATGCAATTCAGATTGGCTTGAACAATGCAACAATCCAATACACGACAACTGGTGCAGCTGCAGTGAAGCTTTATTATGGTCAAACCAATGGATTTGGTGCTGTGATCGAAACACAGACCTCATTGTCAAAATCAACTTATCTGACAGTGTTGCCAGATCTATTAGATGGAACGGAATATTTCTACAAGATCAACACAATTGATGCAAGCGGATTCGAGTATGACGGTACGACAATATCGTTCCAAACTCCTCCTGCTCCAAGAATCAATAATTTAAGGTTCCAGCCGGTGGAAGGTGAGCCATCGAGCACACAATTGGTATCTTGGGAAACAAATGTTCCTGCGACATCTGAAATCAGTTATGGACGAGTTGGTGGTGAAACGCTAACTGCTCTTAATACCTCATTGACTACAAATCATGAAATCGTGATCAAGCAGCTAGCTGATGACAGCGTTTACAATCTAACGGCTCGATCAAGAGATGCGAGCGGTAACTTAGCAACATCTGATAATCAAACTTTTAGGACTGCACTTGATACGCGACCTCCTGAAATATTTGACGTAACAGTTGTTGCAAGTATCCAGGGCACGGGTACCGAAGCGCGAGGACAGGTTATTGTCTCTTGGAAGACTGATGAGCCTGCTACGTCTCAAGTTGCTTACGGTGAAGGTACTGCTGGATCATTTAGCAACACAACAGCAGTCGATTCAAGAATGTCATTGGATCACTCAGTTGTTATTTCCGACTTGCCAACATCACGAATCTATTCATTAGCTCCTATTTCATTAGATAAGGCAAACAATGAAACACAAGGTGATACACAAACAGCGATTGTGGGAAGAAGTTCTGAAAGTGCGCTAAGCATTATCTTGTCAGTGCTTCAAAAAATATTTGGAGTGGGAATATGACAAATTTAATTGAATTCCGCGATGTGCGAAAAGTTTATAACCCAAAACATGAAGCTTTTGAGGTTTTAAAAGGTGTGAACTTTACGATTCCTAAAGGAAGTTTTACGATTCTTTATGGTCCTTCTGGTAGTGGTAAATCTACAATTCTTAATACGCTTATCGGTTTAGAAAAACCTACTGCTGGCAAGGTCTCAGTTGAAGGTGTTGATCTTTATTCTCTAAATGGTGATGAACGAGCAAGCTTTCGATCTCACTTTGTTGGCATGGTGCACCAAGATAATTTCTGGGTGAACTCGTTGCCTGTTATCGATAATGTAGCAATGCCTTTGTATCTTTCTGGAGTTTCGAAACGAAAAGCGCGGAAGTTGGCTGCTAAACGAGTAAAAGATATTCACTTAGATAGCAAGCTTGATACCCGACCTACTTTGCTTTCTGGTGGTGAGCAACAGCGCATTTCAGTTGCTCGCGCGACTGTGAAAGATCCATCTTTGATCATTGCTGATGAACCTACTGGAAACTTGGATACAAAAAATGGTGAAGAAATTTTGGGATTATTGTTGCGTCATAGTCAAGAAGGTGGAGCAACTGTTGTTATGGTTACTCACAACCCTGACTTTGTTAAATATGCAAACAATCTTCTAACAATTCGCGATGGAATAGTAGATCAAAAGAACACATTCGATCAAGGGTTGTCATAATGAAAACAATACATAAAAAAGATGATCCAAAAGCAAAACTTTACGGAGAAAATGAATCGATTAAGTTCAGCATTATCCTTAATATCGCGTTCAAGAACATGTTTTACAAGAAGCTCCGAACAACTTTGACTGTTATCGGAGTTATTGTTGGGCTCGGTTCCGTAGTATTTCTGTTGGCATTCGGTTACGGTTTGAGAAATCTTGTTACTTCGCAGGTAGTGGATTCAAAATCTATTAGAACTATTGACGTTAACCAACCAAATGCAAAAATATTAAAATTCAACACTGAAACTGAACAAGACATGGAAGCATTCAACGGTGTGGAATCGGTTTCGCGAATCTTTAACTTTGCTTCTACTGTTGATTATGAAGGTTCAAATACAGGAACTGTGTTATACGGAGTAGATCAGCAGTATATTGACTTGAATTCATTTGAATTAATTGCAGGACCGAATATGAAAATTGAAGACAAGGGAAGTGTAATTGTAAATACATCTTTTCTGGAAGCACTGGGTGTAAAAAATGAACAGGAAGTTTTAAATAAGAATATAAATGTTGTAGTCGAGGTTCCTGAAATTGAACAGGTTGATGGAATAGAGCCAACTATAAAATTGAATCTAAAAGTTCATTCTGTTATTTCAAGCGGTACTGGTTCTGAGATCTATATGACTAGTGAGGTATTTAAAGAGCGCAGGTTGGACAATGCTAATCAGGCAAAGGTCTTAGTTGTTTCTAAAGAAGATGTACCAAACTTGCAAAAAAGGATTGCTTCACTTGGATACGTGACTTCGTCTCCATTAGATACTGTTGAACAAATCGATCAAGTGTTTTCAATCTTGAACTTGATCTTCTTAGGTTTTGGTTCGATCGGGCTTGTGATTGCTGTTTTAGGTATGTTCAATACTTTGACTATCACATTGTTGGAACGTACAAAAGAAATAGGCTTGTTGCGATCCTTAGGTGCGAGAAAGAAAGATATAAGACGACTCTTTATTATCGAATCGATCGGGTTATCGGTTTTAGGTGGAGCACTTGGGATCTTGACAGCATTTATCTTTGGTAGTTTCGTGAACCGCTTTTTGAACTCGATAGCGAATTCTCGAGGGCTGGGGGAGAGTATTTCAGTATTTTCGTTCAGTATGAGTTTGATGATGCAGATTCTCGTGTTCTCTGCTGTATTGGGTCTTATGGTGGTTTATATCCCAGCTCGTAGAGCTTCACACATGAGCCCTATTGATGCTCTTCGTGGTTAACTCTCCAATCTGACCAGCTCTTTTGCTATTCATGTCACCTGAAGTGACGATAATGCGAACATGCGTTTGACTCGAACGGCTGTTCGTAATAAAGTACATGTGTTCGGTAAATGAGTGTCTAACGTTTTTGTCGTATGTAGATGATTTAATTAAAACAACAGACACCCAAGGGAGATAGGTAAGCAATGACAACGATAGCTATTAAGACGACAAGAAGCTTCGAAGATTATAAGAGATCCAATATTTATGGTTCTAGAAGTACAAGATCTGTCGTTCGTCCACAATCATTGTCTTATGTTAACGCAACAAAGTCTTCGAGAAGTACCCCCTCTTCTCGAAGACGGAGTGCGAAGAGAACAAAGGCTGTGGCGGTTATTGTTCTATCTGTCATCACTCTTTTCTTGGTGTTGTTTCCCGCAGCTGAGGCGTTCGGCGGAAAAACCCTCGTGTCCTCCGAGCGCCAAGGTGCGGTTGATGCGGAACAAACTATTGTGGTTGTAGAGCCTGGAGATACATTATGGTCAATCGCTAAAGAACTTGAACCAAATAAAGATCCTCGAATAGTTGTAGATCAGTTGACAAAGTCGCGAGGTACATCAAATGTTTATGCTGGAGAGAAGATTATTTGGTCCAATTGATTGTAGTAGCCTACATGCGTGATTGAATTTTTCAAGCGTTTCCAGCCAAAGACTTACTTATTTGTTTCGCTTTTTATTCTCGTCGCCATTTTTTTGATAATGGCTAGATCTTGTGGAGATCTTGGAGATGGATTTAGAGAAACTGATGCACCTTCAACCACATCGACTATACCTTCAGCAACCCCAAACTTAGATCAACCTTGCTCGTTGATCTCGATAGATGAAGCAGCAGAAATAATAGGAGTAGATGCTGAATCTCTTGATCCGCTGCAAAATTCTGAAGTTGGTAACTCGACATTGAGATGTAGGTTCTCAAGTTTGACTGAAGATAAGTCTCACTTTGTTAGTTTTAACGTGTTTATCTATAAAGATTTTTCAGAATATAACCGCCTGAGGGATTTACCAGCCTCGTCAGCAATACAAGGTGATTTTGATTCAGGGTTTAATCTTGAAAGAATGCCTTCAACAGAGTTGGACCGTTTAGTAGGTGCTCAGGTGGATGATGTCAGACTAGCCGTTTCATCGAATTTAGCTGTAGTTAAACCTGATGCAGTTCTAGATGAATCTCAGTATGAAGTCCTAGATTTTGGTCAACTTCAAGCTATTATCGAGTCTATATTCCAAAAGCTTAATTCCTAAAAGGAGCAAAAATGACTGCAGTTGATAATTTTCCTAATCCTGATGCGCCAAAAAAGAAATCTCTTCTCAAGAAGATTAAATGGTCCAAGATTTTTGGATTGTTGAAGATCAAAGTTCCATTGGGTCTAGTGTTGGTCGTTCTAATTGCGCTTGGAGTTTATTCATTGATGAATACTTTTTCTAGTTCAGACGAAACAACTCTAGGAGATTCCGTTAAAGATGCTCGCTCTCTTAGAGTAAATATCACAATGTGCAATGAACGTGTGGATGAACTCGGTTTAGACGTTAGAGAAGAAGAGTTGCGCTTGAAAAAGAATTTTGAAGAAAACGAAGGTGTAAAAAATGCCCGATTTAATATTGCACGTATTAACTGCGATGAAGAGACACAAACAAATGTAGAAAGCGAAAACCTAAGTGACCAATAATCCTTTTGAACTGCCCATAGGAGTCAATCCAAATGTTGAAGATATCAATAAAGTATTGGTAGTTGTCGCGCATCCTGATGACATAGATTTCGGATGTGCAGGTACAGTTTCTTGGTTGACGTCCCAAGGAAAAGAAGTTTCTTATTGTTTAGTTACCTCTGGAGATGCAGGCGGAGATGCTGACTCCCGTCCTGGCGATGCCAGAAAAGAAACACGAGAAACAGAACAAACTAATGCAGCACATAAAGTCGGAGTGCAAACTCTTCATTTCTTAAGACAAGCTGATGGACAAGTAGAAGCTAATTTGGCATTGAGAGAGAAAATTACAAGGATAATTCGAAAAGAAAAACCCGATCTGATAATTACACAATCACCTAAACGTCGTTACGATCGAATCTTTGCAAGTCATCCAGATCATCTAGCTGCAGGTGAAGCAACTATTTGTGCAACTTATCCAGATTGCCAAAACCCTCACGCATATAGCCATTTGTTGGATGAAGGACTAGAGCCACATCAAGTCAAAGCAATGTGGTTAGTTGCCGAAGAAGATAATGATACTTTTGTTGATATTACCGATCATTTAGAACTTAAATTTGAAGCCTTGTTCTCGCATGAATCACAGATTTCTGACCAAGATGCCGTGAGAGAGATGATGGAAGAGTGGGCTGCCAATAACGCAAAGTTGGCCGGCTTGCCCGATGGCAGATTTGTAGAGTGTTTTAAGTTTATCCAGATTAGTTTTTAAAAATTTTGTGGATAAAAGGCCACGCTTTTGGCTTGTGATAGTGCGTAATAATCGATTTCGTACTAGATTTACTTAACTATGGTTTTTTAGAAATCATAGTATTGCTTAAATGCTGAAAACTTTGCATAGGATTGCAGGAGAACAAACTATTGCGAAAAGATGATCTTGAGAGTGAACAAGCATATATTGATTCTGCCTATTCTCGGTTAGATTCATTGAGAGCCAGTGCACAAGCCATCGAAGATGGTTTTGATGAGGTTGGCCGTGGTGGAACTCACCAGGCTAAGTTTGAAAAAGATGCAGCAATTTCATTGGCTAGAAATAGGATTGCTTCACTGAACATCGGAAGCCAGCCATTGTGTTTTGGGCGTCTCGATGTAGACCAACAAAAGTCTATTGAAGGTCAAACCACAGCATATGTTGGTAGGCTAGCGATTTCTGATGAGAATCAAGAGCCGATCGTGATCGACTGGAGAGCGCCCGTCGCGGAACCTTTTTATCGCGCAACTCCCGTAGATCCTTTGGGTGTTATTCGTCGCCGTCATTTTCATATGAGTGAAAGAAAAATTGTACGGATTGATGATGAAGTATTTGATGAAGAAAGCGCGAAGAAAAATAACTTAAATGCTGTAGGTGAAGCTGCACTTTTAAGTGCGATCTCCAAAGAACGAACTGGTCGTATGGGAGATATCGTTGCAACGATTCAAAAAGAGCAAGATTTAGCCATTCGTGCTTCAATGAAAAATGTTTTGATAGTTACTGGCGGTCCAGGAACTGGAAAGACGGCGGTAGCTTTGCATCGTGCAGCATATCTTTTGTATACCTATCGAGATACGTTGGTGCATAGTGGAGTTTTGCTTATCGGTCCTTCAAGCACATTCTTGAAATATATCGATGAAGTATTGCCATCTTTGGGTGAAGATGATGTTTACTTAAGGACAATTGAAACTTTAAGATCTGCGCACAAAATTCACTACAAAGATGAGCCTAACGAAGTGCTTTTAAAAGGCAATCTAAAAATGGTCGGCGTTATCAAAAATGCTCTAAACGATCGTCAGCATCCTTTACCAAAACAAGTTGATATTTGGGTTGATGGATACAAACTTATTCTTAATAAACAAAACACTACAAAACTGGTTAGGAATATTCAGTCGAAACAGGGAACTCACAACCAAAAACGTCCATGGTTCGTTAAATCGGTCTTGAGACTTCTCTCAAACCAATACCAAAAGCAAATGCTGGATGCATATACGAACTCTTCGAAAAATCCAAGTTTCGGTTCAAACAAGTTGATCAATGCTGAAGTTGCACAAAAACTTAGCGAAGGTCGTCATGCGCCTGAAGAATGGATCGATTCTATTCAAGACCGAATCCGTCATCACGAAGAAGTTAAAAAGGCAGTTGAGAGAATGTGGCCTATAATCTCAGGGGCAGAGCTCTATCATGATTTATGTTCCTTTACTGCACTTATCAATTCAGCAGGAAAATCGATACTTACTGATGATGAAAAGATGCTTTTGAAAAAAAATCGAGCAGAATCAATCGATGAGGTTAAGTGGAGCGATCATGATATCGCGCTTATCGATGAAGCTGAATCTCTCTGTGGCCCTGTAAGCGCGGCAAATCCTAGAAAGAATCAGGGTGGATATAACTCCGACGTTGAGAATGCTTCGCGCGTGATCGGGGAGTTAGGACTCAGCGGATATATGACTGCTTCAGAGCTTGCTCAACGCTACGGTGGAGATACAAGTGTCCAATCAGAAGCTAACGATGAGATTAGAACTTTTGGCCACATACTTATTGACGAAGCACAAGATCTCACTCCAATGCAGTGGAGGATGGTCGCCCGCAGATGTCCAACAATGTCGATGACAATTGTTGGTGACTTTGCACAAGCATCCTTGGTGGGGGCATGTAATAAATGGGATGAAGTTCTGGATATTTTGAACTCTGTAAATAAAACGAATTCCGAAACAGTATTGTTAAGCGTCAATTATCGAACGCCAGCTGAAGTTATGGATTTAGCACACGATATCATGCGTGAGGTTTCTCCCGAATTGGCTCAAACTGAAGCTGTTAGAGATGTTGGGACGGCTCCGATAGTGAAATTTACGGACAATGCATTCCGAGATATAAAGAGTCACGTGGACGAAGCGCTTGATCGAGGCGGTAATATAGCGATAATTGCTACAGATGATGACCATACCAAGATAGTGGATCAACTTTCTGGATATGAGGTCAGTGATGATCCAGCACATTCGATCGATTCAAAGATTGCTGTGATGAACGCAACTTCAGCAAAAGGTCTGGAATTTGACCATGTTATCGTTATCGATCCTCATTCGATTGTGGAAGATTCCCAAACAGCTAACGGCTGGAAATCGCTTTTTGTTACTTGTACGAGAGCAACTCAGACTCTGACGCTGTTAGTCGATCAAAATCGTAAAGATAAGCTCGCGGAAATTCTCTCCAAATACAACTAAACTTTCCGGAGGACTGACCCTCCAAAAGGGACAAATCGTATTTGTCCCTTTTGGAGGGTCAGTCCTCCGGAGGAAAAGGAAGATGAAATGACAAAGACTGATGATTTAAGTTGGGATGTATCGGATTTAGTAGAACCTCTAGGCGGTTTGGAAAAAGTTGTCGCGGATGCCCAAAACTTGTGTGAAGAGCTCGCTACTTATGAGGATAAAATTGCGGAACTATCTGCAGAACAGTTTTTGCAATTGATGAAGAAGTATGGCGATTTGCATGATGTGTTAGGTCGAGCTGCGAACTACACAGGATTGTTGTTCAGTGTAAATACACAAGACGAAGAAATTGCAGCCCAAATGCAAAAAGTTGACGAAATCTCGGCTGATATTTCTGCAAGATTGTCATTTATAGATGTTGAATTTAATGAGCTAGATGATGAAAAAGTTCAAGCAATATTGGATCATCCAGACTCCGGTTTTTGTAACTATTACCTGCAGCATCTTAGAAGGTCAAAACCATATACTCTTTCTACGAAGGAAGAATCATTACTGACTCAACTAAGTGTTACTGGTGAGAGTGC
>CAZLQP010000022.1:18208-24067 GCA_964561855.1 uncultured Burkholderiales bacterium | reverse complement strand
TGTGCAACATACATAGTGCCTTTAAAATCTTCATCTGTCTCGCCAGGAAAACCAACGATAATGTCAGTAGTTATAGCAAGATCAGGAACGATGGAGCGTCCGAGTTCTAAACGTTCAAGATATCTCTCTGCGGTATATCCTCGATGCATCGCAGCTAATATTGAATTACTTCCTGATTGGAGTGGAAAATGCAAATGGTTACAAACCTTTTCACACTCTGCCATAGCTTCGAAAGTCTCAACCCTCATATCTTTGGGGTGAGGCGACGTGAAACGAATTCTTTTTATACCATCGATCTCATTAACTTCTCTAAGTAGATCAGCGAATTTTGGACTGTACTGTTTTGACCCTAAGTCACGTCCATAACTGTTCACATTTTGACCTAATAATGTAACTTCGGTAACACCATCGGCTGCAAGCTCCTCGATTTCATGAACGATATCGCCCATACGCCGTGAAACTTCTTTTCCACGTACACTCGGGACGATACAAAACGCACAATTATTATCGCAACCTATTTGGATAGTTACCCAAGCACTATGATTTGATTCTCGTTTTGCGGGCAGTGCTGAAGGATACGCTTCTAATTCTTCTACTATTTCCACAATTGCTTGTTGTTCTTCGAGATTTCGACTTAGCAACTCTCCCACTCTATGGAGGTTGTGCGTACCAAATACGACATCAACTGCCTTAGATTTCGATGCGACAAGATCTCTATCTTTTTGGGCCAGACACCCTCCTACCGCTATCTGTAGCTGAGGCTTTTCCTTTTTTAAAGCAGCTAAATGTCCGAGGGTTCCGTAGAGACGATTGTCGGCATTTTCTCTAATACAGCAGGTGTTAAGCACAATTACATCTGCATTTTCTTGGCTTTGTGCTGGTTCATATCCTTCCTCGATTAGCTGACCTGCAATTCGCTCAGAATCATGTTCATTCATCTGACAACCAAAAGTTGTAACAAAAAATGATTTCGCTTGAGCCATAGCTCAATATTTTACATTAACTGCAAGGTTATGGTGTATTCGGGAAGCCTAAATGACCCTCGAATACCTCTGATCTATCTGATAACTGCCTAAAATATTGATTACCAACATTCAGGAAGACAATGACAGATTATTACGCTCAGATAAACAAATCCCTTTGTGCACTCAAAGATAGCGGAAATTACCGTTATTTTTTAGATGTAGACAAGGACTCGATGAGTTTTCCACACTTCAATTATGTAGACGCCCAAGGAATCTCTCACAAGGCAGTTAATTGGTGTTCTAACGATTACCTATGTATGAGTATCGATGAAGATGTAATTGCTAAAAGCATTGAAGTGACTTCTGCGTCTGGTACAGGAAGTGGTGGAACTAGGAATATCTCGGGTACAACGAATCATCACAAACTTTTAGAAAATGCTTTAGCAGATCTGCATGAGAAAGAATCGGCATTACTATTTTCCGGAGCATATCTAGCAAACTTAACAACTCTTTGTACCCTAGGAAAAATCTTTCCAGATATTGTCTATATTTCAGACGAACAAAATCATGCATCCTTAATAGAAGGAATGAAGGCATCGAGGTGTGAAAAACAAGTGTTTCGACACAATGATGTTCTTCACGTTGAAGAGATCCTCAAAGAAATTCCTCTAGAAAGACCTAAGATGCTCGTTTTTGAGTCTGTTTATTCGATTAGTGGAACAATTGCTCCGGTAGAAGAACTAGTTAAACTTGCGAAAAAATACAATGCATTGATTTATATAGATGAAGTTCATGCAGTTGGACTTTATGGCGAAACTGGTGCCGGGTATGCTCATCAAATAGGAATCTCAGACCAGATCGACATCATAAACGGTACTTTAGCTAAAGGGTTTGGGGTTATTGGTGGCTATATTGCAGCTAATGCGGAAATGGTCGACGCAATAAGATCGTTTGGAAGTGGATTTATCTTTACAACTTCTTTACCTCCCGGAATCTGTGCAGCAGCTAGAAAAAGTATCGAAATACTTAAGCGCGATAATTCAAAGAGAAAAGCAATGCATGAAAATGTACAAAAATTGCGCAGCGTATTGGCGGAATTTGATGTTGAATTTTTTGAAAATCCATCACACATAACACCGATCCCAATTGGCGACAGCGTTAGATGTAAAGCTGTAGCAGATAGATTACTCAAAGAATTTGGCACATATCTGCAACCGATCAATTATCCGACTGTGCCAAGAGGACAAGAATGCCTACGTGTGGTTACAACTCCGAAACACACTAAAGAAGATATGGAACATTTAGCTAAAAGCCTGGCATGTGTCTTAAAGAACATTGAAATAGATTTAACCGTTGACGGCGAAATAAAAGAACTTATACCAAACTAAAACAAAGTTAAATTCGAAGAAACGTTTTCCTCAAAATCTTCAGCACATAGACTTTTTAATACTTCATAGATTTTTACCATAGCCAAGGTATCTAGCTCGCAGTATTTGTCTAGATCATCAAGAATTGAATCTTTTTGATCCACGTATTTTGTGTCGAGAACTGCACCCATCCACAGCCGTTGAGCAGCGCCACCCTCATTTATTTCTAAATCTGCATAAGATAATTCAGGAGCCAAAACTGGTAGAACTTTCTTGATCGAGTAACTACCCAAAAAATCTTTGTGAACATAATGGTTGTTTTTAAATGGAATGCAAAGATCATCGATACGATCATTTAGTTGTTTATAGAACTTCTTGAATTTGGGTGCGAGCTGACCCATCCTATCATTACAACCCTTTTCGAATGACTGATTCCATGTCAATACTGTGCCACTATCACCAATCTCGGATGCTAACTTCTCGCTCAATTTTGGCGTTGGGTCAGTATTGTCTCGATGCAGATATGAATAATGTTCAAGTTCTGCTCCAGGCGTTCTCATTATATGCAAGGAATATTGAAAAGGGTATTGCTGATAAGGACGCATTCCATCAAATGGCGGTATCACGCTTGCCATAGTTTCATAATCTAAGAAATACAGTGGAAACTGGTATTTAGACAAACACTGCCTAATTTCCTTTTCATCAATACTGACTTCATTAGTTTTCGCAGCCGTCACCTGAAAGACTTGTTTCTTACTGAGAGGAAAATCATTCGGAATGTCTACCAAATTTTTAATACCCATAGCATGAAGATCTGCAATTTTTTGTTTTGGCCAACATAGATCAAAGATTGAGCCGGGCTCAATTTCATTGAAAATCGCGAACAGGTCTAACCAAGAATAGATATCTCCATCTTCAGAGGTGGGCACGCTAAGTTCTGGCATTTCTTTTTGATTAATAACACCTATCGCATCTTGTATCAGGATCTTGATCTCAGGTAATTCTTCACGCACTTCGTCAGTAACTTCTGTTACGTTACAAAGTTCTTCTATATTGATTTCACCATTTCTTACATATTCGCTATTGGCTGTAACTACTGCAATATTATTAACTTCGTAACCACATTTCTCTAACACGATTGTTTGAAAAGCTAAGTCATATATATTTTCTTGTTTTACAGATGTTCCAGACTTGATTTCATATAGGTCGCATTTATTACCATCGAAAATCACAACATCGGTAATACAAGTAAGTTCGTCTGTCTCAAAACGTGCCTGGAATAGCGTTGTCGCTCCATTATTTAATGCATGTTGAGTTCTGCCGGGCATTGAGCCATAATTATTTTCTTCAATCGACCATCCGATCTTGACTCCGTCCCCAAAGAGCCTTTCAGCATAAGTCTCAAATAATGCACCTTGATCAAAAATTGCTTGAAGGTTATCGTCAATCGGTGGAAGTTTAGATTTGTCGTGCTTTTTTAGCCACAAGAGCAACGGATGTTTTAAAA
Source organism: uncultured Burkholderiales bacterium (assembly GCA_964561855.1). Classification (GTDB taxonomy): domain Bacteria; phylum Actinomycetota; class Acidimicrobiia; order IMCC26256; family JAGPDB01; genus JAGPDB01. The sequence continues at coordinate 20,228 of CAZLQP010000022.1, read as the reverse complement.
ACATCAGAAATTCTGATTTGCTCATTTTCATGTATTTATTCAAGACGATAGATCCATTCTGCTTTGTTGTCACCATTCTACAATTAACTTGCGACAATAAAGTAAGGTTATTGGGTGGAAATCTACGATAGTTACGCTAAAGATCGAATTCAACTACCCGAAAAGGATGACATCAGCATCTATGTGTGTGGCATTACTCCATATGATGCAGCTCATGTTGGTCATATTGCAACATATACTTACTTTGATGTTTTGATTAGACATCTTGAATTCAACCATAAAGCAAAAGTTAAGTATGTTCAAAATATAACTGACGTTGATGACTCAATAATCGAGTTTGCTAAGCGAAAAAATACTGATGTTGTTGATCTTGCCGAAACTGAAGAAAAGAAACTCTTGGATGTCTTCGACAAAATGAGCATTCGACTCCCCAACGAAATGCCTAAGGTTACATCGAGCATTGAAAGCATCATAGATAAGGTAGAACAATTAAATAACGGAGGATATCTTTACGAAACTGACGGGGATTGGTTTTTCGATGTAACAAAAATTGATGATTTTGGAAAAATTACCGGATTAAAAGAGCCGGAACTACATTCTCTTTTTAATGAGCGAGGTGGAGACACAAAATTGAAAGGCAAAAAGAATCCACTCGATTTTATAGTGTGGAGCCAACACCGCGAAGGCGAACCTTCTTGGGAATGTAAATTAGGAAAAGGCCGACCTGGATGGCATATTGAATGTTCAGCGATGTTGATGGAGCATTTTGATACTCCAATCGATATCCACGGTGGAGGCGAAGATTTATTCTTTCCACACCACATCTGTGAACAAACACAATGTAGTGCACTAGGCGTAGAGAAATTATCTAATATATGGATGCATACAGCGCTTGTCAGTATCAATGGCGAGAAGATGTCTAAATCTAGCCAAAACCTTGTTTATGTGAGCGGATTGCTAGAAGACTACTCCCCTAATTCAATAAAGATTTCTATTTTGAAAAACCATTTCCAAGACAATCTTGATTGGTCTAATGAAATGCCCAAGCAAAACGAAAAATTAGCAGCATTGATAGAGCAGACTGTTGCATTGGCCCCAAATAAGATACAAATGAATTTTGAGATATCGAAACAAGTCCAAGAATGCCTCGATGACAATCTCGATACTCCAGGCGCCATTGACATCATAGAAGATGTCTGCAATATTTTCTCTGAAGGTTTTTTAATTCATCCTGAGGATAGAGAAGATCTTGTATTTGCGTTAAACGTGCTTGGCTTGGTTCCGCGCTAGCCTACGACACTTACTGGAGTTCCAACTTCAGACCAGTGATAAATTCTCGGTGTAATTGCGGGAGGCATGTTCACGCAACCATGAGATCCAACAGAACCAAAATTACTTCCGCCAAAGCTTGATCTCCATTTAGCATCGTGCAGTCCGTATCCGCGGTAGAAAGGCATCCAATAATCAACATGCGCCCGATAGTCAGCACCTGTCAGATAACGGTTTGTCTGTTTGGCATAGATATTGAAATTTCCTAGTGGTGTTCCCCCAAAAGTATATGCTCCAGTGGTTACAGCCGTTGTTTCAAATGTATTTCTACCTTCGCAAGCCCAAAGACGCTGTTTTGAAATACTGATGATGACCTTTTTGCGCTCAGTATTACTCCAGCAAGGCGACTGTCGCTTTATCTCGATAGAACAATTCGTACTTTGCGATGGGGAAAATGCGCGAACTTGGCCATCTCTAGTTGCAATAAAATAGCCATTAATGTTTTTGTTTGATATCAAAGCTACGGTATCGGTTGGCATACATCCTCCGCCAACAGATCCGAAAAATCCTGCATTTCCGAAAGTAAATATTCCTCCGTCCGCAGCGACTAGCCAATAACCACGACCGTTGGAAGTAGCATTTATCCCTGCAATTGGCGAAACTAATTTCATTGATCCTGTTGAACCTCGAAACTGTGCATCACCAAAAGTAAAAATCCCACCATCACTAGCAACAAGCCAATAACCACGAC
>CAZLQP010000022.1:0-18108 GCA_964561855.1 uncultured Burkholderiales bacterium | reverse complement strand
CCGAGCATCACCAAAAGTAAAAATCCCACCATCACTAGCAACAAGCCAATAACCACGACCAGAAGGCGTAGAAGCCATACCAACAATCGGACGATTCAACCTCATCGCACCAGTAGAACCAAAAAACCGAGCATCACCAAAAGTAAAAATCCCACCATCACTAGCAACAAGCCAATAACCATTGCCTGTAGGTGTCGGAGCCATATCTACAATTGGTCGATTTAGATTTAGTGGATTCCCACTTCCTTTTACTTTGGCATCAACAGCGTCTAATTGGCTGGCACCTTGAAATAATGTCGATATCAACACGACAATGATGAAAAACGAAGAAGAGATAAAAAGTCTTGAACCATTTATCTGATTACTAGGAAATAGTTCCATAATTCTCCATCGGCAAATTCCGAATTAGCTTAACTTATTTCAGCAAGCTGTGGGAATTATCAATAGAAACTACAACAAATAACCTGGATTGACTTGTGCTGGGCTAAAGAACCAATAGTCCTTTCGATATCTTCAGCCCAACACGAGTATTTATGCAAAAAGAGGCGAATATCTAGCCCTTAGCAGAAGCTTTTTCTTCTTTTGCCGTTGGCTTCTTAACTTTAGAGGCCTCAGCAGCTGCTGCTTTTCTCTCTTCCATCTTCGCTTGCGCTTTTGCTGCTGCGCTGAGTTTCTTTTCAGGCTTTTCAATAGGGCCTGCTGAAGACTTGGCTGCCTCTTCTCGTTCTGCGACTATAGCCTGATCATCAACACCACATGCTGCACGAATTTTGGCATCGATTTCCATTACCAAATCGACATTCTCTCGCAGATACTTCTTAGCGTTCTCACGTCCTTGGCCTAGTTGTTCGCCTTCGTAGGTAAACCATGCACCAGATTTTTTAATGATATCCATATCAACAGCTACATCAAGTAAGTTACCTTCACGAGAGATACCTTCACCATACATGATGTCGAATTCTGCTTGCCTAAATGGTGGAGCAACCTTGTTTTTAACAACTTTGACTCTTACTCTGTTACCAACAACATCAGTTCCATCTTTGATTGATTCAATCCGACGTATATCTAAACGAACAGATGAATAGAATTTAAGAGCTCTACCACCAGGTGTAGTTTCGTTATTTCCAAACATCACACCGATTTTCTCTCTTAGCTGGTTGATGAAAATCATTATTGTATTGGACTTGTTTAAAGTACCGCTTAGTTTTCTTAAAGCTTGTGACATCAAACGAGCTTGAAGACCCATATGAGAATCTCCCATATCTCCTTCGATTTCAGCACGAGGAACTAATGCAGCGACAGAGTCCACAACAATCACATCTAGAGCACCTGAACGGACCAACATATCAGCAATTTCTAAACCTTGTTCTCCTGTATCTGGCTGCGAGATTAAAAGTTCGTCAACATTGACGCCAATTTTTGCAGCATATTCAGGATCCATTGCATGCTCAGCATCAATATATGCACAAGACCCACCATTGCGTTGCGCTTCTGCAACAACGTGCATGGCGAGAGTTGATTTACCTGAAGATTCAGGACCAAATACCTCAATAACTCGCCCTCGAGGGAGTCCTCCTATGCCTAAAGCAAGATCAAGAGAAAGCGCGCCAGTAGGAATACTTGCAACGCCAACATTAGCCTGTTCTCCCAACTTCATGATCGAACCTTTACCGAATTGCTTATCTATTTGAGCTAGTGCCATGTCTAACGCTTGCTTGGATTCCATTTGTTTTCCTTTCGTGAGAAGTGCCTTCTCTTTCAATTTTTTACCAATGCTGATACTCTACATTTGGCCTACGACAAAAACACTAGTGCGAACATCTGTTCGATGCAAGCATTTAAGAAATATTTCAAAAAGTCGTCACGGATGGGCAACTGGCTGACATAAATACTAGCTATAAATAAGATTTTACCTATAGAAAGACGTGGATATGGCTACTGAAAGCAATTATCATCACTCTCTATATCCACCTGAAGGCTCGCAGCCCTCAAATCCTTACAATAATCACAACCACCAGATGCCCTATCAAGGTCAAAGCCAGACATACCAACAAATGCCTCAGCAACAATACGCCCCAATAGGCAACACCAGAAAAAAACGTTATTTACCTGTTCGCAAAGTTGATTATGTACATATGCTCCAGGGACCTGAATTTAAAGTTTGGAAACCTTTTGCAAGTTTTGGAGTGGTTATCGGTTCGGTAATTGTTCTACTTATAGGAACTTTTATCGTCATGATGATCGCATTCCAATTCACTAGCGACAATGATGGAATTGTAGATAGTTATGCAGTTCAAGACATTACTGCTTCAGGTCTAGTCGCATTTGTTATTAATAATCTCTTCCTTGCTTCATTTATACCTTTGGCAATGCTTGCGACTTGGGTGATCCACCGCACCAAACCAGGTTTTGTATCATCAGTTCTTGGGAGATTTCGTTGGGGTTGGTTTGGCTGGTGCATGCTAATCACTATTCCTATATGGGCAATGAATTTTGCAGTTACACTTGGACTAAACAACTTGCTCGGCAACACTTCAGAAGTAAACACCATAGAAAATCCGCAGATAGTAATAATGTTTATTGTCCTAGTTTTACTTACTACTCCACTTCAAGCAACAGGAGAAGAATACCTACTGCGCGGATGGATGCTTCAAAATATAGGAGCATTTATTAAAGATAAATACATTGCAGTGCTCGTAGGAGGCCTATCTTCTGGAATAATTTTCTCTCTCTTACATTTGAACTTCAATCCAATAGCTTTGATTTTTTATTTCAACTTCAGTGTTGCAGCAATAATTATGACTGTTAAGACCGGAGGTTTAGAAGCCGCCTCAAGCTTACATATCATCCACAATGTATACGTCTTTCATCTGATGATCTTTTTTCAAGAGAATATAGACCGCTCACCAATTGCCCAGATTGGTGGATTAGCCGTAATTCTGGCAACCGACTTTGTATTTTTAATCATTTTGACAACAGCAATAATATTTCTTGCCAAGTCACGAAAGGTCGCTGAGGAATTTACTCCAAATGAATCAGAAGTTATTGAGTACAACCAAAATCAAGAACGCTTTTTACAACAAACATACTTCACGCAATACCAGCAGTATCTACAACAACTTAATTACTACAACGACTATCAAAACTATTACAACAACTACTACAACTACTATTACCGACGAGATTAATTATCACGATCAATTTCATTTGGATGCGGTGGAATAGATTTTGGTTTTGATTTTTTAACTGGCAAAACAGATTCGGCATCAACTTCAGTTTCATGAGTCGCTTCATGATCTTCAGGCAACACATCAAGTGGTTCTCCACTGCACCACAACCCTGTTATCACAACAACCACAAAACCAAAGAAAACAAAGGTAAGTTGAGCGCTATAAAGTCCCACAGCACCAGCAATTGCACCTACTCCCCAAACGCCAATAGCGGCACCAATTGTGTAAGTGACAGATGCTAAAGAAAGAGCGGTAACTTTATGATTTCCAGACATCCGATTTTGAATTGCGTTGTCGTGCAAGTAAAGCGCCATTGGGCTCACAAATGAATTTGCAATAAATGCCATCGCGACAATAGGCAGCCACAAATTGTCTAAAGTCATCAAGAAAATATTGAATGAGACAAGGGCGGTTATAAAAATCAAAGCCCACATCACATTTACACGTCGATAGATCTGGGGAACAAATAATGAACCTAAAGCCATACAAATTACAAGTGCGGTAAATATCCATCCGCTCAGTCCGACTTCGATTCCACGATCACGGAAATACTGCTGGTATAGAGCCCAGTTTCCCTCTCCAATCAAGGCATATGCACCAAGAATAAAAACTATCCTGACAACGTCAAGGTTCTTGCGCATCTCATAGATAGTTTCGCCTACTTGACCGACTAAAAGATTGTAAAAAAAGTTAGTTGAAGTATTTTCTGGAAGCTGTTGTTCCGATCGTTTCTCCGTTAATAATGATGCAGCACTAAATGCAATAAAGTAACTGATCACGCTTGCAATATAAGGATATGTATAGCTCGAAAGTGATGCTTCGGTATTTAGGTTATATAGCCATGCCCCTATTGGAACCGTAACCACTCTTGATATGTTCAGCAAGAAAAGCATCTGGCTGGATAGTTTTGAATATCCTGTCTTATCTTTCGCTGCTTCATAAGTGTCGTGAAGTAAACCTTCGAGTGAGCCTGAGCGCATTGCAAAACCAACACCTGATAAGACCTGAAAGGCCATCAACACAAAGAAATTGTCGAGCAAAACTAAAGCCAAGTCGCCAATCGCACAGAAAAGCAGTCCTAGAGTTAATGATAATTTTCTGCCGTACCTATCAGCGAAAGCCCCCATGGGGATTTCAAAAAATGCAGACGCGACCCAGCTAGTTGATCCAAGAATCAAGGCTGCAGAAAGGGATAGTCCGAGGTGATCAGTTCCGAAGATTACCCAGATCGGTGTAAGGAACCCAACAAAATGTGTGAGAGCGATTATGTATGAGAGATTTTGGTTGCGTTTCAAATATGACGGTTTGTTGACGGATGTCTTGGGTGCCTTTTTAAGTCCATCAGGCGTTTCAGCAAAAATGGGTTGCGCGAATAAAGCTGAAGGAACTTGTGGTCTTACCCTTTTCCACATTGTCTTACGTTGGAAATTCTTTGGTGGAAGATTATGTGAAATCGATTCGTTTTTATTGGAATCTTTGTCATCGTTTTCTTGCACAAAATCTGCTTTCTACCTTGATTCAGCCTGTCATTTTAGTGGATAAGTATCGCATTGTAGGAGCACCAACTTGAATATTGTGTAAAACTTTTCACTCTTTGGGAAAATACAGAATTTCCTTGTTTTTCTATGCTGAAATCAGCTTGAATATTCGCTTAAATGCAATCTTAATGTGTTCAAAGCTGTAATGGTTCCATATTGTCGAACCCGATTTCGATCTCCACCTAGCTGGAACGGGAAAGCAAAATCTCCGTGTGGTCCAGAAATTCCTATATAAATCTCGCCAGGTTGATGTCCCTGTTCAGGATCAGGCCCACTAACGCCGGTTGTTGAAATGGCAAAATCAGTTTCGTAGAGATTTCTAGCACCCTGAGCCATTTGTTTTGCGCAATCGAGTGAATAGACATCATCTACTTTTACATTTAATATCTTTTCTTTTGCACTCGTCGCATATGTCACACATGAACCAGCTAAGACTTTACTCATTCCTTCGACTTCGACAAGACGAGAGGAAACCATCCCACCTGTGAAGGACTCAGCAATTGCTAAAGTGAGATTGTTTTGTCGAAACATATCTAGGATAATCTGCTCCATACTTTGGTCATCGAATCCGTAAACAAGGTCGCCCAACACTTCTAAAATCTCAGCTTCAACAGGTTTAATTAAAGCTAACGCTTCATCTTTAGTTTTAGTGCTCACAGAAAGCTTCACATAGATACCATTAATACCTCTGGCGAGAAATCCGACTTTAACTTCGGAGTTTTCACCTTGTTGCACATATTCATCTAGCAATTCCGCTAACTGACTTTCAGAAGTTCCCCAGGTTTTGATTGTTCGAATCACAATTGAATCGAGTTCACCGTTCGTTTTGATATGAGGGACCACATGATCAGTAATCATCGGTTTCATCTCGTGCGGCACACCAGGGACTAAGTAAATCCATTTATTATTAATAGGACACATCAGTCCCGGAGCTGTACCAGTGTGGTTCGGGATCTTGATGGCTCCTTGTGGAACCATTGCTTGTCGAAGATTGTTTTTTGGCATTTCAATGTTGCGCTTCGCGAATTTAGCTCGCATGTCGTTTTCGATATCCTGATCGTGAATAAGATCGACACCCATAATCTTGGCCGTCACTTCACGAGTGATGTCATCATGGGTAGGTCCTAGTCCCCCAGTTACAATTAAACAATCAGCATTTTCAAGAAGTTCGTTTATTGCTTTCGTGATTCGCTGTTCGTTATCGCCAACTCTTCGATGTTCGTAACTTTTGATTCCAGAATCCAGTAAAACTCTGCCGATCCAAGATGAATTAGTGTCATCAATCTGACCGACCAAAAGCTCAGTACCAACAAGCAACAAATTACAGATCACACCCTTCATCCTACCTCCCCACTTCCAGTTGGCGGGAATAACGATGCAAAACCGATCCCTTTTCCTGCCAACCCAGAACGAGGTAAGACAGTTGGCGCTAAAAACGATGCAAAACCGATCCCTTTTCGCGCCAACTGGAAATGGTTGAGTTGATTGAACTTAGAATTTCGCTTTCATTATGCTTTGAAGTAAATCGCAAGACCGTCCAGCCGTTAGCAACCAATGCATTTTGCCTAGTGCGGTCGTGATCGAAGCTGTAGCGAGATCGATGAAACTCGAACCCGTCGATCTCTATTGCGATCATATATTCTGGAATTGCTAAATCAATTCTGTAATCTAGGCCATCGACACGCACCCGGTATTGCTGAAATAATTTGGCATTTATCTGCTTTTTGATTTTTGTAATGATTCTCTTCTCGAGTTGGCTTTCTGATTGCTTAGAGATGCTCGAATATTTTCTGTAATCTTCGAGCATTTCTTTAACGCGACTCGACTGTCGATTAGGTCCCGACTTTAGACTTTCTAGAGATCTAGCCAGTGAGTAGTATTGAACAAGACCTCTTCTAAATGCATTATCCAAAGTGGATGACAATTGACTGTCGAACAGATAGTGGGCGCCATCAATTATTGCTATTTCAGTATTGATCTGAGGAATACTGTTGCACAAGAAAATATTATCGAACTCTTGTGAATACACTGTGCGATGGAATTGGACTAGATCATGATTATGAAACGCATGCCTTGCTCTAGAAACATCAAAACCAGATGAGGGTCTTTTAGTATTTTCATTTTTATGAATCAAGCCAAGATTGATAAGTGCGGAAAGCTGCGAAAGGCAGGCCGACTTTCCACAGGAATATACAGCAATCAATGCTCTCTGATGCCATGTGCACTCAGAATCAACTAGCTTGTAAACTCCTTTATTTACTTTCTTTAGTAGTCTACTTTTTGCAATTCTCGAATGTGATCCAGCTGGTATTCCTAGCTCGGAGAATTGGAATCGCGTGATTACCCCGTGTTGCTTTAAAGCGAAGCGTACAATACTGTGTTGATGCCCCATACTTCCCTCTTTCGTTTAGGGAAGCAGTTAAAAATTAAACCAAATAACTACGACAATATTAAACCCACTCACTTCAGTTGGCGGGAAAAACGATGCAAAACCGATCCCTTTTCCTGCCAACTGGATTATTTTTGGGGGAAGGGGTCTCCTAGATGTATATCAGCTTCTTGAACTTCGCGTTTGGCATTTATCCAAAGATCGATTCCGCTAATAACACTTAACGCGCAAGCTAACCAAAGAACTCCCACATGAAAGTCGTAATAAGGCGCCAACGGAGGAAAGAGCGGAAAACCTACTGCACAAAGTTGAACAAATGTTTTTGCTTTGCCAAGTTTTCTTGAAGGTAAAGAAATTTTGTACCTGGCAAGTATCGTGCGCGATAGTGATACCAGCAGTTCCCTTATTGCCATAACGATAATTGGAATCCAAAGATAGTATCCACGCAGTCCTAATACTAGAAATCCGCCCATAGCAAGAATTTTGTCCGCCAATGGATCAAGAAAAGCTCCTGATGTAGTTGGACCATCTTTTCGCGCCATAATGCCGTCGATATAATCACTTCCTGCGATAAGAAAAAATGCTGCCCAGATCAGCCAGCCTGATTCGACATAATACATCCAAATCAAAAACGGTATCGACAGCGCCATTCTAAAAAACGTCAGAATATTTGCAGGAGTTAACCTGTCGCTCGATTTATACTTGAAAATCTTTTGCTTAACTTTTGAATCGTCCGAAGCGAGGTCATCATTGTTAGCTCCTGAATCAGAGTTGTCGACCATTTTTCGCATCCTTGCGATTCTAGCCTACATATGACTAAATACTGATATAAACAGCTATTTTCCAACTTTGCACTCTGATCTATATTCTCAAAATAGGCCTTACCCGACGATCAACGGCTGACGATATTTAAACTATGTACGACAAGATGTTTCATACTGAACCCTATGGTAAGAATGTGCGCGTAGTTAGCGGTTCAAATATTCCAATCAGAAAATCGAACATTAAAGTTATCGATGTCCCCGATGATATTGAGCAAACTCTTGGAAAGCTAACAGAACAATTTAGAGTTTCTCCTCGCAGAATAACAACTTCGTCATCAGGAATATTTGAACCGTATCGAAGTACAGATACAAAAATGGTTTCGGAGTTTTTGTTGCGCGATCCAGAATTTATTGATTTTGTGATTGACGAAATCATCACTAAAAAAACTGGAAGACTAAGCGAACAAGCTAGAAAAGAAATCGGCCGATTACTTGCTGATCCAATGATGTGGGATCTACTTGATGCTTCAACTCTTGTCGAAACGGCAGGTGATATTGAAAACAAAACACGGTTAGCTGAGTCAATGGGATTCGAACAGCAGACAAGTCCGCGATTCCATTTTGATTCCGTCGAGTGTGGCGATTTAAGAATTGTTTATTCCAAGGAAGCTTCAACGATTTTTAGAAAAGGCTGGTTTGAATATCGCAAAGATGGAGATATAAGGCCGGCGCCTAGTCAAGAACTCGAGACGATTCAACCCGACCCTGGCAAGATTATCGTTTTCGATTCTGGAGCAGGCGTGCATGCTGCACCAGTATTCACACAACAAGACTTCGATAGATTTGGAGGCGACCGTCAACTTCTGACGCTGTCGTTCAATTTTGATCGCTTGCTTTCATTAGCTCGAGCTAATCTGCAACAAAGCAATTCCAGGACGCTTTAGTTTGTTATAGGTTTAGTGACAATAGCTTCACGATCCACACCGTGAACTTCTGAAATTTCTACTTCAATCACGTCGCCTGGAGATAGATCGGATTCGGATTTGAACTTAATGACTCCATCGATTTCTGGCGCGGAATCAAAACCTCTCGCCACATATGAATTGTCTTCTAAACAATCGATTAAAACCTGCTGCTTAGTACCTATTGTTTGCAAAAGGTTTGATTGTGTAATTGAATCTTGAATTCGGTTCAATTCTCTTGTGCGTTCTTGCGCTAGTTCAGCTTCGACCTCGTTTATATAGTCGTATGCAAGAGTATCTTTTTCTTTCGAATATGGGAAAAAACCGGTCCAAGTAAGTTGAGCCTTTTCAATAAAGTTCACCAACTCATTGTGATGTTCCTCAGTTTCGCCAGGAAATCCGACAATGAAATTGGATCTAAACACTGCTTGTGGCTTTTCTCGTTTTATCTCATCAATAAGACTCAAAAACTTTTCCGAACTTCCAGGGCGTTTCATATGACGAAGCAATTCGGGATGAGCATGTTGAAGTGAAAGATCGAAATACGGAATCGAAGTTTCAAGTTCAAGCATGCTTTGCAGCAAGTCGCCACGAAGTTCGCTTGGATATATATAAACAAGCCTTTGCCAAAGCAATCCATCTGATTTCAACTTATCGATCTCTTGCATAACCATGCTGAGATTCAATTGCTGTTCTTTAAGGTCTCGACCATACCAAGCAATGTCTTGTGCTACGAGTACGATTTCTTTGACTCCATTGTCGATCAGCATTTTGGCTTCTTCAACAATTGAATCAATCGAACGCGATCTTTGTTTTCCTCGAAAAGTAGGTATTGCACAAAATGCACAATTGCGATTACATCCTTCAGCAACTTTGAGATATGCCCAAGCATTTTCCGGCTTCGGTCGTGGCATATCAAGCAGATCTCTGATGCCTCGAGGGCGTTTTTTTAGAGTTACAGGTTCGAAAATTTGTTCGGCGATATTTGCCTCGTTTGCAAAGCCGACAATCGCATCGGCTTCAGGAAGTGCAGATTTGAGTTCATCCTCATAGCGTTGAGCCATGCAACCTGTGACAACCAGCTTTGCCTCTGCTTTTTTCTTCGATGACAACTCTAAGGTTGTGTTGATTGATTCTTCTCGTGCGGCGTCGATAAATGCACAGGTATTTACAACAACGACATCTGCGGACTGAGCATCTTGAGTTGGGATAAATCCATCTTCGATTAAGCCTTGGGCAGCTTTATCAGAGTCAACTGCATTTTTGGCGCAACCCAGCGTTTCGATATAGAAGGTTTTCTGAGACATATTATTTCCGTATATATAAGGTCTAATATTCTACACATAACGGGAATTTTTGTCGCTTTTGCCCGTTATGGAGGGTCAGTCCCTCGGCTACCCTCGGCTACCCTCGGCTACAAGGAACGGATGATGTTGCGCACCGGGAAAGTGCATGGATAGAACTGATGCTGGCGAGCTAGTGATCCTTTAATAAATTCCAAGACTGCTGGTAAAATTTTCGCAACGACCTTTGCGTCAGGAAGTGCTCTGTGCTCGCACTCTTGATCTATCAAAAGTTCCTTAAGTAAATCGAAATATCTATCTGTGAACTTATCGTCGTTCAAGAAATCTTTAAGATCAATTGATTTACCTGGTCTGAATTGTGTACCAACTTCCATCAGCTCATCTTTTAACATGTAGAAATCTTTGAAGCTATTGTTCCCGACAATGATCTTCCCATCTAAAATATCGGCCAGAAAAGGTACGATGTCAGGAAAAACAGGAGCTCCTTGAACCATCTCATCAGAGATTTGATGGATATCAATGTTGCCAGTGTCACGACGAGGATTGATTAGAGTTTCAAAAGTTGCGATTGGTTTTCCTTTTTCATCGCAAAAGACAATGCCGATTTCAAGAATCTTGTCTTTTTTAACTCTTAGTCCTGTGAGTTCTAGATCTAGCGCAGCATATTTGGCACGAGCAAGAACTTCTTGATCAGTGCCAGGCTCATTGCCAATCCGTTGTATCCTAAACCCCACGAGAAAAGGTCCGTCCTTTGAATCTTGTGTTTTATTGCAATTACGATTTTACTACAAGTTCACGCAAGATAAAAAGGACGGACCTTTTCTCGGCGATTTATACCTTTTGGAGGGTCAGTCCTCCGGTTGGGGGTACGAAAAAGACAGGGGCTAGATCGCTAAAACTCATGTTACATTAGAAACTGTATAACCTACCTAGTGAAAACTGCCATTTCCACGGAAGGAATCTCATGAGCGCCTCTACTCTACCTAAGCACGCTGTGCTTTTAACTTTGATCAACAAAAAGTCTAGAATCCTCACGATTTTGACCATAATATCCGTCATTGCTGCTGGAACTATTGCTTTTGCAAATCTTGATAGCCGAGACACATACATAAAGGTATCAAAAAATCCAGATCGAAGTAATTCGGTTCCACTAGATGGATCAAAGGTCTCGGGAGAGGTCTACATTCACTTATCTGACAGATCGATTAATTCTGCAATGTACTTCTTAAATACAAACGGAAATTTTAAGAACGAAGCATCATATACATCTATGAGTTCTTACCCTCACGATTTTCAATACAAAAAAGCTAACGGAGATGCACGGCCGTTCGACACAAATCTCTTAGCAGAAGGTCAGCATACTCTCGTTGTAAGAGTTCGAGATTCTAAATCCGGAGAATACACGAAACACACCGCAATATTTACTGTAGATAATGTTCCCGATAAAGCGATTGATACACGAATTAGAGTGTCTTCATCACCAGATCGATCAAACGACAAGCCACTCGATTCTGCAACCATCAAAGGCAACGCATATATTTTCGTTGAGTCTAACGACGTCAATAATGTCGCTTGGTTTTTAAATACAGATGGCAATTATGACAACTCTGTCATGACTACAGGAAAGCGAACAGCACCATATGACTTTCAATACACTAAGTCAAATGGAGAAGCGAGACCATTTGACACAACAAAGTTAAATGACGGAGTGCATGAATTAGCTGCAACTGTGCAATCAAAATCTACAGGTAAATACGATAGGAGCATCGTTAGGTTTACGGTAAATAATTCATCTGTAACTTCAACGACCGTAAAACCGATATCGACTAATCCTCCTGTCACCACAACCCAGCCAACCACACCAACACCAACACCAACAACGATACCTCCATTCGATTCTGGCAATTTCAAGCCCAAATTCCCTGGAGATGTTGCACCCGGAAAAGTTCGATGGGGATCAGGGGGTGGAAATACTGATCCAGTCAACAGATTTGGTTCAACTTTGGGCAACCGCATGGGTCTGAGGAGAACTTTCGTGTCAAATTGGAATCCTTCCTCAGTTGTTTCACTGGCTCGTCAAGATGTGAATGCTGGACGCCTCCCTTGGGTTTCAAACAAACCTGCAGGTTCATGGAAAGACCATGGCGATGGAAAGTTCGATGCTTCAACCAGACAAATGTTTATTGATCTCGGAAAATTAAACGGACCTGTTTGGTATACATTCCATCATGAACCAGAAGGTGGTGGATCTGCTGGTAACCGTCCTGATGACAGCGGCGGACCAACACAATGGCTTCGTGCTCAAGAAAGAATTTCGAGAATTCTTCGAGACCTTCAGTCTCAAGGTCAAGCACGTAATGTTGCATTCGGACCAGTGTTGATGGGATACACATGGCAAAAATCTTCAGGACGTGATCCTAATGCTTGGTACAAAGCTGGCATCTGGGATTTCGCTGGAATAGATGCATATACTCGCCATGAATCGAATTCGAACCCAATGGAAAGCGATGGTCTTCCTGCAGCGAGAAAGTTCTACGGAGAACGTGGACTCAAAGTTGCTTTAGGTGAATGGGCAATAAGAACTCAATCTACGAGTGAAACTAATGCTGGTGAAAAACCTTCGGCAGAGGAAGAGCGCATTGCCGGCGAGAGAATGAAGTTGGCATACAACACGATGTTGAATTCGGCGAGAGACGGCAAGGGAGCACAAATAATTGGTGCAGCCTATTTCGATACTCACCTAAACAGCGGTGCTGCGAGTTATGAACTAACAGGAACACAATACAAAGTGTTCTGCGACATTATTTCAATGTCAACATCGATAAAGGCGAATCAAAATTAGAATAAGTTAGAGCTTCCATTTGAGGCTCTAACTATTCGTAACTTTTGTCCTCTTTGGGGGATCAGACCCCCAGATTAGGGCTGTAAGGTACCTGCATAGATCTGCCAGGCGAGAAGTGATTTAGCAACAAGACTAAGAACCATGTAAACCTTTTCGCCATAAAGATAGTCTGCCCACTTCCCTACTTTTTTATACTGCAAAATCATATTGATTGCAAAACAATTGAAGAAAATGAAAATCGACACAAATATGATGTAAACAAAAGTTGGGATCGAACCTTGCGTTCCATCAGCAAGTGTCGGTGAAGTTTCTGCGGCCCAGAAATATATTGCAACCACAAGCCATGGCACGATTCCTGCAAATGTACCAACATTAAAACTCAACCAGTTTGGTTTTTCCTTCCCAGAATTATGAGTCTCCATAATTAGACCAGTTAGATTCATGATTGCAGTCAAAGCGAAAATCATAATCAATGCCGTGAAATCTTCAGCACCAGATAACATTGCAATTGCAACCATCATGATCGATGCTGAGATCGAGTATTCCCACCAACGCGCTTTGTTGATTCCTTTTGCAAGGTCTTCCTTGTATTTTTTCGGACGGATGAAAGCAACATAGAAATGTGCAATCGCCGAAACAAAGAAGAACAATGCCACACCATAACCAAGCTGAATTTCAAATAAAGATCTAATTGCTGGCTCTAACGCTTCAGTCTGCGGATTAAAACGCTGATACGCTTGTGTTACCTGAAAAGCAGCGTCAGAACTAATAGCAACAATGGCAATTGCTTGGGCTAGGTGCAACAACGCCAATACTTTGTTGAATCGAATTAGTATCTTATATTTTTCTTCGTCTGTTTTAGTTTTTGGAGCCATGTTTTAAGGCTAGTTCAGTTTCTAATAGAATCGATGTCATGTTAAATCCAGAGTTTCGCTTCAAAGAAAAGGTCTGGCTATGGCAGTCCGAAGGTCCTGGAGCATGGCATTTTATATCCTTACCTAAAGAAATGGGCGAAGATATTAAGGAAATGTTTTCGGATAGCTCTAAGGGCTTTGGTTCACTAAAAGTGGAAGCAACAATAGGCGAAACTTCTTGGTCAACTTCCATTTTTCCATCTAATCAGCTGGAAACCTATATTTTGCCAATTAAAGCAGACGTGAGGAAACGCGAAAAAATATCGATCGATGACCGAGTTGAAGTAATACTAGAAATACTTGTTGATTAGGAGAAAAGGTCCGTCCTTTTCGCGGACGAGGGTCCGTCCTTTTCGCGGGAAAGAACAGAACCGTTACAAAACCTCGTTTATACTTGTTAGCACATGAAACGCGTTACTCCTAAAAACCCTGCGCAATATATTGTTCTTGCGTTTTTACTTATGAGCGCGATTGGAACAGGGCTGCTGATGTTGCCTTTCGCTACAGTTGAAGAAGGTTCAACGTCTATTACTACGGCACTTTTTACAGCGGTGTCAGCGGTTTGTGTTACGGGCCTTGTCGTTGTTGATACTCCAACTCACTGGACAGGTTTCGGCGAAGCAGTAATTTTGGGATTGATCCAAATCGGTGGTCTTGGAATCATGACCTTAACTTCTCTTTTACTGATTATACTGAGCAAGAAGCTTGGTTTGAAACAACGCATTTTGGCTGCGAGCCAAACCGGGAGTCTTCGCCTTGGTGATGTTAAAACGCTTGTAATTGGCGTTGCCAAAATGACACTATTTGTAGAATCTGTCATAGTCGTGATTTTATTTTTCAGATTCTGGTTGACCTATTCTGAATCACCAGGACGCGCATTATACCTAGCAGTTTTCCATTCCATTTCAGCTTTCAATAATGCAGGCTTCGCTCTTTATTCAGATAGCCTTGTCCGTTTTCAATCAGATGAGGTCGTTCTCTTCGCTATTTCATTTGGTGTAATAATTGGAGGTCTTGGCTACCCAGTATGGCGTCAGATTTTAGCGAATCCTCGTAGATTTAAAAAATGGGATCTACATGCAAAGATGACCGTCACCACGACATTAGGTTTAATTATTGTCGGCGCATTCGGATACAAATGGTTTGAATGGACAAATCCTGCAACGTTAGGCCATCTATCGACTTGGGATTCACTCGTTAATGCCTATTTTCAAAGCGCAACTTCTAGAACTGCTGGATTTAATGCAATAGACATTCCAGGTATGAATGACACGTCTCATCTGCTCACAACAATTTTGATGTTTATCGGAGGAGGTAGTGCATCCACAGCTGGTGGAATCAAAATAACTACTTTCGCTTTGCTTGGTTGGGTTATGTGGGCAGAAGTTCGAGGTGAAAAAGACGTCACAGTTTTTTCTCGAAGAGTTCCAACAAGTGCGCAACGTCAAGCGCTGACTGTCGCGCTATTGGCAGTAGGCGGAGCCATCTCTTCTACTATGGTCCTTTTGGCTATCACCAAGTTCGAATTTTACGATGTGATTTTCGAAGTAGTTTCAGCTCTTGGTACTGTAGGTTTATCCAACGGCATTACACCCGGACTTGAAGAGCCCGCACGCGTTTTTGTTGCAGCCCTAATGTTTATAGGCCGTGTTGGCCCTCCAACAATATTCGCCGCACTAGTCTTAAGAGATCGAGATCGACAATACAGATACCCCGAAGAAAGGATCATCATTGGCTGATAAATTATCTAAAAAACTGCCAAGACCTCAACAGCAAGCTGCATCAAGAGCAAAACCTGGTGATTCTATTGCAGTACTAGGTCTTGGACGATTCGGAAGCGCTGTAGCATCAGAGTTAACAAGACTAGGACATGATGTTCTTGGTATAGATGAAAATGAAGAACCTGTTGCTAACTATGCAACGAAAATTACTCATGCGGTCCAAGCTGATATCACCAATACCGAAGCACTGCTTCAGCTCGGTTTAGATGATGTATCTCATGCTGTTGTTGCTGTGAGCTCTGATTTAGAAGCAAGTATTTTAGCTACTGCTGCTTTATCCGAACTTGGTGTAAAAGTCATCTGGGCAAAAGCAACATCGAAACATCATGGCCGAATTTTGCAACAAGTAGGTGCGCACCATGTTGTGTATCCTGAACACGACATGGGACATCAGGTTGCGCACATGGTTGGTGGCCGTATTCTAGATTGGATTCAACTTGATGATGATTTTGCATTAGTTGAGACTGTTGTGCCGAGTGAGTTGGTTGGCAAAAAACTAGCTGAAGTTGATATTCATAAGACTCACAATGTTTCCATTGTTTGTGTAAAGAGTGGCAATAAGACTTATGCTTATGCAACAGGCGATACAGTTTTAGGTAGCGATGACTTGTTGGTAGTCGCAGGATTTACTGAAGCCGCGGAAGCTTTTGCCCGTCTCGCTTAGAAAAGGTCCGTCCTTTTCTTCTTGTACTAACTTGCGTCAATGCAAGAAAATGCAAGATGAAAAGGACGGACCTGTTCTAGTCCTGGCTTTAGATTTGAACCGTAATAACCTATGACTATGACAATCATTCACGAATTAAGTTTTAAAGATCCTTCTGGCAAAGAAATTTTGTTAAGCGATTACCAAAATAAAGTGTTGCTGATTGTTAATACTGCAACGAAGTGTGGACTTGCTCCTCAGTTTGAGGAACTAGAAGAACTTCAACAGAAATATAAAGATCAAGGCTTAGTTGTTATAGGTTTTCCTTGTGCGCAATTTGCGGGCCAAGAACCTGAATCTAACGAAACGGTTGAGCAAGCTTGCAAAGTTAATTTCGGTGTCACATTTCAACTGAGTGAAAAAATCGATGTTAATGGTAAAAACACTCATCCGGTTTTTGATCATCTCAAGAAGAAAAGCTCTTCACTTTTTGGGCGCAATATCAAATGGAATTTCACAAAGTTTTTGGTGTCAAAGGATGGCGAGATTATAAAGCGTTATGCTCCAGCCACTAAACCAAAGTCAATGGAAGACGATATTAAACGTATGTTAAGTATCTAGATTTTTATCTACCATATGGTGATTCAACTGCTTTCACAGATAAAGCTGCGTCGATAGCGTTCAAATCAATTGCTTTAGAACCTTCAGTCACAAACATCAAGCTCTTTCTTTGCGATTCTGGAGGAAGTTCTGAGAAAGGCATAAATTCTTGAAGTCGTTGTTTAAGATAAGCCGACTGACCTGATATGAACTGATAAACAGAAGTTACATCCTCTAGCTCAAGTGGTGCTCCATCACCTGTTATATTCGCAATCCTTTCCAAGTTGGCCATAACCCATTGATCGTGAACTTGAGAAGCTATTTCAATTGCTTTCGCAACAGAATCAATCGCTTCATCAGGAATCGTCCGAGAAGGATCTGGATCTATAACAGCTGCTGCTTCAACAATAAACACTAGGTCTTTATTTTGTTCTTGAGGAGTCAATTCATCGAACGGAACGAAAAGAGGTAATGCCAATCGTTGTTCGTCAGGTAGCGCTAAAACGAAAGCGTAGATTTGGTCCGCTGTTTTGAGACTATATATTCGATCGTTACCAGATACATCGGCAACTTGCCATGCGTTGTTCACGACCCATGCATCGTGGATTTCCTTCGCTGCCAAAATCAGCTGATCCGCAGCAACTGTTGCGGATGCTTGATTGAGCGCTTGAAGGTCACTTGGCAAATCGTCATAAAGCCGACTAGCAATATCAACAAATACTTGTCCATCGATTTCGACAATTCCACCTTTGGGTTTTGCTAATACATCTTGACCGGTAACTATATTTCCAAGTGCGCGCTGTTGAGCTATCCATGACTCATCTTTTGTAAGCTTAAAATTTACTGGCTCTCCTGCAGCATTGATTCGCTCAGGATTTGTCGGCATTGGTCCTTCGTGAAACTCTCGCACATATTCAGCTTGTGCTCTTGCCGCGATTTCATCAATGATTCTTTGCCTAAGGCTTTCAATGCCCGTTACGTCCATGTATTCTCCTATTTCGTACGTAATGACCATAATATTACGTTTGAAACCCTATATCAATACTCTTACCAACGATTTCAACTGATTTCCCCAGCTTTTCCGGAGGACTGACCCTCCAAAAGGGACTTTTCACTCCGGCAATTTGCACCTTTTGGAGGG
>CAZLQP010000021.1:0-26776 GCA_964561855.1 uncultured Burkholderiales bacterium | reverse complement strand
TCCCAAGAATTATTACTTCAAATGAATGGGAAAAAATTGAAGCTGGAGTAATCCAACGAGTTAAAGCTCTTGAAATGTTCCTAGAAGACATTTATAACGATCAAAATATCTTAGAAGACGGTATTGTGCCTAGAAGATTAGTTGCAACATCTAGCCATTTCCATCGACAAGTTCATGGATTTTCTCCTAGTAATGGAGTCCGAGTGCATGTTGCTGGAGTTGATCTAGTTCGTAATGCTGACGGAGAGTTTGTAGTATTGGAAGATAATCTTCGCTGTCCATCAGGTATCTCTTATGTAATGGAAAACCGCACAGCAACAAGTCATGTTTTCCCTGAAATTTTCGCTGAAAATAATATTCGGCCAGTGCATGAATATCCTCAGAGGCTACTACATGCTCTAATTGCATCGTCACCTAAAGGAATTGATGATCCAACGATTGTAGTAATGACTCCGGGGGTTCACAACAGCGCTTATTATGAACATGCATTCTTAGCAAGACAAATGGGAGTTGAACTTGTAGAAGGTCGTGATCTTGTGGTCCATGACAACAAAGTGTACATGCGTACCACCCAAGAGACAAAACAAGTTCACGTTATTTATCGAAGAGTAGATGATGATTTTATTGATCCCTTGCAATTCATCCAAGGTTCGATTCTCGGTGTTGCAGGATTAATAAATTCTGCGCGAAGCGGAAACGTAACAATTGCTAATGCACCAGGAAACGGAGTTGCTGACGACAAACTTGTATATTCATATCTTCCCGACATTATCGAATACTACTTGGGACAAAAGCCAGTTATTAATAATGTGCAAACATTTAGATTGGATGATCCCGATGTTCGAAAATATGTGTTGAATCGTAAAGATGAACTCGTATTCAAGCCAGTAGATGCTTCTGGTGGATACGGTTTGGTAATTGGTCCGCATGCAAATGAACAAGAACTTCGCGATATTGAAGTAGCTGTTGAAAATAATCCTCGCGGATATATCGCACAACCCGTAGTGCAGCTTTCCACATCACCGACATATGATGGCAAATCTATCTCTCCACGACATGTTGATTTAAGACCATTTTGCGTCAATGACGGCAAAAAAATGTGGGTAGTTCCTGGTGGATTAACTCGCGTTGCTTTACCTAAGGGATCTTTAGTGGTTAATTCGTCTCAAGGTGGAGGAAGTAAAGACACTTGGGTATTAGAAGATCCTAAAACGAAAAATTCTCCTTCGTTATTTTCCGAACAACAACAATATCAACAACAACAATAAGATTGGGTGAATGAAATGTTATCAAGAATCGCAGAATCGTGTTACTGGATCGGTCGCTTTGTAGAGCGAGCAGATTACACAGCTCGTCTATTGGATGTTCATTACCATAATCTTCTGCAGAACCATCCTAAAGAGTCTTCTAGATTAGCTAAACACTTAGTGAATGTTATGGGTTCGCATCAAGCACCGACATTAGTAGACATAGAAGATGCAGTTGCTTTTATAGGATTTGATCATGACTTTCCTGGTTCCATTCCGGATTCAATTTACCAGTTGGCGGAAAATGCTAAAGGAGTGAGAGATACTATTCCTAGTGAATTATTTGAAGCAATATATGCAACAGCAGGTGGTCTCACTCAAAAGTTAGAACAGAAAGAAAATCTATCACGCCATGAACTATTCCAATGGGTACGCAACCGTTGCATGCTAATTCATGGTGTCATTGATGAATCAATGACACGCGATGAAGGATATCATTTCCTCAATGTTGGCCGATGTATTGAGAGAGTTGATATGACTGCGCGTATGGTTGCTGTCAGATGTGCAATGAGTACTGAAAACCCTGGTTGGCTAACTATGTTGAGAAGTTGTGGCGCTTTCGAGGCGTTTATGAGAACGAAACGTGATCCGAATAATACACATCTCATTATTGAATTTCTGCTTAGAAACTCTCAGTTCCCTAGAAGCATCTTATCTAGCGCATCTACAGCGCTAGCTTCTGCGCAATATCTGATGGGCTCAACTGAAATGGATGGTGACATTAATGACCCAAGATTTACATTGGGACGAATGTGCGCAGAAATTGAATTCGCATCAATAAATGATATTCACGACAACTTATTGGATGAAGTTTCTGAATTGCAAAACGGTGTGCGATCAGTTGACAAATCAATGAGTAATAGCTTTTTTGTACAGGCACACGCTATTGAATGGAGAAAATAATGTCTTGGAGAATCGCTATTGATCACAATACAGTTTATCGATACGTAGAACCTATTGGATCTCAACACAACGAACTAAGAATGACGCCACGAGATACTCCGAGGCAGTTCACCTTAGAACACAATTTAACTATCAATCCTTCAACAAATATATATCGCTACAAGGATTATTGGGGAACACGTGTTGCTTCATTCGCAATTGAAGAAGCACACGAATTTCTCGAAGTAAGCGGCCATTCACTGGTAGAAACTGCTTCGGGTGCTCCTCATGTCACAAAATCGCCGATTTCATGGGAGAAATTAAGCTCACCTACGATCCAAGATAAATTCTGTGAGTATCTCGCGTATACGGATTTTGTTGATAAATCCGTCGATTACGCGGAGGTCATAGAACAGATAAGATCAAATAGAACGCCTGGAGAAGCAGTTGATGCATTAGGTAATTGGATTCGAGAAAATATCATATACTCGCCTGGAGCAACACACGTTCGAACAACAGCATCTGACGTGATGAAAGCTCGTCATGGAGTATGCCAAGATTTCGTTCATTTAGGTTTAGCAATTTTACGAGGAGCTGGAATTCCCGCTCGTTACGCTTCAGGATATTTATACCCTGATGACCAAGGTGCCGTCGGAGAAACGGTGCAAGGTGAATCACATGCTTGGTGCGAAGTATGGTTAGGTGACTGGTATGGAATAGATCCTACAAATGATACTTCGGTAGCTGAAAAACATGTTTTAGTTGGATGGGGTAGGGACTATTCAGATATCGCACCGGTAAAGGGAGTTATCAACGGTAATCCGAGATCGTCAATGGACGTTTCAGTTACTTTGTGTCGAAAACAGTAGAAGACTTAAGCCCTGGCGTGCCTAGCCCTGAAAGCTTTGCCAATTTCTCTTAACAGATTGACATCTCCGGAAATCTTAATGTTGGAATTGTGTATTTCTTCTTCGCAGGTACTCATGCCGCCCAGTATCGCCTGATATGCCTCCATATTCATAGTCAATACACATGCAGGTGCTTCGCATTCGCCGACTATTGCTGAGCTCTCAGAGTCGTAAAAGAAAGACTCATCTTCATTTGCTTCGATACTAACTTGAATTATCTTATTGGGTTGATATTTTTCCACAAATAGAGACTAACGTAGTTGCATGCCAGATATGAAAATGGGCGTAGAAAAGCAGAAAGTCTCTCAATATGTCGAGGGCATTGAACGTGAACTTTCGAACTTTCTGGAACAGCAAATAAATTATTGGGGAAGCATAGATGAGGGAATAGTGCCTCCACTTCACGCATTGAAAGAATTCTTTGATGGTGGGGGAAAGCGCTTACGTCCAATTTTTTGCTATTTGGGCTACCGAGCCGCTGGTGGTAGCGGGATAGATCCTCAAATAATAAATGCAGGATGTGCCTTAGAAATGCTTCATACCTTTGCTCTTGTTCATGATGATTTTATGGACAAGGCAGATACACGCCGAGGTAGGCCAACACTTCATAAATACTTGGAAAATTACTACAGCGATCTTAATTATCAAGGAGATATAGAACACCTTTCAAAAAGTGTTGCAATTTTAGCTGGAGATTTTGCCTTTACCTATGCAGATAGTTTTGTAAGAGATCTCTCCAGCGAATGTACGTCACTATATGACACGTTAAAAGTGGAGCTTTTTGCTGGTCAACAAATGGATTTAGATGCGGTTTATCGTGAAAACATCACTAAGGATCAAGTTTCTCTCATTGCTCAATATAAATCTGGGAAATACACCATCGAACGACCAATACAGTTCGGAAATCTATTAGCTGATCCGAATCATGATATTAAGCCATGGTCTTTATACGGTTCTCCCCTTGGTGAAGCCTTCCAGCTTAGAGATGATATTCTCGGAGTTTTTGGTGATCAATCAATTACAGGTAAACCTGTTGGTGACGATATTCGCGAAGGAAAATTCACGTTGTTGATTTCCGAAGCAATTGAATCGGCAACTGCTGAGCAGAAGCTCCTTATGGAGAAAAGAGGAAACCCGAACCTTTCAGATACGCAAATCGAACAGATAGCAAAGGTTATTGTTGAAACAGGAGCTCTGGATCGCGTTGAAGCAAGGATCAAGGAACTATATGAACAGTCTCTAATGGCACTGGAAGCATTGAGTATAGATACCGATATCAAAGAGTTTGCTGAGTATCTAGCAAGGTATGTTTGTTGGAGAGAGCTGTGAACTATGTGATTGAAGCTCAATCATTAACGAAACACTACGGTCCTAAAAAAGCATTAGACATGTTTTCTCTAAAAGTGAAAGAGAATTCGATTTTTGGATTATTGGGTCCAAATGGTGCAGGTAAAACTACGGCAATTGAAATTATGCTCGGATTAAAAAAAGCTAGCGATGGTGAAGTAAAAGTTTTAGGTGTAAATCCGGAAAAGGATTTCCTAAAGATCGCAAATTCTATAGGTGCAATGCTCCAAGAAGGCGGGATAAATCCAGGAATTAAACCTAAAGAGGCGCTCGCCTTGTATGCGGCTTTTTATTCGAATCCGCGAGATGTTAACGAGCTTCTTGAACTTGTTAACTTAAAAGATGTTGACATCCCTCTTAGGAGGCTTTCGGGTGGCCAAGCTCAATCTCTTTCTTTAGCGCTAGCATTAATTCCAAATCCAAAGTTAGTGTTTTTAGACGAACCTACTGTTGGTATGGATCCAAACGCTCGAAGGCGAACCTGGGAGATTATACAAGAGTTAAAAGAAAAGGGAACCACTGTTGTGTTGACTACACACCATATGGATGAAGCTGAATTCTTGTGTGATGATATCGCTATTGTCGCAAATGGAAAAGTTATCGCGCAAGGCGATCTAGACGAACTTACAAAGTCGCAACATGGAAATTCAGAATTTGTATTCGGAAGTGAAATCGATACAAAAGAATTAGAAAGATTCTTGAATGTCAAATACGAATTACTTTCTGAAAACAAAATGCAGGTAAATCAAGTACTTGATTCTCAGATTATTTTAGACATAGCTAGATTTGGTAAAGAAACAAATAATTTAATGGTCTCAATGACATCTCAATCGAAGAAACTCGAAGATATATTTATAGAACTAACTAATCAAAGTCAAGATATGGTACCGACAAATTGAAAAAGATAACAGCACTCGCATTTTCGGATCTCAAAATTACAGCTCGAAGAGGAGAAGCCCTAGTCTTAAATCTGATTGTTCCAATCGTAATCCTTGTTGCTCTCTCGAATACTTCTACTGGAATAGAAAATGCTATGCCTTTTTCCTATATGCAAGCCGTAATTGCAACAGCAATGGTTAGCATTGGAATTACTACAGGTTTCGATCGTAGATTTAGAGTTCTTGTTCGACTGGGTACCACCCCCTTGGGTCGTAGAGGATTGATCTATTCCAAGATTCTCTCAGTTCTAATTGCACAGTTGTTCCAGCTACTTGTTTTAAGTATCGTCGGTATACTTCTTGGCTGGGAACCTCAGATCAATTGGATATCTGCTTTTATATTTTGTTGGATTGCTTCTTGCGCGTTTGTTGGAATTGCTCTTTTGATCGCAGGTCAAGTGCGAGCTGAGGCAAACTTAGGTCTCCAGAACTTAATGTACATAGTAATGATTGGATTGGGAGCTCTTAGCTTTGGAAGTGAGTCATTGCCAAGTTCACTGGAAGTACTAAGTCTTATAAGCCCCTCTGGTGCTTTGCATACATTATTGAGATACTCTTCGTCGATTGAATCATTTTCGGTGTTTGCATTTATTTCTATCGTGATCCAAGCTATCTTTTGGCCATTATTGGCTGCTCGAAGATTCAGTTTCGATGAGTCTTAAAATCTCTTCTAAAGTCGACATGTCGATGGTGCCAAAAACTCTGTAGATGATTTTATTATTCTTAGTGAATATAGTTTGTGGAACGCTAGAAATACCAAATGCACTTTCAACAGAACCGTTAGATTTTAAGACCGTCGGAAACTCCCCGTATTGTTCCATGAACTCTACTATTTTGAAATCCACATCTCTATATGCGATTCCAACAACATCAACATTTGGATTATTTTTTGCAAATTCCAATACTGTCGGGACACTATCTCTACAAGGTATACACCATGAAGCAAAGATTTCATAGACTTTTATAGGTTGCTCGCTTTTGTTGCTGGATTGAACAATATAATTAGCTGTGTAGTCGTCGATGCTCTGGTCTACTTTTACGGCCCTTATAGTCGTTGAATCTTTGTTTAATACAGATGAATATCCTGCTATAAAAATTGCAACGGCAATCGCTACGACAACGAGACTGAAAATAAGATACTTTTTTTTCATTTAAATCATTGCATCCACGGCTATTGCAATAAACAACAAAGCTAAATAAGCATTGGAAATATGGAAAAAGCGCATATACCTAGAACGATGAAGTTCTGGTTGTTTCAACGATAGGATCATAGCTTCATATAAAAACCAAACACCTGCGATAATCGAAACTATTGGATAGATCATGCGTAGATCAGGATCTGCAATTAAAACTAAAGAAGCAAAAATTGTTGCGATCGTATAATAAAGGATCCAATTAGAGGCAGATTTTAAGCCCCGAGTTATTGGTAGCATCGGGAATCCGCCGAGTTTATAGTCCTTTTCATGAAATACGGCTAGAGCCCAAAAATGTGCTGGAGTCCATAGAAAAATAATTGTAAACATCACCCACGCTTGCCAAGGTGCATAACCAGTTATTGCGCTATATCCAATAACTGCTGGAAAAGCCCCAGCAGCCCCTCCAATAACTATATTTTGATCAGTTCTTGGTTTAAGCCAAATGGTATAGATAAATACATAGGTTAAGGTTGCCGCTAACGTGTACAATGCTGCAACCCAGTTAGCTAGAAAAAATATCAGACTAAGTGCGACAGCCTGTGTTGCGATAGCAAAAAACCAAGCAGATTTCTTTTCCAGTCTATTATTTGGCATTGGCCTATGAGAAGTTCGATGCATCCGTGAATCGGTATCTTTCTCTATTATTGAATTCATCGCATTCGCAGAGCCTGCTGCTAAAGATCCCCCGATCATCACACCTATTATCGGACTCAATTCTGGAATTCCGCGGGCTGCTAAAAACATTGCTGGCAGCGCAGTAGTAATCAAAAGTTCAATTACTCGAGGTTTACACAATGCTACTAGTTCTGCAGTAAGCCTTCGTTTGAGAGACGATTGCTGTGGTTCTGCCCCAAGAGGTATTTCGCTTTGCACACCATATATCGTAGTTTGACTTGGTTAAAAGTGGCGAAATCAAACTATATTGTAGGTATATGTCTAAAACGAAAATAAATCAGCCAGAGAATGTAGATCTGCGAATGATGGGGGATCGCATTCTAGTAATTCCTAGTAGCGAAAATGGCGAAAGAGCGACCAAAGGTGGTTTAGTTATTCCTGCTACGGCCAATAGTGAGAAGAGGTTACTTTGGGGTGAAGTCATTGCAGTCGGTCCACATACAAGAAATATTGAACTACAAGATAGAGTACTCTATGCCCCGGAATCTGGCTACGAAGCAGAAATATCAGGCAACGAGTACATAATATTGCGCGAACGAGATGTTCAAGCTATTGCGGATTCAGCTCAAGTTAGCTCTCCTGGTATGTATCTCTAATTAGGATGTTTTTTTTGTGATTTGTAATAAAGCCTGAGCCCGAACCATTGTTTGTATATTTGCATTTTGAATGTATTTGCTAAGCTCATTGTACACACTCTCGCCAACAATAGCCTTTAGCTCATTCTTCATGGAGATATAAACAGGGCTATCTGCTGTAAAATTATCAGTGCTTTCCGTACACCACCATGAAAAATCTTCTCCACCATCTCCCCAAGATTCGCGTGTAAATTCCGTAATCTTTGTAATCCTATTGCCGTTTTCATCCTCATTAATTTCCTGAGCTATGGGAAGTTGCCAACAGACCATTGGCATGACATCAATGTGTTCTAGATTGTTGTTCTGAGCAAAATAATGAAAGGCACATCCTGGTCCAGTTGAAAAGTTATCTCGATTGAAGAAAATGCAAGCGCCATCGATAACTCGTGTATTGATACCATCTTCATCTTTAATGTAGATGCCACCCTCGTCCGCATGTTTCTTCAATTGCCAATATGTGTCATCTAATTGTGTAGATCGAGCAAGAGTATCATTCAGATCTTGTACATCATGAAATTGTGCCCCGTGGCTGCAGCATCCGAAATTGTTATAACGGTTATCTAGCGTTTCAATGCCTTTGCATCCAGATCCAAAGCTGCAGAACCAGTTTGAATTCAAGAATGTCAGATCAAATTGCCAGGTATTTTGATGATCTTTAGGATCTTCAATGTCTAGCCATTCTCGCTTATTTAGAGTCATAGTTATTTCTTTCCGAGCAATTAGCTAGTAGATTTTAACTGATGGATGAAGCACAAACACTAATCATGCAAGCTCGAGAACAAGTGAGAGATCATTGTTTAAATCTGCTTTCGGATGCAGTTTATCGTCGAGACGACAATGCGAAGTTACTAGAGAGACAAGCTGCAAAGATATCCAGGGCTTTAGATAAAGCTTTACATGAGATAAAAATACTTGAAAATATGAATACAGATTCTGAGTTTGATTATACAGATTGATTTATTCTGTCTATCATTCTTCGAACTTGTGCCCAATGTCGCTTATCAAAACGGAACCTTATACGATGAAGGTCGATGTTGTCTTCGTCCTCGATTTCGTCTTTAGAAGCTTTGCATCTCTCTATTTCACCTGACTCCACAATATCTGCGAAATCTTTGTTGAGTGCTGAAAGTTCTGTATCAGAAAGTTTATTGTGCATTCTTAATACTAATAGGCCTGAAACAAATCTTTGAGAGTGATAGTTAGAATAGAAACCCACGAGTTCTTTTGAAGCTTCTTCGATCGAATTTGTTACTTTGAAAAGGTCCATGTCGTCTTCATTAATATATCGGTCTCTTAAAAGTTCATCGACAACAAAATTCTCCCATCGCTTCCAGTAGTCTCCACCGGGTTCATCAAGAAACACTATAGGAACGGACATCATTTTACCTGTTTGAACTAAGGTTAGTAGTTCAAAGCCTTCATCCATAGTCCCAAATCCGCCTGGCATTAAAACAAAACCGCTACTTTCTTTCATAAACATTAGTTTGCGAGTAAAAAAGTATCTGAAGTTGATTAGTTTCTGATCGCCCGTTAAAAATTGTGTTGTTGCTGATTCGAAAGGTAGTTTGATTCCAACACCGAAAGCCATATCCGCTCCGGCACCTTCAATGCCGGCAGTCATAATTCCTGGCCCAGCGCCGGTTATTACCATCCAATCATTTCGAACAAGTTCACCTGCCATATTTTTTGTGTGCTCATAAAGTGGATGGTCGACTGCAGTTCTAGCAGATCCAAAAATTGATGCTTTTCTCTGGTCGCGATATGGTTCAAAAATACTGAAGGCATAGCGCATTTCTTTTAACGCAGCATTAGCAATTTTGAGGTCACCTCTCTCTGCATATTCTCTAGCAAGTCTCAAAGCGGAAGTTACGATTTCTTGTATTAAATCGTTGTTTGATTTTTCTCCACCAGCCAGTTCGACAAGTTCTTGAATCATCAAATCTATTTTTGGGTCACCGATCCGGTATCGAGGCATTTTGGCCATAAATTAATCCTTTAGCGTGAATTGTTGCTCATACTCTAGTTGAAAATAGGGTATTTAGATGTTCATATTCTTGTCAGCCATCTATCTTTGGCTATAGCTACTTCGGATTCAGTAAGAAATGGTCCGATTTTGGAAATAACTGCTGTTGCGAGTTCTGCGCCGAATTTGGCGCAATCTTCAAATGAGTATTCTTTACAGTATCCGTATAAAAATCCTGCTGCAAATTGATCTCCCGCACCTGTCGCATCTCGGAGAGAGTCTGCCTTTACCGCTTTAACTTCTATAAAGTTTGTGTGATCAATCACTAGCGCACCTTTTTCTGAACGTGTAACAATACATAGGGCATCGGTATGTGATCGAACTTCAGCAACTAGCTTTTCAACTGATGGAGTGACTTTGGTAGAAAATAAATACTCGAACTCTTTTTCATTACAAAAAACTATATCTACGATGTTTAAAAAATCTAAAAAGTCCTCATGGTGATCTTTGATGCAAAAAACGTCGCTTACAGTTAAAGCAACTTTACCTCCTGCTTTCTTTACTTTTGTAGCTAAAGATTTAATTGCTTCTTTATGTTGCTTTGTGTCAAATTGATATCCTTCAACAAAAAACATCGACATTACTGAGGGTTCAATGGATGCCAGATTGTCATCAGAAATAAGGTCCGATGCCCCCATATGAGTTCGCATAGTTCTTTCAGAATCTGGTGTTACGAAAATCGCACAAGTTCCGGTCGGAACGGAAGAATTTATAGGTTTCAATAGGAATTCGACGTTTGATTCAAGCATTGATTTGAGAAAAAAAAGTCCTGCATCGTCATCAGATACTGCTCCTATAAAACCACAATTTAAACCAAGCATTCCGATGGTACGTAAACTATTGGCAGCAGAGCCACCTGCTACTTTTTCAAGCCCTTCAACCTGTTCAACCAGGCTTTTTTGATAGTCTTTCTCTACGAGTGTCATAGTTGACTTTTCGAGACTGTTCTTGATCAGAAAGTTATCATCAACATTGGAAAGTAAATCTACAACTGCATTTCCAATACCGACTATTTCAAACTTATTGCTATCGTTCACCAACACCTATTTCTTTTTAACCAATATGCTTGAGGGCAAGTTTACGCTTCGAGTGGCCTGAGGCATATTATCCAAAGCATGTTGCGACTCTAAATCAAGTTCATTTGGCCCAGCTAACAAGTAGCCGTTAGAGTTCACTTTCTTTTTGACTATTCTGACAACACTATCATCTACAAAACCGATCTTATCAATGAATTCGGGATAGATTGAAGCTCGTGCAACTAGCACTTTGCCTATCTCATTAAGAGCACTATTGAGGGTATCCAAATGAGGCCAAGGTTTCTCGGGATTCACAAAATCCTTTGTGACTGGAGATATTCCACCCAGGTCGTCGACACCCGCTTGTACTAAATCCAATGGAGTATCTACTAAATTAGGTGGGGCTTGAATATGAGTAGAATCTCCTAAAATTATTCTCGCAGCAGCTATAGACCACAGATGCTCTTGTTTTTCACATGCCAATGAAGATGCCATTGCTGTATTGTGTTTTGGAACAAAGTTTTGGATTATCACTTCTTGAATATGACCGAAACGCTCATTTAGTTCTCGAATCGCAAGCAGTGCTTCGACTCTTTCATGCCTTGTTTCTCCTATACCAACAAGTATTCCAGTTGTGAACGGAACGCGGCATCTACCGGCTGCTTCGAGGGTTGCTAATCGTCTTGCAGGAGTCTTGTCTGGAGATCCGAAATGTGGGCCACCTGGCTCACACAAACGAAGTGCTATGGTTTCAAGCATCATCCCTTGAGATGCGCTAACTTTTTTCAGTCGGAGTAAATCTTTATCTGATATCGCGCCAGGATTGACGTGGGGTAGAAGACCATATTCATTCAAGGCCAGACCAGAAGCTTCGACTAGGTAGTCAATAGTTGAGTGATAGCCTTTTTGTGTTAGCCATTCTTGAGCTATTAGATGGCGAGTTTCAGGAGATTCTCCCAAAGTAAACAATGCTTCGGAACAGTTATTGTTAATTCCTTTGATACAAACTTCTGAAACATCTTCTAAAGTCATATACGGCTTTTGAACTTGCGAAGAGTTTTTGGCAAATGTGCAATATGAACAAACATCACGGCATAGTTGCGTTAGCGGAATAAATACTTTAGGAGAATATGTTATTTTAGAACCGTATGCACTGTCTCTGATATCAGAGGAAATTTTTGAGAGATCAGTCAAGCTGTAGTTGGCGAGACGAAAGGCTTCGTCTTTGGTTATCATGATCTATAGTTTAGAAGACAGGACTAAAACTTATCTAAACGCATCTGTATACTTGATAGGCACGATTCGTAGGATTGTTCGAAGGCTTTTACACCTTCATTTTCAAGATCTAACATAATCTTTTTTATGTCAACAGAGCTTGTAATTTGCTCCCAATTTTCTTTGTGCTCACTGAGCTTCTCATTTAAATCAAAAATAGGAAAATCTTCTTCTTTGGATAATATTGCGTCGATTGTTTTTTGTGGAAGAGTATTTACACTATGTTTTGCAATTAGTTCATCAACATATAGAACATCAGAATATTCTGGATTTTTAGTACCTGTACTTGCCCATAATGGTCTTTGTGCGTTCGCTAGCTGATCGGTCTCGAAAGCATTTATGAACATCTCATATGCTATTGCAGCATTCGAAATGGCAGCTTTACCTAGAAGGGGAGAATTCTCTGGAAGATCTGAGTCGACTTTGGTGTCTAGACGTGAAATGAAGAATGATGCAACACTTTGAGGTAGGGCGGAAATATTCGCATCGGTAACATTGGCAATTCCCTTTTTATATGCATCTATTACTTGAGCATATCTCTCTTGGGAAAATATTAATGTCACATTTACGGGTATAGAATTAGCCAACACAGCCGTTATCGCTTCTAAACCCTCCAAGGTTGCAGGAATCTTAATCATGACGTTGTCTCTGGAAATACGAGCGTAAAGTTCGTTAGCTTGCGCTATGGTTTCAACAGTATTTCTCGCAATCAATGGAGAAACTTCGACGCTGACATAACCGTCTCGATGATTGGAATCCTCGTATGTAGGCTTTAATATATCTGCTGCGTTTCGAATGTCGTTGCATACTAATTCCCAGTACGATTCTTCTGCAGACATGCCTTTTTCTTTGCAAGCTTTAAGGTCTTGGGTATAATCTTCGCTATTTGAGATTGCCTGATCGAATATTGTTGGATTCGATGTCACGCCACGAATTCCCGAATCTATTAGAGATTGCAGCTCTCCAGATTCAATAAGAGATTTGGATAGATTATCGCACCAAGGTGATTGGATTCGATCAGTTAATTGTGTCAATGTGCGCATTTTTACCTCGTTATTTCAACTTAATTGCTCGTTCCACAATGGCTTGAGCTGTAATTCCATATTTTTCGAATACAACATCTCCTGGAGCCGAAGTTCCAAAATCATTTATTCCAATATTAATGTTCGTTACTTGAGCCCAACCAAAAGTAGAACCAGCTTCAACACTGATAACAGGAATATCTTTGCCAAGAATCTTTTGTTTCTCTTCTTTACTTAACGATAAAAATCTTTTCATATTTGGCATTGATACAACTCTAACGAGTTTTTCTTGCTTGCCTAAAATCTCAGCAGCTTCAACACAAAGATGCACTTCTGAGCCTGTTCCGACTAACACAATGTCTGGATTGGGTGCATCAGCAACAATATATGCGCCCTTATCTACTCCTTCACGCGCGAACTCTTCAGAACCCTCTTGTGTTGGGATTGCTTGGCGAGTCAATATTAATGCAGTAGGAGAATCGCTATTAATGAGATGTTGTTCAATTGCCGCTGCTGTTTCAAATCCATCTGCAGGCCTTACAACATTCAAGCCTGGTATAGCTCTCAAGGCTGCGAGATGTTCAATAGGCTGGTGAGTTGGACCATCCTCTCCAACTCCGACGGAATCGTGAGAAAATACGAATAAAACTGGAGCCTTCGTTAACGCTGCTAATCGAATCGTAGGTCTCATATAATCCGCAAAAACGAAAAAAGTACCTACAAAGGGACGCAGATTATAGCTCAGGGCCATAGCGACGGCGCTAGCACCCATTGCATGTTCTCTAATTCCAAAGTGAATTTGCCTACCTTGTCTTTGAGCCGGATGAAACACTTCTGCATCGGATATTTTTGTTCCAGTATTACCGGTCAGGTCTGCTGAACCTCCGATAAGTGTCCCAGCAGTTTGGCAAATGGAACTCAATATTTGAGCACAGCTAGCTCTAGTCGCGATTTTGTCGCCAATTTTGGGTGGCTCTATTTCACCGGATGTTGATTTGAAATATTGACTAATTGGATTTTTAGAGAGAGCAGTGATGGTAGCAGGTGATTTCTTTAGGATGTCAGAAGCCAATTGAGAAACGTCACTTCCTTGTGTAGCGAGTTCATCTAGTCGCTTTGCGGAATCAATAGCTTCTTGAGTATAGCGATCCATTAATGCTTTGTAAAAGGCAGTTACATCAGCATCTACAGTGAAAGGTTCCTTGGAGATTCCCATAATTTCTTTAGTTTTTTCAATCTCTTCATCACCTAAGGGTGCTCCATGTGCAGCTGAAGTGTCAGTGAATTTTGGAGAAGGATATCCAATATGGCTACGAAGAACTATTAGCGTTGGCGCATTGTTATTATTCTTTGCTTGATTTAGAACGTTTTCAAGAGCATTTAAGTCTTCAGCAATTTCGCCAGCTTCGATGACGTTCCATCCTTGTGATCGAAATCTACTTGCAACATCTTCTGAAAAGCTAAGGTCTGTAGATCCATCGATAGTTATTTTATTGTCATCATAAATCGCTACGATTTTGGATAGTTTATTGTGACCTGCAATTGAGGCCGCCTCGTAGCTAATTCCTTCCATTAAATCTCCGTCAGAACAGATGACAAAAATATTGTGATCAACATATTCTGAGCCCAGCTTTTCGCGGAGGTGCTCTTCAGCTATTGCCATACCTACTGCGTTAGCGAATCCTTGACCCAATGGCCCTGTTGTAACTTCTATGCCTGGAGTGTGATGAACTTCTGGATGTCCAGGTGTCTTTGAATTGTATTGTCTAAATTCCTTAATGTCATCGAGAGAAATATCATATCCCGTCAAATGCAAAGTTGAATATAACAACATTGATGCGTGACCAGCACTAAGGATTAAACGATCTCGGTTATACCAAGTTGGATTAGTGGGATCATGTCGTAATATTCGCGTGTAAAGAACATGCGCCAATGGAGCCAATGCCATCGGAGTTCCTGGATGACCAGAGTTCGCCTTTTGGACAGCGTCCATACTTAAAGCGCGTATAGTATTGACACACTTAGCTTCTATGTCTGTACTTTCATTTGGGAGGGCCATTCTTTCTCCTTAATTGTGAAACTATTGTGTTGCAGTCAGAGGGACTTCAATTGTTTCGTTCGATTGAGTCAATGTGCAAAATGCTGTAATGGTACCTGGTTCAGTAAATTCTATTTCAGGTTTAACAAGTCTGTATCCAAATTTACCGATTTCAATTGGACAAGGTTGTACATTTCTAGCAACGACTTCCTCTCCTTTTTTAAACTCGACTACCAAAGTGTCGTTTGATATTTCGGAGTCGACGGCATTAATCAATAGGACCAGATGAGGATTGAAGAGAATCGGATAGCTTTGGGGCTTAAAAGAAAAGAATGCTCCATCGATATCTATCTTGGTGGAGCCACTTTCGTCTTTTCTAAAGTTAACATTATCAATATATAGACCAGATACGAATTTCACACAGGTATTTTTGCATGTTATGCGCTCTTACGTCGAAAGGTGCTCTCTCTAAGTAGATTTAATCTAAGAATAAATAGGCCTTTTAGCGTTCTAGGTATTCTAGAAAGCAATTTTGATCTTGCGGGTCTCTCTTCTTTTACATTAACAGCTATTTCACTAACAACTAGTTTTGCTCTTTCACTCTTGAGAATTAGTTCAGTATCGAAAAGATCCTGCTCAAATACGCACTCATTGACTATAGGTTCGACACTTGATCTATGTATAGCTTTTATTCCATGGGTATCAGATACTTTCAGTCCAAAAAGAACTTTGAGAGCTTTCGAGAAAACATTTGTAGCCAATTTTCTCAAAAACGGTCTTTCGTCGTTGGAGTCTACATTGCGCTTAGATCCGACGATGATGGACGGTCGATTTTGTTTAGTTTCACGAATTTTGGCAACTGCACGTTCTAGAAAGTCGAAATCATAAAAATCAACATCAAAATTTATCACGATGTCACCAGTTGACTCGTTAAAACCACGTTTTAATGCTCTTCCATAGTTAGCTTCACTCTCATGAAAAGACTTTACGTGATCTAGGGTCTTGACGAGTTTCTTTGCTATTTCCCCAGTATCGTCGGTTGATCCATTCTCAACAATAATGATTTCAAAATCTTCGTTTCTCTTTATAAGTAAATCGTGAATCGTCGAAACAGTGCTTTTCAACATAGACGATTCATTGAATGCCGGAAGTACTACAGATATCATGAATTAGGCTTTCGGCACGAAAGTGAGCATGATTGAAAGTTTATTGTAAAAATGTGACTTTGGTGGCGATATCTCCAGAATTTTCTGTAAGAATATGAGGGTGAAATTTCGAATTAGCTTGTTTTTTGGGTTTTTGATTACAGCTGTTGTTCTATTTTTTAACGCATATCAAGTGTGGTGGCTAGAAGATCCGTTTACTCAAACGAATTCCGTATCAGTATCTGAAGATTTTTCACCAATAAGTGATAAAAATAGATTTTCCGATGCAATTGCAACCAATATTTCAATGTCTATCTTGAATAAGGAATTCGAAAAATTTCGAGGACAACAGTTTTGCGTTGAGGCTTTTGGGATTCAAGAAGAAAATTACAACCCAGTTCCAATTATCTCGGTCAATGCAGAAACCCAACTAATTCCAGCATCAGTTATGAAGTACATAACAGCAGTCGTCGTCCTAGAAACCTTCGATCCACAAAGCAGACTTAATACTGAATTGATCGCATCAGCGAACACTCCAAGATTAACAAAAGCCTGGTTGCGAACTACCGGTGATCCAAGTTTTGTTTCTACGCTAGGAGACGTTCCGAGAAGACCCAGCTTCTTAACGCCCGAATCGGCACGTACTTTTTCTGATTTAGCTGAAAATATATATCGATCAGGTGTTAGATTCATTGGTAATCTAGAAATAGAAACATCTTGGTTTAAAATACCTGCTGTTGAATCAGGATGGAGTAGTGACAGAAGTTTTGTCGGTCAATTGGCAGCCTTGAACGTTGATGAAGGATTCGAAAATAATGTCTTGGCTGAAAATGCTGATGTTTATAGTGCTGAGTTGCTAAAAGCAGTTCTCATTAATAGAGGTATTGAAGTTGGGGAAATAAGCTACGGCTCCATTCCTGAAAGTGAAACAAATGTTATAGCTTCAACTCAAAGTGCTTCAATGATTAATTTGGTCACCGATATGCTCTCAACTAGCAATAATGTCTATGCAGAGCAGTTATTAGCAGCAGCTACGAGAACTAAGTACTCGGAAGTAACTCTTGATACTCGATCAGATTATGTTCATGAAGTAATAAATGGCTTACTGAAAACGGAGTCAAATACTTTCACATTTGCTAATGCTTCTGGATATACAAGAAATGCAAAAATTAGTTGTAGCGTTGTCAACAATGTCATTAAGACATTCTTCATCGAATCGGGTATAGACGTAACGCAATTAGCAGCAGTAGCAGGCGAACGAGGCACGCTAAACGAAAGATTTAATTCGTTAGAACAAACCCTGGAAGCCAAGACCGGAACACTTAATGGGGTTACTGCGCTTAGTGGTGAAATTTCAGATTCGATATTATTCTCATTCATTGCCAATGGCTCTTTTACCCAAGATCAAGGGTTTTCCCTTCAGCAAGAAGCAGTTAGGCCGCTTGCGGAATTTCCCACCATTCGCAATTTAGAACTTTAATTCACTCATTTTTTGCCGAAGTAAGCTTATTAGCTAGGATGTAAACAATGACAAATGAAAACAATATACCCAAAATGACAACTGAGCTTATTGAGCTTGTCATTGAGTATGTAAAATCTCAAACACTTGTGCCACTGAAACGGCTCGGAAAGTATCTAGGATTTGGAATAGCAGGATCAGTTTTCATGTCATTAGGACTATTGTTGCTAAATCTAGGTTTATTGAGGCTCTTACAAACGCTTGAACCCTTCGAAGACACATTTTCTTTCGTCCCGTACCTTATTTTAGTGATTGTAAATATTGCTATCACAGGAATATTGTTCTCAGTTATTTCGAGAAAAACACTTATAGGCGAAAAGTAGGTAACTATGCCAGCAGTTGAAAAAGTAAAAGATGCGCCGACTCGCGACGAAGTTGTAGCAAAGATTCATGAATTAGAAACAGCGATTACTGAAACAAAAAATGAAGCTACGAGTAAGTTAAAGATAGTTGCAGTAATCTCAATTGCAGCCATTGCATTGATTGCTTTTTCTAGTGGTAGACGAAGAGCACTTCGACCAAAAACCGTTGTGTCTTTTACAAAGATTAAATAAGTTATATCGAATGAAATTATTGACAACAGCTGCATTGAGTAAGTTCTACAAAAAAGGCTTTAGGCAAGGTTCGCTGCTTTACAAAGCCATATTCATAGTTCTAGTCATTCTAAAGATAATTCGATATCTGTTCTCGAAACCCGCTCCAGAAACCTTTGCACAGTATGATCTTGAACCCGGTGAATACAGAGTGATTGTAAAAGATGCAAGAAAGTAGTGCAATGAGTTTTGCAAAGGGCGACTTAGTCTTGATAGTGGATAATAAGTACCGAAGATATATGTTTACTCTCGAGGAAGATGGTGAATTTCATTGTCATGCTGGAGTTCTGTCACACAATCATATAATTGATCAAAACCCGGGAATTAAAGTGACAACGACGAAGGGGAGAGTATTTACTGCAATCGCACCTACATTATCTGATTACGTGGTCAAGATGCCGCGAGGTGCACAGATCATCTATCCCAAGGATCACGGTACCATTATTACATTTGCCGATATTTTTCCAGGAGCAAGAGTCTTAGAATCAGGTGTTGGTTCTGGATCGCTAAGTATTTCATTATTAAGAGCAATCGGTAAAAATGGAAAATTGATTGGCTATGACATAAGAGAAGACTTTGTTCAAAAAGCTCAAAGAAATGTTCATAGGTTTATGGGTGATGTCCGAAATTGGGAAGTGAAAGTTAAAGATATTTATGAAGGAATAGAAGAAGAAAATCTCGACCGAATAGTTTTAGACCTTCCAGAGCCGTGGCAAGTTGTTGAACATGCAGAGAAATCTCTAGTTCCTGGTGGAATGATTATTAGTTATGTACCGAGCATTACTCAAGCTGTAAAATTTAGAGAAAAACTAGAAGAATCAAATTTTTCTATGGCACAAACTTTTGAAACTTTACTTAGAGGATGGCATATCGAGGGACAGGCTGTCCGACCAGATCACCGAATGGTTGCACACACTGGTTTTTTAACTTCAGCTAGATATTTGCCTTAAGGCTCAATGAAGATGCATTCTCCTGGGCATTCTTCAGCAGACTCAATAACGCCTTCGAGTTCTTCTTCAGCGAAGTTAGCTAAACCGCTAGGTCCTCCAGGATTGAAAACTTTGTCGCCTTCTTTTACGTAAGCAAGACCATCATCTAAAAGTGTAAAAACATTTGGAGATATCTCTTCACAAAGGCCGTCTCCTGTGCAGAGATCTTGGTCAATCCATACCTTCATTTTTTTGCCTTTCGCTTGGGCTTACTTTACGTAGTTCTAGCCTATATCGTATCAGAGTCAGATGTTAAACCCAAGCAATACATAGTGTGACAAAAGCTAAAGATTCCCCATATTCGCGTCGATGCCGTATTAACCTAAAGGTACAACAGCTCTCAAGGATTATGATGGAAAACGAAAACGAAAATCTTCACAAAAAATCAGATGATAATGATCTGTCAATCGAATCGTTGAAGAATGAAATTGAAATTCTGCAGAGAAAACTCGTTGATTCACCTAAAAGAATAAGAACTCTTGAAGAAAAGCTAATTGATCTTAAAGCACAACTATCTGAAACTACGCGAAGAAATGAAAGGTTAAGTGCAACTCTACGAGAAGCTCGAGAACACATTGGTGCGTTGAGAGAAGAGGTAGAAAAACTTACATTACCTCCAGCAGCTTATGGAACATTTCTCTCTAAGAATGACGATGACACAGTAGATATTTTTACTGCTGGACGAAAGATGAGAGTAGCGATTCATCCTGAAATTGACGCCGACGAGATAAACAGAGGCGATGAAGTTGTTCTTAATGACTCACTTAATGTTATTGATGTACGTCCTGGAGACAAACAAGGTGAACTTGTTGTTCTAAGAGAAGTAATGGAGGACGGGAAACGAGCTCTAGTTACAGGGCGAGGGGACGAAGAACGTGTTTGCGAACTTGCAGAATATCTTGTTGGCGTAAAGATGCGTATAGGTGAGCATCTTCTCTTGGACAATCGATCAGGACTTTTGATTGAGAGAATTGCACGTCCTGAGGTTGAACAGTTGGTTTTAGAGGAAGTGCCCGATATTGGATACGAAGATATTGGTGGTTTGGACTCTCAAATTGAAATGATACACGATGCTGTAGAACTTCCTTACATGCATGGCGATTTGTTCAAAGAACATGATCTTGAAGCGCCAAAAGGTATCTTGTTGTACGGACCTCCTGGTTGCGGTAAAACATTAATCGCGAAAGCTGTAGCAAATTCTTTAGCACGACGAGTTGCTGAAAAAACAGGAGAGGCAAAAAAGACATCGTACTTTTTAAATGTCAAAGGTCCTGAGCTTTTGAATAAATACGTTGGTGAGACTGAAAGACAAATAAGGTTGATTTTTGAACGTGCAAGAGAAAAAGCAGAAGAAGGTGTTCCTGTAGTTGTCTTCTTTGACGAAATGGACTCGTTGTTTAGAACGCGCGGTACTGGTATCTCATCTGACATGGAATCAACTATCGTTCCTCAGCTTCTAGCAGAGCTAGATGGTGTGGAAACACTGCAAAATGTAATCGTGATAGGTGCATCAAACCGAGAGGACCTTATAGATCCTGCGATTTTAAGGCCTGGACGATTAGATGTGAAGATTAAGATTGAACGTCCGAATGAAGATGCTGCAAAAGAAATATTTAGCCGGTATTTAGTTGCAGATCTTCCTATTGCTGAAGACGAAGTTAAAAAGTTTGATGGTAGCAAAGAAAAAGCAGTAGCTGCAATGATTTCTAAAGCTGTTGATGTGATGTATGAAGAGAGTGAAAATACGCAATTCTTAGAAGTTACCTATCAAAATGGCGAAAAGGAAACTTTGCATTTCAGAGATTTCTCTTCAGGTGCAATGATCGAAAATATAGTTCGGCGAGCTAAAAAATTGTCTGTTAAACGGATTATTGCTGATGGACCTAAAGGTATTTGTACTCAAGACTTGATAGATTCTATCTTGCAAGAATTTAGAGAACAAGAAGACTTACCTAATACTACGAACCCAGATGATTGGGCGAAGATCTCTGGTAAAAAAGGTGAACGTATTGTTTATGTTCGTACACTGATAAAACAGGGTGAAGATACTCGGGGTGGAAAAGAAATAGAGAGAGTTACTACAGGACAGTATCTCTAATTTGGAAGCTATAACTTTATGTCTTGTTTGACTTCGGTTTCTGTTTCAGATTTTGATTCGTCTTCAAGAACTATTTCAATATCTGCAATTGGGTTCATTCGTGCTTGTGCAATATCTACCGCAGTATATCCAGCATTTTCTAAATCTTTAAGTGAAATTTTATTTAGACTGCAAAAGCATTGAAGGTTTTGTATTACATATCTTGAGTGACCGTTAGCAATTAATGATTGTGCCACTTCATTTTCATCAAGAGATTTAAAACACTTGAAGTTTTCAATAACAAACTTTGGATCGTTTCTCTTCAAACATTTCACAAGTCGATTTCTTGCTCGTGTCTTTTTTATACTTTGAAAAATTGCCATAAAGATACTTTACCTTGCTGGCTCGAGCAATACAATACCTTTTGTCCGTTTCTGAATTTTAGGCTCAAAGGCACTTTAGGGCCGTTCATCTAAAGGATGAAAGCCCTGCTCATTGGCAATGTTCTCCAAATATTGGGTAGCATCTGAAATTGAAAGATTTTTCAAAGTTAACTGCCCAATCCTGTCATTTTGGGTAAATGCAGCATCTGCAACCTTTTCCATAGAAAGATCTTCAGGAGCATATGTAGCATGGCCAGATTTGGTATCTAAAATTGAATAGTCGTCTCCTCGTCGCAATTCAAGAGTAACCGTTCCATCAACGTAATTAGCCATGATGTCTTTAAGACCTGATCTTAATATTTGAGCTTGAGGATCAAACCATCTTCCTTCGTATAGATATCTTCCCAATTTATGCCCTATGTTTCGATATTGCTCGATTACTTCTTCATTGAAAATTGCAGTGACTAATCGCTCGTAAGCGATATTTAGTAATGCCATACCTGGTGCTTCGTAGATGCCGCGTGATTTTGCTTCAATTATTCGGTTTTCGATCTGGTCCGACATTCCGAGTCCGTGTCGTCCGCCAATCTCATTGGCATAAAAGATTGCATCTACAGAAGTTTGAAGTGTCTTGCCATTTATTTCGACAGGGACACCCTTTGAGAAAGTTATTGTTACTTCTTCAGGTGCAATTTCGATTGATTGATCCCAAAAAGCTACACCCATAATCGGACTTACGATTTTCATGGTCGTGTTCAAAAACTCTAAGTCTTTTGCTTCGTGAGTCGCGCCCAACATGTTCGAGTCAGTTGAGTATGCTTTTTCAGCACTCATTTTATACTCAATTCCTTTGGCTGCTAAAAACTCAGACATCTCCTGTCGACCTCCGAGTTCATTTACAAAAGTTTCATCAAGCCAAGGTTTGTAAACTTTGAGATTTGGATTTTCCATAAGACCATATCGGTAGAAACGTTCGATGTCGTTACCTTTATAAGTTGAACCATCGCCCCAAACATTGACATTGTCTTCTTTCATCGCTCTTACAAGCATGGTTCCTGTTACAACTCGACCTAGCGGGGTAGTATTGAAATATGTTTTGCCTGCTGTTTTAACGTGGAATGCACCAGTTTGAATAGCTATGATTCCATGGTTAGAAAGTTCCATTTTACAATCAACAACACGGGCGATCTCTGCTCCGCATTCTTTAGCTCTAATAGGTATATCATCAACATTGGTCTCATCTGGCTGACCGAGATCAGCCGTATAAGCGCAAGGAATAGCATTTTTCTCTTTCATCCATGCAATTGCGCACATAGTATCTAGTCCACCGCTAAAAGCGATTCCAACTTTTTCAGTGCTTGGTAAAGAGTTCAATATTTTTGTCATACCTACAATTATAGGCAGCATATGTAAAGTTTTGTCCAGAAGACTAGAATGTAATGCAATGATTGAGACAAATGAATTTAGCGATAAGAACTCACCATCGCGATTATGGGATGGACGCATGAGCGTCGCATCTTCAGAGATATTTAGTGCATATGTTGATTCGATCAGTTTCGATATAGTGCTCGCCCCTTACGACGTTCAAGTTTCTAGGGCACATGCGAAAATGTTAGAAAAGCAAGCGATTATAGATGCAGATACATTAAGAGCGATTTTGGATGCCTTTGATGTTATTGATCATGAAATCAAATCAGGGGAATTTAAAGCTAGCATTGTCCCTACGGATGAAGACGTTCACACCGCAATAGAAAGAAGAATTACTGAGTTAGCGGGTGATAGCGGTAAAGCATTGCATACGGGGAGAAGCCGTAACGATTTAGCTCAGATGAGTGGTCGCCTCTATGTGAGAGACGGTTTGGATCGACTATCGCAATATCTAAAAAAGATGATCGGAACATTACTGGATCTTGCAGAAAATAATATCGGCACTGTTATGCCTGGAAAAACGCATTTACAGCATGCCCAACCAATATTGCTTTCGCACTGGATAGTTTCGCATGCTGTTCGATTACATAACGATTTACAACGAGTTCAAGAAGCGTATGATCGTGCCAACGTATGTGTATTAGGTTCGGGTGCACTTGCAGGCTCAACGCTTGATCTGGATCCCGAATTTATCTCGAAAGAATTAAATTGTAGTTCTGTATCGAATAATTCAATTTTCGCAGTCTCTACAAGAGACTACATTGCAGAGACTCTTTTCGCATGTTCTCAAATAATGGTTAATCTGAGTTGCATTGGTGAAGACTTAGTATGGATGAGTTCCACTGAATGTGGATATGCGACGCTGGATGATCAATTCTCCTCTGGATCTTCTATGATGCCTCAGAAAAAGAATCCCGATATTGCGGAACTGGTGAGAGGTAAAGCTGGTCTTACTATTGGTTCTTTAACAGCGGTCATGTCTGCTACAAAATCCCAAATCTTCGGTTACAATCATGATCTTCAAGTCGACAAAGAAGCTCTATTTTCTGCCCTTAGAGATACCGAACTTTCCTTAATAGCATTAGAGGCAATGATCTCCACAACTGTCTTTAACGATGAGCGTCTATCTGAGGCTGTAGTCAACGAGCCGCTATTGTTAGCAACAGATATTGCCGAAACAATGGTTAGCCAAGGTACTCCTTTTAGAATTGCCTACAAAGCTGTTGCAGTATGTATTCGTAAAGCTGTTGAAAATGGTCTGAGTTCGACTGCATTATGTGACTTTTTAGTCTCTGATGATCTTATTGGCGCAGCAGCAAAGGAAGTTTTCAAATCATCAATGATTGATAACATGCGAGCTTCGATTGAAAGACGAAATACAGCTGGTGG
The DNA here is from genome assembly GCA_964561855.1 of uncultured Burkholderiales bacterium. GTDB lineage: Bacteria > Actinomycetota > Acidimicrobiia > IMCC26256 > JAGPDB01 > JAGPDB01. The sequence continues at coordinate 1,991 of CAZLQP010000021.1, read as the reverse complement.
TACATCAACAGAACAAGTAAGAAGCACGATAGCTCAACTAAGGAAAGTTATTAATTAGGAATTTCAAGGATAATCATGGGCTATGGATGGAATTTAAGAGCTGATCGAACTTTGCCGGCAGTAATGGGCATTGAACAAGAAATCCCAATTTATCGTGTTGCAAATAGTCAAGGGTTCAGACTTCAGGCAGGCTATCAAAATGGGGGGCTGATTCAGCTTACCGGATCGGACCTTACGAAATTCACAAGAGATTTCATTAAATCGAAGTTTAAAGTCGCGGCTAATTTTAGTGATTGCGACAGTTTTGTTGACAACGGAAGGATATACGTTGATTAACAAAAAAATTTAGAGGTTGCTACGGTCGAATGTTCAAGTCCCTTAGAGCTAGCCAGTCGGATCGCGTTGTATAGATTAAAGATTAAAGAATTTCTTGGTAAACACAATAACCTTCGAGCCTACAATGAATCATGCAGTACCACATCTACAGTTGCATTCCATGAAAATTATCTCGCATTATGTGCACCTTACAATGCACAAATTGAGATGGTTCCATCTCTTTTACCACATCTTGTAAGTCGTATAGTACTAACTGGCACTGGCGGGGTTGACCAGTTTGGGCGATTGTGTATTTCGCCAAGACTTTCTTGGATCGAAAAAACTGTATCTGATTCATCAACCAATAACCGAGGCTTTGCAGAAATTAAGAGTGATACTCACAGCAGTTTTGGGACACGAATTCAGATTATATCTTCAGATCAAATATTTTCTGCCCAAGGCATTTTTCTTCAAACAGGGATTACAGCTCTAGCGCTACGACTTGCAGAAATAAGATGTTTACCAGAGACCGACATTTGCTGGTTTGAGATTAAGCGACAATTGAATGAAATGAATTTAGATGCGTATGATGATGTTTTCGCGAAGGCTGTTGAATATCAGCAGAATCTTTTAGAACGATCACAAGAGTATGTAACACAATGTTCTCAACAGGAATTTTTTAGTATTTTTTCGAGCGATGAAGAAGTTACAATGCTGTTTGATCTATGGCAGCGAAAACTCGACCTTCTTAGGCAATTTATCGAAAGCCAAAACTTCGACTTAATTGCAGGTGAATTTGAATGGGCGAAGAAATATCAATTCGTTAAAGCGCTACGAGATCGAAAAAATCTACCTTTACACTCTCGGTTACTCAAAAGTGAAATATGGCTGTTAGCAGAATCGGTTTGTTTTGAACCTGCACATAGTCTTTTTGAATCTATGCAAGAGCCTTTTCTTGATTGGGAGGAATTTATTCCTAAAACATTTAGTACACCAAGAGCAGCAGCACGCAACATGATCTTAGAGGAGTTATATCGTTTGAATGAGACTTATGGTGACTCTATCGCTCTTTCTATGGATTGGGATAAAGCTGAGTTCAGAAGGATGAAGAACGTTGCAGAAATAAGAATAGAAAATCCATTTGCTGGTCGTCCAGAAGATGTAAATGAATTGGTTGAGAATTTTGTAGCTAATATGCGAGGCTACGGTCGATTCAGTAATAAATCAGGAAATGTATTGAATTTAGATTCGATATTAGCAAATAGAGAGATATTTTCGCGCTAAAGTTGTAGAGTGGCTATTGAAAAAATAATCGGTATTGAAACTGAGTACGGTGTAATAGCAAAAAATACCGATCCCCAGTATTCCAATCCCATGAACTCTTCTGCACTTTTAATTAATGCATATCTTCATGGGAAAAGAACTGAATTCGACTTTACTGATGAAATGCCGGCAAACGACGCACGAATTGGCGGGATGACAGATGCTCCAATTTTTCCCGATACAAATCTTGTTAATTCGATGCTCACGAATGGTGCAAGGTATTACGTAGATCATGCACACCCTGAATATGCATCTCCGGAAGTCTCGTCTCCGCTCCAGGCGGTTCTCTTTGATCGAGCTGGTGAAGAAATTCTTGTTAGTTCAATGGAAGAAGCTAAGAAACTTTTAAATGG
>CAZLQP010000020.1:0-28686 GCA_964561855.1 uncultured Burkholderiales bacterium | reverse complement strand
CACCTCTGTATTGCCTGAGGTGAACTAGTACCTACGATGTTTGTTCCTGGGCCTTGCACTTTGTGACCTTCCTAGTAATTCTTATATAGAGAATTATCGTATATTTACCGGAAATACTAATACCTAATTTATCTAAATTTGGGTATAAATCGTATATAAAATCAAGCAAAATGCTGATTTGGGTTTTAAAACTACCCCAAGTGCTACTTTGTCTGATTCTTGACCGCCATTGCCCTATTGAGCACTTCTTGTTCGTCTTCAATGTACTTTGCTGAAGTAACTTTGAATTGTGAATCAAATTCATAAAGTCTCGGTGTTGCTGTCGGAAGTTCAAAATTTGCGATTTCGTTATCAGCAATATTTTCGAGTGTTTTAATTAGAGCACGTAACGAATTCCCATGGGCTACTACCATCACGTTTTTACCTTCCAAAAGCTTTGGTGCTATCTCTTCTTCAAAATATGGCATTACTCTTTCACATACATCTTTTAGACATTCAGACATCGGAATAACGTTGCACGGCACGTCGCTATAAAGAGAGTCATTTCGCGAATTATATTGAGAATCTTCATCTACTGCCGGTGGAGGAACGTCAAAACTCCTTCGCCAAAGAAGTACTTGTTCTTCACCAAAGTTTTTTACTGTTTCTTTTTTGTCTAAACCTGTTAACGCTCCGTAGTGCCTTTCATTGAGTCGCCAAGATCTGATTGTTGGTATTTCAGTTAACCCCATTTCAGTCATCGCCAGATCTGCAGTATCGATTGCTCGCTTTAGTACCGAAGTATAAACAACGTCAGGATTAAAGCCATTGTCTTTCAATACTTTGCCTGCTCTTTTGGCTTCTTCGACTCCTATTTCAGATAGGGGGACATCTACCCATCCTGTGAATAAATTTTTCTCGTTCCATGTACTAAATCCATGGCGAATGATCATAAGCTGTCCTGTCATGGATAAAAGTTTACGTCGTGTGAGGGACTCTCAGCGGATTCGCGTTTATCGTGCGAATTCCGGAGTTTTAGGAACACCGCTTCCTCATATGGATGACGTCTTTTATTTTGCAGATAATGTAGTTAATTCTGCTTTGTGGCAAACAATCTTTCCTGACTCACGTAAATGGGTCGTGCCAAAGTTAAAACCAGGTAGAGGCGCTAGAACAGCTCATGTTCTTTGGCATGAAGATGGCCGAATAGAGATCGCCTTTCCCAAAGCATATAGATACGCGACTTATGTATTACATGAACTTGCTCATTATGGAATCGGATATCGAAATGATATTGCAGCGCATGGTCCTGAATTCGTCGGAATTTGGTTGACTCTTGTGAGAGAATTCTGTAACGCAAAAACTTCACACGCTCTAGAAAAAGCCTGCGCCAGAGAAAAAGTAAATCTCACCCCTCCCGGAGGACTGACCCTCCAAAAGGTACAAACCACCGAAACCGAGGGTACGACACTCCAAACTACACAAAAGGTATTCCAGCCATCCCTCTTTTGAGAAAGGGTCCGTCCTTTGAATCTTGCATAAAATTGCACCAATACAAGATTAGACAAGACTCAGAGGACGGACCCTTTCTCAGAGGCGTTCGATTATGACGGCCATTCCTTGACCGCCACCTACACACATTGTTTCAAGACCAAATTTTTGATCAGTATCTTGCAGATTATGAATTAAAGTTGTCATGATACGAGCACCCGTAGATCCAAACGGATGTCCTAAAGCAATCGCACCACCATTGATATTAAGTTTCTCTATCGGAATATTGAGTTCATTAACACATGGAATCACTTGAGCTGCGAAAGCTTCATTTAATTCAACTAGATCAATATCTTCAATAGACATGTTTGTCTGCGCCAAAACTTTTTTAACCGCTTCTATCGGACCGACTCCCATTATCTCTGGGTTCAAGCCAGTAGTTGCTGCCCCAACAATTCTCGCTAAAGGTTCTAAGCCGCGTTTTTCCGCTTCTTCTAAACTCATCACCATCACGGCAGAAGCACCATCATTCATAGGACATGCATTACCTGCTGTGACTCTTCCATTTTCCCTAAAGGCTGGTTTTAATCCTGAAAGACCTTCTAGCGTCGTTCCTGCTCTTGGAGATTCATCAGCTGAAATAACCTCACCGTTCGCCAGCGTGTAAGGAGTGATTTCGTGTTCAAAAAATCCTCGCGCATTTGCTGATTCACATCGTTGTTGTGACATCAAAGCATATTCATCCATTTGTTCGCGAGTAACTCCATAAGCATCTGCAACATTTTCTGCAGTAATCCCCATAGCAATATACACATCAGGCAAGCCAGGTTGTTCAGACCACACAGGTGCATCTGCTGCCATTGCTCCCAGACTTCGAAGTTGAGCGTCTTTGAATAATGGATTCATTGTGTTTTCAATAGTGTCTGATGAACCTTTCAAAAAACTGCTTGCGGATTCAACTCCACCTACCATGTAAATTTTTCCGAATCCAGCGGCTACATGAGATGCTGCTTGAGCAATCGCCTGCAGAGACGATGCGCAATACCTATTGACCGTTGTTGCGCTGGTTTCGTTCCATCCATTAATTACAGCGGCAACTCTCGCTATGTTAAATCCTTGTTCACCACCTGGAAGTCCACAGCCAACAATAATGTCATCAACATCATCAATTGAGACTCCATCAGTTTTACCCAATAGATCTTTTAGATAAAAAGCCAAAAGATCATCCGGTCTGACTTCGACCATTGAACCTTTGAAAGCGCGACCGATTGGAGAACGAGTTGTTGAAACTATTACAGGTATATTCATCTAGCTATTCTCGTAGCAAATATCTCACAACTCAAGCATTGATCGAATATTTAATCAATTCTCTTCATTTGTTCTTTAAAAGTTTTCGCGTTATCTACATAAATTTGAGCTATTCGTTTGATGTCTTCAACATCGACCACACCAGGAGCTACTTTTGCTGGAACTCCAAGTGCACGGTTTCGACTAGGGACAACTGTTCCGTCTCTAACCATCGCATTGGCACCGACGATAGATTCATCGTTGATAACACAATCGTGTCTCACAATTGCGCCGACACCAATTAGTACCCGATTGCCAATAGTGCAACCTTCAAGATGAACGAGATGTCCAATAACACAATCATTCCCGATTGTTGTCGGCTTTGTACTTGCAACATGAATAACAGTTCCATCCTGTATCGATGTTCGCTCTCCAACAATTATAGGTTCCCAATCTGCACGCAAAACTGCTTGCGGCCACACTGATGAACCTTTCCCTATCCGGACGTCTCCGATCAATGTTGCATCCGGATGCACATAGGCTTCAGAATGTACTTGAGGTTCTTTGTCACCTAAAGAAAAAATCGCCATCCCAAAAGACTAACGCAGAACATTCCTAAAAAGTTAGATCTATCGATCCCAACCGAGCTGACCTAAATCGTTAGGCATAGTTTCTGGAAGCTGGTCTTCACAAAATTGTTTTGGACCCACCCATTTGGCCTCAACATCTTTCCGGTAACCGATTGCTTTTGCTGCACGCTTAAAGCTTTCAAAATCTACGCTTTTGGTGTGTTCTACATCCTGGGCAAAAACATCAAATTCAACATTAGCTTTTAGCATGTCTAAGAAGTTTTCTGCAGTTCCCCAATATCCGAATTCTGTTGAATCTTCTTCGACTAAATCTGTAAACAACCATTTAATATTCGCTTCAAGCTTCTCTGGAACTTGATAATCTTCCAAACGTAAAGACTTACCGACATGCACAGCAAGATGATCTATAGCGGGTGGATCTAAATCAAAAAGTTGTATCCTTCTCGCCCATCCTGGATCTGTCGACATAAATTTTTCGAAACCTTCTTTGTATCCTGCGAAAACAACGACAATGTTTTCATCTAAAAGTTCTTTATATCGCCCGTGAATTATCTGTACTGCCCTTTGACGAAAGTTGTAACTCGCATTCGGATTTCTGTCCGATTCGTATAAGGATGCTGCTTCATCTACAAGCAATACCCCGCCTCCTCGACTTTTCAATCGTTGCAGTAAACCTTCAACCTCTTTTTCGGTGTAGCCAACATAACGCTGAGGATTCTTCATAGGTGAGTATTCAACAAAATCTCCGCCTGTCACTTCGAGTGCTTCCAAAATTGGTTGCAAGATCCGCGCTGTTTCAGTTTTCCCAATTCCGGGAGGACCCAACAATGCTAAATGTCGACTAAGGGAACCGTTGAGCGTGACCTGCTTGATAATCTGATCGATAATTGGTCTCGCAGTATTAAATGCAGGTTTGTCAAAAACTTTATCAATAGCACCTTGCAACTTGGGAAACTTTTCAGCCAAAGCACCGTTTATTTGCGGTCCTTTTGAGACCAAAACTAATTCTCTCGATGGAATATTTCTATTAGGAGTTGTTTTTTGTGCCATCTCCCAACGAGAAGTTAAAGCAAAATTATCAAAGTTAATCACATTATTGTTGTGCAACCAGTAGATGTAGTCAGAAAGAAACTCACTTTTTTGTTTACAGAAATGATCAAACAGACATCGCGCTGTAGTCACATCTGTTATTCGATCAAAAATTTCTGCAGGCACTGTCTTGGCATCTGGATTCGCCTGAATAGTACAAGTCTGTTCTAATGCAAAAGGCGCTAGACCAACTGGCCCATAAGCTATTGCTGAATCATTTTCTTCGGGAGCTAGTACCGCCAACGATTGGATCAATTCCCAATGTTGGAATTGTAAAAACTCGTTATCTAAAGTCTCACCCGCAAACGCCTCGTCAAGCATCTTGCTGATTGCATCAAATTCATATCGATTCAAGTTCGGAACATCAGTACAAACAAAATCTACCCAGCGATCCATAAATGTTTCATAATCGATATTTTCAGACAATCCACGGATTTTTTGTTCAAGAAGATAACTAAGCGCCAATTTATCTCCTCCCTGAGAATTACTGTCCATCTACCCAACGCATTATTGAAGCTATATTCTTGTCGTTTAACATTAATACTTCAAATCCCGAAGAAATTTCCTTATAAAGAAGTTTGACTTTGTCAGTTTTCTCGATTGGAAAATAGTATTCTACCAGCACGGACTTGAATTTCTTTCTCCCCAGGATATCTGCCACTTCATTTAGAGCATCGAACGAGACTGCATTATTTATGTGTCCATTAATATCAAAATCACTCGCCCGAAGTGGAAAATCTTTTGACCGGTAACCGTCATCGCCATCGAGCTCAGCATCTGTCCTGACTTCCAAAATACGTTTTGCAGATATCTTCTTTGCATCAGGATAAGCTTCACCAAGCCACTTTGGTACAGCAACAGGTTTTCCTGAATCGTCAATGTGAACCCAGATTGTCGAGCTATTTATTGCTTCGACGTCTCCACGTTTAATGACAACATTTCTTTGTGCAAATGCCCTGCCAACTCCTCCACAATAAGTAGATAGCTCGATAACATCATTACGACGCGGCAGTCCCGCTGCAGAAACAGAATCTATCTCTATGGAGCGAGCAACCCAGTTTCCTCCGTCGCCTACGCCAATATGATTTGTATCGTCGTATCCTATGTCTTGGAGATATCTCGCAAGTGCATCGATTCGCACATCACCGACTTCATTGCAATCGCCTACACGAACTGTTCTTTCAGATTTGAAAACTCGTGCAGTTGAATCCATTAAAAGATTATAAACGATTTGTTAAGCAGAAGGATCTCTAATTTCATCAATCTCTGCACGCAATGACATAATCTCATGGGTTAATACTGTTACTTCTTTTTCTAGCCGCTCGACTTTCATAGAAAGATCTAAATCTTGATCTTCGAACAATTCCGCAACTTCATTCATACTTTCGTCTTTATCTCCGTCTATCAATTGGAACGTTGGTCGTTGATCTAGACTCGGGACTGATGCTGCACCATCGCTTACACAATGATTGATCCTTGCTTCTTTTTGTCCGGGTTCTCTTTGAAGACGCACAGCAAGTGCTGGCTGGTAGTTCACAAGTTCATCAATTGCTTTATCACATGAATCCAATGAATCGAACTTAAACATTCTTTCAGTTCGTTGTTTTATTTCACCTAAAGTTTGTGGGCCTCTTAACAATAAGACCGCTAAAACTGATATAGCTTCATTAGATAGACCTAACGCTTCTGCAACATTGTGGCGATGTTTTGGAACTCTTGATCCTGCATATACTCCGCGCAAGGCAAGGTTTTCGTCGCGCAATTCACTTAATGCACGTTCTACAACCATCTCATCATAGTTAACTACTGGATGCCTATTAGTCGATTGGTTACATCCGTTTACTAAAGAGTTGAGTGTTAGTGGATAACTATCTGGTGTAGTTTTTTCTTTCTCTATTAATACGCCTAAAACTCTTATTGCTTCGTCACTGATTTTCATATAGATAAGATTATCGGAATTTTAGGGCCAATATATTGAGTCTATTTCTAAAGATTCCGATAATTTCTCCAGATAGCTCGCTCTTGAAAGCTCTACTGCTCCAAGGGTTTTTAAATGGTCTGTCATCCACTGAGCATCAAGAAGCACTGCTGAGTTCTCCTTAAGATGCTGAACCAGGTGATATAAAGCAACTTTTGAAGCATCGTTGGCAGTTGAAAACATTGATTCTCCAGCAAAAAATCCCGCAAATCCGACTCCGTATAGACCTCCTACTAATTCTCCATCAAGATACGTTTCTACGCTGTGCGCAAGTTTCATCTCGTGAAGCTTGGTATATGCCTCGATAAAATCTTCATTAATCCAGCCCCCTTCGCGAGGAGTATCCATACACGATCTCATTACCTTTTCAAAGTTAGTGTTTATTTTAAATTCGTACTTCTTGATGCTTTTCTTCAACGAAGATGTAACCCTTAAGTTATCCAATTCAAAAACTGCACGTTTCAATGGCGAAAACCAACCCAGCAGTTTTCCTCCATCAATATCAACATACATTGGGAAATATCCATGAGAGTATGCATACATCAAAGTCTCCGGTTCAAGATCTGCACCTACAGTAGTAAAATCTCCGAGCTCAACATCTACTGTTGCCAACTTTGGAAATTCATATACGCAGTTATCAGCGAGAATTTTCCAGTCGTTAATGGAATTCATGTTAAAAGAATAGTTGAGAATCGCAGAAAAGGCTGACCGCATAAAAGTTCATCTTGCACCCAGATGATTGATGACATAGTCTTTTCTAGACACAAGGAGGTGTATCTTGAATTACTCACTTACTCAGATTAAACGTGATTTAAGAAAAACGTGGTCTGATGATGAAGATCAACTTGCGAGCGAGTCAGCGATTTACGCCAAACGCAGAATGAGCTTGATTGATTATCTAATAAATGTTGCTAACTCTAATCTCGTGATTTCAATTTCTCTATTCGATACAACTTTCAAGGGCACTATTCAAGAAATCGGCAAGAATTACGCCTGCATAAAAAACTTTGATATAGATCAAATTTATCTAATTAGTCTCCCAAGCGAATCCAAAATTCAAAGTCTCAGTATTGAAATAAAGGTGACAGATGAAATTTCTGAGCAAAACCATTTAGAAGTAACCGATTTCGATTTTAAGTCGAGACTTTGTTCGTATGCAGAAACTTTTACGAGTGTTGACTTATATTGTTCTTCAAATAAATCATACAAAGGAAAAATGGAAATTTTCAAAGATTTCGTATCTATCTTTGCAGATACAAGTTATGACACTAAACAAAAATTAGTAACGCCTTTTACGCATGTTATACCGATAGGTAATATAGCCGCAATTAGCGCTGAAATTTAATGAAAAACTTTATTTTGAGTCTTGTGATTCAGTTTCTTTTCGAGCCGAACGTTCGTTTGGTTGTTGTCTAATCCATTCAACCAATTCGTCTCTAAGAAATCTCCAGCCACGACCCCCCGGTATTTTGTGTGCTGGAACTCTTCCATCGCGAACCATTTGCCGCAAGTATTCTGGATGTACTTTCAAAAAATCTGCTGCTTGAACTGCTGTCATTATCGGTGGGTAGTCTGTTATTTCGGCCATGCTCACATCCTAATACATATCCATGACAGAATTAAATAGTCAAAGGTTTTTCGCATTTTCATGCACGCTCTGAGCTGATCTGTAAAACAGATTTGACATATCTGAAAAGAAGTGGCAAAACTTTTAATGTTTACGGATGAGCATTTGGAGGGGAAATGTCGCAATGGATTGCGAGACTCACTCGCTTACACTTCATTATCCTTGTCGCGGCTCTTGCTACTTTTGTCACGACTTTCAGTTACCTTCAATCGCTCGATGAGGAAACTGCAATTGCAATAGTTACGTCAGATATCAATGCAGGTGAGAGAATAACTACTAGTGATTTGAAATATGTTGAAGTGTCAAAAGATGAAAAGCTTGAAGACTATTTTTTTACAGAAGATCAACTAAAAACTAAGAATCTTGTAGCAAAAATCGATCTTATAGCAAATGAATTTTTGAATAGATCAAACACAATAAGAGCCGTTGACTCTATCGGGTTGCAATCGATGTCGCTTGGTGTAGAACTAAAAAACGCAAACGGCGGAAATATCAAACGTGGCGATACAGTAGATATCTGGCAAACAGGCGAGTATGCCAAGCTGGTCGCGAGTCAGATTTCTGTTCGCAAGATTGTAGAACCAGACAAACGTCTCGGCGTATCCACCTCACAAACATTCACACTTGTCCTTGCAGTCAGCCCCAGCCAAGCGTCCGCATTGTCGAAAATAGTGTCTTCAAAAGATGTAATGATTGTGCTCTCTAACGGCACCTACTCGACTGAAAATCCCGATACGCCCAGAAATGAAAACTCAAACCCATTTGAATCGATTGACTTAAAAGTATCGGATGAGGGATGACATGGAAAAAGTTTTCGAAATCTCTCTTATTTTCTCCGGGCATGAATGGGTTGAAGCTTTCCATCGATATTGCACGAATTCAGGAGCACTAAAAATCAATTCTTTGATTTATGATACGTCGGCACTTGAAATAGAAAAGTTTGACGCTTGTATTATTGCTGATTCACACCCCTCTCTCAATAGATCTTTCGTTAAAGAATTACATAACTCGAACAAATTAATTTTTGTCGTTGCTAGCGAGAACATTTATTCAAAAAGCTTTGTTGCAGACATTGGTGCAGATGCAATTTTTCTCGAATCTCTGACTCCAAAAGAACTAACTTCGCAGATCCATGAATTTCTTAGCAACATCTTCCCTACGACCGAAACCATAGAATTTCCTGCGGAACTTGAGCTTCTGGACGAGGAGAAACTTAGCGAGCGCCAAGTAACAGGAAAATGTATTGGAGTACTTGGACATGGAGGCACCGGATGCACGTTGATTTCGACTGAGCTGGCAAAACGATTGCCGGACTGCGTATTAGTAGATTTTGACTTGGATCACCCCAGTCTCGCTATAAATCTGCAGTCGGAAATTAGCCCTAACTTATTGGATGCATTTGAATGTTTATCTGAGCAAGAAGATTTAAGTTCTGTTTTGCAGCATAACCGAGACTTCGAGTTCATAGCTGGAATATCGAACGCAAGTTTCGCACAGGAAATAAAACCAAAAGAGACGAATGATCTAATCAAAAAGCTAAAGCTCGATTTTACAAACACTGTTATCGACATTGGTCGCATAAGTGAATCATCAAAGAATTTCTCCAACATTAATGTCGCGATACATCTCTGTGATGTAATCATGATTTCTTTTAATCCATCTCCAAATGGAGCACTAAGACTGCTTGAACTCGTTTCTTTGTTATCTTCGGCTGATTTAAATAGAGATAAGAAAATTTTCGCAGTCGCAAACAAGTTTGAAAATCAACCAGCTATTAAAAGATCAATAGAAAATGAACTACATTCACTCGAGATTATAGACAAGACATTCTTCCTACCCTATATTGACAAACTCAATCGGTTTTCATGGAGAGCACAGTCAAAAACCTGCAAAAAATTCGATTTGGCATTAGATCAGATTTTGATAGCGCTAGAAAGATATTCGGCAGATGGTCATCAAGATCTAACTAATAAAGCTGATCGAAATCTGATAATGAATTCCATTAGAGAAAAGGAAATAGCATGATTTCCGCTGCACAAACCCCGACCGAAACAATGGGCTTTTTCCCGTCAACACGAGAGATCACTCATGAAGACGTCTATGAACAATTGCGACAAGCCATAACTCAATCAATTGACAAGCAAAGATTAGATGTTACTTTGAACCAAAAAGAGATTTTTGAAATCATCGTTGACACTGTAAGTAAACATAATGATCAGAGCATAATTGAACAAAACGACGATATCATCAACTCACAAGACACTATCGAGAGACTAGCTAAGAGCATATTTGGATTCGGTCCACTTCATTCTTTATTCGAAAGACAAGATATAGAAGAAATTTTCATCGAAGGAGCAAGAGTTAAGTATATCGATTCAACTGGTTTTCTACGAGGTCTCACTGAACCAACAACAGAAGAAGAAAATAAACATCTAATCAATCGACTATTAAGTGAGACTGATAGAACCCTTTCGACAAGAACCCCTTTAGTCCAAGCAAGAGTGTTAGAAGGAACAGCACGACTCACAGCATCTATTTCTCCTATTAGTGACTCTATCTCTGCGACTATTAGAAAATATGTTGTAAAAAACGTCACGTTGAATAGCCTGGTTGATAAAAATGCAATGTCCATAGAGGCTGCAGGATTCTTATGGTCTTTAATGCAAACGAGATCTCGGGTAGTGATTTCCGGAGAACCAGGTGCCGGGAAAACAACCTTACTCAGCGCGATGCTGGATTGTGCTCCTGTTCATCATTGCATCAGATGCTGTGAAGAAATTAGAGAGATAGCAGTAGATTTCAAGCATGGTGCTTATTACGAAGTTCGACCAAACGGAATAGATGGCACTGGTGAAATCAGTCTCCGCGATCTAGTTAAATTCACGCTCGCTATGAGGCCAGATCGTATTGTATGCGGTGAGGTAAGGGGGGCTGAAGCTTTTGAGCTTTCCCGAGCAATAAACGCAGGCTGCGGTTTTGCATGTACGGTGCATGCCAACAATGCAATCGATGCTCTCGAAGCATTAGTCAATGCGTCTTTAATGGCTGGAGAAAATATATCCGAGTCAATAATGAGGAAGGTTTTTTCAGGATCTATAGATGTAGTTATTCATGTTGACCGCCAGGATAATCCATCAGCCCAAGATGGAATACTTAGAGGCATCACTCAAATAATTGTAATAGAACCTACTATTTCTGATTCATTTACGACCACTACCCTGTTTTCTCGTAATTCACTTTCCGAAAATCTCGCAATGCAATCTGCTATTCCGCATAGGCTAGAAGAAAAGATTAATAAACATTTACCTAAAAACCTGTCGCTACAAGATGTTATGACAGATCCTGTTTTTCTTAGTGAGCGCAAACAATGAAGACATTGCTCATTTTATCTTCGGCATTTCTGGCTTCGTTAATTGTAATTCTTATTGCATCGTCAAAATACCGAGTCAACTTTGATATTGATATTCGAAAACTAATTGAGTTCAAAGCTAGAAAACGATGGCTAGAACAAGCAGATATACAGTTGGATCCGTTTCAATTCTGGATTGCCTTAACATCTCTAGGGTTCGTCTCATTTTTAATCACTTACTTCGTTACAAAAATCTTCTTAATTAGTTTGGTCGCTGCTATATCAATAAGTTTTATTCCTTATTCATTGATTTCAAAAAGGCGGCTTCAAAAATCTAAACAGTTAATGTATGCTTGGCCTGACGTTCTCAGAGACATAAATGCAACAATCGCTTCAGGACATACTCTTACTTTCGCATTAAAGATAATTGCAGCTCAAGGTACAGAGCCAATTGCGTCTCACATGAAGAGATTTGTAGGCCTAGAAAAAAACTTTGGATTTAGAACTGCCATTGAAATAATTAGAGAAGATATGAACGATGCAACTTCCGATAGGGTTATTGAAGTCTTGATTTTGGCAAATGAGCGAGGCGGCAAGGTCGTCAAGCAAATCATTGATGACCTTATTGACTCGACTGTGGAAGAGATTACACTGACCGAAACTATCGAGAACGAATCATTAGAAATGAAAATCAATTCACGTGCAGTCGTAATTCTGCCTTGGTGTGTACTTTTACTTTTGATACTTAGTGGCGGGGTATTCAGAGATTATTATCAGTCAAAGTCAGGATCGTTGGTAATCGGGCTAGGCATAATTTTGAGTGTTGCTGGACTTTATATCCTCAACAAACTTTCTCAAATACAAATCGAACCTCGAGTATTCAGAGCGAAGGAGTTGTAGATGGCGTTAGTTATTGCTCTCTGTTGTGGAATACTCGTAGCAAGTATTGGATTTTTATTTCACCCTCAAATTAGAAACTTAGGCGAGATGTTATCGCCCTACGATTCTGTAGCGAGAGTACGAATTGAGGGAAACTCGAAAAGCATAAGACCAAAAAATCGTAATATGTTCTTAGAGATCATCCGACCGATTAAAGAAATGCTTGTCAATATGGTTTCTAACTTACTGAGTATCACAGATGATTCAGCAACTGAACTTCGGCTTCAACATGCAGGAATTAAAGAGAGCATCGAAAGCTTTCGAGTAAAAACTCTCAAGAAGGTGTTCATTTTCCTAGGAATCGGCCTACTTATAGGTGCAGGGATAGGAACTACATCATCACTCATATTTTTTCCAACAGTTTTCATTGTTGTTGCACTGTCGAAGTCAAGGTCAAAAATCGATAACGCTATCGAACTTCGAAAACAACAGATCAAATATGAACTGTATTCGATAAATCAGATGTTAAGTATTCATATTCGAACTGGCGCAGGCATCTATCAAGCTCTTGATGAAATATCGAAACGCACGACTGGTTTGGTTTCTAGAGAATGCAAAGCTGTGATCAATAGGACTAAGACAGGTATGACTCTCGAAGAGGCATTGTCCATATCAGCAAAACTCTCGCCTGAACCATATTTTGCTAGGACTCTCAAATTGCTATCAGCATCCTCTTCACGGGGCGCAGATTTAACTCAGGGTTTATTGGATCTCGCACATGATTTAAGGCGAAGTTTGAGAGAAGATGTTCGCGCCAATAGCACCAAAAAAAGAGCCGCGATGCTTGTGCCCACGATCGGGATACTTGCACCAATCATGCTGCTATTTGTTGCAGCACCTATTCCCAGCATCGTGTTGGGAACAAACTAAGGAGAAATATGAACGGAATCATTTCTACTATCCGAGCTTTTATAATCTCGGCAAGAAACAACGAAGAAGGTTTAACTACGGCAGAGCTTCTCGGCAATGCGGCTCTCGCTATCGCTGCGCTTGTCAGTATCTGGCTGTTACTTCAACAAATCGGCATCGACGTAATGCTCTTTATCCGACAACAAATCGGCATCTGAGGGTCTGATCCCCCAAAAGGTTCAATCTGCAGATATCGAGGGTACTACCTACCAATATGCTCAGATTCTACAAATAGGACGTAGCTAGTGAAATCCTACACCAAACACACATTGAACGATTCAGGAATGACAACTGTTTCTTACATGTTGGCAACAGGATTATCAATGATTGTCCTTACATGGTTTTGCGCCTTTGTTGTGATGAGCTATTCTCGTGCTGCTATTCGCGGTGCGAGTGAGCGAGCGACCAGGGCTGCTGTCATTGAATATTCCGTTACGAATGACGTTGACCGAGCACGGCAAAAATGTACTGAGGTTTACTTGCAGGATTTAGATTCCGCATTGAGTTCCAATGTACGCACTGGTTTTAGTCACAGTTGTTTTCTTTTAGATGGCTCGGTCAGTCTCGAGACTCGAGGAAGCTTTTCATCCGTTAGCAGTTTTTTGCCAAGCACTGACTTTGTCGAAACGTCAACTAGAGATTTAGAGACAAAGCCATGAACAAAGGTTGGCTTTGTCGTGATTCAGAAAATGGATATGTAACACTTGAGTTTGCATTAGCAATGGGAATGATCATTTTTCCGACGATGCTGATTCTGCTACAGATTCCAATATATTTAGAACAAAACAATCGACTAGATGCTATTGCTGCAACCGTCGCCAATAGATGTGCGGTTGAAGCTCAAAACACAGCCGATGGAAATAGAATTGCAGTTGAAATGTCAGCTGACGAAAAATCAGTTAACTCCACTTTACGAAATGTCAATATCGAGTCCGCTCGTTGTGTTTTTGAAAATTCAGAGTTATCACCTGGATCAATCGTTACTGCTGAAATTCGTGCAGAACTTCCTCCCCCTGTAATTCCTGGATTATCGTCAGGCCCTCGCTGGGTAAAAGTCTCGCAACACTCCAGTGTCATTCCTAAATATAGAAGTTTCAATTAAGGGTAATCGATGTTTAAAATCGGGAACCGAAATGATGAAGGAACCTTTACCATTTGGGCGTTGTGTCTTTGTTTGATGATGTTCGTAATTGCAGGAATTGCTGTTGATGTTTGGCGCGCTTTCGATTCACGACGCACTTTGGCCGACATCGCCGATACCGCTGCTCGTAGCGGAGCTAGCGAGATTAATATTTTTGAAAGGCAATTTAATAACCGCGTTGTTCTTGATGCTCAGAATGCCACAGATGCCAGTCTTGAATCTTTGGCATTAAATTCGGAACTAAAAGATATTGAAATCACTAGTGCAAATGTTGAAGTCGATACAACAGACAATACCGTGAGTATAGAGATAACTTCCGAGTTCTCTTTTTTCTTGCTTGGATTTTTACCTGGTGCGACAGATGCACAAATTATTTCACGCTCAAGCGCTAGCCCATTCGAAGGAAGTTAAAGCACTCGAGACCAATACATGCAGTATGTACCTTTTGGAGGGTCAGTCCTCCGGAAACTCCGGAAACTCCGGCAAATTATTCGATGTCTAGAGTTGCGCTTTCGTCACCCATGTGTGAACCAAGTTGTTCTAGAAGTTGAGGAACATAACGCTTTAGTTTTCTCATGATAGGTCGTGGTGCTCCACGGTTCCCATCAACATGAGTCATCGCCCATTCGTAGGCAGCTTCTCCCACCCCATCGGGAAGTGAGTCTAACCATTGATGAATGATTTCTGTATATTCTTTATCCATGCATGCGCCTTCAGGTGATGCGTGTGGATCTTTGACGATATTGTCATGGACTTCTGTCCATCCTGTTGGCGCAAACTGTCGCTGAAGATCTGATTCCCAATTGAACCGAGCACCTTCTGGCGAAAGTTCGCGCGCGATTTCTCTTTTTTCTTTTTCATCTAAAGCACGGCCAAGTTTTTGTTCGCGGTCATCTATTTCTGCTTTGAATGAATTTAAAAGTTTTCTGTGTCTGCGACTTAACCAGTCATCGTGTCGAGCAGCTTCTACAACTGCGCCTTCTACACGCATACGAAGCAGCGGACCAAAAGTTTCGATACGGTTCCAATCGAGTGACCGACATGCAAGCAATGCTGCTTCGTGAACTCGGGATTCTATTTCGCCAATATCTGCAGTAGCTGGAAGGTTGCGAGATTTACGTGCAATAAAACGAGTGAGCCAAGGATGAAGTTCAATATAGAGATCATTGGCTAGACGATCTGTTGGTGCACCAACATCTGCCCTCGCTTTGAGTGGTTGAAGAACTAATTCCTGAAATTCCGGCAAATAAGGACTTAAAAGCTTTTGTTCGTGCTTTTGAATCCACTCCGACGTTGTTAGTGTCGTTTTTGTAATGTCGTGTTTCATTGGGCGTTTCCTTAAACCGAAGGGGCATTCGGTATATCGGCAGGTATTTTCTTACCTTTATTAGGACTAGGTATATATTGCCTCAATATCCCTAATAATACAAGTAGGCTTTTTGCCCTATTTGGATGCGTATTGCGAAGTTTTTTCACGAATGGTGGCACGAAACTAAAGATCTGACCGACCCTAGTCGATGGATAACAAGTAACCACCCCCCGGAGATTTTACGAGGGATAACGACCAATGGAGGTCCCAAATGAAAACACGAATAGAGGAGGCACTACGCCGCCGCCACCGCAAGGGGGACGAGGGCTTTACGCTTATCGAGCTTCTTGTTGTGATTTTGATTATCGCGATTCTGGCAGCTGTCGGAATCATCGCATTGCTAGCAGCACTTAACGCTGGTCGTAAGTCAGCAGCAACGACGACACTTAGAAACGCAATAACTGCGGTTCAAGGTGTAAGAACAGGAATCGGCGCTCAAGACTTCACCGGAGTTACTGTGACGGCAGCTGGCGACGGAACATTGCAAGAACAAGAGCCAGATATTACCTTTAGAACAACCGCACTAACTCCTGCTCAAACAACTAACAACGTCGGAGCTACATCTCTTACTGCAAATCAAATTGTCATGCATTCCAGAAATGCTACTGATTGTTTTTATGTAGAATTGAACGTAGCAAGCGCTACCAGATATGCAAGAGAAGAAGCATCGGGCAACTGTCCAAGCACACCATCTGCCTGGAATACTGACCAGACCGCTGGATGGAATGAGTAGTAGCGATATCATAAAACCTAAGCGGGGCTTCGGCCCCGCTTTTTTTTATGAGTAAAGGTCAGTCCTTTCCTATGTGCAAGAAAAGGACGGACCTTTTCTCCGAAGGGTACGACCTTCCATTTAGGATAAAAGTCTCACACCCATAGTATGTGCCGACACATTATTCATGGAAAACCAAGGTCCAATAATTCCTGAACCGAAACGTTCTTTGCCTTTTGGTAATAATCCATTTGTCTTTGTTTTGATCTTAACCATCATCTTAACTATCGGTTTAATAGGGTATTTACTAATTAGCTTCGATCTAGATTTTAGTTCTTTTTCGATCTTTTACTTCTTTCCATTTCTGATAGGCCCGACTTTATTGATGTACTACCTAAGTCAAAAACATAACTCAAAAAAATCAGAGAATTCTGATACGAGCGAACCAAGAACATGGGGAATGAAAAGGAAATCTAACTATAAGCCGCACGAGTTCATTAGAGTTGCAATCACGATCGTAATATTCATAGTCTTTTTGATAATTCAAGCTATCAATTACCTTATTGATTTGGTAACGCAATAGGAAAAATATGTCAATCATCGGAAATCCAGAAAAAAGTAAACGATTAGGCAAACAACTCTTTATATTCGCTATCGCCATACTTATACTTTTACTTTTCAGCTACTTGATTCCTCAAAGTTGGATCCAAGACAATCCGGCACTTGTATACTCGCTATATTATGGAATCCCCATATTTCTCTTCGCCGGTGTCTTCCTTCTAATAAAACGTATTGAGCGAGGCTAAGACCACTTTTCAAAATATCGGATCCAATTCATTGTCGCTCCAAATATCCTTTTTGGGGGATCAGACCCCCAGAAAGTCCTGGTAGGAGCAATTTCCGGCAAAATTCGGCAAAATCGGTCTCGAGATTCTCTTTTTGGCTGACGATATAGGCACAGTACTACATACGAAAATGAAGTGGGCCAAACTACCCACTCATACGCCTTTGGGTTCTCAGTGCGCACAATCGAGAACTTAAAGACAAGGAGCTCCAATGACAAACATGTACCCAGATAATCAGGATCCAAATTACGATCCGAATATCCAAAATCCACACACTCCTTATGACATCAATCAAGGAGCACAACCTGGACAAGTTCCACCGCAACCGCAAGCTCAACAACAGCAACCGCAGCAACCGCAAGTGCCTCATCAACCGCACGAAGCACATCCAACTCCTGCTGGCCCTCGAGTTGCCACGCCACATGCGAATGCAGAGAGTCTCGCACATGATTTAACAAACGATCCTCCCGTTGGAGCACCGCCTGAAGCATCTTCTGTTGATGCGATGTTATTTGAACAAGCTCGCAACGCAGGCCTACCTGTAATCGATAATCCTCACCACGAACTAGACCCAGCAGCAGTGCGTGCAATACCGGAAGAAACTGGCGTTATCGGAATCGGTTATGCAGATGGATTTTTAGTTGTTGCATGGCCACGAATGCCACGTCCGCAAGATATCGACCTTGTTCAATCTCAAGCTGGTATGCCAATCCGTGTAGCTGTTGCAACCGAAACTGCATTCCAATCTCTATGGCAACAAGCAGATGCTGCACGAAAAACTCGTCTTGCATTAGTTGAAGATATTTTGGAACAAGCACTAAAACAAAAAGGTTCAGATATTCACCTAAGCGTAGGAACCGAACCACTCACTCGTGTTGGTGGACACTTAGGACCTGTTGAAGGATTTGATCCTTTGACAAAACCTGACATGGAAGAAATTGTTGAGTACCTTGCAGGACCTGAAGTTTTAAGCGAAAACTTTTCTGGCGATCTCGACCTTGCATGCACATATGGTAATTGGCGTTTTCGTGTGAACATATTCTTGCAACGCGACTCACTCGCATGTGCATTGCGTATCATTCCAAACTCCATTCCCCCACTAGATTCTTTGGGGCTACCAGAGTCAATGAAACAATTCGCAAAACTTCGCCAAGGTGTTGTTTTGGTTTGCGGACCTACAGGTTCTGGTAAATCAACTTCATTGGCTGCATTGATCAACAAGATTAACCACGAACGAGATGAACACATTGTTACGATTGAAGATCCGATCGAGTATATTCACGCGTCGAAAAAATCTTTGATTCACCAACGTGAAGTTGGAGAAGACACAAAGAGTTTCGCAATGGCAATGCGAAGCGTTTTGCGTCAAGACCCTGACGTTATTCTTGTGGGTGAAATGCGTGATCTTGAGACTATCTCTACAGCTCTAACCGCTGCAGAAACTGGTCACCTTGTTTTCTCAACCTTGCACGCAACTGATGCACCTGGTGTTATTGACCGTGTGATCGATGCTTTTCCGAAAAATGAACAAGCACAGATCCGCGTTCAGCTAGCAAACACACTCGAAGGTATCGTTTGTCAGTCATTGCTACCACATGCAGAAGATCCTTCAAAGCGTGTTGTGATCTGTGAATTGATGGTAATTACTCCAGCGATTCGTTCATATATTCGTGAAGGTAACACTCACCAGATTCCGACCGCTTTGCAGACTGGTATTGATGAGTACGGAATGCTACCTCGCGACTTGTCTCTCGCACGTGCAGTTGTTAATGGAGATATCTCCGACAAAATTGCGCGCGACTGGGCAAGAGATCCACAAGCGTATCGCGAGTACTTGAACAAGGTTCGTCAAGACCAGACCAACCGAATCAACTCATAACCCCTTTTGTAAGTTAGCCCTCCATGCCAGTTGGCGCGAATAACGATGCAAAACCGATCCTTTTTCCCGCCAACTTGCCATGCAAACGAGGCAATAAAAAAGGACCCTGGTAGACCAGAGCCCCTTTCTATTTATGGATAGCTAGTGTGTAACCTTTCTGCGACCAAATTTCTACATTTACTATCGCCATAAAACCCACAACTCTAAATAGGCATTTCGACCCAATTATTAATGATCCCTTCATTCCCCAATGCGAAACCAAACGTTTTAGAATATGAAACATGAATAGCGCGAACCCACAAATACATGACGGCGAAATCGTCGCAACAATTGAAATCCCTAAAGGATCTAGAAACAAATACGAAATCGATCATGATACTGGTGCCGTATTTCTCGACCGCTATCTCTTCACTTCAACACAATACCCTGCTGACTATGGATTTATCGCTCACACGCTTTCAGACGACGGCGATCCACTAGATGCTTTCGTACTTCTTGAAGAGTCAGTATTTCCAGGATGCCATATACATGCTCGCGTTGTTGGTGTTATCGAGATGAAGGATGAAGCCGGAACAGATGAAAAGCTGCTTTGCGTTCCTTCTTCTGATCCACGCTGGGAAGTAGTTCAAGACTTAGAAGATGTACCGCAACATACATTGGACGAAATTGCGCACTTTCTTGAAGTATATAAAGCACTCGAACCTGGAAAGCACACCGAAATAGGTGGATGGCATAATTCAGAAAAGGCTTGCGAAATACTTCAACAAGCTTTCGATAATTACAAAAAACACAACCAATAAACCGCGTTGAATGGAAACACTTCCACATACTGGAGATAGTCCCTCCAACACGAGTAATTAAAAGTTAGCGAGTTAATACACTTACCATCTCGACGTGATGAGTATATCCGAACATATCTATTGGCGTTACAGCGTTTAGTTTGTAGCCAGAATCAATCAATGTTCTGATATCTCTAGCTCCTGCGGCAGGGTCACAACTTATGAGGATTACTTTCTCTGCCTTTGTACTAAGTACAGCCTTTACGCCGGCTTGTTTCAATCCCTCACGCGAAGGATCAGCAATTACAACATCACAATATTGAAGAAACTTCTGATTTGAAAAATCGAACTTTTTCACATCGAAATGAACAGCCTTCGCATTCAAACCTTTTAGATTTTTCAAGGCATCTTTGTGTGAACTGATATTTCCTTCGATGCTTAGGACTTTATGTCCCTTAAGAGCTAATGCTAAAGCAAATATTCCAACACCGCTATATAGATCAACACAAGACAGGTCTTCTTCATCTTTAAATTCTTCCAAAATGATTTTTGCCAGAACTTGAGGAGCATCAATATGGCTTTGAAAAAAACTATCTTGAGATACACTCAGCATCTGACCCATGAAAGTATCGGGGTGTCTGCGAAGAGTCACTTCATATTCATAATCATCATTGATGTTTGATAGAGCATCGTTAGCTTGAGTTTCACATTCTGGATGCAAGACCATGCAAGTAGAAACTTCAACCATATCTTCAGAATTCTTTGCTCGAAATCCCCAAGAGTTTTTGTTAGCCAAAACTCTAGCGCTAGTCCTGTAGTTTTCTTTTTCACAAACAACAATGCCATTGACATAATTAGCTGCGTTTTCTATTTTCCCGATTCGGGTTAACGAATCGATAACAATTTCTTTCTTGAAATCAGACTGAGAATTAGGTTCTACATGTTGCCAATCGCATCCCCCACAACCTTTAGAAACAAATTCACAAGGAGGTTCAACTCGAATATCGGATTCAACTTCTATCTCAATCACCGCAGCAAATTTGGTTTTTGCTTTTTGAGCTACAATTTCTACACTGGCTTTTTCTTCAGGCAATAAGCCGTCAACAAAAACAATCTCGCCATCATTGCTTCGAGCGAGACAAAGTCCGCTCGCAACTAACTTTTCACCCGTTACATTGACCTGTTCTAGATTTGAATTCATCTAGGAACCAGTTTGTGATAGCAAGCTTGACAAATCGAGTAATTTTTCGCAGTCGTTTAGTCTCCATGCACCATCTTCATAGATGAAGTTGAATTGCTCTGTTGTTAAAGAAAAAGTTACTTCTTCTTCATTTATCTCTTGCGAATCACGTTCAGGAGCAGCTTCTCCTGCTTGTCTTGCGATATAGCTTTCAAGATTTACGCCAGATCTGCCTAATACATCAAGATCAACCTTGACTGCGCCGCTTTGGGAATCGCTGAAATTACTGACGCTAACTCCAGCGACCTTAATATCTGCCAGATCTACGCGCACGAATGTCTGCAGAGTATTTTTAGTGGTACGCAATCT
This sequence comes from uncultured Burkholderiales bacterium, assembly GCA_964561855.1. Classification (GTDB taxonomy): domain Bacteria; phylum Actinomycetota; class Acidimicrobiia; order IMCC26256; family JAGPDB01; genus JAGPDB01. The sequence continues at coordinate 7,174 of CAZLQP010000020.1, read as the reverse complement.
TTGATTCAATCCATTTTGGGTTGTCGAGCTTTTACAAGCTCTAGAAATCTGCGTAAACACGCTCACACCATCGGTTTCGACGATCCCTTCAACAATCAATTGCGAAGCAGCTTTAAGTCCCTCTTCATTTCCTTGCTGTGCTTTTTGCTGCAGGGTTAGATCTTCAGAGGAACCACAACTAGCAATCACCAATGAAAATATAACCATTATCGAAACCAGCAATGACTTTTTCATATCTAATTCCTCACTAGAGGCTTATAGGTGATACGGTGCGGTTGATCTGCATCGGCACCCAGACGTTTTTGACGATCTTGCTCGTACTCGCTAAAACTTCCTTCGAAGAAGTTAACACTCGAATCTCCTTCGAAAGCAAGTATGTGCGTACAGATTCGATCTAAGAACCAACGATCGTGAGAGATCACAACTGCACATCCTGGAAATGCTAACAATGCATCTTCGAGCGCACGAAGAGTATCAACATCGAGGTCATTGGTAGGCTCATCTAAAAGCAAAACATTTCCTTCACTCTTTAGAACTCTGGCTAGCTGAACACGGTTACGCTCTCCACCAGATAGATCTCCGACGCGCTTTTGTTGATTCGATCCCGTAAAACCAAAACCTGCAACATATGCACGTCCGTGCATTTCTCGTCCGCCGGCAATTACACGATCGACTCCCTCACAGATTTGATCGTAAACACTTAGGTCTGGATCTAAGATATCTCGACTTTGATCAACGTAAGCAAGCTTTACAGTCGAGCCGACAACTATCTCTCCAGAATCAGGCTTATCTTGTCCGACAATCATTCTAAATAGCGTTGTCTTTCCTGCTCCGTTAGGCCCGATGATTCCAACAATACCTCCGGGAGGAATCATAAACGAAACATCGTCTAATAAAAGTTTGTCTTCGTATCCTTTAGATACGCCTTTGACATCGATTACTTGATCTCCAAGTCTTGGACCAGGAGGAATCATAATCGACAAGGCTTCTTTAGAACCCTCAGAAGAATTAGCTTTAGCTACAAGTTCTTCATATGCAGTAATACGCGCTTTCGATTTTGCATGTCGAGCTTTTGGTGCCATACGCATCCATTCAAGCTCACGTTTTAAAGTCCTCTGCACAGATTGTTCAGCTTTCTCTTCAAGTGCAAGGCGCTGTTCTTTCTGCTCTAACCAAGAAGAATAATTTCCTTCCCAAGGAATTCCTCTTCCTCGGTCAAGTTCCAAAATCCAACCTGCAACATTATCTAAGAAATACCTATCGTGCGTGATAGCAACAACAGTCCCTTGATATTCTTGCAAGTGTCTCTCAAGCCAAGCTACAGATTCAGCATCAAGGTGGTTGGTAGGCTCATCTAGCAACAACAAATCTGGTTTTGAAAGCAACAACCTGCAAAGTGCAACTCGTCGTTTTTCTCCACCGGATAGATTTTCCACTCCCCAATCAGCTGGTGGACAACGAAGAGCATCCATAGCAATCTCTAAAGTGCGCTCAATATCCCAACCATTCGCAGAATCAATCTTGTCCTGAAGTTCTGCTTGTTTAGCTAGTAAAGAATCAAAGTCAGCATCTGGTTCACCCATCTTGTTACAGACTTCTTCATATTCTTTCAACCAATTAGCGAGATCACCAAGACCGTCAGTCACGTTCTCTACAACAGTTTTTGAGTTATCAAGCTGTGGTTCCTGAGCCAAATATCCCACACTATAACCTGGAGTTAGTCGGGCTTCTCCGCTGTATCCATCATCAAGACCTGCCATTATTTTAAGGAGAGTCGACTTTCCAGCACCATTACCACCAATGACACCAATTTTCGCGCCAGGATACATAGAAAGACTGATATCTTTGAGAACTTCCTTATCAGGAGGTATAAATCTAGTGAGATTATGCATAGTGTAGATATATTGAGCTGCCATATCCATATAGATTAGCCCCTAAAGTGATTTTTGTCCGAAAAGCCAATTGATAGTTACAGAAGCCTGTATTTGCGACATTACGGACATAATACTAATATGGTTCCCATGGCTGAATTTTTGAAAGTTGCAGAAGAAAAAGAACTCTGCAAGGTTCTAGATAGTTTCTTCACAACTTATGATGTTGATGACTTATCCTTTCACACCCAAGTCCAATTTGGAGACAAGTTAATCCCACTAGGGAAAATAATCAGAAGTGTCTTCTATGCAAGCGAAATGTCTCTTGAACAACGTGAAAGATTGGTAAATATTCTTGCGCGCTATGGAGCAACTCCGGAAAAATTGATGGAAAATAGCCAAAGGGTCGTAGAAAGCGGTGCAAAGATTCCAGACCTCGTTGTTGGCACGACTATCAAACGAGCCGCCAAAATGAAGAGAGAACGAGAAGCTCAAAATGGTAATGTACCAACTTCGAAAAAAGCTCAAACTGATTTACTGCCGTCTAAAGTAATTGAAGCAGAAAAATCATATGTTGATTGGGCAGCAAAAGTCGGCCCCCATGGAATTCTTGATGCACTAAAGAAAATCAGACACCTTCAATCACAAGGCATAGAAGTTCCAGATGTTGTATCTGTCGGCACAACACAACTTCCTAGCGCAAAGCTTGTATCTGTTTTGCGAACTTTGCATGGAGCCGGAAGACTAGATGAAAGACTCGACCCTATCGCGGAGATAAAAGATAAAATATCCCGAAAACGTGGAGTCAGAACTTCGGAATCCATGACTATTGAACGCGCTCACTCTAGAGCTCGACGCTGATTACTGTCTAAACCATATTTGCAGGAATTACGATTTGATCGTATTCTTCGCTAGAGACATATCCAAGTTCAATAGCTTTGGCTTTCAAAGATGATCCATCCTTGTGAGCTAGCTTTGCAATCTCTGCAGCTTTGTCATATCCGATATGTGGTGCTAGTGCGGTCACCAACATTAATGAATCATTTAAGTACTGCTCAATCTTTTCATGGTTAACTTCTAAGCCTTCTATACAAAATTCTCTGAATGAATTACATGAATCAGAAATCAATTGTACAGAGTTGAGAAAATTAGCAATGATCACTGGCTTGAAGACATTTAATTCGAAATTACCTTGAGAACCCGCAAAAGATATTGCCGCATTATTACCATGCACTTGAACGGCAACCATAGTCATTGCTTCACTCTGTGTTGGATTAACTTTTCCTGGCATGATCGAAGAACCTGGTTCATTTTCCGGCAAAGACAACTCCCCTATTCCACATCTAGGTCCGGAACCTAGCCAACGTACGTCATTTGCAATTTTCATCAAGTCTGCTGCCAAGGTATTAATTGCACCATGTGCAGCAAGTACTTCTCCATGAGAGGCCAAAGCGGCAAATTTGTTTTCTGCAGATTTAAATTCGAGTTTCGTTTCTGAAGAAATATATTCTGCAGCCTTGTCGCCGAAACCAGCTGGTGCATTCAGTCCTGTACCTACGGCAGTTCCACCAATAGCTAGTTGAGACAAATCTCCAATTGAATTTTCTATGCGAGCAATTGATGAATTCAATTGTGCAACATATCCTGAAAACTCTTGACCCAAAGTCACTGGCACCGCATCTTGGAGATGAGTTCTTCCGATCTTGACAATGTTCTCATATTCTTTCGCTTTAGCGTCTAAAGAATCTCGCAAATTTTTCACGCTAGGCAAAAGTTTATGTGTGACTTCTTCAACTGCAGCAATAGACATACCAGTTGGAAAAGTATCATTACTTGATTGACTCATATTCACATGATCATTTGGATGAACAGGAGATTTCCCTCCCTTGCCGCTACCCGAGATTTCGTTAGCTCGTCCCGCGATAACTTCATTAGTATTCATATTCGTTTGAGTACCAGAACCAGTCTGGAAAATGAACAATGGAAATTGATCATCTAACTTTCCAGCAATTATTTCATCTGCTGCCTGGACAATCAGATCACAAATTTCATCATCAAGCTTGCCGAGATCTTTATTGGCTAGCGCGGCTGACTTTTTAAGTATTGCCATTCCACGAATGACCGAAGGAGGCATTTTTTCAGTTCCAATATGAAAGTGATGCAAACTTCTTTGCGTTTGTGCACCCCAATATGAATCAGCAGGAACACCGATTTCTCCCATTGAGTCAGTTTCGATTCGTACATTTTCGCTATTTAAATCTGTCATAACGAGCAAGATTACCACTTCGAGATCAATTTTATGAATAAGATGTTCTGATTGTGACTGAAAATAACGAAGAATCCCGGGAAGTTAGGTTACTAGCTGACGAATTCCTGGATCAATACTGCGAGATATTCCCATTAAATGCATCTGAGGAAGGCTTTTCCAAATACGATGATCAAATTGGTGACTTATCCCCCGAAGCTGAACAGCAATACTTCGAACTTGCAAGATCAACTATTACAAAGCTTAATGAATGCGAAATCAATTCAAGCGAAGAGAAACTTTGTTATGTCGTACTTAAAGCAAGATGCGATGAAGTTATAACTCAGTATGAGAACAACGACTGGATTCGCGGATTGAACGTTATAACTAACCCATTGGATGCAATACATAGCAGCTGTTACAACATTGACGAACAAAATCCTGACGCTATAGCTAAAAGAGCGGATAAAATTTCGAAGATTCCTGAAGCACTCGAAACTTTTAAAGAGTCGCTAATTTTTGGTGTAGAAAATGATTCACTCCCTAGAAGAACACAATTGACTCATCTAATTGAAAATTGCAGGTTATATGCCAATGACAAGTTGTTTGTTGATCAACCTGCACATGATTCATTTTTGGAACTCGGAACATTTATTGAAAGTGAAATCGTTCCTCGAAGCAAAGAGAATGATTATGTAGGAGAAGAAATCTATTCTAGATTTGCAAGAACCCATTTAGGAAAGGATATAGATCTCAAGGAAACGTACGATTGGGGCTGGCAGGAAATCAAATCGATATTGGAAGAGATCGAATTGATTGTCAATCGATTGAATCCTGAAGGCGACTATCTCGATACCATGCACAAGCTAAACGAAGATGCTCAACTCAGGGCTAATTCCCCTCAGGAGTTGAAAAATTTTCTGCAAGGTCTTTTAAATGAAAGTCTTGAACAACTAGATGGCAAGCATTTTGATATCGATCCGCGATTAAAAACTATTGAAGCATGTTTAATAGAAGAATCAGGATCATCGGCAATGTACTACTCTGCCCCTTCAGATGATTTCTCGAGACCTGGACGAACATATTATCCACTAAATGGCAAAACAGTTTTTCCGCTCTGGGAAGAAGTGACAACTTGTTATCATGAAGGTCTGCCAGGACATCACCTTCATCTCGGAGCAATTAAATGTTCTGGTGATCAATTAAGCACTTTTCAGAAGACTTCTGCATACAATGCTGGTTTTGGTGAAGGATGGGCGCTCTATGCTGAGCGGCTTATGGTCGAACTTGGATTTAATAACAAAGACGAGTTTGTATTCGGAATGTTAAATGCATCATTGTTTCGCGCGTTACGTGTTGTTATGGATATAGGTTTACATTGTCAATATAAAATTCCCGATGATGCTCCTGATAATTTCGAAAAAGGAACGACTTGGAATACTTTGATGGCAATTGATTTGCTGGAGAATTTTATTGGTCTAAATAGTGTTTTCGCAAAAGACGAGGTGCATAGATATTTAGGATGGATTGGCCAAGCGATTTCTTACAAGGTTGGAGAAAAAACTATTCGAGATATTCGACAAGAACAAGAAGCTCGTTTAGGCTCGGATTTTTCCTTGAAAGAATTTCATTCCCAAATGCTAAACATCGGCCATGTAGGCCTAGGCACCCTTGAAGACCTCTTCACCTATTGAGAAAAGGTCCGTCCTTTTCTTCTTGCGATAAATTGTATTACTACAAGACAACACAAGAAGAAAAGGACGGACCTTTATCAGATGGAATCTGCGAGAGCTTGGGCTTGAGATACCATATCATCGATTATTTTCAATCCGTTCGACCAAAAATCCGGATCAGCCAAATCAACACCAACAAGTTTCGCTAGTTCTTGAGGAGAGTTCGAGCCACCGGCTGAAAGCATCTGCTCATATGCAGGAACAATTTCTTCACCTCGTTGTTGATATTGAGCATATACACTTAGTGCAAGGAGTTGACCATAAGCGTATGCGTATACATATCCCGGTGATGCAATAAAGTGAGGAACATAACTCCACCAATTCGCATATCCATCGCTTATGTTTACCGCATCACCCATCATGTCGTTTTGGGTATTTTTCCAATACTGGGCAAAATCCGAGACTTTTAACTCTCCCACTTCTCTACGATGTGTATGAACTGCTTCTTCAAACTTGTGCATCGCGATTTGCCTAAACACTGTAGCGATTTGACCGTCAATGTATTCAGCCAAAAGTTCTAACTTTTCCTTTGGATCTTGAGTCGCTTCTAACAAGCGATTGAACGTAACCGATTCTGCAAACACAGAAGCGGTCTCACAAAAGGTAAGTCCAGTATCTTGATGGAATGTGCCTTGTTCACGTGCAAGATATGCATGACATGCGTGACCTAGCTCGTGGGCAAGCGTGAGAATATCGTTTCGATTCCCTGTCCAGTTCAACATCACAAAAGGATGATGAGAAGCGACGGTATAAGCACAAAATGCCCCACCGCGTTTTCCTTCTCGCACGGGTACGTCAATCCAAGAGTTTTTCATGAACTCATCAAACACGTGTGTCATTTTTGGAGAAAAACTATCGTATGCATCACGAACAATTTCACAAGCCTGTTGATAAGTGAATTCTGAACTTTCGTTAGACAAAGGAGCATAGCGATCGTAGTCTTCTAATTTATCAAAACCTAGCAACTGCGCTTTAAGTTTGTACCAACGCTGAGGAATGTCGTATCTCGACATACAAGCATCGACTAACGCATTTACTGATTCATCTGTTGCGTCATTTTCCAAATTCCGAGAGCTCAACCAAGTCGGGTATCCTCGCAGCTTGTCTTCTAGGGCATGGTCTGCAGTCAACGTATTGTATATGTAACATCGAGTTTTCAATCCGTCTTCAAGAGCTGCGGAAATCGCGTTACGAGCCTTTTCTCTTTGCGTCCTATCTGGAGAATGCAAAAATGAGAGCGCAGACTCTAACGGAACCTTGTTCCCATCAGCTTCAACATCTACTGTCATTACTGAGAACATGTCTTCGAACAATCGCACCCAGGC
>CAZLQP010000019.1:0-31498 GCA_964561855.1 uncultured Burkholderiales bacterium | reverse complement strand
TGAACGATCAGCCTGGATTTTTAGTTCTGCTTCAAAGCCTTCGATATCTACGTTTTTTCCTGCTATTTGAGCTATTTCTCTTGTTAAATCAATTGGAAAGCCGAGAGTATCATGCAAAAAGAAGGCATCTTTGCCAGACACATCTCCTCGGTCGAGAATTTCATCAAGCTTGGTTAATCCTCTTTCAAGAGTTTCTCTAAACTTCTCTTCTTCATTTCTAACCAGAGTTAAAATTCTTGAAGAGTTTTCACGCAATTCTGGATAAGCGTTCCCCATTGCCTCTATTGCATTTTCGACCATGGTTGGCATGACAACATCTCTCGCACCCAGCATGTAAGAGTGTCTTACTGCTCGGCGGATAATTCTTCTTAATACATATCCTCGATCCTCGTTTGATGGAACACAGCCATCAGAGATCAAAAAGGCCATTGTACGAGAGTGTTCTGCCATGATTCTTAAGCTGACATCGCTTTCTGAATCTGTACCGTATTTTGTTCCGGTCAACTTCTCAGCTACATTTATCATCGGCATAAAAAGTGAAGTTTCAAAAATAGAACTCTTGCCTTCTTTAATAAATTGAATCCGCTCTAAACCTGCGCCCGTATCAACACAAGGTTTTGGTAGTGAAGTTCTGCTACCGTCTTCATGATCTTCGTATTGCATGAAGACCAGGTTCCAAAATTCAACAAAGCGATCTTCCCCGCCATATTTAGGACCACCATCTTCTCCATATTCGGGACCTAGATCATAAAACAATTCTGTACTTGGGCCGCATGGTCCTACATCGCCCATTTGCCAGAAATTATCTTTGTCTAGTCGTTGTATTCTCTCTATTGGAAGATTAGAAACTTTTTGCCAGATCTCTTCTGATTCATCATCACTTTCGTGAATTGTCACCCAGATTCGATCAGGATCAAAATCTAGGTATTTCGTAGAGAATTCCCAGGCATATTCGATAGCTTCTTGTTTGAAATAATCTCCAAAACTGAAATTACCAAGCATCTCAAAAAATGTAAAATGCCGATTTGTTCTTCCTATATCGTCGAGGTCATTATGTTTACCTCCAGCACGTACACATTTTTGAGAAGTAGTGGCAGTTTTATAAGGAGGAGTTTCTAGACCTACAAAGTATGGCTTGAATTGCATCATTCCTGCCATAGTAAAAAGTACTGTCGGATCGTCAGTTGGTATTGTGCTTGAACTCGCTACTCTCTTGTGACCCTTTGATTCAAAAAAGGAAAGGAATGATTCACGAATCGAATCGATTGAAGTCGTTTGTATTTCTTGGGTCATAAGCCTATTAGATTACTTGGATTCTACGTATTCTTCTAGGTTTTTCTTCTCATTAGTAAAATCCGAGACAGATGCTAGTGCTGATGTAAACATCTGATATGCCTCATTTTCAGCATAGTTTTCATCTAAATATCGCTTCAATATATCGAATGTAAACACTCCGAGAATATAACCGATAATTAGCCACCTAAGTCTTTTAAACATTATCTCTACCTTTTTTCTTGGATTTTCTCAGTTTCCGCTTTGATCTAAAGTTTCTAGACGCATGCGTAGCTGCAGCTGCGGACACTACTGGCCTTTTAAATACAATATCAATTAAGCGCGATGTTGACCGTATCGACTGGTGTACACGTTGTTGTTCTGCGAGCGTTTCATGCAATTGTTCAAGCTCTGCTTGCGATGATTCGGACAAATCATCCATAACTTTGACCAGCTGAAATAAGTGAGTGTCGAGCTCATCAAGACGTCGATTAACCTTTTTAGCTGTGAGCATCATCGATGTCGTGACTGCAACTAACACTCCCAAAATCATCGTCGTCAGCAATGCAGTAATTAAAAGCACAATAGATGTTGAATCCACCTTGAAATCCTACCCTTTCCATTAACGCGGAAGCGAAAACCTCGAGTTGGCCCTAAAAAGGATCGGCATTGCATCGCTTTTCCCGCCATCTGTCGGATATTGGCTAGGTGTCAGCGCCTTTTCCCTTTGGAACATAGAACGTTTCATCGACCTTTTGAGGCAAATATCGCTGAGATGTAACTCCACCATGGTCATGAGGATAGATGTACTTTTCTTCAATGTCAGCTTTATCTTTTGTCGGGGATTTATCCAAAGCAACTTGAGAGACACTGTCGCGAAGGTAACTTGGAACCTCAGCTACAGGATTGTTTTTGACATAGGCCAATGCTTCATCAATTGCTAAGTATGCACTATTAGATTTTGGAGCTTTCGCAACAGCTAAAGCCGCATGAGACAAGATTATTCTCGCTTCGGGCATCCCCACCATCTGGATTGCTTGTGCAGCTGAAGTAACTAATGTAAGTACTCTCGAATCTGCAAGACCGACGTCTTCTGAAGCTGCAATCATAATTCTTCGTGCGATAGCCATTGGATCTTCACCGGCATCAAGAAGACGAGCTAAATAATATGTTGTGGCATCCATATCTGATGCTCTCATTGATTTTATAAAGGCACTTAATGTGTCGTAATGTTCTTGTCCGCCAGTTGGTCTTTGTCTCGAACCTAAAACTTTTTGCAGTAGTTCTTTGGTAGGTTTAGTATTCTGTGCAGCAGCTACAAAGGTTTCTAAAACACCTAATGCAAATCTAACGTCACCGTTGGAGTTATCTGCAATTATTTGATTCAACTCTTCTGTCATTTCTATTGCAGAGTCAATCATCTGCTGATCTTTAGTCATCGCCCTTTTCAGTAGTTCAACAATTTCTTCAGCAGATGGCGGAGTAAGTTGATATGTGCTCATTCTTGAACGCAGAGCAGAAGACAAAGTCACATAGGGATTTTCAGTTGTCGCTCCAATCAGTCGAAATGTACCGCGCTCCACATGGGGTAGCAAAGCATCCTGTTGGACTCTTGTCAATCTGTGTATTTCATCGATAAAAACTATCGTGTGAATTGAGCGCTCTCCCAACCTTAGAGCAGCAGACTGAGCAACATTTTTAATATCGCTAACAGATAGCCCCATTGCAGAAAGCATCTCTAAATGGTGATTAGAGGTCTTGGCTATTACTGAAACAATTGTTGTCTTACCGCATCCTGGAGGACCATATAAAATAAAACTTGCAGAAGGCGACGACTCTATTATGGATCGAAAAGGTTTTCCCTTTTTAACTAATTCAGAGTGACCAATAATCTCTTCGAATTTTGTAGGTCTCATTCTTGCGGCCAAAGGAGCATGAAGATCTCGGATCTCTTGGGATTGTTCCTCAAATAGACTCGATGTCATATCCATCCTTTTCGACAACTACCTGGGGGGTGCAACTCTGGTTCGAAGGGTCGCACCCCCGAAGAGCGGACCTAGCCCTGTTTATCTTCAGCCAAGATTTCAGGCCGTATAGACAACCCTAATTCCTTTAACTGCTTTTCATCAATACGACTAGGAGCATTAGTCAAAGGATCTTGACCTGTTTGGGTTTTAGGATATGCACTTACCTCGCGGATATTGTCTTCTCCTGCCAATATAGCTACCAATCGATCAATACCATAGGCAAAACCAGCATGTGGAGGCGCACCGTATTTGAATGCATCTAGTAAAAATCCAAAACGATTCTGCTGAGTCTGTTCATCAATTCCAAGAACTGTAAATACTTTCTCTTGAATATCTCCTCGATGAATACGCACTGAGCCCGAACCTAATTCCCAGCCATTAAGTACTGCATCATAACTTTGAGATCGAATAGATCTTACAAACTCTTCATCCAAAGTTTTACCCGCTTTGATTTGTTGAGCTAGTTCATCAAATTTAGCCATATCTTCTACATGAGGCATCGTAAATGGATGGTGTGCAGGTATTGGCTGTCCTTGATCGTTCAAACCCTCAAACAATGGAAAATCTGTCACCCATAGAAACTTTAGTGGCGGATCTGAAACTGGAGGTCTACAAAGATCATTACGCAGTGTACCCAGCACAGTACAAGTCGTGTGCCAATCTGAAGCTACTAGCAACAAAAGATCGCCGGTTTTAGCTTGGGTTCTATTCTTTAACTCCGATATTTCTTTGTCGCTTAAAAACTTTGCTATAGGAGAATCGACACCTTCATCAGTAACACGCATCCAAACAAGTCCACCTGCTCCTAGCTTCTTTGATTTGTCGGTGAGATCATCGAGTTTTGATCTCGACATGTCTCCTTGAGACTCCAAACACAAAGCTTTTATGCTTGTCGCGTGGAAGGCTTTGAATTCAGTTGAAGCAAATATGTCTGTACACTCGATCAGTTTTGTCTCAAACCGAAGATCCGGTTTATCGATACCATATAGATCCATGGCCTCAAACCAAGTCATCGTTTCAAAACTATGTTCTATATCAGGCGCTATCTCATTTACAATTGCTTTGAAGCTCTGCGTTACTGAATCTAAAACATCATCTTGCTCGGCAAAACTCAATTCCATGTCGAGTTGAGTAAATTCGAATTGACGATCTGAACGCAGGTCTTCATCACGAAGACATTTAGCTATCTGAAAATACTTATCGATTCCTCCTACCATCAAAAGCTGTTTAAAGAGTTGTGGAGATTGCGGTAAAGCATAAAAACTTCCAGGGTTGAGCCTTGAAGGCACGACGAAATCACGAGCACCTTCGGGTGTTGATGCTATCAATAATGGTGTTTCCACTTCAGTAAGGCCTTGATCTGTAAAAGACTTACGAATTGCTGCATTGACTTTGGCGCGAATTTTCAAATTGCGTTGTATTCGAGGACGGCGTAAATCTAGATATCTGTGTTTGTAGCGGATCTGCTCATCAACATTATCTGCTTTATCCAATTGATATGGCAAAGCTTCAGAAGGATTCAAAACCTCTACTTCTTCTGCATGGATTTCTATCTGCCCGGTCGGCAATTTATCGTTTGTTGTACCTTCAGGTCGATGTTGAATCTTTCCTTTGATTCGCAAACAATACTCGAGTCTTATATCTTTAACATGTTCTAAATTGTGTTGTGTTGGATCAGCTACTATTTGAAGAATTCCTTCACGGTCACGGATATCGAAAAAGACGATCCCGCCATGGTCTCGACGAGCGTCAACCCATCCGCATATCTCGACTTCTTGTCCAATTTCAAGCGTTGAAGTCTCTGTAGTGAAATGTGTTCTTAACATTGTTTTCTTTCAATAATCTAAGTAATGTTTATCTTGTAGTTACCGTTATAGGTTATTAGATTACAAGGTTGGGGGACCTAATGCAGAACAGTTTTTTAAGAAATATTCCTGGATTTTCGAGATTAATCAAAAGTTCAAACCCAAAGCCAGAAATTGAACAGCAATCAGTGATCTCGAATATTCCACAGGTTCCAATCAATACAGTTCCGGAACCTACATATCTCCAGGATTGTTATTTGTTTCCCTTTAGCGACAAGATTTCACTATTGCTTCAAAGCCTCGGCTGTGAAATTGTCGAAAAAATGCAACACAGCACATCAGGTAAAGATTTTCTACTATTAAAGCTAAGCGATTCAATTCGAGTTGATAATGATCGACTTCCGAGATCCGGAGAATTTACAGGTACGAGTGTCGGAAATGTTGCTTGTTTGTTATTTACTGAAGACGGAAGACTTTTGGCTTTTTCTGATGGTCTTCACGGAGAGGTCGTTGGACACATTGGACACTCTTGGGAAAAGGTCGCAGATTTTATTAACGAAGCAGGAAAAGTAATTCCTATTCCACAAGAGGTCGTTGAGCTAGGAAAGAATTTTAATGGACATCCTTTGCTTGAAAAAACTTATGAGTTGATTGTAAGTGGTTGCACCAAATTGGGTTTCTATTCTTTTTACTCTCGCGCACATTCGCAATTCATGAAAACTAAACGCGGTATTACTGGAGACGAAAACGGATCTAAAGAAGTCCACGAAAATGCTTTCGCGGAATTTTTGGAACCTCATTTTCTTGCAACTAAAGAACTCTCACAATCAAGACTTGAAAGTTTTCTACGTACGATCGATCAAGCGTTAGTTTCAAGATCTCCAGAACCTGCAACTTATCAAACTCCAGAACTAAGTATTTGATTAATTAGAGATATTCGAAGTACAAATTTCCTCTTCGCATGGAAGGTCTTTTGAAGTGGATCTAATGTACCGCGCAAAAGAATCTCGTAGCATAAATGGTGGTTGCTCAAATCGCAAGCGAGAATCATAAATGAAATTCTTTTCCCAGCCACTTGTCACTCCACCTCGTTCTTGGGCTGACATTGCACCGAAAGTTCCACGATACCCCGAAATTAAAGCACCTTCAACAGTTAAGATAGGAGCATCAGCTCCTGCAGACACTCTCGAGTTATACCAACGATTGTTATAAATACTTCCACCTGGGCTTCCTTCGAGATCTCTATTTTGAATCATCCCAGCAACCATCAAAGCTTCAACTGTTTTAGTCCTGCACATACCAGTAGCTTCCAAGTGGCAATCCAGAATGATATCTCCTCTCGCTAAAAGCCCTGTAAGGCTTTCAGGCGAGCCATAAGTTAAATCTGTTTGTTCACCTCGACCAACCTTTATATCACCGGTGGAAAATACAGTTACTTTGCCTTGAACAATTCCAGATACCTCAATATCACCATCAACATAAATCACTCCGTTTCTAGGGATCGCTATTTCTGGACCAGAATTTATTGAGACCCTGTTGTTATTAAAAACCACTGGAACATATTGAGTTGAAATTTGAGAAGTAGTCACCACATAGTTTGAATTTTCCGAAGCAGCAATCGCTTTAAGTCGTGTCCCAAATTCGTCTTGTGCTCTGGTAGGTAAATCGAACCCTTGTCTAGGCAACACAGCTGCTGGAGAAAAGTCGGAAGTAGTCACAGCACACTCATCAAATCCAAGAGTTTCCGGATCGGAAAACACAGGAGAAAGCTGCCCGTCTCTTGATGTAATAATAGCATTTGAGTCCAGTATCACATCTCGACATAACCTGAAACTCTCATCGTTTGTATGTAAATTGCCTCTAAGAGCATCTCCTACCGCAAAGGAATTGAATCTAATTTGATCTCGTAATCTATCCTTCGCGATTTGCGGAACAGATGCATCAGCATTATAAATCTCAAACACTTGAGGTGCGATATCTTCTCTTTCGCTCATCATTACATGACTGATGAACTCTCTCTGCCTAAATTGCTGTTGAAATCTTGCAAAGGTACAGCCTGTCAGCTCTTCACGATTTGTACATTTATGCATTACAACCACATCTACCAAATATTCGATCCTCACATCATTGGCATCAAAAAATCGACGTGTTCCATCATCTTCAACCCTAAAAATTCTCGTTTCGTTTTCTATCAAGCGCATTCGGAAACAAGGGTTGTCAGATTCTTGTGGGTTACAAGTAAACAAATCCCCATCATCATTGACCCTAAACCACTCTTGCGAAAAATCACTTCCTTTTCGGGTTACTGTCCGATTGATACCGGCAGATCGAGTATCGATCAAAGATAAACCCGAAGTGGGATCTGCCACGATGGGATAAACGGTTGATCCACTGTCGTTTTGAGTACTGAAGTTTTGTGAAGCGATTAAAATATTTTGCGCATCAGAAGCATTTATTGCAGCATAATAAGAATCAAGAGCAGACTCAGCAGAGTGCCTAGCTTCTATTGCAGCCCTAACTTTAGCATTAAAAATCAAATCTGAAATTGTGATTGCACTTATAGACGAGACAATAATCACTGCCAAAAATGCTACTCCGAGTACAGCAACGATTACATAACCATCATCATTCTTTTTAAACAAGGAGGGTATATATATTTTGATTCGGTTAACCTTCATAATTTCCTCCGAATGCACCCTGCTCCAAAAATGCTCTAGCTCCTTGAAGTAATATCTTTTGAGAAAACCGGTATACGTTGAAATCCGAATCATTTATCCCCGATCCACCTGCCGCTCTGTAAAGAATGTCCAAGGTTATATAAACAACCTCTATATTCTTGGTATCTCTAGGATCAAGTAGTGCGTGAGTTGAACCATCAGTTCTTTCGAATGAAAAAATGGAGTCGCCTAATGGATTATCAACAGAAGCTAGGAATTCCGAGACTCCGTTTCCCCCGGGTGTAAATCTAACTAGTTCCCGATTTGAGTTTTCAATGAACGAAAAAGAAGATCGAATAAAGTGCACTGGCTCCATAAAGTATGTAGAAGATCCTGCCCTACATTCATAGTAGTGCAGGCTTTCAGAAGTAGATTCAATACCTGTACCACTAAAGCACGGAGGGGTATCGCCTGCTAAATCTGATGGTTTAACTAGACAAGCGATCTGGGGAGCTTCGGAAAATGTAATAATCCCCGTTCCTTCAGTTAGATCTTTATTCCAACAAACCGCGTTCTTTGAAACATAAACGAGAACATCACCAGTTTCGAAATATTCCTGGCAACTATCTCCACTCGGCAATGTCGCTGTAATAGACAAGCTACCAGAACCGTCCCAAGCATTAACTTGATTTCTATATTCCTGATAAGCCTCGGAATCAGCTGAAGTAGACCATACTCGACAATTGAGTAAAGACTGTGCCGAACCTAGACTCTTTAATACTTGAGTCATCGCCACTCGCGTGCTTTGAGATACTTCTTGTCGAGACATCAGCTGGATAGATGTGCGATTAGTTGAAACAACTATCGCAATTGCCATAGTCAAAACGACAGCACCAACAAAGATACCAACAAGGAGTTCTACCAGCGTAAAACCGCCATCATATTCCCTACGCATACTCATAGGACACCTCGGTTAGTGAGCGCGGCTAGACCACTTATATCCTGATTTTGGGGCTGATTAATTCGGCCTTCTGAATCAGAGTCAAATCCCGCCAAATCATCTATTGAAGTCACAAAGACATTTGCACGTCCTTCAATGGCAGAATTAAGAAATGGAAACCAAACACAACCTGCCGGAGTAGTCCCATTTGCTCCGACTAAATCTCTTTTTAATGCGAATGGATAATCTCCGTCGATTGAAGAATTATCTTCAGAAAGAATAAGAGCTGCAGAATCTCCACCGTTATAAGTCAGCCCTACACGATTACCTAAAGCAAATTCCACTGAATCTACAGGCACATTGTCGCGCTTTGTGATCGTCAGTGATTGTCGAGGATTTCCTCTTTCTTCCCATTCAACTGTAATTCTCCTTGCAATCACATCAGGGGCGCTATTTAAACCATTGATAGTGCTACATGAAGTACTTCTCGAAGTTACACCTACTTTTTCGAACCAATAATTGACTCTAACATCAAACACAATAGGGGAATTGTCTCCAATCGTCGGTACAGAATATTCAAATGTTTGATCACCTAAATTACAGAACTTTTCTGCGATTGAACCTACCTGAAGATCACCGAATTCATTGCAAAACCTAACTGCAGTGGATAATGTGATGTTATCGTCATTTGATCGATCTCCAGTCAAATCTTGCGTAAGGCGAACAAAGTTGTTACCGTCAATCCAAAAGTGGAGTCCTCGATCTGTACCAGCAACGTTCCGACCTTGTTCGAATGCATTTGCTTGCGCAGCTAGAGCGCACCCTTGCACACGACCCCATGGCCCCCTGAAAGCATTAAGTTCTTGAGTCGGATTTTCAGGATCTATTACAGGAGCAACATAGTCAACATCAAATCCGCAACCCGCAGCTTTTAGTTGTTCGTGTAATGAACTTGCATAGGCAACTGCTCGGTCACGCGTTTCGAGTTGTACCCGCAACACAGACAGGTTTGTGATTTCATGAATGACAGCAGTAAAAACTAAAAGCAGAATTAATGCGGCAACTAAAACTTCAACGAGAATCGTACCTTGTTCAGGAGAATTTAATGCGCGTCGATTGCGCGGAGATTTACGAGAAACAAAAATCAATCCCACGAAGGATATGTCGGCAGATTTCTACCCTATATTCAGGAGTTTTTTTAGTTTTCAGTCACTTTTTAAGCACTGCGGCAATATTTTCAATGTCTATTTCGCTCTGTTCGCCTGAAGACATGTCTTTTAGTGTGATTACACCACGATCTAATTCGGTATCACCCAAAATTATTGTTCTTTTTGCGCCAATTCTATCGGCATTTTTAAATGCAGATTTCACTGATTTTTCACCATAACAAATATCTACAGATCTGCCATTATTTCGAATCTGATCGGCAATTTGTAGAATCAACTTCTTCGATTGTTCAGTGTTGGCTAAATTGATCAAATAAAAATCGAGATCTCCAAGCTCAACTTCAATTCCTTCAGATTCTAAAGCTAAAAGAAGTCGTTCTACGCCTAAGCCAAAACCAATCCCCGGATTTTTAGGGCCTCCAAGTTCCTCAACTAGCTTGTTATATCTACCTCCAGCGCAAAGTGTTGACTGAGCAGAATCCAAAGATGTAGATATAAACTCAAATGCAGTATTAGTGTAATAATCCAAACCTCTAACTAGTGAAGGTTTGACAATAAAACTGATATCGAGTGCAGTTAATGCGGCTTTAACAAATTCAAAATCAGCTTTAGAGTTTTCACTAATAAAATCCAAGATACTAGGTGCATTATCTGCGACTTCTCTCCACTCTGGCACTTTTGTATCTAGAACCCTAAAGGGATTCTTATCTACGCGTTTCGCGAATTCTTCATCGAAATCTTTTTTAAAGCCTTCGAAATAACTTCGTAATTCTTTTTCATGAGCTTCTCTTGCGTCGGAATCTCCAAGAGAGTTAATGACTAAATTGAACTTGCCAATACCACAACTCTTTAAAAAGTCATATCCAAACTTGATAACTTCAACATCGACTATCGGATCATCAACACCTATTACTTCAATTCCTAATTGATGGTGTTCGCGTAACCTACCTTTTTGTGGTCGCTCGTAGCGAAATACACTTGCCAGATACCAAGCTTTAAAAGGCGTCAGAGGTCTGTGTTCTGAAAACGCTCTAACGACTCCTGCAGTTCCTTCAGGACGAAGAGCAATGTGACGTCCGCCTTTATCTTCGAAGTCATACATCTCTTTAGTTACAACGTCGCTATCTTCACCCATTCTCATGAAGACCTCATAATTTTCAAACATTGGCGTAATGATCTGATCGAAATTATTTAACCTGGCGATTTTGGCAAACTTACTAACCACAGCTTCCCATTTACGAGCTTCAAGTCCAAAAACATCTTTAGTCCCAACGGGAGCACGGTAAATATCGCTTTTTGCCATAGGCTAAGCATTCTAACCGCTTTTGGCGCTCCCAGGCAGAATACGGTAAGCATCAATTACGCTATCTATTCTCCTCATCTGAGCGATAATCGAATCCAAGTGAGTGGGATCACCTAAATCAAAATCGAAACGAAGCTTTGCGATACGATCAGAAGTCGTCAAAGTATTGCAACCCAAAATATTCACGTGTTCATCTGCCAACATTGAAGCAATATCTTGTAACAACCTCGGCCTATCAAATGCTTCTAATTCAACAGAGACAATGAAACTCGAACTCGAAACTTGATCCCACTCGACATCAATTAGTCGCTCGCCTTGAGATGTGGCTAAAGCGACAGCATTCGCGCAATCTGCTCGGTGCACACTCACACCTCGTCCTCTGGTTATGAAACCTATGATTTCATCTCCGGGGACAGGAGTACAACATCGAGACAGTCTTACCATCACATCATCAAGACCCTCAACATGAATACCAGCAGATTTATTTTGGTCATCGCGTGCAGGTCGAGGAGGTCGCGAAGTTGATACAGGAAGTTGAATCTCTCCTGTTTCGAATTTCAAGAATTGTTGAATTCTTTGGCCTACAGATTTTGCTGAAACATGATGTTCACCAACAGCACGATAGAGATCTTCTAAATTGGAATAGTTCATCTCTGTAGCTATATTCTCCAAGGTCTGTGACGATTGAATTTTTTGAACAGGTAAACCTAATCTGCGGATTTCTTTAACAACATCATCTTTACCTGTTTCAATTGCATCTTCCCGTCGTTCTCTTGAGAACCACTGTCGAATCTTACTTTTTGCTTTCGAAGACTCGACGAACTCGATCCAATCTCGCGAAGGTCCAGCATCTTCAGATTTGGATGTAAAAATTTCTACAACGTCGCCAGAATCTAATTTCGCATTTAGCGGAACCAAACGTCCATTTACTTTCGCTCCAACACATTTATGACCCACTTCAGTATGAACCGAATATGCAAAGTCAATCGGGGTTGAATCAAACGGCAGAGTTATGACCCTACCTTTTGGAGTGAATACGAAAACTTCATCATATTCGAGATCTTCTCTCAACATATCCATGAAATCATTTGGATCTGCAGTTTCAGTTTGCCAATCTACGATATTTTCGAGCCAAGGCATAGAAGAAATGTCATCGGGAACCAAGCTTTTAGTGCTTACTTTTTCGCTTCTTTCTTTTTTCTTCTTTGCGCTAGAACTCTTGCCGTCGTCTTTATATGCCCAGTGTGCAGCAATCCCAATCTCGGCGCGATGGTGCATATCTTTCGTTCTTATTTGAACTTCAACTAATTTTCCATGGGGGCCTACGACAGTTGTATGTAAAGACTGGTAAAGATTGAATTTAGGCATCGCAATATAATCCTTAAAGCGGCCTTGAACTGGAGACCAGTAAGAGTGAATTGAACCTAGCGCTCCATAACAGTCCTTTAAATTATCCACGATCACGCGGATACCGACTAGATCTTGAACTTCATTGAAATCTTTTCCTCGCACAACCATTTTTTCGTAGATAGACCAGAGGTGTTTTGGTCGTCCAGAAAGTTCGGCCTTTATTTCAACATCAGCTAACAGTTTTGATAATTCATCGATCACTTCGTCTATAAATTGTTGTCTCTCCCCTGCCTTGAGTTCAACCATGTATTCAATCGATGCATATCTCTTAGGATGCAATACTGCAAAGCACAGTTCTTCTAGTTGACTTTTAATGTCAGCTATTCCTAACCGGTGAGCTAAAGGCGCGTAGATATCAATTGTTTCTTTCGCGATTCTTTTCTGTTTCGCAATCGGCATTGCAGCAATTGTTCTCATATTATGAAGTCGATCAGCAAGTTTAATAATCAAAACTCGAATATCTTTCGCCATTGCTACCAACATTTTTCTCATGGTTGCAGCTTGTGCAGCTTCTGCACTTTGAAAATGGATGCGATCTAGTTTCGTAACGCCGTCAACAATTCGCGCAACGTCATCTCCAAATATTTTGGTTATTTGTTCAAGCGTAGTTGTTGTATCTTCAACTGAATCATGAAGTAATGCAGCTGCTATCGTCACATCATCAAGCCCCAATCCAGCAACAATATGGGCAACTAAAAGCGGATGAGTAATGTATGGCTCCCCACTTCTACGAACTTGATTCGAATGAGCATCTCTAGCTACTTCAAAAGCTTTAATGATTCTCTCGGGACTAGATTGAGGATGATTCTTTTGGAAAACCTCAACTAAAGCAGCAACATCAATATCAATGTGAGTTCTTCGCCATGGAAATAGACGTTGTCGATCCCGGTCATATGCCGAGCGAGGAACGTCAGGTAATGTCATAGTTACATTTTATCGGCTTTTTTAGTCCGTTTTTTAATAGCAACTAATAAAGGAGCTGCAACAAAAATAGAGCTATAAGTACCAGCAATAAGTCCAATTAGTAGTGCAATTGCGAAATCTAACAAAGCTACAGCATTTAAGAAAAAAGAACCTACCAAAATTA
Source organism: uncultured Burkholderiales bacterium (assembly GCA_964561855.1). Lineage (GTDB taxonomy): Bacteria > Actinomycetota > Acidimicrobiia > IMCC26256 > JAGPDB01 > JAGPDB01. Next base: position 17,831 of record CAZLQP010000019.1, on the reverse strand, counting down.
AAGAAATCACAGGCAAAATTGAGGTAATTGTTGTGTTTATTGATCGCATGAGAACTTGATTCAAAGAAGCATTTACGACTTCGGCATATGTACCTTGTCGAAGCTTTTCCCACAGTTTTGTGTTATCAGAAATTTTGTCAAAGACAACAACTGAGTCATAAAGCGAAAAGCCCAGAATAGTAAGCACAGCTATAACAGTTGCAGGAGATACGACAAATTGAGCTATCGCATAAATTCCGACTGTGATCACGATGTCGTGCAACACAGCGACTATTGCGGCTATCGCCATGGGCCATTCGAATCTAAATATCATATAGATGCTAACCAAAAGCAAAAACACTAACAATGCAGTAATTGCTTCTCGAGTAACTTGTTTACCCCAAGAGGGTCCTACATCAGAAATTGATATTTCCGAAGATTCAATATTCGCATATTCACTCAATACTTCTATTGCGGCATTTTGTTGTTCAACATCCAACTTTTCAGAAGAAATACGAAGTGAATCATCGTTTACTATTTGAATTCGAAGATCTGAGATACCTTCTGCACGTAAGAGCTCGCGCACCTCACCAGTATCAGGTGTTCGACCTTCAACTGGTAAATCAAAACTCGTCCCTCCGGTGAATTCAATACTCTGATTCAAACCAAAAACAAAGAAACTCAAAGATGACACAAGAACGATACCTAAAGTAATGAAACCCCATAGTTTCGAACGACCAATAATCTGATAATTGGTGTCATCGTTGTAAAGATCTACAAACTGTTGTCTAATATCCATAGTTTGCCCTATTCAACTTTCGCTCTTCTTGCATTTAAACCTACAGAGATACCAATGAATCTTGCATTTAATAAGAAATCGTTCTTAGCCATAACCTTAACGAGTGGATGCATAAAACATAATGCAAATATAAGGTCCAGCAGGGTCGATAGTCCTAAGAAGAAAGCGAATCCTCGGACGCTACCTGAGGCAAGATAATAAAGAACCACAGCTCCAATTAGTGAAACTATATCTCCAGCAATGATCGTTTTATAAGCTTTCTTGAAGCCGCTATCAAGAGAAGCACGTACAGTTTTACCTTGTTTTACCTCTTCTTTTAACTTCTCAAAATAAACAATGTAACTATCAATCGTCACACCCAAAGATACGATAAGTCCAACTGCTCCAGCTAATGTCAACGCCAGACCAGTAGTTGCCCCTAGCCACGAAACAATTGCATACATCGAGAGTCCTAATAGAACTGTTCCAGAGAAGATAACAAAAACCAAAACTCGATAATACAAAAACATATATATAAGCACGAATAACAACCCAATAGCTCCTGCTAAAAGTCCGGCTTGCAGTTGATCAGTACCCAAAGTTGCTGAAACTTGTTGCGCGGTTTGTTGTTCCAAGACAACACCAAGTGAACCGAATCGCAATACAGTTGCCAATTCGTCGACTACCTCAGTGCGGTTTTCTTGCTCCCCTACAGTTATAACTAGCTGGTTATCAGTTAGCCCATTGGCAAGGCTTGGCTGGATTTGGGGAGCAGAAATGACAACAGAGTCAAGAACTATTGCGACTAGCTGATTCGATAATGGTCGACCTATTAGTTCGGTAAATTGCTCTCCACCTTCGTCCGTCAGTGTAACTCCCACGTTGACTGCACCAGATCTCTGGTCAACTTGTCGCCCAGCATCTTTAACGATATCTCCTGTCAAGATTGTAGGACACAAAAAGTAAGCGAGCCCTTGTTGGTCCAATGCAATAATAGGGTCTTCAGCCTTGTCTAGTTCTCGAGGAGTAGGTTTTGTTAAATCACCCGTGAATACGACTTGTTGTGGGTTTGTACCACCACATTGCAAAGTGACACTTTCAGCAGCTGGAGCTTCTTCAGCTTCTTGCCCAGATCTGTTCATGCCAGGACCACCACCGGAAGTATCAACATTCTGTGGATCTGACTCACCCTCAACGGACTGCTCGGCACTCTGATTCTGTTCACCTTCTGCTGCAGCTCCAAAAGATATCTGTTGCAAAATTTGTTGGATCTGCGGATCTTGTTGGTTTTCAGCAACTTGCCTAAATCTAAGCTCAGCCGTCTGACCAATCAGAGCTTGAGCTTCTTGCACGTTATCAGCGCCAGGTAGATCCACGATAATATTTTGATCTTGTGTCCTAATATCTGGCTCAGCAACGCCGACTGCATCAACTCGATTGCGAATGATATCTGCAGCAAGTTCTAGTTCTTCAGGATCGTAATCCCCTTGAGCACTTAAGACAATGGATACTCCACCTTGTAGATCAAGTCCTAATTGTGGCTGAACATCTTTGATAAATACGAGAGAAAAGATATAACCGACAGTAATTGATACTAGAACTAGAAGCTGTAAGGGTTTTTTAATTCCTCCTTGCGTCTTAATAGCAACAACAAGTGTTGCGAAGACCAGAATTATTACCGCAGCAATGTATACCCAACTTGGAATTTCATCCATCTAATTTCTCCACTTATTCTGATTTTACAGACTGGTCTTTTGGCGCCGATTTTTGTTCAACCTTCTTCATAGCAATAGCCTTTTTAGCAATTTTTAGTTCAACACCTTTAGAAACTTCCACTTGAACTGTATCTTCATCTATTGCTGTAATAACTCCATAAATACCACCGGAAGTAATAATGTCATCACCTTGAGACAAAGCTTCGATCATCGCTTGATGTTTAGCTAGATTTTTCTTTTGTGGACGCACAATCATGAAATAAAAGAGTATCCCTATGCATAATGCACTTAATAAAAGAGGCATAATATTGGTTCCTGACGTATTGGCGAATATGATCACAGTAGAGAAATCTTAGTCGTCAACAACATCCAAAAGCGTTATTTCGTGGTTTTTTACGCTATCAGGTACATTTAAGCCTAAATGGCGATATGCCTTTTCTGTAGCGACTCTACCTCGAGAAGTTCTTTCTAGATAACCATGTATAACTAAAAATGGTTCGATCATATCTTCAATAGTTTCGGTAGTCTCGCCTAGATTTACTGCAATCGTCGATAATCCAACAGCTCTAGAAGAATATTGCTTGCAAAGACATTCCAAGTATTTTCTATCCGAGGAATCTAGTCCTTCTTGGTCAATTCCAAACAGATCACACGCTTGATCCACATATGGGCTAGTAATTTTCCCATCATTTTTCACTAGACAATAATCTCTAACTCTCCTATATAGCCTTTGAGCAATTCGAGGAGTACCTCTTCCCCTTTTTGCGATCGACATAGCAGACTCATGATCAATCTCAACACCATCTCTTCGAGCAACATTTGTCACAACATTAGAAAGCTCTTCAGCTGAGTAATAATTTACTCTCGCTACAAATCCGAATCTATCTCGCAGTGGACCTGTAATCGAGCCTGTTCTTGTAGTTGCTCCAATTAAGGTAAATTTAGGCAAATCAATTCTCACACTTCTTGCAGTTGGCCCTTTACCGATCACAATATCAAATTGAAAATCCTCCATCGCTGGATAGAGCACTTCTTCAATACTTCTAGAAAGACGATGTATCTCATCGATAAAAAGCACATCACCATCATTTAAGTTTGACAATATCGCAGCAAGATCTCCTGGACGATCAAGCGCAGGACCAGAAGTTACAGAAATATGTACTCCCATTTCGTTGGCGACTATTCCTGCAAGTGAAGTTTTGCCAAGTCCTGGAGGACCTGCAAAAAGTATATGGTCTAAAGTGCGATTAGATTGTTTTGAAGCATCAATCATTATCGAAAGATGAGAAACAATATCATCTTGGCCAACAAAGTCATCGAGATAATTCGGTCGATGAGAACTTAGTTCGACATCAATATCTTGTACATCTTCGTTTAAATCTATGATCTCATTACGCATTGGAATTCACCTTTTGTGAAGACAACATTTTCAAACTTTCTTTAATCATCACGTCGATATCGAGATCAGGATTTATTTCTTTGATCACATTCGAGATCTCTTGTCTAGAATACCCAAGCTCTTCTAAGGCAATACAAACGTCTTTAGTGTTTGTATTAACTGATGATTCGATAAATAAATCTTTAATTCCTGCAACGTTTGAGAGCTCCACGATCATTCTTTGTGCTGTCTTTTTACCAATACCAGGAACGGTGCAAAGCATATCGACATCAGAAGTATCTAATGCATTGATAATTCCTTGCGGAGTTAGAACAGAAATCATCGCCAATGCTATTTTGCCGCCAATTCCAGAAACCGAAGTCAATTTATCGAATAAGTCTCTAGCATTTACCTCTGAAAATCCGTACAGCGTTATCGCATCTTCCCTTACATGTGTTGAAATATGTAGTGTGACAATGTCATTATTTCTAATAGTGTTAACTTCATTTTCTGGTAAGGCAACTTTATACCCAACACCGTTAACATCAATTACTGCTTCGCCATATAAAGATATACTCGCTACAACACCAGAGAGCAACGCAATCATCTAGAGAGCCCTGTTCGTTTTTTGACTCGACGTCGATCTTGTTGCAAAACCTTCGGCTGTTTTTTCGCACTTTTATAAATTGCATCAGCAATTGAATTATGCAATTTACTGCCATTATAAATGGCGCTATCAGAACTTGATGACGAAACCGGTAGAGAACCAATATGCGTCAATGCAATTGCAATTGCATCAGATGCATCAGCTGGCTTTGGAATTTTTGTTAGTCCCAACATTTTCATTACCATAGTTTGAACCTGGACTTTATCAGCTCGACCGTCTCCAGTTACAGAATTTTTAACTTCAGTTGGAGAATACTCAACAACCTCTATTGCATTAGATGCAGCGATTGAATGAACTAGTCCACTTACTTGACCTACTGACATTGCAGTAGATGAATTAGCAGCAAAAACTACGCGTTCTATAGCGATTACATCTGGTTTTAGTTCGCTAATAAGTTGATTTAGATCAGAATGCATTTCAGCAAGCCTGCTAGAAATTTGTCCCTGTGGCGAAGTGCTTAGTATCCCAGCATTTACTAGCTCAAGTGATCTATTTGAATTTTTGCGCACAAAGCCATAGCCACAACGGGTTAGACCCGGATCAATGCCTAAAACTGAAACGAACATTAGTTCGATTCTAGCTCAAATAGTCCTGTTCATGCACCTATGAACGATTAAATGCTATTGAATAGGCTCTGTTGGAGATTTTGAGGACTTAAATATATCTCTTATAAAGTTTACAGGCCACAAGATGCAATCAATCGGGAATTTCAAAATTTTGACCCATAATGGTCTAGTTTCTTCAGCTAATCGCGATTCCGAAGTACGGATGTTTCCACTTTCAAAAAGCGCACTGAGAGTATCTTTGTCTACCAAATCCACAACTTCAGGTTGCACTTCTTTTTCTACCACATCAAAATCTCGTAAATCGTCAATCACAATTATCGATTGATTCTCTTTTAGGATTTTATTCATAAGTGTATCGATATTTGAAGAGAGCACTTTTTCGATGGGCAATTCGACTCTAGCCAACATTCCTTTGACTAATACTTCGCATTCACAAATAATTTCGCACCTAGGAGAAAGATCTAAAACACTTAGACGGATATTGGCATCAAGTTTTCCTTTTCCTCCCCGATCTTTAGATTCTAATTTCATAAGTGTTACTCGATTTTCAAAATCTTGATCAGCAGTTACACATTTACCGTCGAGCAAAAGTCGAAATACTCCCAGAGTAAGATTGTTAGAAAAAGTTATTGTGTCATCTGACACTTGAGTGACTTTTTCACCAGAAAATATTTCATGGGAAAACATATCGGTAAGGGCTTTATAAACACTTAAAGCTTGACCTTCAAAAGGGACATTTACCGTAAAAGATGTCATAACAAAAGACTAGCTCGAATTCATCCTAAATTGTGTGACCCTCTCGAGAAAAGGTCCGTCCTCTGAATCTAGTCTTAACTTGCGTCAATGCAAGCTTATGCAAGATTCAGAGGACGGACCTTTTCTCAAATTGGGTTAATCGGCGATTTGTTCAAGGATTTCAGTTGGGATGTCACAATTCGCAAAGACATTTTGAACATCATCGTGATCCTCTAAAGCATCAATTACTTTCAAAACAGATTTAGCTACTCCAGGATCATCAATATCAATCGTGGTTGAAGGAATCATAGTCAGATCAAAAGAAGCTACTGTAACCCCGTTCTCTTCTAGTTGAGTTTTAATGCTACTTACTTCAGTTGAAGGAGTAACCACTTGAAATGTGTCAACATTATCTTTTATATCAAGTGCACCAGCATCTAAAGCTACGAGCATTAAGTCATCTTCTGTTGTTGAATCTTTCGGCACTTCAATAATGCCTCTTCTCTCAAACTGCCATGCAACAGCTCCAGGTTCCGCTAACGAACCTCCATTTTTAGTAAATAAGCTTCTGATTTCGGAACCCGTTCTGTTTCGATTATCAGAAAGAGTCTCAACGTAAACTGCTACCCCGTTGCTGGCATATCCTTCATAATTAATTGATTCATAATTAACACCTTCGATTTCTCCAGTGCCTCTTTTAACTGCTCTTTCGATATTGTCTTTAGGCATTGAAGCAGACTTTGCTTTTTGAATCATTGTACGCAAAGTCGGATTAGCTTCTATATCTCCGCCGCCAGAACGAGCAGCTACTTCAATTTGTCTTGCTAAACGAGCAAATACTTTTGCTCTTGCTCGGTCAGCGGCACCTTTTTGATGTCGAATTGTATGCCATTTGGAATGCCCACTCATAGATTCGATCCTTTAGTTACTGCGAATTTCTAGTGAAAATGATACTAGCTAGTTAATGCTTTCTAAGAAAAGCTCGTGAAAATAGGTTGAATTTAAGACCTCGGGATGAAAAGTATAAGCCCAGATATTTCCCTGTTTGATCCCAACAATCTCTTCATCTAATTTTGCAGTTATTTCGACTGAGTTTCCAACATTAATAATCTTCGGTGCACGAATGAATGAGCCGGCATAATACTTTCCATCTGCTACTGAAAATACTTTTGCTTCAAAGCTATCGATTTGTTTACCATAAGCATTTCTCTCAACTTTGCAATCGAGAATACCGAATTCATTGCTCAATAAAATAAGTCCTGCACATGTCGCCATCACTGGCATATTTTTAGTAAACAGATCTTGCAATGGATTGAAGAGACCTGATGAATTTAGAAGTCTCGATATTACCGTGGATTCTCCTCCAGGTAATATGATTGCATCAATATCTTCAAGATCTTTTGGCGATCTTACTTGAATCGGTTCGACTTCTATATTTTTGTTAAGACCAACCTGCAATAAAACAGATTCATGAAGTTCAAATGCGCCTTGAAGTGCAAGTAACCCAATTTTCAAAAGTTGTTTACCAACCTCTATCTTCGAACTTGGTTTCAAGATCCGTAATACCCACCATAGGTTCACCTAATGAAGTTGAAACTTTCAGAAGAATTTCAGGATCCATATAATGCGTAACTGCCTCAACTATTGCTTGAGCTCGACGAGATGGATCTCCAGATTTAAAAATACCACTACCCACAAAAACTGCTTGAGCTCCCATCTGCATCACTAATGCTGCATCAGCTGGAGTAGCAATTCCGCCTGCACAGAAAAGAGGAACTGGAAGTTGATTTTCTTCGCTCACTTGTTCTACCAGTTCTGTCGGTACACGTTGTTCTCTAGCATATTGTTCTCTATCTTCTTTATCTGCTTGGTTTAATGTTTTCATGTCATTAAAAATAGAGCGAAGATGTCGGACAGCCTCGATAATGTTACCTGTACCTGCTTCACCTTTTGATCTGATTAAAGCTGCACCTTCATTTATGCGACGCAATGCTTCACCTAAGTTTGTAGCTCCACAAACAAAAGGCACTTCAAAGGCTTGCTTATCCACATGAAAAGCTTCATCTGCGGGAGTTAAAACTTCAGACTCGTCAATAAAATCCACTTTTAAAGCTTGCAAAATCTGAGCTTCCGCAAAATGACCGATTCGACATTTCGCCATTACTGGAATTGAAACACTTTGTTGGATTTGAGCAATCATTTCAGGATCACTCATGCGAGCGATCCCACCGTCTCTTCGAATGTCAGCTGGAACCCTTTCTAAAGCCATCACTGCACACGCGCCTGCTTGTTCAGCAACTTTGGCTTGGTCAGCATTTACAACATCCATGATTACGCCCCCGCGCATCATATCCGCAAAACCAGTTTTAATCCTTAGAGTATTGTTACTTTCCATGTTCATGCTTTCGTTATGGCTCAATCGTTACGGTTGTAGTTCTACTAGCTAGGGCTACCCAAGTTCTACCTGGCATAAGTTTAATAGTTTCACCAGCAATATCTTTAAACTCAGCTGGAGCACTTGTATTTGGTCTATCCCATGTACCTTTTATAACTCGACCATTTCTAAATATCCAAGCATCTCCATTTCCAGTAGTCTCGCCTCCTGAGACTGTAGGGTAAGAAATAAATTGAACTATAACATTGTCATATGCCGTTTGTTCTCCTGTTTGATCGACAACAGGACCATTTGGATAACTTCTTAAGTACTTGTTTTGCTCTTGGCTAAAAGTCCAAGTCGATGCATAATTTCCTTGGAAACCGACCAAGAACGAACTTGCAGGATCAGCCAAAGGATTTATCTCATCTGAATATTCAAATTGAGCTACCGGCGGGATGGGTTCTCCTTCTCGTTGAAAGAGAACAGATGGAATTGCATATAAGTTGTTAGGAGATCTTCTTGAAGAATCTCTTCTCATACCTTCGCCTGCTTTTGTTTCATTCAAAGCAAGGATTCCTTGAGTGTTCTGAACTTTTTGTTCAGGTCCAGCAGCACCTCCGCTGTAAGCAAAGATCCCTCCCCAATTGAGCAAAATATCTGGATCCATTGCTCGAACACTTCGCACAGGTCCCACTCTCTCGGGGACTGTTGAATGGTATACAGCTAAATATCTTGTTACTCCGCCTTCGACAATTTCTTCATAAATAACATCTGCTTCATTTATTCCAGCTTGTGGTCTGGCTTCAGGATTGTTTCCAATTTTGACAGCTAAAGCTGGCCGATTAAGAGTCTCCCCTGTTGGATCTACCAAACCTGTCAACGGAGCAATGATTTCTGCATCGGGTTCAGTAGTTGAAGTTGATGCAACAGGTTCTTTTTCTTCACCTCCAGATACAAGTATAAAAACTGCAACGACTAGTCCAAGCACCAGCACAATAGCTCCAGCTATAAAAGGTTTACTTTTCCAAAAAGTTGTTTTTGATTTAAATGACAATTTTTCTCCTTATAAAAACAAATCTACATTTCTCGAAGCCGTGCAATACGATCTTCTAGAGGCGGATGGGTATTAAAAGCTTTGTCTAGCCACTTTTCATGTCCGCCGCCCGCTTTTCCTTCTAAAGGCTGTTCGATCCACATTGATGCCGTAGCTTTCGTAGCGCTCCTAACAACACTTCTGTCGTCTTTTAATTTTTCTAGCGCAGATATCAACCCTGGTGGATACCGCGTCATAGCAATACCGCTGACATCAGCTAGATATTCTCTATTTCTTGACACTGCAAAATGCAACATCCGTGCAGCAAACGGAGCTAGCACTATTAAAGCTAATCCTGCTATGAGAATTAGCGCTCCAAGTCCTCCACCATTATTAGAATTTTGACGTGATCTGCCTCCACCCCAAAATAGTGATCTTGCACCTATTTCAGCAAGGATTGTTACTGCACCTATAGCAGTTACAGAAATTGTTGTTACCAATATGTCGTAGTTTTTAATGTGGGCCAACTCATGTGCAATAACACCTTCGAGTTCAACGCGATTCATTTTTTCAAGCAAACCAGTTGTCACTGCTATTGCTGCATTCTGCGGATTTCTTCCTGTCGCAAAAGCATTAGGAGCGGGATCATTAACTACATACAATCTTGGCTTTGGCAGTCCCGATGCAATACATAATCCCTCAACAAGATTATGGTACCGACGATACTGAGTTTCATCTGCAGGAACAGCACGTGAAGCAGCAATTGCAACTTTATCTGAATAAAAATAGGAAAAGAAAGACATTGAAATTGCAATCCCAACAGCAACTACAACTCCAATAGTTCCAAAACCTAACAAAAGATTAATAACGTATCCAAGTAAGGCTATTAGTAATACAAAGACAAAAAGTATTACAAAAGTTCTTCTCTTATTACTCGATATTTGCTCGTACATTACTTGAAACTCTGGTCTGTTTTACTGTTAAAACTGAACTTGGACTGGCTCGCGCTCGCCACCTTCTACTTCGAAATATTCGCGTTGCTGGAAATTTAACATTTTTGCAACAATGTTTGAAGGAACGGTCTCAATTTTTGTATTGAACTTTCTAACTTCATCGTTATAGAACTGACGGGCGTAAGCAATCCTGTCTTCTGTTGAAGTTAGCTCTTCTTGCAGTTGCAAGAAATTTTGATTCGCCTTTAGATCAGGATAACTCTCAGAAAGCGCAAACAACGATTTCAATGCACCAGAAAGCATATTTTCTGCTTGTGCTGTTTTTGCTACATCTCCTTGAGCTTGTCCTGCCATGGCTGCTGATCGCGCATTAGTTACTGCTTCTAAAGTTTCCTTTTCATGCGATGCATATCCCTTTACGGTCTCGACCAAATTAGGAATTAAATCGTGTCTTCTCTTTAACTGAACATCAATTTGTGCCCAAGCATTGTCAACTCTGTTTCGCAATGAAATCAGCGAGTTGTATATAACAACACCGAATAATCCAAGCAAAACAACTATCCCTATGATCATAAATAACAAAAATACCAATGCACCCATTTTTACTTCTTTCTAGAATCCTTTTTTGCAGAAGACTTGGATTTATAGTCTTCCAACACTTGATAATAAAGTTCGATGTACATACTAACAATTTTTTCAGCTGAAAACTCTTTAGATCTCTCTAATCCTTTAATTATCAGCTGATTCTTTAGCTCGTCATCTGAGATGAGCTGTTCCAAAGCATTCTTTAGTGACTCTGAGTTACCCGGTTCGCAAAGAATTGCCTCAACACCGTCTCTTGCTACATCTCGATAACCCGGAATATTCGAAGCGATCACTGCTGCTGAGCATGCCATGGCTTCGAGCAAAACAATACCAAAACTTTCGCCATAAAGAGCTGGCGCTACAACTACGTCGCTTGCATGCATACGCCGAAATAGTTCATCATCGTCTATACGACCCAAGAAGGAAATGCTCGGAATATCTTTGGACATGCCCATCAACTCTGCTGTTTCTCCTCCAGCGCCAATAACCCAGAGATCCGCATTTTTTTGTAGATATTGAGATTTAATCCATGCTTCAATTAGAAATCTTAAACCTTTTCGTTCCTCATGTCGCCCAACAAAAAGCACTGTCGGTTTTGTTTTATTTGGCCAAGGCTTTAAAGTTCGAAGAGAATCAATATCAATACAGTTTGGGATTATTTTATAATCACCTGGAAGATACCTGCTTGCAAGATTCTCTGCTTCAGAAGATACTGCAACCCTTTGATGAATTCTCGAAACTGCTCCGCGAGCAGGATGACGAAAATATTTCAAAGCCTGTATACCTTGCCCTGCAGCATGAAAAGTTGCCACCATTGCAGATTCCGTTCCGATCATCGCAGCATTCGTTGGGCCAGGTACTAGCGGTTCATGCAAATGGACGATATCTGGCCTGAAGTTATCGATGGCGTCAAGTGTCCTAGCTGAGCTTTGCGCCTCATTAACTATTGGCGCGTAAGAACCGTTACCTTTCATAGATTTTGTAGATCCGACTGAAATTAAATACTCGTTGGGGGGTACTCCATCACACGGCGCAATAATTCTCGCATCAACACCTTTCGATCTCAGAGTCTTACTCATCAATAAAACCTGATTTTGCACTCCTCCTGGAACAGTCATTGAATAGGGACAGACTATCGCTACTCGAAGTGGATCTTCAGAACTCCTATTCGGAATTTGAACAGTAGATTCTTTTTTCTTTCCAGAAATTGTACTAAAAGAATCAACAACTCTTTTCGTAGCTTTTTTTGTTCCGGGTATCATTGGTCCGACCATTCATATTGCAAAACATGCCATTGCTGGGGATCTCTTAAAATCATTTCTTCAAATACTCTCACCATTTTTTGGGTAATCTCTTCAACGGAGTGACTATTGTCTGTTTCGATTTCATCTCCGAATGTAAGAGTTATTTTTCCGTTGTGAGATAGATAAGTGCAAACGGGAATGATTGGAACGTTTGCTTTTTTGCTTAATACTGCAGGTCCTGCAGGGAACGACTTCATTTTTCCAAAGAAGTCAACTTCCAATCCTTTTCGAGACATATCTCGATCAGAAACAAGACAGATTATTCGCCCTTGATTTAGCCCTGCCAACAATTTTTCACTCGGTTTATCGTCGTGAGGAATCACTTCCATACCAACGCGACTGCGGGTTTGCGTAAACAGTTCAAAAAGCTCGGCGGGTTTCAATCTTTCGGCAACTACTAATGGCTGATAACCCTGATTAGCAACCCATGCTCCTGCGATTTCCCAACTTCCAATGTGTGGAAGAACAAATATTGCACCCTTATTTTCTCTCTTGAGATTTTCAAGGATCGCTTGTATCTTTTCGAATCCTTCTGTATCGACAATTTTATCGATGGTAGATTTGCTCCTAGTTGAGCTTAACCAAAAAACATCCCACCAGTATTTAGAATATTGACTTAAAACTTTTGCGCTTCGTTCTTTTAATTGCTTTGATGAAGCATTAGGTGAGATCAGACCATGAATTCTTATCAAATTATTGTTGATTTTTGTCGGTAATAATCCGAATAAAAATCCTAGTGATCCAAAAATTCTATGACCTAATCTGCGCGGAATAACAATCGCTATCTTTGCTCCTACAAGAAGCGAATAATACATTATCTTGTTTGACATATTTGACCTATGGTCTAGATTTTTTTGCAGCTTTTCGTTGCTGACGTTTTTCGCTTATTTCCTCAAATCGTTCTTGTAACTCTTCGAGCTTAGTTTTTAATCCATTTGCTTCAGTTGCTAGTTTCCAAACTCTAATATGTCTCTGAATCAACGTAATAAATCCGAAAAATGCGATTATCACTAATCCAATTTCTAAATATCCCAAAGCCAAAAAAACTCCAAACACTATTAAGCGTTCAGCGCGTTCCATGATGCCACCTTTGACATCAAATCCCATTTTTTCACCTATGGCTCTAGCATAAGAAATCAACAGACTCACGGCCATAGCTGCTGCTGCGAGCGCTGCCCATGCAGCTTGCGCTGGATCTTGATTTGCATAAAACCAAACTGCTCCAACAAAAAGCGCAGCATCTGAAATCCGATCGAACAGCGAATCTAAAAACGCCCCTCTTGAGTTAGCTTTTCCTGACGCTCTAGCAACCGCTCCGTCCAAAAGGTCAGGTATGCCTGCTAACGCTACTCCAGCTGCTGCGATTAGGTGATTACCAGTTGCAACTGCAACAGATGTTCCCAAAGCAATAATTAAACCGAAAATAGTTAAAGCATCTGGCGAGATATGTGCCTTATGAAGTGCGACTCCTATTGGCGCGGTTACTTTTTCGGCATATTTACGAGCATGTTTATCAAGCATCTGTCTTTTGTTCCTCATCGTCAAAATATGTAGAGACTATTTCTGAATTAACGGCATTTATTTCGATTAGACCTCTTTGTGTTGGAGGTTCATCGCTTGAAAAAACAACTACCCTCCATGTAGGTTTAGAAAACCAACCGTTGAAACTTAATTGAGCAGAAGCATGCCCAACAGAAAATGGAGCTTGTTTTGCAGCTGTTATTAATGCTTCTTTGTCATTTACTTTCAAAGGCCAGGCTGTAGCAAAAAATACAATTCCAATAGCGATAGAAAATAATCCTGCACCAATCAATGTATTGTTCTCAGAGTTATAACCTGAAAACAAGGTCAGAGAAGAAATAAAGAAAATGCCATATGCTGCGATTCTTCTTTTTCTAGGTGTAGGAAATTGGTAAGGTCCTACATATTTTGTGACATCCAAATCATCTGGGAGTACGTCTTTATTTTCTTCCTCTTTGGCATCTTGACTCATATTCTTTCCTCGCTCGGCCATGCCTCATGTAATTTAGAATACGAAGACTCTAAAGCTTCAGGCAAAGTTCTTTGATTTGCAGTAGCTGTTATAAATCCTGAATCGCCAAACCACCTAGGAACAATATGCATGTGTAAATGTCCAGGCACTCCTGCTCCTGCAGCATTACCCATGTTCAGTCCAGCATTTATTCCATCTGGATTGTAAACCTCAGTTAAAACCCTTGTCGCAGTCGATGTCATCTCTATAAGTGCGTGTTGAGTCTGAGTATCAAAATCTTGGAGATCTTTCATATGCTCAAAGGGAATTACCATCATATGACCGTTGGTATATGGATATAGATTCATTACTGCAAAACAATATTCATTTTTTGCAATCACATAATAATCTTTACCTTTATCTGCTAACGCACAAAGTACACACTCTGGTGCATCTCGTCCGCTAAGTCTTTCGCGTGCTTCTTCTGCAGCTTTTGAAACGTATTCGCTACGCCAGCCTGACCAGATATGATCTACGCTTTGCATATTAAACCTCTAATGATTTCGACTTGATGTTTTCTAGCAACTCGTTAATAAATGAGTCTAAACTTACATCGCGTTGCGGCTGGTCTTGACCTCGCTTATTGACACCGACTGTGTTATTCGAAACATCATCATCACCAACTACCAAGATATATGGCACTTTTTCTGTTTTTGCTTTACGGATACGTGAGCCCAATGAATCACTTGATGCATCTTGAACCTCAACTCTTACACCTTGTGATTTTAATTTCTTAGAAATCTCATATGCGTAATCATCGTGACGATCAGCAACAGATGCGATCACAACTTGAACAGGAGATAACCATACAGGAAATGCTCCTGCATAATGCTCTATTAAAAAGCCGATAAATCGTTCGTGTGTACCTAAAGGAGCCCTATGTATAATGACCGGTGTTTCTTCTTCACCTTGCTCATTGGTATATGTCAAATTGAATCTTGATGGCATATACATGTCCGCCTGCACGGTGGAAATCGTAAACTCTTTCCCTATTGCACTTTTGAGCACAAAATCTGCTTTGGGACCGTAGTGCGCTGCTCCTCCTATATCTTCTACATAATCAATTCCGGATTTCTCAATTGCAGTTCTGGTTACATACTCTGACTTTTCCCACATTTCATCATCGCCATGATACTTATCTGTTTTTTTCGGATCTCTTAACGCTAATACCATCGATATTTCTGTAATTCCTAAAATCTCGTAGTAATACTCATGTAATTTTATTGCTGTTAGAAATTCATCGACCGCCTGATCGTAACGGCAGTAAATGTGTGCATCATTTTGAGTCAATCCCCTAACGCGCATCAGTCCGAATAGCTGTCCTGATTTCTCGTTTCTATATACAGTTCCATATTCAGCATAACGAATTGGCAACTCACGATAGGAATGTTGACGACCTGAAAAAACAGTATGGTGAAAAGGACAGTTCATAGGTTTCAAATAGTACTGTTCACCTTCGATATCAATCGGCGCGTACATGTCTTCTTCATAATAAGGCAAGTGACCGCTTTTGTAGAAAAGATCAGCCTTTGTTATATGAGGGGTACTAACTCGTTCATATCCCCAAGCAGTTTCTGTATCTTTACCCCAACGCTCTAGCTCTTCTTTAATGATTGTTCCCTTTGGCATCCAAAGAGGTAGACCTTTCCCGATTTCCGGTGAAAACATGAAAAGATCAAGTGCATCACCGATTTTTCTATGATCTCGCTTTTCGGCTTCTTCGAGCATATACAAATGTGCCTCTAGAGCTTCTTTATTTTCCCATGCTGTTCCGTAAATGCGTTGCAGCATTGGGCGTTTTTCATCGCCTCGCCAATATGCTCCGGCGAGTCGCATCAACTTGAAAGCTTTTAGATAACCAGTTGAAGGCAAATGAGGACCTGTACAGAGGTCAGTATAAGTTTCTTCGCCATTTTTGTTTACATTTCCGTAATAAGAAATGACGTCTCCTCCTGCAAAGTCAACGCTGTCTTCTTCAATAGTTGCGCCTTGTTGTACTTTTTCAATTATTTCAACTTTGTAAGGTTGCTCAGCAAACTTTTTGAGTCCTTCATCAACATTGCATTCACCACGAACAAACTTCTGATTTTCTTTGACTATTTCTTTCATTCGTTTTTCTATGCGATCAAGATCTTCGTCGGTAAAACGCTGATCATTTGGAAGTTCAAAGTCATAGTAAAAACCATCAGCAATAGCGGGTCCAATTGCATATTTTGCTCCAGGGAAAAGATCGAACACCGCTTGCGCCATGATGTGAGCAGCAGAGTGTCTTAAAACTTCTCTCCCTTGATCAGTGTTCGGAGTAATAATTGAGACTTTGGCATCTGATTGGATTTCAGAGAATAAATCTTTAACCTCGCCGTCCACTTCTATTGCAATTGCTGCCTTAGCTAGCCCTGAGCCAATAGATTCGGCAACATTATATCCAGTAACTCCCGACTCATATTCACGTATTGATTCGTCAGGTAGAGTTACTTTGATATTAGCCATAGCAAATAAGGTTATCACTCAAAAGGCCTATATTTCTCACTAATTACATAGATGCACCATAATTCACAATCTATATTCTTGCGATTATGTTCCTAGTATCCCCCATTTCGTATCTTCATGGACGTATGGTAGATGCACTCGTCTAATTTTTTGGGGGAAAAATGGATGTAGGAAACTTAGTAAAACGACCGTCAATTGTTGAACAACAATTAAGAGATGTATCTGAACCGCCTAAACCCGGTGGCTACAAGCGTCCAGGATTTAAACGGCTTGTTGGTGAAGTTGCATCAATTGGTGAACTGATTCCCAAAATAGTTTCAGCACAGATTAAAAACCTCGAAATTTTTGAAGAAACATACCACTTAAGAGATGCCACCTTTGCAATGCCTGGAGTAGGTGCGCCTGGATGTTCGTTGGATGATTTAGTTGCGTCTTTACGAGATGTTGGCATTAACGCTCGAACTTGGGGCGACCATATCAACTTTGGACCTACCCACAGAGCTTACAAGCGCATGGTAAAAGACATTCACGATTTTCATGCTTTGACCGGCGAACCAATAACGGGAGTTGGACATTCTTTGGGTGGGCTATACCATCTATATCTTGCGAGAATATTTCCCGATATATACCGTCAGACCATTGGGTTAGCTAGCCCTTGTGAGCTTCGACTACAAGATGCATATACAAAAACAAACGTAGGTACAGCATTCTCGATTATGGATTGGTTCAAGCCACTTTATGAGCGAAGGCTGATGGAACACTGGCAACCAGAAAGAGATTTGGAACCAATTGCTCCTCAGCGTTCGATGTTGATTGCTGGACGAGATGGAGTTGTAGATCCTCTTTCTTGTGAGTTGCCTGAACAAGAAGGATGCGTAAATTTCTATCTTGATACAACTCATGCTGACATTTTGGGAGATGAAACTGCTCTTAGACTCGTTGAACATCTCGTAAAGAAAGGTAATCAAGCTAACGTTCCTTTATCTATAAGGAGGCATTTGATTGATCGAGACGCAGTACAAGAATTTAGAAAAAGAGACATCAGTATTGGCGAAACGATAAATGGTATCGGAGGTTTCCTTGATCAAAGTGCTACTTTTGCTTCGAAAAGAACAGCAGAAACAATATATGCCGGAATTAACGTTCCAGTATCTCTGCTGGTTAGAACTAGATCACAATCTCCACAAGTAGCTGTCCCATCACCTGGCGGAATTGTGCTCACCCGAAGCGGCGTAGGCG
>CAZLQP010000018.1:0-33876 GCA_964561855.1 uncultured Burkholderiales bacterium | reverse complement strand
ATTTGCGCGAATGGGTGCCTTAAGCACTCGTAATGATGATCCGACCAAAGCATCACGACCGTTCGACGCCGATCGCGATGGTTTCGTAATGGCCGAGGGCGCAGGCTTTTTGATTTTAGAATCACTAGAACAAGCGAAAAATCGCGGAGCAAACATAATCGCAGAAGTAGTTGGTTATGGACGCAGCGGAGACGCTCATCATATTACTGCTCCTTTACCTGACGGCTCAGGTGCAGCACGTTCAATGAAAATGGCTTTAGAAACTGCAGGATTTTCTCCAGCAGATGTCAAACATATCAATGCTCATGGAACTTCAACTCCATTAAATGACTCAGGTGAAACCAAAGCAATGCATGCTGTCTTTGGAGATAATGTTCCCCCTGTTTCTGGAACTAAAGGTGTTACAGGGCACTTGATTGCAGCAGCAGGTGCTGTTGAAGCAATCATCTCAGCCCTAACAATTCGAGATTCACTGATGCCACCTACTGCAAACTTTGAGAAGCCAGGTGAAGATATCGATGTTGATATAGTACATGGCGAATCGCGTAAATACGATGGAGGCGCTGTTCTATCAAACTCATTCGGATTTGGCGGGCATAACGCAAGCGTGGTTTTGGCACCAGTCGAATCATGAGCTTATTCGAACCAATCTCTGACGCGACAGTCTCTCCTTTTCTAAACTCCCACTGCACTGTTGCTGAATCGACAATTGAAGCTTTAAACGATCGAAAGGTTTCTGTACTTCGAGTCGGTGGTGGAAAACGCCACGGAGCCATAACAAGTGACGATGCAGATGCAATGAAGCGCTCCGCACAACTTGCAGGTGAAATGGGAATACCGTTTCTTATTGTGCTCGATACATCCGGCGCAGATTTAACCGAAGGTCCAGCAGGTTTACATGCCTGGGGTACTTTCGCATCAGCTCTAACTGAACTTTCTGGAGTTGTACCTACAACTGCAATCGTAACCGGAGCTTGTGTATCGGGACCGTCACTTGTACTTGGGCTAGTTGACCATGTGATTATGACCACCGATGCTTTCGCATATGTTTCAGGTCCTGAATCTGTTAAAGAATTTACCGGTGTAAATGTCTCGAGAGAAGAACTAGGTTCAACGCAGTTACATGCAACGTCTGGCGTTGCATCTTTTATTACTGCAGATTTAGATGAAGCAATGAACGTGTATGAAACAATGCTCGACTATTTACCAAGTAATCATTTCGAAAACTCGCCGAGTTTCGATTCCGAAGATACAGATCGAAAATGTGATATCGCAGCTACCACTGTTCCAGAGAATCCAAACTCTGCTTATGATGTTCGAGACGTCATCAACGACATTATTGACGAAGATTCATTATGTGAAATTCGAGCTCAGTATGCTCCAAATATAGTGACTGCATTTGCTCGTTTAGATGGAAAGACTATCGGTATCATAGCTAATCAACCGATTTCTCGCGCAGGCACTATCGATATTGAAGCATCTCGTAAAGCCGCAAGATTTGTAACTTTTTGCGATGCATTCAACATTGCTCTCGTTACTTTTGTTGACACTCCTGGTTTTGAGCCTGGCAAGGATTTAGAGTGGCGTGGAATGATTCGTCATGGAGCGGAGCTCGTATATGCCTATGCTCAAGCTAGCGTTCCCCGCATATGCATCATCTTACGCAAGAGCTATGGAGGTGCTTACATTGTTATGGATTCCAAAAACCTTGGAAATGATTGGTGTGCAGCTTGGCCAAAAGCAGAAATTGCTGTCATGGGAGCTCAAGGTGCAGTTCAGATTTTAAATCGCAAACAATTAGCCGCATGTGATGACGATGCTGAACGTGAAAAGCTCAGCAAGAAACTCGTGAAAGAATATGAAGACCAGTTTTCTAATCCGAACCAAGCAGCAAAACTTGGATACGTTGATGCGATTATTGAGCCAGCTTCAACTCGAGCAATGATTGCTCAAGTTTTGGAATCACTATCAACCAAACGAGAGCTACCCTCAAATAGGAAACACGGCAACTCTCCTATGTAACCAGAAATTAGGGTCCGACTTTTTCTTTCGGGAAAGGTAGTACCCTCCGCAAAATGAGAAAGTAGAAAATAGAAATGCTTTTAGAAAACAAAAAATGTCTTATCACAGGTGTATTAACTGACTCATCAATTGCTTTTGGAGTTGCACAGCAAGCAAAAGCTCATGGAGCTGAAGTAGTTCTTTCTTCCTTTGGACGTGCAATGAGTTTGACTCAACGCTGCGCAAAGAAGATAGGTGACGATATCAAGGTCATTGAGCTAGATGTTACTAACGATGAGGATCTCTCTAAGTTAGGAGATCAAATAGGTAACGTAGATGCAGTTCTTCACGCAATCGCGTTTGCACCTGAAACTTGCTTAGGTGGAGATTTCCTAGAAGCTCCTTGGGAGGATGTTGCAACAGCAATGCAGATTTCCGCATATTCATATTCAGCCTTAGCTAAGGCTGTCGCTGGATCGATGCCCAATGGTGGTTCTATCGTCGGTCTCGACTTCGATGCTACAACAGCGTGGCCAAGTTACGACTGGATGGGTGTCTGTAAAGCAGCGCTCGAATCTGCCAACCGCTATGTTGCACGCGAATTAGGCCCTAAGGGCATTAGAAGTAATCTTGTGGCAGCTGGACCGCTTCGTACTATCGCTGCAAAGTCGATACCTGGTTTTGCTAAGTTCGAGGAAGTTTGGGATGAACGTTCTCCACTTGGTTGGGACCTTACAGATACTCTTCCGGTAGCCGATACTTGTGTAGCGTTATTCTCAGACCTAATGAGAGCCACTACTGGAGAAATTATCCACGTAGATGGTGGTTTCCACTCAATCAGCGTCTAACGAGAAAAGGTCCGTCCTTTTCTTCTTGCGTTATCTTGTTTTGGCACAATTTATCGCAACGAGAAAAGGACGGACCTTTTCTCAGAGGTTTTTGAGGACGTCGATTACTGAAGGTACTGTATCTTTTGGAGAGATCTTATAGAAAGCCCCAGCTATTTTTCCTTTTGCATCAACTACGAAGGCTGAACGGATGATACCCATGAATTTTTTACCATACATAGATTTCTCGCCCCAAACTCCATAGGCATCAGCAAGCTTATGATCTTCGTCAGCTAAAAGTGTAAAACCAAATTGATGCTTGTCATCGAATTTCTTTTGGCTTTGCACAGAGTCAGGAGATACACCAATTACATTTGCATCCAATTTAGATAGATCAGCTTCTGCATCTCTTAAAGCACAGCTTTGAACAGTGCAACCTGGTGTAGATGCTTTAGGGTAAAAATAAATCACATAAGGAGACCCTGCATAATCTTTGTTTGTTTTAACATCACCGTTTTGGTCAGCTATTTTGAAATTGGGAGCTTTATCCCCTATTTTTAGTTCACTCATATCTACTCTCCTTTTAGATGATTTTCATGTTACCACTAATAAAAAAGGCGGGGTAAATACCCCGCCAATTTTGATTATAAATACCGATTAAAGAGTTAGCCCTGCTGGGATAAGTACTCCATCGATCACATGGATAACACCGTTACTAGCTTCGATGTCAACCGCTGTAACGTTTACAGTTTGGCCAGCATCTGTAGTAAGCGATACTTTGTCACCATCGATGTTTACAGTAATTGAAGATCCTTCTACAGTTTCAATCACTTGACCATCTGTCAGATCACTTGAAAGAGCAATCGCTGCTACAGCATGGTAGGTAAGCACTTGTGTAAGAGCTTCTGTATTAGCTCCTAGTGCTTCCAAAGTAGCTGGATCAACCTTTGCGAATGCATCGTTAGTTGGTGCAAACACAGTGAATTCACCATCAGCACTTAATGTCTCAACTAGTCCAGCTTGAGTAACTAGATCAACCAAAGTTGAAAAGTTCTCATCTGCTACAGCGATATCGACAATAGTTTGATCGTTTTCAGTAGTTGATTCTGCAACAGTTGTTGTTGTATCTGTTGCTTCATCTTCGCTACTGTCACTTGAACATGCAGCAAATGCGAGTGTTACCACACACATAGTTGCTACAAGCTTTAGAATAGTTTTTCTCATTTGGAGCTCCTTGTTTTTGGACGGATTTTCTATTCGGGATCTTTACGCATCTAGATCCCAAGTTGGATTGACTTTTTCCGACTTTTTATAAAGAAGTTTTCCTAAACGGACATTTCACCCTTTTCAACAATAAAAAAAGGGGAGCATTAAGCTCCCCTTTTCATAGTTCTACTTTGACTTAATTAAGAAAGCGCACCTTCAGGAAGAAGAACACCATCAATTACATGAATAACACCGTTAGTAGCTTCGATGTCTGTATCGATAACAGTAACTTCATTTCCAGATCCATCTGTGAGTGTTACTACACCATCATCTGAAATGTTAACAGTAATGGTTTGTTCATTTGCCATAGTCACTACTTGACCATCTGAGAGGTCACCAGATAATACTTTTCCAGCGACAGCATGGTACGTAAGAATTCCAGTTAGAAGTTCTGTATCAGCCTTCAACGCATCAATTGTTCCTTCTGGAAGAGCTGCAAATGCATCATTTGTTGGAGCAAATACTGTAAATTCTCCATCAGCTAAAGTTTCAACGAGTCCAGCCGAAACAACTAGATCAACCAATGTTGAGAAGTTTTCATCACCTTGCGCTATTTCTACCAGCGATTGGCCTTCAGTAGCAGCTTCAGTTGTGGTTGTAGTGGTTTCATCTGCAGTGTCATCGTCATTGCTTGAACATGCAGCGAATACGATTGTGACAATACACATGGTTGCGAATAACTTAATGAGGATCTTTCTCATGTATTTCTCCTTTTGTGAGCCGACTATTTGAGCCGTTGAGAGAATTCTAAACTAATAATCAACTTTCGTGTGCGACCTTGGAAATATCAACACTCTCAGGGCTTATAAAACCACGCTGGCAGGTGGTGGATTTGGACTAAATGGTTCAAATTTATTGATAACCTTCAATATTTCTTCCCGCTTTAGAGATGTTTCAACTCTAACATAGGCTTGATTGACTGCGATCTCGATCAAGGTTGTTTTTGTAGGATCTGAGTCAGATATCCAACCTGGATAATCACCGACGCTGAAGCTTTCGGCATCTTCAGGTATCTCAAATCCACACTCTAAAGAGTAAGAGTACATATCTATTTCAGTTATAGACTCTTGAGACTCTAAAGCTTCAGGTAAAGAATTTGGATCTTCAGAAATCTCAAGAATCGAATCTTCTCCAGTAAAAATTTGAGCAACTTCTTCACAACCACTAGCAGATGAATTTTCCGAAATTACACCGACAAAGACTCTTGAATAGTCTGTAGGGATTTGTTGAGGCTGACTAACATTAAACTCAAGATCTTCAATGGTTGAAGCCAATTCTTTAGAAACAATAAACGAGCTATTTTGATTCTTGTCATCGTTATTGCCAAATACCAAAACTGTAAGAACTAAATAGATCAATCCCCCAATTATTGCTATAACAATTAGAGATATGCCAATTTTTATATAGTTCGGCGAATTTCGCAATTTAAGTTCGAGAGCATTTACCAATTTATTCCTCAGTTATCTATAGCTTTGCGTATAGAACTTACCACTTCAGCAACACCAGATACAGGGTCATCTGAATCCAACATTTTTTGCACTATTGCAGTACCTACAATAACTCCGTCGCAATCTGAGATAACATCTCGAGCATCATGTTCATTTCTTATTCCTACGCCACAGTAACGAGCTAGTTTCGAATATTTTTCTAGTGACTTGATGAAACCAATATCTATTTTTTCATTCTGTCCAGTTACACCTTTTATAGCAACACAATAAAGAAAGCCTTGAGCAGATTCAGCAATTTTTGCCTTTCTGTCTTCACCGGTTGTCGACGATATTAGAGGAATAAAAGCAATACCTTTTTTGTTGATTTCATCCAAGAAAATTCCGCGATTTTCTAGTGGGATATCAGGGATAATTAGGCCTTTAATATTTGCCCTAGCTAGATCTTCTACAATTTCAGCAACCCGATGACTGTAAATAACATTTGAATATGTCATTACTACCAATGGAACAGAAAATTCTTTCTCCTCAAGCTGCTTCAACAAGTCTGATGTCTTACTCCCGCTCTCTAATGCTTTTGCAGATGCCCTGGCTATAACTGGTCCATCCATAATTGGATCCGAAAACGGTAAGCCAACCTCAATGATGTCAGCTCCAGCAGCGATACAAGAATCAATGCATTCGACCCACTTAGGGAGTCCAGCTGTCACATAAGCTACTAAAACTTTTTCAGAGTTATTCTTTTTCTCGATACAATAGTTTTCTAACGAGAATGTCATTTTGAATCTCGGTTTTCTTGAAATTCAGAGACGTATTGTAAAACTGTGTCTCGATATTCTTCATTGATAGCGTAGACATCCTTGTCCCCTCTTCCCGACATAGTCAGTACGACCTTTGCGCCCGGTTCAATAACTTCCTTCGCATTTCTTAATAACCATCCAACAGCATGAGCGCTTTCGAGTGCAGGAATTATTCCTTCTAATTGTGAACTAGCAGCAAAACCAAAGAGAGCATCATCATCAGTGGCATGTACATATTGAGCTTTTGCAGTTTCAGCCAACCAAGCATGTTCTGGACCTATCCCAGGGTAGTCCAAACCAGCAGAAATTGAATGGGCCTCTTGAATTTGGCCATCTTCGTCTTGTAAAACCATTGTCTTCATTCCATGAACGATACCAGTCGTCCCTTTAGAAATTGCGGCACCATGTTTTGAAGTGTCTACACCTTGCCCTGCTGCTTCGACTCCGATCAATTTCGTCTTCGTCCCAACTAAACTCGCAAAAGATCCCATTGCATTTGAACCTCCGCCAACACAAGCAACAACATAATCAGGCAAAGAATTATTCTTACTCTTAAACTGTTCGATGATCTCGTCACTAATCACTCTTTGCAATTCACGAACAATATATGGAAAAGGATGTGGACCCATTACAGATCCAAGACAATAATGTGTATCGTCAATTCTTGAGACCCAAGCTCTCATTGCATCATTAATGGCATCCTTTAAAGTTGAGCTTCCACTCGTAACTGGAATTACTTGCGCACCGAGCAATTGCATTCTAAACACATTCAATTCTTGTCTAGCTACATCAACTGCTCCCATATAGACAGTGCAATTCATGCCCAATAACGCAGCAGCTGTTGCTGTCGCAACTCCGTGCTGGCCAGCACCAGTTTCAGCAATAAGGTGGGACTTGCCCATATATTTTGCTAGTAATGCTTGGCCTAAAACATTGTTGATTTTGTGCGACCCTGTATGATTCAAGTCTTCTCTCTTGAAATAAACTTCGAATCCTGTGTGTTTCGAAATGTTGCTACAATAACTTAAAGGTGATGGTCTACCTGCATAATTTTTTAGCAAGTCGGCATATTCTTGCCGAAACTTTTCATCGTACCAACACTTGTCAAAAGCAATTTCAATCTCCTCAAGGGCACTGATTAGTGTCTCAGGAACGAACACACCACCGAATTCTCCATAAAAACCACCCTTGGTTGGTTTTTTACCTTGTTTTGAAAGTTTTATTTTGGTGTCGCTTTTCTTATTAAACATTTCTCGCCTAAATTGTCAACCTATTGACCATCATCCATCCAATCATAAATAGCTTTATGATCAGATGAGTTATGCACTTTAGAATCTTTATTTGAATCAGCGAAGTTATCCTTTTGCGATAAACCTTTAGCCTTGTCGATAAAAACCTGCATCTTGTGCGCATCTTTTTTGCCAGGAGCAGATTCGACACCTGTTGCGACATCGACACCATATGGTTTTAGTTGAGCAACTGCCTGTTCAACATTTTCTGGATTCAAACCACCGGCTATCATTATCCTCTTAGATGTTGGCGCATTCGAAACCAGACGCCAATCAAATACTTTTCCTGATCCCGGTGTTGCAGCATCGACAAGAATAATGTCTGCAGGTGATTCACCAGCCTTTTCTAAGTGTGGATCTTCAGCAGAATATGCTTGGATTACAAATGGTAAACGTTTTCTAATCCATCTAACTTCACTAACTGGCTCGCGACCGTGTAACTGTGCTCCGCTTAGCCTGCATTGAGTAATCACAGATACGATTTTTTCAGGAGACTCGTTTTTGAAGACACCAACAGTAACAGTTCCGTGAGGTAACCTACGAGCAATTGCCTCTGCATCTTCAGGACTTATTTTCCTTGGAGATCCGGCCACAAAATTGAACCCAATGCAATCTGCACCCAACGCGACAGCTAAAAGAGCATCCTCTTCGTTGGTGATACCACAAATTTTTACAAACACGTCTTTAGTTTAGGCGTTATCACTTACCAATATTTCGCATTTGTTGGATAAATTCAGCGGGATTGTTATGTTGAACAAGTGCTTGTCCTACTAATACGACGTTTGCAGATGAATCAAATGCCCTTTGAGCATCTTCCAATGACGAAATTGAAGATTCCCATACTTTGGTTGACTGCGGATTGATATGTTGCATCAATTTTTCACCCAGACTCGAATCTTCATCGAAAGTTTCTAGGTTCCTTACATTTACACCTATCAACTCTGCATTCATTGAATTAGCAACTTCTATTTCTCTTTCATGGTGAGTTTCTACCAAAGGAAGTAGTCCTAGCTCTACTGAGCAGGTATAAAGTTCTTTCAACAATCCTAAATCTTTAAATGCTGCAACAATTAACAACACCAAATCAGCATTCATCAAATAACTTTCGAAAACATCTCCAAGATCAACAATGAAATCTTTTCTTAAAACAGGAACAGAAACACTTTCTCTTACTTTTTGTAAATCGTCTTCCTCTGCACCGAAATAGTCTTTTTCAGTAAGCACAGATATAACGTTGGCCCCTCCAGATTCATAGTTAGCCGCTAAGGATCCTGGATCGATTATATCTGCAAGATGTCCTTTGCTCGGAGATCGTCTTTTTATCTCAGCAATTACATTAAGAGAGCTGATATCGAAATTAGGTTTTCTGATTTCACTTCTTTCTTCATGGGTAACTCGCGAATACAAAAGAGACTCGGATGGACGATCCTTGTTTTTTTCAATCTTGTTGGCGACTATTTCGTCTAAGAAACTCACAACATCAGCCTATTGCATCTAACACGAAAAGTTGCCGATAGTGCGACTTATTTTGATGTTTTTTAATCTTTCAGACGAGATATTGATAGGCTCTTTCAATTGGCCATCGTCATTTATATATTTTCTCGGGACCTTAATAATTGCAAAGTATTCTGCATCGACCTCTAGCCCAGAAGTAATCTCTCCGAATGGATTGCCATCATAAAGTAAATCGACTTTATCCACATCAGTATTTAATAAATCTGCTTGCATGAAAAAAAATCCGAAAGGAGTTTTAGCTCCCCTGGAGTCAATCCTGCATACTAGCTCTTGACCGAGAAAACATCCTTTATCAAATGAAATTGCAGACTTATCTAGAGATGCTTCTTGAGCAATTGAATTGTCTCCTAAATCTTTTTTGAAAGAAGGGACCCCATGCATTATCCTAAACTTTTCATAGAGTTCTCGACTAAGAGTTAAACCTTCTTCTCTTTGCGCAATCTCCAAGATTAATCCAGTCTCCGTGTAGAGATCTTCTTCCAAAATTATCGTGTCGTTAGATGTAGCGGAGTTCGTTGTAATTCGAGCACAATAATTTTCTGAAATATCAATAATTTCTGCCTTGGTTCGGATACAAAATCTCTTTAGTGTTTCAATCGTTCTATCTAATACATACGGTTCACAAACTAGATAGAAACGTTCATCATTCAAACGATGAATCCAAAAAGCTGAAATGGTCTTTCCATTAGGATCAAGTAGCAATGATTTTACGTTTGTGCCACTTTGCATATTAGAAATATCAGCAGATACCAGACGCTGAAGAAATTCATGCGAATCAGCACCGACAACTTCTATTACACCAGTTTGGAATAAAATATTGCCATAAATTGTGTTGTGTGCCTCAAGATCCACGCTACTTAGAGTAGTTCAGTATTGATTATATTACTAACTGGTATATTATCGAAGTAGTTAGGCGGAGGGGTTTCGATGAAAGGCATTGTACTTGTAAACAACGTCCCTGATTATGGTCAATGTAGCATCTTGCCCTCCGCCGAAGGTTTAATCTCCAGCCCCTGTTGTATTTTTTTAGTTAGCCGCGGATCGGGAGATGGAAATGTACAAGGCAGCTGATGGATCAAATACTCCAGTTCATGCTCGTACAAATTTTTCGGTTTTAGGAATCGAACAATCAAATTTAGACGGACGAATTAAATATCGAGTCGGGCGACAAGTCATTCCGAGTAGCCACTTGCCATTCAACGATTTATGGGATGAAAAGAACTCAACACACCTAGCTGGCGATCAAATTCCAATATATTCAGATCACGAATCTCTTCGCGTTTATGGCACCGCACACGACGAAACGAGTAACTTTTACGACTTTAAGATGGTGATTGAAAATAAAGACAATGGTTTAGTATACGCTGAAATTCATATCCTAAAAGATGATAAACAAATCGATACAGTAGAGGGATTTGTTTTCAAGAAATCCGAAAATGGTGATTTGATTCCGTTAGATGGTTTAGATTCTCAAGCTGCGAATAAAATCATCTTACAGACGAGAGAAGGGCCTCTCGAGATGGATATCGGTCGGGTTGATTTTCTGGTTGTCGACTGCGGCGTAATAGACAAAGAAATACCATCGAGCTATAGAAGTCAACACGTAGGTAGCACTTTTTCATTTTATGTAGAGACTCAAGATTTTCTTCATGAAAGAGATTTTGCCAATATCCCTGTTGCAACTCTAAAGGCTTCTCGATTGGCATCAAAATTTGAGCCGACTCTTGACAGATCTGAATTGCCTCAACAAATAACGCAAGGTCACATCTCCCCTAAACAATCCGGTTTAGGATTTGGGAGAGTTTAAAACTAGATTTGTAAGATGACTTCATCAACTCGAGCAGAATTATCTACTATTTCGTCTCAAATCGAAGAAATCCTTGAAAGAACTACTCAGCTTGGAGATCAGTACCGAAGCACTCCAGACTCGCAGTTTGTTGCTGAATGCAATAGCGCTGAAAGAAGTTTGATGAGCGCCCTACGAGCAATTGAAAGAGCAAAGAAGCAATTTATGTAAATAGCTTCACGCTAGGACAAATGTCGTTAAAACAACATTGTAAACATTTTGGCTTGCGAGCATCACACACTTGTCTTCCATGTTCAATCAGCTGTAAAGAAAATCTTCCAAGGCGATCTGGATCAATCGACTGCATTAAGTCAAGTTCTATTTTGACTGGATCGGTTTCGCTGGTGAGTTTAAGTCTTTTACTCAATCGCATGACATGAGTATCGACTGCTAATCCTGGAAGATTCCAAGCGACAGACCTAACAACATTTGCGGTCTTTCTACCTGTTCCTGGGAGCTTCACCAAATCATCTCTATCTTTTGGCAGCTCGCCGTCAAAATTTGCGACAACACTTTGTGCCATTGCTATCAAATTCTTAGCTTTGTTTCGATAAAACCCGGTTGAGCGAATTATCTCTTCAACATCTTCAAGATTTGCACTAGCCAGCTTTATGGGAGTTGGATACTTCTTGAATAACTTTGGTGTCACCATGTTCACACGCTTATCAGTACATTGAGCCGACAGTATCGTTGCACACAAGAGCTCAAAAGCATTTTTATGATCCAAAGCACATTTAACATCGGGATATTGAACCTCGAGTCTGCTTAAGACTTCATCAATTCTTGATTTATATCCTCTTGGACGCGCCATAGATACACAATACATGGGAAAATAGATCAATGACGAAACCGCTCTATCAAACCACCATTGAAGAACTTAAAGAGTGGTCAACAAATAATGGGTTAGAACAATATCGAGCAAACCAAGTCTATGAACATTTATATCTGCAGAGAAAGCCCCTTTCGTCAATCACAACGTTACCAAATAGCGTCTTGGAAGAACTCAAGAATGAATTTATTGAAGTACTAGAAGTCGAAACCTTTCTTGAATCACAAGACGATACTTTCAAATGGTTATATAGACTTCAAGATGGAAACTTTATCGAAACTGTTTTAATGATTTATGAAGATCGTGCGACAGTGTGCATTTCATCTCAAGCAGGATGTGCAATGGGATGTACTTTCTGCGCAACAGGACAAGCTGGTTTCGATCGACATTTAAGCGTTGCAGAAATTGTTGAACAAGTTGCTCGAGCATGTTTTCAAACAGATAAACGAGTTTCAAATGTTGTTTTCATGGGAATGGGAGAACCCTTGGCCAACATAGAAAACGTATATCGCGCTTGCGAGATATTATGCAACGACTTCAACTTCTCTGCTCGAAATATAACTATATCCACAGTGGGTTTTATTCCGGGAATGAAAACGATGCAAAACTGGAAGCTCCCCATCACCCTTGCGGTATCTCTGCACACTCCTTTTAATGATGTAAGAGATGAGATAGTTCCGATCAATAAGCGTTACCCTATCGAAGCTGTATTGGAAGCAGCCAAAGACTACTCACATGTTCACAATAGGCGAGTAAGCTTTGAATATACAGCCATTGCTGAAACAAACATTGATGAATCTCACGCTCAAGCGCTTGGAAAACTGCTCGCTGATTTTAAGGGAGCGGGAGGAGCACACTTGAATATAATCCCGCTCAACGCAACAAAGGATTTCTCAGGTGTAAAGGCGGATAGGAATTCCATACAAAAATTCGCTGATAACGTAAGATCATATGGTGTAACTGTCACAATAAGAAAAAACCGCGGTAACGATATTGATGCTGCTTGTGGCCAATTACGAGAAAGAATTACTTCATAGAACTAGAATGACGTCAATGAATAAATACGTATGGTTTAACCACTACCTCCCACAGACGCTACAAATAAGTGTTGCAATTGCCTACTTTCGTGGAGTCATGTTAGTTCTTTTTACCCTTTTTGGAGGCATATCAATAATCGAATTAGGCCTGACGGCATTGATGGTTGCAGGTGCATTTGGAATCGCTAATTTAAAGCGTTGGGGTTACTGGCTATCTTTGGTATCAGCCTCAATTCCATTTGTTTTTATATTTCTTACAATTGGTTTTTCTATCGGTGACCTATTGAGTTTGATACTAAGTCCCGCAATAGTAGGCATCGTAATTCAGGTAGCAATCCTTGCGTTACTCATTCACCCAATGTCACGAGACTTTGTTAAGAAAAATTTTACAAATTAATTAGAGACTATTGATCAAACTTTGGATGACCGAGTTCACCATATAGCTCTTCAGCTGTGGCCCACCCAAAAGCAATTACACTTTCGCCTTTGGTGTAATCTCGTTCGCCAACAATTTCTTCAGCGACTTTGGATGCTGTTTTGATTGGCGCAGTATAAAATAATGCAGCGGAACCTTTACCGCCTTTTTTAGTGATGAAAGTGCGATCGTCAAAAGTCTTTTCACAACCGAATCTTTTAGATAGATGTCTTCCCCAGTTTCGCTCTTCTCCAGTTGGCGAATACCCAGGGCGAGGAACAACGTCTTGGCGTTGAGCTACAAAAGCGTAAGTTGATGGGAACGCTAATCTGGTACCTATCAATACATCTTCGTCTGGAAATGAAATAGCGCTTCTTCGGTAAAGTTCAGAAATAATTAAATCTGCAGCAGCTTTTGAATTCTTGCCTTTTCGTACAGCTCCAAAACTCCATATTGTTGCAGGAGTTCCACCAATGCGCTCAAGTGCACCAAATAAGAAACCTTCAAGTTCGATATCTCTAACTGTCACAATCAGGGGAAATTGTTCAACATGATCGTCAATTACCTGATCTGCAATGTCATAACCAGTGTCACGGAGCAATTGTCCGAATTCATCCAGTTCAGCTGGTTTCAAGGAGATGGTGTCACGAGATTCAACAATCATTAGCCATACATTCTACACCATTTATTAACTTCGGCGCGAGTCCGTAATCGTTTTAGAGCAATAATCAAAGGGTTTTTCGTGCGAATGACGCTTAGGAAGCAAGTTCTGAATCGATATCAAAAGGTTTTGAACTTTTTTCTCGGCTAATAAATGTTGCAGAATCCAAAAATCCTGCCCAACTTAAAACCACAGGATCATCAGTCACATACCAAATAGGATATTGATTTCCGTGAGCTTTTAAGAGATCCAATGCTCTTAGCTTTGTCCCAACTTCAAGATCTTTTAATGCATCATCAATAACAATTGGCAGTGGGCCAACCTTTGTGTGAGGACAACGCGAAAGTATGTCGGCGATGACTGTAATTATTTGAGATGGACCAAGTTTAGATATATCTTTATTAGCAGATTTTATTTTGTTGTATTGATGAGAAAGATCTTCAACTTTTAGCAATAGCTCTCTACGCTTCTCGCTATTTTCATCTTGACCATTTAGATAATCAACATATTGGGTATAGGTCTCAAATCCGTGTTTTTGAAGCTCTTTTTCAAGGGTTTGCTTAGCTTTATCAAGCTTCTTCCAATTCTTATCTGTAGAAGAGCGTTCTGCAGTGTTAGTCGCTTCTAAAACTATTCTGTGGCTTTTGTCTATACTTGCATGACTAACACGTTGTTTTGGAGGAGCAATAAGACCGAGTTCCTCTTGTGTTTTACTTAACTCGATCTCGATCGCAGTTGCTTTCGTACCTTGAGCACGCTGTGCTGCCAACTCGATTGAATAAGATGAAATTACGATGTGCTCAGGACTTCTTAACGACTCAAAACTTTGCAATAAATTAGTAGCCAAAGCTTTTGCTGTGCCCGGCTCGTTAACGATTGTGAAATGTCCATTTATATTTCTCATACTCTTCCTTCCAATATCTATGTATCGGCCATATTTATAAACAGCTAAACCTCATCATCACGATTAGTGCTCGAATGTTCACAATTAGACTTCGAAAAAGCCATATTTTATACTTAAAAGCCCCATTTTTTACTTATATTACTGAAAGGTACTAATGCCCGAGAAAGTTTTCCCTAAACGAGATACCGCAATAAAACGTGCATTAATTGCAGCATTGACAGATGTCGTTACTGACGGCTTCCAAGAACAAACTCTTGCTTGCCTTGTCGAAAAAGCTTCCACCTTCGATCCAGACATCCCTCGTTTTTCTTATAACTCCCAAATTGGCAATCTAGTGCGAGAACAACTTGTAACTTATCTTCCTTGCGATTTCGATCGAACTCAGGCTGAAGCAAATGTCCCTAAGAGAAGATCTCGAGAAGTGAAATTGACAGGATCAAGTATCATCGCGACAAACCAACAACAGCGAAATCAATTATTGGAGATTGTTCGCAATTGGGATCGCATAAGGGCAAATTCTAGAAGCACTTTAGGAAGTTAATTCTAATCTCATTATATAAACCCGAGTTTCATAAAGTTCTTTAGATCCATCGGCTTTTTCCTCTTCCCAAGAATCAGTGTCAGTACCTATAACGACATATCCCATTCTTTCGTAGAGGCGCTTTGCATCTGGATTGGAAAACTCGACATGTAAATAAGCAACACTGCGTCGCGTTGTAAGTATCTTTTGATGTGCTTGATCGAAAAGAGTTGTTCCAAATCCTTTATTTCGCATGTCTTCTCGGATGGTGAACATTTTTAGAAATCCACCGTCTTCAAATTTCACGAAATCAATACCGCCATAACCAAATATTTCGCCATCATTTTCAACACCTAGTAAAACAAACTTATCAGGACCCAAATTTAATGAATCTGCAACGTGTTCGAGGTGAGTTTTTGTGCCTGACCAGGATAACTGCATTAAATCTTCTGTTTTTAGTTCTCTATATCTAATACCCATTAGTTTTCGATTCTACTTGAGAATACCTCAAGTATTCTCTGGCATTTACGGCTAATTCAGTGTATGTATTCAATTTTTATCAAATAATGTTTGAGCTTAGGCCCTTCATTGTCTATACTTAATATTAATGAACAGGAATCTAACCTCAAAGATGATGCACCCCGGAAGGGGTATCGAAGGTTAGGCCTGCCAGGTCTAAGCACGGTCACCCCTCTTGAACGGGGTGATTTTTTTTGCTCCATTCAAGAGGATTAACAAACAGGAGCCAACATGACAGCGATAGAGTCCCCTTGCATTATCCAAGTTATTACAGACTATGGATCTGACAATGCAGTAAATGAGGTTATACCTAAACTCAGAAAATATTTTGGTTTTGGTTCGGTCGAAATTCTCAACAACACAATATTGAATTTCAACACGATCAACAATGCATTTTGGATTGCGCAACACGCTCTAAACGCTGAGCTTCCTACTTTGATATATCACAATGTCGCGCCGAGGAAAGATGATAAATCCTCACGAGCTGACAATAGAGGTGAGGAATTATTGGGCATTAAACTTGATAACGGAGTTGTCATCGTTGGCCCAAATTCAGGGTTTTCTCATTCACTCGTTTTAGATCACATCGTTGAATGTGTAGAGATTTTCGTGGGAGGGAAATCACAATTTAGATCTCGTGATGTTTTCATCGAACCAGCTGCATTGTATTGGAGAGGAGATCCACATCTTGAAACGATTAGCGTAGATCCTCACTCAATTATCCCTAAGCTCGAGTCTGATGTTGTATTACATATCGATAACTACGGAAATATAAAAACAAACATCACTGATATCGAATCAAAAGTTGGCGATGAAGTTGAGATAAAGATTGGAACTTTTACCACCAATGCTCTGGTTGCTGGTGGCGCTTTTCAACAAAAGGAAGGCCAAATCGGATTTGTTCCAGGAAGTTCAGGCTGGGATGACTTTAAATTTTATGAACTCTTCTATCGCGGTGGAAGAGCTGATACCCAAATCCTCAAAGAATCAGGTATTACAGGAAACGTTGATCAAGTGATCAAACCTGGAGACGAGGTAGTCGTGTCACATGTCGGATCCAAATCAGTCCAACAAGCCGACTAACATACCTTCTCCTACTATTTTTGGGGTTTTTTAAGCAAGACAATTGTGCATAGCGACATCATTTTGACCTAGAATGTATCGTTCATGCAATAATTTTTAGTACACCAGGCGGTGAAAAGTGGCCAGAAAAGGCAGAGCACGACGATTTCGTGAAGCACGCGAGCTTAAACAAGGCTTTGATGACGGGCTATTTGAAGAAAAACCTAGCACTTCCCTCGCAGATTTAGACGAAGGCGAGGTTGGTTGGAAAACCCTAGAAGATGACAATTCGGACAATACGCCTGCTGAACGGATCACAGATACTACTAATGAAGACTATGATCCGTTAATGGATTAATCCTATCTGATTGATAATTGGCGACTATTTCTTCTTGAGTTCAATATCGCTATAGCTTCTCTTACAGCCTTTGGAAGTAACTCAGGATCGATTTTTCGTTTTATAGCTTCACTAGCCATCCTATTTACCCTCACTGTAGAGTCGAGTTTCAATTCTCCATGAATCTTTTCAACATAGCCCAACAATTCAGTCATTCCACCAAATGTTCTACCAATTGTCCCGATACAAGGAATTATTGTGGTTGGTATCCCCTGTTCGTGGGCAACTATTGGATCCAAAGCTTTTTTGTAACCCATTGCTTCTGTTTGTTTACATACTAAGTCAACAATCTGCTTATTATCAGGTGGCGGATTTTCAAGACCATAATGTTTCCAAGCGGCCATATATCCAGCAAAAACCTCTTCTTTCGTCCACTTACTACGTTTAGAACGTTTAGCCCAGTTAGATCGAATCTCATCAATAGGTAATCCTGCAGCGCTTCGGACAGTATCTAAATTAAATCGTTGTGCAGAACCATTTGATTTAACATTGTTGTGAACGAAGTAGCTTTTATATTTGTTGTATCCTATTCCTCCAACTTCGCCAAATATTTCTAAATCTCCCATTGAGAGTATTTGTGGGTTAGTTTCATCAAAAGCACCATAGAAATATTCATAGGCTTTCGTGTAATCTTCTACAAGTTCTTCCAAAGTAGCAAGTTTAGGAAAGCGAAAACGAAGTTCGGCTTCGGTTGCATCAAACACTTTTGCAATGACATCCCGCCAATTTCCAGGCCCAAGATTTCTTCGTATTGTCTCCCAAGTAGGCATCGGGCAAGCAAGTTCAGGAACTACAACACCTAGTTCAACCATACGTTTAATATCACCAGTATTTGGAAGTACCCTTTCCACTTCGAGACCTGCTTGTTTTGCTTGTTTCGTGAGCTCATCACTTAACCAGATCAATGCAGCACGACATTCATGGGGAGTGGTATCAGTCCTTGAATCTCCTATAAGCCTTCTAACAGCAGATGTAAAAGGAATATCTCTATTGTGTGGAAACAAGTCAGTGAATAGATAGTGATCAACTACGTCTCGAGAAAGATCTAGCTCGATTCCAAGTTCTTTCGCGGCTTTACGTATTGCAGGGTACTTCATTTCCGAAGACGGCAAGGACCCATATTTATTCTTGTGATAAAGATAAATATAGATACAAGCCAGTTCTCGCTCTTCTAATGATCTTAAAAGATGTGGATTATGGGGATCAAGAGTAGTTTGAAAAGATCTATCTCTCCACTGCTTTTTCTTTTTAACGTCTTGGCCGTTAAGCGCAACCATTTATACCATCCTTGGATTAAGTGATTATTTTTTAACGAAAGTTATTGCTTTTCCTAGTTTTCCAGCTCGTCCTGTACGCCCAATACGATGAATATAGTCATCATAAGCACGAGGAGTGTCATAGTTTATTACGTGACTTACGTTTGGAATATCTAATCCTCGAGCGGCAACATCGGTAGCTACTAATACTTTAACGCTGTCATCTTTAAACTTTTTTAGAGCTCTTTGACGTTGTGGTTGACTCTTATCACCGTGTATAGCATCTGCTTTGACACCTGAATCATTTAGATCATCACATAGCCTTTGAACAAAATGTTTTGTTTCACAGAAAATCAAAATCTTCTCAAAATCCTGCTCGCCAAACATGTCGAGCATTTTTTCCCACTTATCTTTAGATGATTTTGCATACATTACATCTTGTTGAACATTCGCGCTTGTGTCGCCAGTTTTAACAGAAACAGAGACAGGATTATTCATGATTGTTTCGATCAAATTCTGGATTGTTTTAGTCATTGTTGCTGAGAAAAAGAGAGTTTGTCGTTCTTTAGGAATTTCTGCAACGATGTCATTAATGTCGTCTATAAATCCCATATCCAACATTAGATCAACTTCATCAAGAACGAACATAGAAACATCTTTAAGCTTTAGAGCACCTTGACCCATAAGGTCTTTTATTCTTCCTGGAGTTCCGATAACTACATGGGGATTTCTTCGCAATTGAATTTTTTGTTTATGGATACTTAAACCACCTACACAAATTGTTGAGTAAAGTTTAAGCCCGGATGTAAAACTCCGAAACTCTTGTTCGATTTGTTGTGCAAGCTCTCTCGTTGGAGCAACTATCAGGGCACGAGTTGCTTGTTTTTTGTTTTGAAGCAATGCGTTAATGATTGGAAGAACGAATGCTGCTGTTTTTCCAGTTCCGGTATTGGCCATACCTAAAACATCTTTACCTTGCAATGCATGAAGTATTGTCTGATCTTGAATCGGAGTAGGTCGTTCATAACCTTTCTTTTTTATATTCTCGGTCAAACGCGGATCAAAATCGAAATCTGCAAACGTGTTTTTAATTTCCACTTCAGTTTCGGGCGTGATTTCTACTACATCATTGATGAACAGATTCACATCTAATGCTTTAGCTTTTGAACCGTAACGGCCTCGACGGTTTGAGTTCCCTCGAGCAGATTGGCCTCTTCTAGAACTGCTCGCGGAATTACGCTGTCCACGAAAATTTCCAGAGTTACCTCCAGAATTTCGTCTAGATTTTCCAGACCCTTCAGCATTACGCTTGGAATTAGAAAAGCTTCCGCTTCTTCTCTTGGAATTAGATTTTGACTTACCCGATTTGTTTTGTGCATTTGATGACGTGTTTTGAGATGGCATTAGCCTATTTTCCTTTTGTTATGTTTATATTGTTCAATAAAAAGCACTTGGCTTTCATTCTCGATAATAAGCGAACAACGAAACATTTGAGATTAAATCATCACTCGCACACTTGAGATCGATATATCCTAGCACAGTTTTACATTTTGACCTATTTTGCGGAAAATATGGTTGTTGGTTCTGTATTTAAGATCCACATGTGCACTATTTAAGATGATGAGTTACAATAGTCTTTCTTTATGGCAGCAATAAAAGCAACGTGTGACGACTGTGGCGATGTTGATCTAACATCTCGAGATGTTGCGATAGTTAAGTTAAAAAATGATGTGGAACACTCCTGTATTGAAACATACGCCTTCAAATGTCCGTGCTGTTCGAAGATAAGGACAAAAGTTGCTAATGAAAAAACTGTTGA
Source organism: uncultured Burkholderiales bacterium (assembly GCA_964561855.1). Lineage (GTDB taxonomy): Bacteria > Actinomycetota > Acidimicrobiia > IMCC26256 > JAGPDB01 > JAGPDB01. Next base: position 13,468 of record CAZLQP010000018.1, on the reverse strand, counting down.
TGTCCTTAATGCTGTTGGCTGCAAAGAAGTAAAGGTCGAGTTTTCTCCTGAATCATTAGATCTTATCGACAAAGATTCGGAAGAATATCACCAATTAGTTAATGATGTACTAGATGCTTTAAGACCCACAGCAAACGGACATAGTGTTCTTATCAATTCGATTACTAGCCATCTTCAGTCGCCCAACATTGCTAAATATCGAACTACTGCTAGAACAAAATCCATACCGGCAGTAGTTTCGAGGGTTATAAATAGAATCTAACGAGTTCTTGGATCGGCTACTTCTGTATCGATACCAAATTTTTCAATAGCCTTTGAGACAACTTTTGGATCTAAGTCGCCTTGTTGAGCCAGACCTTCTAAGACCGTCACCACTATGTGTTCAGCATTTATTTCAAAGTGACTTCTCAAAGCTTCACGTGTATCACTGAATCCATAACCGTCTGTTCCCAAAACCAAATAAGGAGCCGGAACGAATCTAGAAATTGAATCTGGAAGTGCTTTCATAAAGTCCGATACGGCAACTATAGGTCCTTCTACCGGACCTAAAACTTGTTGCACGTATGACACTTTGGCTGGAGATTCTGGATGTAAACGATTCCATCTCTCGCATTCCAATGCTTCTTCACTTAATTCTTTATACGAAGTTACACTAAATACATCTGCAGATACGTCAAATTCTTCGGCAAGAATTTCTTGTGCTTTTAATGCCGCTAGCATTGCAGTTCCGGAACCAAGAATATTTGCACTGTACTCACATTTTTTATCTTGTTTCGAATAGAGATATATACCCTTAATGATACCCTCTTCGATTTCTTTTTCGGCAGGTGTACCTAAACCTGGCATTGCTGGCTGGATGTAGTTTTCATTGTAAAGAGTAATGTAATAAAAACAATCTTGAGGTTCGTCTCCATACATACGCTTGATACCATCTCGGATAATCACAGCCATTTCGAAAGCGAATGATGGATCATAGGCTTTACAATTAGGGACTGTTGAGGCGAGTATCAATGAATGTCCATCACAGTGTTGGAGTCCTTCGCCAGTCAATGTAGTTCTTCCGGCAGTTGCGCCTAAGAGAAATCCTTTACCTCTAGAATCTCCAAAAGCCCATATCAAGTCACCCACTCTTTGAAAACCAAACATTGAATAGAAGATAAAAAATGGGATAGTTGCTTCGCCCAAAGTCGAATAGCTCGTTCCTGCTGCAGTGAAGCTAGCCAAAGATCCTGCTTCGGTAATTCCCTCTTCAAGTATCTGACCATCTTGAGCTTCTTTATAAGAAAGCATCAATCCAGAATCGACTGGATCATATTTCTGGCCGTGAGGGGCGTAAATTTTTACTTCACTGAACAATGCATCGAATCCGAAAGTCCTTCCTTCATCAGGAATTATTGGAACGATGCGTTTACCCACTTCTTTGTCTCTTAAAAGATTTCTAAGTAAACGCCCAAAAGCCATTGTCGTAGATGCTTCTATTTTGTCTCCCGTACCAACTAAGACATCGTTGTAGTTTTTGTCGTCTGGAACAGTGGTGACTTTACCCCTTACCACTCTCTCTGGAGAAAAACCTCCGAGTTCATTTCGACGCTTAACCATATACTCGTATTCTGGAGAGTCAAAACCTGGATGGAAATAAGGTGGAGCACCCTCGGCATCGATCATTTCGTCAGTAATGTCTGTTAGCCGAAGAGTATCTCTAAACTTTTTGACCTCATCTAAGTTCATCTTTTTAATTTGGTGAGTGGCATTTCTGGAGGCAATCTGTTCGCCTAAAGTCCAACCCTTAATTGTTTTGGCAAGAATTACAGTCGGAGCATCTTTAGTATTTACTGCCTTATGATATGCAGCATAAAGTTTTTTGTAGTCATGACCTCCACGCGGAAGTCTTTCTATTTCTTCATCAGTGAGCACTGAAAATATTCTTTGCAGTTCTTCGTTATCACCACAGAATGTCTGTCGAATTTCGGCACCTGGCTTTGTTGCTAGTGCTTGAAATTCTCCATCGACTGTATTATTTAGTTTTTCTACTAGAACGCCATTATGGTCTTGCGCGAACAGCTTGTCCCATTCACGACCCCAAATCACTTTGATAACGTTCCAGCCGCAACCTCTAAATAGCGCTTCCAGTTCTTGGATCACTTTGGAATTGCCTCTTACAGGTCCATCTAGTCTTTGTAAGTTGCAGTTGATAACAAATGTTAAGTTATCTAATCCTTCATTGGCTGCCATTCTTAATGCTGTTACTGACTCCGGTTCGTCCATTTCCCCATCGCCACAAAATGCCCACACTCTAGAATTCGAAGTATCGACAATTCCTCGATTTTGCATATATCGATTAAATCGTGCTTGATAAACTGCATTGATTGGACCTATTCCCATCGAGACTGTAGGAAATTCCCAAAAATCAGGCATACGTCTTGGATGAGGATAGCTCGATAGACCTTTCGAAGATGTTTCTCGACGGAAATGATCTAGCTGTTCTGTAGTTAAACGACCTTCCAAAAAAGCGCGCGAGTATATACCTGGTGCAGCATGCCCTTGATAGTAGATCTGGTCTCCAGGGCCTTCGGCATTTTTACCTTTGAAAAAATGATTAAATCCAACTTCATATAATGAAGCAGCTGATGCATAAGAAGACAAATGTCCTCCCAGGCCGTCAAACTTATGATTGGCTCTATCTACCATTGCCACTGCATTCCATCGAATGATCGATCGTACCCTTCGTTCCATCTCTTCGTCGCCTGGGAATTGTGGCTCATCGCTCGAATCAATGGTATTTACATAATCAGTAGTAATAAGGTGCGGTAGGTCAGCTCCAAGCGACCTCGCTCTATCTATTGAATGAGTCAAGAGATAGTCAGCTCGAGAAGGACCTCTTTGTTCTACTACTGCATCTACGGAATCTAACCATTCCTGGGTTTCTTGTGGATCTATATCAGGAAGTTGAGTCATATACCTATAATCTAGGCTAATTCAGTCAATGAAATGTACTTTTGAGTATTTTTACTGCTTGCAGTTGTTGACAAAAACTGCCGATAAGACACACTCGACATATGCGCATCACTAATTATTTAAGGTATCATTGACCAATGGATTTATTCAAGGATGAACTAGATCTTCAAAACAGATTAGCCATCTTAGAAGTTACTGGAAACTATTTATCACAACAAGAAACACAACGCCTGTTAGAAACACTTTGCGATTGCAAACAAAGTGCCCTTTTCAAAAGATTGCGCGACAAGTTATTGCCATTCGTTGAGCCTTTGAGTCGTACTGAAGCCTATGCTTTAGGGGTTGCCAGCCTATCTGCGGAAATAAAATCACACATTCAGTACTGCGACCCTCATCAAGTTATTGATCCATCAGGTATCCATATTTTCTCTCATAATGTAAAAGCGTTTGATGAGGCCGATCAACTCAATAAAAGGCTTTTAGCGCTACTAGAGATGAGTTGGTCATGTTTATATCCTGATGGCTCCCCCACAATAATTACTGTTACTCATCCTGAGATATCTGAATTACTTTACGATTCGGCATTATTGCTGCAAAACTCAAGTGTAACCAAATCTTTGGCAAAAAACCTTTACAATGCATGCGAAACCATAGAACAACAAGTGAATTTTCTTGATGCAATAATGAAAGCTTTTAATGACAACGAAGAAATGCAAGCATTTACGGTTGAGTTGTTAATCTCTTCTGATACAAATCGAATCTTGCGTCTCTCGGCAATAGAAATGCTGAGCGAACTTAATCCAAGATTTTTAAACAGCTTCGCAGATAATTGCGTCGATAATTTTACTGAGATATTGCCAGAACCGTATTTTGATGAGCACGTCATACGCTTTTTAGGAGTAGTTGCAAATAGATTCAGTTATGATTCAGCACGCAACGTTGCGAAAATTGCGGACATTTTAGAAATAGATATAGGAATTGATTTGGGTTGCGAGAAAAAACCAACTTCAAACAAACCATTTCTAGGAATAAAAAATGAATATTCTAGAATCGGCAACGATTTACGTAATCGAGTAAAACTATTACAAGAACAAATTCTAGATAAAGCAAGAGGCCTTTGATCACAGAGACTATTCAGATAGACTCTGCAGAGACTCTATGTCATATTCGCCGTCTCGCGCATCAATAGCCCAAGTTATTGGAGTTATGGATACTTTCTTTTCGACCATAATTGCATGTGCATCTGATCCAGGTTCCCAATTTTCGTCTGCATCGCCATATTCAATAGCAAAATGCTGAGAAAAATCTCGTTTAGGTGGCTGTCTCCACGTCCATCGATTTACATTTGATTGCTTTGTTAAAACTTTTTCTGTATCGATTTGAACACCATGCGGAAAATTAACATTAAGACAATAGAATTTCTCTTGAGGAGGATCTGCTAAAAGATTTGAAGCTAGTTCAGTTGCGATTGAAGCTCCATTTTTAAATACATCTCGTTCACCTTTCATCCCAAAAATGTCATCCCAGTCGAGTTCTTGAGATACTGCAATTGTTGGAATAGAAAAATCTGCAGCTTCAATTGCACAACCGACCGTTCCGCTATAGTTCAAGGCCCTGCCAATGTTGGCACCAAAATTTATTCCAGTCACACACAGATCAGGTTTTCGAGGTGCAAGTTCTAATACTCCATGCACTACGCATTGAGCAGGTGTTCCGTGGACTGCGAAAAACAAAAGCTTTTCATCTGGAGATATTTCCATTAAATGCTCTTCGATAATTCCAGATTTTCTTGCTTTTTCCCCGAACGGAATTCCTCGAGCAACACCAGAATGATGTTCTTTTGGAGCGACTACTAACACATCTCCAATTTGATTAAGTTGAGATGCAAGTTCGATAATTCCTGGAGAATCATATCCATCGTCGTTACTTACCATGATTAATGGTCGATTTTTACCTAAGTCAGACAATAACATCTCTATATTGTAGTGCGAATATTGCGAAATCGATAGTAAAAATACCTGTTTATATCGATAGTTTTTCATGTTATCGTCAAGGAATCTCTGCAAAGAGTTACTGCCCCATCTATGGAAGGATGACGATGCCTCACGTCAATGTATTAAATCACTCACTCATTAGTGTTTTGAAAACTAACCAGAAACGAATCCTAGTTCTGCTGACAGCGCTATGCGTTATTGCAGCATCTATGGTTTCTTTTGCAAATACCCAAACAGGTAGCGACTACATCAAAGTCTCTTTTTCACCCGATCGAGCTAATTCGATCGCATTAAACGGATCAACTGTTAAAGGTAGTATCTATGTTCACCTTTCTGATCGTTCAATTAATTCAGCAATGTACTTCTTGAACACTGATGGCAACTACGCCAATAGTGCTTCAACTTCGTCTATGAGATCTTTCCCTCAAGACTTCATGTACAGAAACAGCGACGGCACAGCAAAACCATTTGACACAACAACACTTGCAGACGGAACACACACTTTGGTTGTTCGTACAAGAGATGCTGCAACTGGAGCATACAAACTCCACACAGCAATATTCAATGTTAAAAACAATCCAGACCCTATCGAGTTCAGTGGAGATAAGTACATCAAGGTTTCCTTAAAATCTGATCGTTCGAATCCTGTTGCATTAGATGGAGAGACCGTAAGCGGAAATATTTTCGTTCATCTTTCGGATAGAACGATTAGTTCGGCAATGTACTTCTTGAACACTGATGGCAACTACGCCAATAGTGCTTCAATCACATCTATGACTAGTTTCCCACAAGATTTTATGTATAGAAACCGTGATGGATCCGCAAAACCATTCGACACAAAAACACTTAAAGACGGAGCCAACACACTCGTAGTTAGAGTACGCGATGCTCAAACAGGCGCATACAGATTACATACATCTGTATTTGTCGTGAACAACTCTTCAGCTCCTGTTATTACAAACCCAACAACTACTACTCCAACCACAACTGTTCCAGTAAATCCATATCCTGCTCCAAAATCCGGTTTTGCAGGTGATGTTGCACCTGGAAGCGTTCGTTGGGGTTCAGCAATTGCTGGTAACGGTGATCCTGTTGCACGTCATGGAACAGAACTAGCTAACAAAATGGGTATACGTCGCACATTCTGGGACATGAACAAAACATCTGGTCTACTCTCGACTGCTCGAGCAGACCTAGCAGCAGGCCGTCTTCCTTGGGTTAGCGTCAAGCTCAACGGCTCATGGAAAGACAACGGCGATGGTAAATATGATGCATCAATGACCAAACTTCTCAATGATCTATCTGCATTGCCAGGGCCAGTATGGTTTACAGCTCACCATGAACCTGAAGGTGGATGTAGAGATCACTGCGCGGCTAACGGCATGGACGATATCGGCGGTCCTTCAGAATGGCTAAGAATGCAAGCAAATACTTCTAAACTTCTGAAGCAAATAAGAGCAGAAGGCAGAGGAAACAACATTGCATTCGCGCCGATTCTCATGGGTTGGACATTCCAGAGCCAATCAGGAAGAAACCCAGCAGAGTGGTATCAAGAAGGCATCTGGGACTTTGCAGGAATTGATGTCTACACAGAAAGAGAAGCTACAACTAGCCCATTCATTCACAATGGTTTAACAGCGGTTCGCGACTTCTACGGAAAGAAAGGACTCAAAGTAGCTATTGGAGAATGGGGTGTGAGAACCCAAAACCATGAAGAACTTCAAGCTGGTGAAATAGCTACCGCTGAAGAGGAACGTATTGCAGGCGAAAGAATGCTTGCAATGTACAACGACATTCTAGGCAGTGGTACTGATGGTAAGGGAGCTCAAATTATAGGAGCGGCTTACTTCGACTCATCGCTCAATAGCCCTAAAGGAAGCTGGGAGCTAACTGGTACTCAACTTCAAGTATTTAGGGAACTATTGACTTTGCCTACATCAATTAGAGCAAATCAATAAACACTAAATGAAAAGCGATTAAGGGAGAGCTATTGCTCTCCCTTAATTTTGTATTTAATCTCTTGTATATCTTCAGCTCCACGCTTTTGAAACAAGTTTCCAAATTTTGAAACACTACTTATCGACATTCCAATAGCACCCGTTGCTGTTTCAAGTAGGTTTTTACGACGCTGGATATACTGGTTAACTTCTTCCTTGCGCTTTTGATACATATTATCAACAAGGCTTTCGTTTTTAGAGTCAGAAGGATGATCGTCATTTACTGCTTTATCATCTTCAACCAAAGATGTGTTGTGTTTTGATCCGAGATTTCTCTTACCTTCATCCACAAGATATCCAATAACAATTGGACCGTAATCTCTAACTACGCAATACACGCCAACTGGAGCGTTAATTGCGACTTCCTTTATTTTGTTGAAATCTAGATTTAGCATTTACGCAGTTTTGGGTGGTCTTACACTAAATGCTGCTGCAACTAAAAATGATCCGGCAACAATTCCGTACAAACCAATAATCCAGACGAATGTAAGTCCACTACTAACAGGTTCTCTAAGTAAAAACAATCCAATAATGAAAGTAAACACTGCGCTTATAATCGACAGAGTTTTGAAACCTTTTGGCTGAACGCTATTTATACTTGCTACCAATTCCACAATTGATTGCAGAATTAAGATCAAACCTAGAGTTTGTAAATAGATCACAGCAGTTACGACGAAACCTGCACGTAACAGATAGAGCCCTACAGCTACTTCAACAATTCCAAGAATAACTCTTAAGAACCAAAGGTTCTTCGAATTTATCATTCTGATACCATTAACGATATCTATTGCGCCAATGAACAAAACTGTCGCTGCAAATACATAAGCTAAAACAACGATCGTAGCTCCAGGCCACAATACAGATATGAATCCGAACAAAAATAGAGCAATTCCTCTAAATAGGAGCAACAACCAAAAATCTCTTTGCGCATCCTTATCGAGCTCTAATTGATCTATTGGTTCTGAAACATTGATGTTGATGTTTTCTTTTAGATTTACCATTACTTTGCCTCTGCCTTCTTAGTTTGATTTTCCCATTCTTTAGCCCAGGCTATATCTGAGCTTTGACTTGCTGACATCTGAGAAATTAATCCTGCAATAGCCAACGTAAGTGCTACGAGCTTCCAGAAGAGGCTTTGATCTCCTAAAACTGCATAAGCACCATTTTCCAAGTCTTGAAGTTCTATCAGTTGAATAAATAACAACACTCCAGCGGTTGCTAATCCAGCACCAGAGAACGAAGTTACTAAGAACAGATACACTCTTGGAGCATTTGCTAATAGCCCAATAGCGACAAACAAGATTGCGAAGACTGCACCCAATATTGCGCTCACGATTCCAAAATCTAAACCGAATAATCCGATGATTCCAGCTCCCAGCCAGAAACCAGAAACTCCCATGAATAGAATGATTGCAACCGCAAAGTATGCATAAGCAAATACTGCCCCTAAGATTGCAAATGTAATTCCAACAATTATCGAAAGAGTAGTATTAAACAATCCATCGTTTGTTATTAGATCAACTAAATGTGACCCCAACCAATACCCTGCTACTATTCCCCAAAGTGGAAATAAAAATCGCATAGTGCGATATCCATAAAAGCAGAAAATTGCACCGATCAATATCGCGAAAATTCCAACGAAGATTTCTAACATATCTCCTCCTAAATCCTACTTTGTGCAATATAGCACGACTTTAAGGGGAAATAAGCAAACCGAAACAGGAATAACGCGAAATCAGCATAAATAATACCCACTGTAGCTTTAAGCAATTAAGGGTTACTCTAAGGAAAGCCTCACTTTTTCCACGGAAGGAAACCAACTGCCCATGTTTGCCTCACATTTTATTGGCAAGAATGCCATTTATTTAACACGCAGAACTCGAGTTATTATCGCAAGTGTTTTAGCTGTAATTTTGACTGCTGGAACTTTTGTTTTTGCTGTTACTGCTCCATCGACAGTGGGTGCGGACTTTTTGTCTTTACCTACATTGGATCCTTCAGGTAAAACGCTACCAACCACTAATTACCCCATACCTACAAATGGCTCTGCGATTTTCATGTCTGTGAATGGAAATGATTCAAACGACGGAAAGACAGTTAATACTCCTGTTAAAACTCTTAACTCTGCTATTTCAAAAACTCCTTCTGGAGGAACAATTGTTGTTAGAGGTGGACAATATCGTGACTGGTACAACTCGAATAATGCAACACGACATATCAACAAGAACATCACTATCCAAGCTTATCCTGGTGAACACCCTTGGTTTAGTGGTGCAGATATTGTAAAAGATGGGTGGACTTCATATGGAAACATCTGGGTACGTGATTGGTCGACACCGCAATTCTGCGGCGGAACATATAACACTGCAGTAAATGGTGTGGCTCCATTTAGTCCGAAGCTTTATGTAAACAGCACAACTCAATACGACACAGTTTGCGTATGGGCAGACAACGTCCGTGATCCAAACTACCCAGTTGCGGGCGATCCGCAAATGGCATTTTCAAATGATGTTCAGCTTGAGCAACGAGGAACGTTAGCAGATGTAACCCCAGGTTCAAAAAGATTCTTCTATGACTGGGATGCAAAGAAAATTTATGTCAGCGAAAACCCGTCTACAAATACAGTAGAACTTTCTACTCGACCTGGAGTATTCGTTCTAGGTGGAGCTTACAACTTCGCAGTCAAGGGTATTGGGTTCAAACGATACGCTTCAGCCTTTAGAGGAAACTCACAAGCTACAGTTATTTTTGTTGGATTAGGTGGAGCATCGAATCCTGCAGGACAGGCGCAATTCGAAAATACAGTGTTCACAGAAAATTCTGGCGCTGTTTTGAGTTTCTCTGGACCAAAGAATGATACTTATGTTAAAAATTCTGTTTTTGCTTACAACCATGGAAGTGGCATTAGCGGTAATGGCTATTCAAATGATGTTAAAGGTGCAAGAAATAACTTAACTATCGAAGGAAATATTTTTAATGAGAACAATGTCGGATATTTTGACACTATGTGCGGAAAATCTTGCGGTGTTGCTGCTGTAAAACTTAATCACATGGTTGGATTCAAATTCAACAAGAATCTTGTTCAAAACACTAGAGGAAAAGCTGCAGGGCTATGGTGTGATATGGATTGCTCTGACGGCATCTTCACGAACAACATTGTAAGAAGTAACGGAGGGTTCGGTATCTTTTACGAGATATCGAATGATGGAATCATTGCAAACAATCTTTTGTATAACAACGATCGAGCTCAGATAGCTGTAGCCTCTGCTAACACAAAGGTTTACAACAATACTATTGTGAATAAATCCGGACCACATGTTCAAGCTGTCTGGATTTGGGACGATCGTCGACTTGCACCCGATAATGGTGAAACCTGGCCATACTGGAATCCAAGAGTTGATTTAGGTCCAAATACGAATGGCACTGAGTTTGCTAACAATCTTATTGTGGCGCAGCAACCAACTGGAGCGAGATTGATGAACTTTGCAGTCGATGCTGCAGCAAATGAAAGCACAACGGCTAATACATCATCAAATGAGTACTTCAGTATTCTTGATCATAATGCTTATTATCATCTTACGAACCAGAATCTTTACATGTGGCAGTACACTGATGCAATAAAGTCTCCAGCACAGCTTCGTAACGTAAGCGGTCAAAATTGGGAACAAAATACTTTGAGCATTGTAGGAACTGGCGACCCTTTTGTAAATCGAGCAGGTGAAGATTTTAGAATCAAAACCTCTTCTGCCGCATTCACCAATAAAGGACGTGCTCTACCAAATGATGTTGCAGATGCAATTGGGATACCGCGAGGAAGTGTAGTTAATAGAGGTGCACTGTTCTACGATGGGACACAATCACCAACTACAACCACAACTGCGGCACCAACCACTACGACTACAACTACAACTGCGCCACCAACAACTACGACTACTACGACCACAACAACGCGGCCCACTACAACCACCACAACTACAACGACACCTACTACAACTACAACAACCACTACAAGACCTACAACTACCACCACGATTGCACCCACGCCGGTACCAACCCCACCAGCTCCTGTAGAGCCAACAGACTCAAAAGAAGTTCTTGCAATGGCCAAAATGCTCAAGGATTATGACCTAGCGAAAGTCAAACAACTTTCCTGGAACGATCCAAATCTACGTGCAAGGTTGTATTTTAAGAACACTGGCTTCTTGCATGTTGCTGTTGATGTGACTGCGATAGTTGCTGACGATGGTAACTATGAGATCACATCAGTTTATTGGCGTGTAAGTCTGTTCCCGATCTCTTAGAGTTCGATTAGGAACTGTAAAGGCAGGAAACAAGGAACATGATTAGGGTCCAAGTGAATAAACTTATTTCGCTTAAAATGCGACTCGCAGTATCAGCAATCCTGGCTGTCATAATCACTGCTGGCGCACTGGCTAATGCGAATAGTTCGACACCATCATCTGTGGTGGCCTTCCCGAATATCGCAAGCAACTTCAATACATCAGAATGGCTTGTTGCTCCTTGGGAGCCAAATCCTGCTTCAGGGTATCCTGCATTTCGCCTTTTCTGTAACTTTTCACATTTAGATTACTCAGATCCGATCGTTCGACCTGGCGATTCAAACTTCAGACATTTGCATATGTTCTTTGGAAACACTCAAGCTAATGCGAATTCAGATTATCGATCATTGAGGACAACCGGAGGATCTACCTGTGATGGCGGACCACTAAATAGAACTTCATATTGGATGCCTGCAGTTTTTGACGGTAACAATAATGTAGTTGTTCCATCTCGGTTTGAGCTCTATTACAAAGCAGAAAATGCCCGTGACGTAAGTAAGATTATCCCGAAACCAAATGGCCTTCGAATGATCGCAGGTGCCCCAGACACTAGAGTTTTCAGCTGGAAATGCAATGGGATTGTTTCCAATAGTGTCCCTGATTGTCCAACGGGTTCAAGACTTACAGTTTCAGTTCGTTTTCCATATTGTTGGAACGGAAGGGATTTAGATTCTGCTGACCATCGTTCACACATGGCATACGGAACCAATAACACATGGGGGCCTTGCCCAACATCCCACCCATTCCACCTTCCTGAACTAACTGAATTTGCTCATTTTGATAATGTCTCTGGAACAAAAAGCTGGTACTTATCATCAGATAGAGACAGCGTTGCTACAGGAACAGAGAATTTTTCTCAGGTTGCTAACGGTTCAACAATGCATGCTGACTGGTTTGGAGCATGGGACAACGATACACAAAACCGTTGGGTCACAAAATGTCTTAAAGGAAATTTGAGCGTATCAAATGGGAATCTGTGTGATGGACAACAATTGAAAGAGGCTCCTCGATATAGTGGGCCAAACAGGCTTTCAGGTTGGACACCCAAACCACAGGGTTCAACAGTTTCGACAACTAACCCTGCCACAACATCTCCTCCATCAACTACTCAACCAACTACTACGACGACGATTACAACCACAACGACTCGACCTACAACAACTTCAACTACAACCAGACCTACTACAACAACTACCCTGCCACCGACACAACCTCCAATAGAGGTAAACCCTACAGAAACTAAAGAGATTCTTGCGATGGCTAAAATGTTAAAGGATCACGATTTAGAAAAGGTTCGCCTATTAAGTTGGGAAGATCCTGTCCTAAAAGCAAGAGTCTATTTTAAGAAAACAAGCTTTCTTTACGTTGCAGCTGACATCTCCGCAAACATTGATAATTCAGGTAAGTACCAGATAACTTCCGTCAGTTGGAAACTTAGCTTTTTCCCAATCCCATAAAATACGGTTAGATAAAAATGCAAACACAAAAGACGATACAAGATCCACAAAGAAAGTTAAACATTTCTAAACTACACGTAGCTTTAGTGACATTATGTCTCACATTACCAGTCATTGTATTTATTGTGAACAATCTCGGAAAAACTAATGAAATCCTAACGCACGCCCAATCAACTTTCAACCAAAATCTACTGGAGTGGAACCCTAATGGTAACACCACGATTGAGATCTCGAGTGATGAAGGAATCGATTCTTCTGGAGCTTTAAGTATCACCGTAGATGAATCTGGCCCATGGCAAGACAATTCCGGAGTTGCTCGTGTTGGTACCCATCCTGTCGCGCTTGAACCAGGAACTTATAACGCGTCAGCACATTTGAAGAACGAATCCGGTAGATCAGTACTAGCTAACTGTGTCATACTTGCTTATTACGATGGAATGATTCTCACAACAACCGAAGATCCAGTAAATCAAATAGCAGACGAAAATTGGACAAAGCTTTCGTGTAAAGGCGATATACCAATTGGAGCGACTAGTGGATATATCCAAATTCAGATTTTCGACACACAATACGGTGAAGAGTTTTTATTAGACAATGTGTCATTATACAAAACCAGCGACGAAGCTAAATCTTCAGAAGAGAATTTCAGGCAACACAACCACTAATAATGGAGCGGACGACGGGATTCGAACCCGCGACCCTCACCTTGGCAAGGTGATGCTCTA
>CAZLQP010000017.1:0-40653 GCA_964561855.1 uncultured Burkholderiales bacterium | reverse complement strand
CGTTCAAGAAGTGCACAGAAAGAAACAGCAATTACCAAATCTGACTCAAGTGAATATTTCCGAAAAATTCTCGACGAAAATGGTACAACAAAATTCATTGGCCGCGAATCCGCTATAAACGATTCTGCAAAAGTCATCGGGCTCTTGAATTCATCAGGTGATCCTTTAACAAAGTTGTTGGCAGGTGAAAAAGGATTAGTGATTTTAGATTCAACTCCGTTTTATGCTGAATCTGGTGGTCAAGTTGGAGATACGGGAATCTTTAACTCTGAAAACCTTAAAGCAAAAGTTACAGATACTCAGTACGTAATTCCTCAAAGTCTTATTGGTCATTCAATTATTGTCGACGAAGGCGAAATCGAAATCGGTTCGACTATAAGCGCGCATATCGATGAGATCCGCAGAAATAGAATTAGAAGAAATCACACGGGTACACACATTTTGCATTGGGCACTTCGAGAGGTCTTAGGTGATCACGTCAAGCAAGCTGGTTCAGTAGTTGACGATCAGCGATTGCGTTTCGACTTCCAACATTTCGCTCAAGTTACTCCAGATGAATTAGATCAGATTGAACGACTTGCTAATCAGCAGATTATTACAGCTTCAAATGTAACTCACGAAGAAATGCCGATAGAGCAAGCAAAAGAAATGGGAGCGATTGCATTTTTTGGCGAAAAATACGGTGATCGCGTTAGAGTCTTGGTAGCTGGTCCATCAATTGAGTTTTGTGGTGGTACCCATGTCGATAATTTGGGTTTTATAGGACCGATTCGTATCATCTCTGAAGGTTCGATCGGTTCAAATATCAGACGTATTGAAGCAGTGACTGGTGATGTGGCACACGAAATGTCTATTCAGGATCGGCTAACTCTTAGGAAACTATCTGATGATCTTAAAGCCACGCCAAATGAACTGATAACGAAAGTCTCTAGTATTCAAACTCAGCTTAAAGAGTTGAATAAAGAGATGAAACAAATAAAGTCTCAACAATTAGCGATGAAAGCCAAAGAGATATCAAACAGTGCCAACAACAGTAAAATTGTTTTTCGTCAAGATGATGTAAGCCCAGACGATCTAAGGGCAATGGCTATCGCGATAAGGAATGAACTGGGCTCAGCAATAGTTGGAGCTATTGGTCTAAACGAGGATAAATCTAAAGCAGGTATCTGCGTTGTTGTAAGTAAAGACTTGGTTGAAAATGGATCTGATGCGAGTACATTAGTATCTGATGCTGTGAAGATCCTCGGAGGTGGAACAGCTAAGAATGCAGAGTTAGTTGTAGGGGGCGGACAAAACGTTTCTGAAATAGATAATGCTTTTAAGGTTTTAAAAGAATCGATTGAAGCCGAAAAATCATAATGCAAAGATTCCTTGCTTTAGATCTAGGTGAACAAAGAACTGGAATAGCTTTAGTCGACGATTTTGCAAAAACTGCAACTCCTTTAGACAATATATCCTCCAAGATTGAAAGTGCTGAATTTTATAGCCGTTTGATTGAATTTATTGAAGAATGGGAACCAGTTGCTTTGATCGTTGGTCTCCCAATTGATCTTAAAGGTAAAGAATCAATAGCGGCCAAAAGCGTTAGGGAAACTTCAGTACGAATAAAAAATCATATTCTTGAAAAAACCACTATCGATCTTGATCTGATCTTTATCGATGAAAGATTAACTACTAAACAGGCTGAACGCTCTATGTTAGAACACGATATTGACCGCAAAAAGCGTAAAAATCTCAGAGATTCACTTGCAGCGATGATAATCGCTCAAACGTTCATCGATACCATCTAAAATCTTCACCAATGTCAAAATTAAAAATAGAGAATCCTGAAGAAAAGAAACGACTTAGAAAACGGACGAGATTAGTAATTATTGCGTTACTGGTTTTGGCTTCGCCTTTTTTAATAGGTGGAGCATGGATGTGGTACCAGGTTGGTTCGTTCGGATCCGAAGGTGAACCAGTAGCAATTGAAATACCTTCTGGAACTGGAACTCAAGAAATTGGAAAAATTTTACAAGACAATGATGTGATCAAATCTGCGCGAGCATTTGCTGTCTATTCAAGACTCACTGACAGGGTTTATCAAGCAGGAAAGTATGAGATGCCAACAAACATTGGAGCCAAAAGAGCTGCTGAAATACTCGAGGAAGGTCCAATAGTTAATTATGATCGCTTCACAATCATCCCTGGACAAAGACTAGTTGACATACAAAATAATGTAGATGAGATTCCTAGATTTGATGGCGAGAAATTTATTGAAGCTGCAAATAGCGGAGAATATCGATCCAGGTATTTACCTGAAGGAAGTAATAATCTCGAAGGTTTGTTGTTGCCTGAAACCTACAGTATCTCGGAGACTGAAACAGAAAGCAACATTCTGCAACGCGCACTTGCTGAATTCGATGCTCGTGCACAGTCGAATGGATTGACAAGTGATTTTCGAGGACTGAGTGCTTATCAAATAATCATTGTTGCATCCTTGATTGAGAAAGAAGCACGATTTGCTGAGGATCGAGAACTTATCGCATCTGTTATTTATAACAGACTCGAAATGGGAATGCGTCTTCAAATAGATGCAACGATAATCTATGGTGAGGGTAGAAGTTCAGGAAGTCCTACGCCAGAAGAACTTCAAACAGATGGGCCCTACAATACATACACTCGCGAAGGCCTCCCTCCAACGCCGATATCTATGATTTCGATGGATTCGCTTCGCGCTGCATTGAATCCTGCAGATTCTGATTTCCTCTACTACGTGATTAAGGATCGTGAAACTGGAGCACATGCTTTTGGTCGAACATTCGAAGAACATAGAGCAAATATTCAAAAAGCGCGTGAATCTGGAGATCTGTAAATGACTCAATATGCGTGCATAATTGGTAACCCTGCAAGGCACTCTTTGAGTCCAGTAATTCACAATGCAGGATATAAGGCTCTAGGTTTAGATTGGGAGTATTCCTGGCAAGAGTTTGAAATAAATGAATTCGAGTCAGGTGTAAGAGGACTAATTGAACAAGGATTTAGTGGCGCAAATGTAACGATGCCATTTAAGTTAGATGCATTTGAGATCGCAGATTCTGTTGAAGGCTTGGCAAATAAGATAAAAGCTGTAAACACTCTAGTTTTCGAAGATGGTTTTATCAAAGGATATAACACTGACGCGGATGGATTTGCGATGTCATTGGTACAAAACAAGATTTCTATTCCTGAATTAAAGGTATTGGTTTTAGGGGCAGGAGGAGCTTCTAAGGCGATTTGCTCATCGTTAGTATCGCGCGGTGCAAATGTTTTAGTTGCTGCAAGAAAAATAGAACAATCGAAAGTTGTAGCTGAAATATCTAGAGATCCATCGGGCGGCTGTATTGATGTTGTTGATTTTGAAAATCGAAATGATGCACTAAATTCAGTCGAATTACTTGTAAACGCAACACCTATTGGAATGAAAACTGATGGAGAGGAAAGTTTAGAAACACCAATAGATGTTTCTTTTTTGAGCCCTGAGCAGATCGTTGTGGATACGATATATCATCCTTTGGAGACGCAATTAGTAAAACAGGCCAAACAAAAAGGGTGCCGCACATTTAATGGAACAGAAATGTTACTGTATCAAGCGATAATTGCGTTTAATTTAATGACTAAAAAAGAAGCGCCGATAGAAGTAATGCGGAAAGCTCTTTTGTCGGCAATGTAAGGGTATAAATGAATGAACTAACTACACAACAGTGGGATCTTATTGCTTTAATAGCATCCGTAATATTCGGACTTGTGATCGGCTCGTTTTTGAACGTAGTGATATACAGGGTCCCTAAGGAGCTTTCATTATCTCGCCCCGGATCAGTCTGTCCAAAATGCGATAAGGAAATTAGAGGATATGACAATATTCCAGTATTGAGTTTTTTGATACTTAGAGGAAAATGCAGAAACTGCAAAGCAAACATAAGTTATAGATATCCAGCGATTGAGATCTTAACTGCAATAATTTGGGCGATAACTGTTATTACTATGGGAAGAGAAATTTCGACTATTGGCTATTTGCTTTTCTTTTCAGGTTTGATTGCATTGTCAATAATTGACATAGAGACAAAGCTTCTTCCGAAAAAATTGGTATATATTTCTGGGGCAATACTTACATTCTTCTTATTCGTTGACTCAGTCGTAGATGAGGATTTTCGACCATTACTAAATGGACTTATTGTAGGTCTTGTTTATAGCGGGTTTCTATTTGCTTTATGGTTTTTTAGCGGCGGAAAAGCAATGGGTTTCGGCGATGTAAGGTTGGCCATCTTTCTTGGAATAGCAATGGGTTATTACGGATTTATTGTCAGCTATATGGGATTGATGCTATCTGTGTTTTTAGGCTCATTGATCGGAATAGTTATAGCTATTGTTTCTGGCGGTGGACGAAAAATGAAAATCCCATTTGGTCCATTTTTGGCGATAGGAACAATAATTGTCCTGTGGTGTGTTCCGTACATCCAGAATCTCGTAGACTCTTACTATGTTTAGATTTCTTACAGCCGGAGAATCACACGGTAAAGCATTGAATGTCATAGTTGAAGGTATCCCTTCAGGTCTCGAAGTTCGCATTGAAGATATTTCGGATGAATTAAGTAGAAGGCGACTTGGATATGGTCGCGGACCAAGAATGAGATTTGAAAAAGATGAAGTTGAGATCTTAGGCGGACTGCGACATGGTAAAACTCTTGGATCTCCTATTTCAGTTGTAATTCATAACACTGAATGGCCTAAATGGGAAGAAGAGATGTCGATCGAGAAAGGTGAAACAAAAAAACGATTAACTCAACCTCGACCAGGTCATGCTGATCTGGCAGGGATGCGAAAATATGACCTTGATGATGCGCGTAATGTTTTGGAACGCGCAAGTGCGAGAGAGACAGCTGCTCGAGTGACCGCTGGCGCATTAGCAAAAGTCATGCTCGGTCATCTTGGGACATCTATTTTTTCTCATGTCACAGCAATGGGAAATGTCAAAGTTCCAAACGATGCTCCTCGACCAACTTTTGACGATTTACAGGCTATAGACGAAAACGAAGTTAGGTGTTTCTATTCTGATATCACAGATGAAATGATTGCTGAGATCAAAGCTACAGCTAAAGAAGGAGATTCGCTTGGTGGGGTAGTCGAAGTCTTAGGGTATGGAGTTCCTGAAGGACTGGGTTCACATATCCAATGGGATCGAAAGATTGATGGAATGCTTGCCCAGGCATTGATGAGCATCCAAGCGATCAAGGCAGTTGAAATAGGAGATGGGGTAGACAACGCTTATCTTCGAGGTAGTTCTGCACATGATGAGATTCTTTATAAAAATGGCGAATTCGTTCGTCCTACTGCGCGAGCAGGCGGCGTTGAAGGCGGTATTACAAATGGTGCGTTGTTGGTCTGTAGAGCTTGGATGAAACCTTTAGCCTCATTAAACAGGCCAGCTATCAGAACAACTGATGTAGAAACCAAAGAAGAGACAGTTAGTTTCAAAGAGCGAACTGATGTAACTGCTGTTCCGGCTGCTGGGGTAGTAGCTGAATCAATGGTTGCACTAACTCTTGCAAAGGAGGCTCTGCGTAAATTTGGCGGAGATTCAATGACTGAGTTTTTGAGAAATGCGGATGGTTTTAAGAAATCATTGAGTGAGAAGCAATAATGCAAACGCTTAAACGCCACATAATTATCATCGGGCCTTCAGGTGTTGGTAAAACGACTGTAGGGCGTATTGCTGCTGAGAGAATTGGTGTTGATTTTGTAGACCTTGATGAATTTATTTCGAAAAAAATTAATCAACCAATATCAGAATATTTTGCAACTAATGGAGAAGAGAAATTTAGAGAAATCGAAACCCAGTCATTAACAGAAGTCTGTGAGAGAAAAGATCCAATGGTATTAGCGTGTGGCGGAGGTACTCCACTGCGTTCACAAAATATCATTGAAATGCAGAAACACGGTTATGTTATATATTTAAGTGCATTCGAAAAAGATATTATCCAAAGAGTAAATAATGATGATAACGATCGTCCATTGTTGTCAGGTGATCTCGAAGAAAAGGTTCACCAACAACTTAAGACGCGCAAAGCGATATATGAGTTAGCAAATGACATAACAATTGCTACATCTGGTAGAGACGTCGACACTGTTGTAGATGCTCTAATTCGTCAATTCAAACGAGAATCCGGTCAAAGCAACAGTTTTAAATCATCTATAGTGGTTGGGTCCGATGTTATATCTCAAATTAGTAAATATATTGGTGAATACAATCAATACATATTGGTTTCAGATCCTGGAGTTCCATCAGAATTTAAAGATAAAATTAAGAACTCAATTGGTGAAGAAAAGATCCTCTACTGTGAAATTGAACAAGGAGAAAACGGCAAATCCTTTGATAGCTACTGCAAAGTTATTCAGGAGATGGCGTCGAACAAGATAACACGAAATAGTTGTGTAATTGCATTAGGTGGTGGTGTTGTAGGGGACTTAAGTGGATTCGTCGCATCAACTTATCATCGTGGCGTAGACGTTATACAAGTTCCAACGACTTTGCTTGCGCAAGTAGATTCATCCATTGGTGGTAAATGTGGCATCAATCTTGAAAGTGGAAAAAATTTAGTAGGATCTTTTCATCAACCTAAATTAATTGTGGCCGACATCTCGACATTGAAAACCCTTTCAGATGAAGATTATTTGAGCGGTTTGGGCGAAGTTGCAAAATACGCTCTATTGGGAAATTCGTTTGTAGAAGATTTGATTCTCGAAAAACATATAGAAATTTTAAAACGAGAAGATTCTGCATTAGTTCCGCTGATAAGGCATTGTATGAACCATAAAGTCCAAATTGTATCTCGTGATCCACATGAAAGAAATGGAATTCGAGCAACACTAAATCTTGGTCACACGCTTGCACATGCGATCGAAACTTTGACTAAGTATCAAATACCCCATGGTGTAGCAGTTGTTTTAGGATTGAGATTTATAGCAGAACTTAGTTGTGAACTCGGTAGGATACCATCGTCTCAGGCCCAATCAACTAATAAACTATTGGATGTTTTAGGTCTTACTAGTAAATGGCCAGTATCGAAAGCTGACATAGATTACTTGATAGAAGTTATGAGATCAGATAAAAAATCTTTGGGTCAACTTAGCTTTATTGTGATGAACTCAGATGGTACTTCTGAACTGATTCACGATGTTGACGAAAAACTAGTTAGAACTACACTAGAAAAAATTCTACCTGCTAGCTAGATGTCTGGTCTTCAGCATGGCTGAAAACCAACTTTTTTGTCTTTAAGGCTTTTTGGTATTCTTTCTCAGTTGATAGTTTCTTCAAATATCTCTTTCGTAGAACATAAAATACTAATGTCGCCAATGTAAGTAATAGCCCACCAATTATTAGTATCTGTTGATATCCACCAGCTAGAGCTGCTGTAGTGCCTTGATCTTCTGAAACAACCCGTTCCGGAAGTCTTTCGCTTATTTCACTAGCAACCTCTGCTTGATCACTAGTATCACCATTTGAATTCGTCTCATCTACGAGTCCTGTTTCACCTGATCCGGAATTGTTATTTGATGAGCTTGATGCTCGATTGTTGCTCGTTGTGCTCGATCCTTGAGTTGTGTTTTGGTTAGAAGAATTAGAATTTGGTGTTTGCGTCGACGGTGAAGACTGTGTGTAAGTGTAAAGTACGCTATTGTTCGTTGTAGCTTGACTTAAATCACCATTTAGATTATCTAATTCTTGAAAATACTGTTCATGGTCATGTTCATTTTCACCTGGGTGGTGAAAAGCGAGTATTTTTGTAGAATTTGATGTAAATGATCTCGTGGCGGTCGCACTTACAGTCACGCTATGAAACTGTCCAGGAGAAAGTTGAGGGATCTGATAGTAGTCCGATTCCGAATAACAAAAGTGAGCAGTGTAATCAGGATAGTCATCGAAAGCGTCTGCTTGAGGATCAACACAAAATCCAGTTGGATACGAGAAATTAATACCAGTTACATTTAATTCAGGCGGAATCACAAAAATCAATACGCCGTGAGGAGTTATAGTATTTTGCCCAACATTCGTAATCCTGAAATTAAGGCTCACGTTTGTGCCATTTTGAATTGTTGATGCGGCAGGGGAAATGCTCATGCTGAGTGCTGTGTCAAAAGGTTGGTTTGCATACGCAGGAGCGCTCGTAATTAATACAAGTGAAACTACTGCTGAAGCAAACAACGTTTTTATTCCCATATCGCTATGTTCCTATAAAGATTTAAAATCGTAAAGACCCAAATCCCAAAACTTAAATAAATGAGTCAAAAGGCCTATGCGCTCGATTCGGCTAGTTCTTCCAGTTTAAGGTCGATATCGGCGTCTCTCTCGATTTTGATTCTTTTTATTTTCAAGGCTTTCGAATAGTCCTTTTGAGCTTTCAGCTGAGTAAGGTATCGATTGCGATAATGGAATCCAATTACGGTAGTTAATAACAATACTGATACGGCCATTAATAGTTGTGCAAGGTAATCTCCAGATAGAAATGCAGAGATTGAACTATTTTCCTCATCGGATACTCTTTGAGGTAGCCTATCTCGAATCTCTTGAGCAATTTCAGTTTGTTCTGAAGCTCCTGAATTGCCGTCACTATTATTTGCTAGATCATTACCAGATAATAAGCCATTAGCAAGGGGAAAAACACGCTCGTCAAGATTCTCCAAAAATCCTTTATTATTAGTTGAAAAGCTTAAAGGACTGCTTGGGGCAAAATTCTGCGTTGTGTTTGAATTGTTCGTTGTCGAATTTTCGGTTGTAAATGTAATGACTGATTTGTTAGGTGAGATTAGTGTTTCGACATTAAATCCATTTAGGAAAATATTTTGCACTTCTTGAGTCTCTCTGCTGTCATTATCCCAAAAAGCCTGTCCGGGATAATGAAAAGAATAGATATAAGGAGTACCTATAGTGAGAGGAGAGTTGAGTTTGAATTTTATGTCGTAAGTAAGTGTCTTGTTTTGTGCAAAGTTTTGATACATATCGGGAGTGGATGCATCAAAAAGATTGCAGAAATAAGGTGTATACATTGCAAACTTAGGGTGTATGTTTAGGCCCATTTCTACTTGATGTTGTTCAGCGATGTCGTTGAGAGAACCGCATCCATAGATGTCTCTTCCATCCATAAGTTCAAAAAAAGTTAGAGACGGATGCACGAGCATGTAGACTGCAATATGGCCATCCTGGAAATCAAAACTGGAAGTGTTTGTAAAAGAATACGTGGCAGTTAAAATATCATCTTTCTTCATCGATAGTGAAGCGTTGCTTGTTGACGAAATTTCGATATCGAAATCTGCAGAATAGGCCGGACTGATTTGAGCGGACAGCACCGTGAATACCACTAGTGTGGCTAATATCGGCTTCAAATATAGTTGTCCCATATTTTCATACTGAGTCATAAAGAAGCAGATGTAAAGGCTTCGGCTGGGCATATCCGGAAAATGAATCATTCGACCTAGGTACTATTATTAGCTATTAAACACGAAAGAACACAGCAATTGTGTAAAAATAGCATTATGCGCGTTATTGTACTTAGTGGCCCCAACCTAAACCTTTTAGGAGAAAGGGAACCACAATATTATGGAGATGCAAAATTACAAGATTGTGTCTTAGAAGTTGAAAAAGTCCTCGAGGATTACCAGGTCTCTCAATTTCAATCTAACTCTGAATCTGAACTCATCGATAAGATTCAACAAGCACGAGATGAACAAGATGCAATCATCATCAATGCAGGAGCGTTAACACATTATTCGATTGCATTAAGAGATGCACTAGCAATGTTCGACGGCGTTAAAGTCGAAGTTCATTTATCCAATCCCTATGCAAGAGAAGAATTTAGACATAAATCAGTCATTTCAGCAGTAGTAGATGGAGTAATTGCTGGATTCAAGCTCGATAGCTATCGACTTGCAGCTTTCGCAGTGAAATCTTTACTTGAGAAAAAATAAAGAATGGTCGATATACAAAAATGATGAAATCTACCGACTTAATGGCAAATCTTCAGGATATGGATTTTAATGCCCGTATTGAGAATCTTAGAAATTCGTTTCCGAGTGATATAGATGCACTAGTAGTATCTCACCTTACAAATGTTCGATATCTCTGTGGTTATACAGGATCAAATGGGACTTTAGTAATTACAAGAGATTCAATAGATTTCATTTCTGACGGTCGATACTCTACACAATCAAAAGAGGAAATCCAGTCTTCAGGTATCCAAGCTGAGATTCATATTACAAAACAAGGGCAAGGTAACTGGGATTATCTAAATGAATTATTGAAAAACGTTAAAGTAATTGGATTAGAAGCAGACACAACTACTTGGAGCATGCTTAAAGCTTTCGAATCTCACTTTGAAGGTAAAGATTTTTTCCCGACTACCCAGTTGGTTGAGAAGCTAAGACTAATTAAGCAACCTGGAGAAGTGGATAGAATTCGGGCAGCTTGTCGAATAGCAGATGAAGCTTTCGAGGAAGTGAAGGGATACCTAGCTGAACTTCCGACTGAAAAGGAATTCGCAGCTGTGCTAGATCGCAAGATGGTAGATCTGGGAGCGCAAGGAAATTCTTTTGAAACAATAGTTGCGTGCGGCACCAGAGGTGCCTTGCCTCACGCAAGACCTACAGATGCAAAAATAGAGCCTAACCAGATGATTGTGATTGATTTCGGTTGTGTTGTCGATGGATATTGCTCTGATATGACTCGAACTGTTAGCGTTGGAGAGCTTTCAGGTGACCAACAAAAGATGTGGGACCAAGTAATCGAATCCCAAAAGTTGGGTCGCGAGTTTGTTAAAAGTGGTGTCACGACAAAAGAGGTAGACACTAAATGTAGAGAATTTTTGGATTCTCAAGGTGTGGGCAAATACTTTGCTCACGGGACCGGACATGGCGTCGGACTTGATATTCATGAAAATCCGCGAGTTAGCCAAGTTTCTGAAACAAAACTAGAACCATCAATGATTATAACTGTAGAGCCAGGCATCTATATCGAAGGCCTCGCTGGGGTGAGAATCGAGGATACTCTATGTGTCACCCAAGATGGTGCGGAAGTTTTGACCACAGCTCCTAAGGAACTAGTAATTACCTCTTGATTCAATGTAGAATATTGCACTTATGGCAGTTTCAACAAATGATTTAAAAAATGGTATGGTTCTTAACCTTGATGAGGGACTTTTCCAAGTAGTTGAGTTCCAACATGTAAAGCCGGGTAAAGGCCCAGCTTTCGTAAGGACTACTCTGAAAAATGTTCGGACAGGAAGACAACTTGATAAGACCTTCAATGCGGGTTTAAAAGTCGAACAAGCGAATGTAGATAGACGTGATTATCAATTTCTTTATCGCGAAGGTTCCGACTTCGTTTTCATGGATTCAGAAACATATGAACAGCTAACTTTAAGTGAAGCTCAAGTAGGAGATGCGGCAAAGTATCTTCGAGAATCAGATAATGCACAAATTTCGATGTTCGGTACCGAAGCTCTTGGTGTCGAATTGCCTGCAAGCGTCGAATTAAAAATTGCTCAAACTGATCCAGGCGTACAAGGCGACAGAGTGTCAGGTGCTCGCAAACCAGCAACTCTCGAGACCGGGATAGTAATTCAAGTTCCACTTTTCGTAAATCAAGACGATATTGTCAAGGTCGATACCAGAACGGGTGAGTATATAACTCGCGTTTGATGCAACATGTCAGTAGTTAAAACTCAGTCCAGAGAAAGAGCAGTGCTCTTATTGTTCGAAGCAGATTCTAAAACAGTTAATGTTGAAGAGATACTGTCCAGCTTAGATGTCGAGCCTGAGAAATACGTTTTAGAAATACTTCATGCCTACAAGGTCGAATCTACAAAGGTTGAAGAACTGATAGATGAACACACTAAAGGTTGGAAAAAAGAGCGATTGCCAGCTTTTGACCGGGCAGTATTAAGGATGGCAATTAGCGAATTGGTTCGTAGCGCCGAAATACCTGTAGGTACTATAATTTCTGAGTCAGTAACTTTATGTGAGAACTATTCCACTCCAGAATCTCCAAAGTTTATCAATGGAGTTCTAAGCACGATCGCACATAAGGTTAGAGGTGTGGAGCTGATTAACTCGGCGAAAGAAAAGAAACAGAAATAATATGACTGAATCGCCAACGCCCGTTATCGAATTTGAGCAAGATATTGATGGGATGCTTGATACTCCATGGGTGGTTATTGTGTGGAACGATCCCGTTAATCTAATGAGCTACGTAGTCCATGTTTTGCAGAAACTCTTTGGTTATTCAAGGGAAAAAGCTACCGAACTAATGACAAAAATTCACGAAGATGGCAAAGCTGTAGTTTCCTCAGGTAGAAGAGATGCTTGTGAAGCTGACGTTAGCAAATTGCATGCACATGGCCTTTGGGCCACGATGCAAAAGGATGAATAAATGAAAAATCATCGCTTCGAAGTTACAATGGACGGTGTAGTTGCTTATCTATTTAAGGAAGAAGCGAAAGTATTTGAAGATATCGCAATGGATTTACGAGCTATTTTAGAAACTCCCGCATTAGGAGAAGATCCAGTTCGAGAAAGGTTATTTCCCAGAGCATATTTAGATCCTACTGAAGAAACTGCTGAGATGGCATGGGCGGCATTTGCTCACCCAGAATTGATGGAATCAAGGGTTCAGGTTTTAATGAATATTGTCGAATCTCTCAATCGTCTCGAGTTAGCAAGTGGAGAATTAGGACTACAAAACATGCATTTTGTGGTTTTGGAACCGCAAGAAACGGAGAGCTGGCTCAAAGGAATTAACGATTTACGTCTAGCTTTGGGTACGAGACTAAATATTTCGGATGAGACCGAACAAAAGATTGATCCTTTTGATCCGCACTCTAACCTGCACGAAATATATAACTGGCTTACAGCACTCCAACAAGATCTACTCGAACAAGTCTATCTCTCCTAATAGTCTTTACAGATGGCGCTAAAAAGGATCGGTTTTGCATCTCTTTTGCTGCCAACGTGGCGGAGGGGGCAGTCGGTGTGTTAGTATCTACCAACGAACCAAATTTGTCCAGAGAGGCAAAATCGTAACAAGACGTTACGAAAAACAGTTCAGTGAAACTGATTGGGAGAGAATGACGCACCTCAGTGTATTTGATAGCGATGACATAAGAAGAGTTTGTACTCGCATTTCCCACGAAATTATTGAACGAAATCATGGTTCACAAAATCTAGTTCTAATCGGGCTCCTCAGAAGAGGGGCCCTTTTTGCATCTCGGCTAGCTAACCAAATAGAAAAAATTGAAGGTAACAGCATCGATGTTTATTCTTTGGATATAACTTCAGCTCGAGATGATAAAGAAAAGCGTCTTCACGATGGTTCACATATGACTGTTGATGACTCGCTTCCAAATGATCTTTCAATTTTTCCGCCGTTACTAAATGATCAAAGTGATATTGATTTTACAAATACTCGAATAGTTGTTGTCGATGATGTGCTTTTTACAGGTCGAAGTGTTCGTGCGGCATTAGATGTCATTTCTAATAAATCTCGTCCTCAATCAGTTCAATTAGCAGTCCTGATTGATCGAGGACACCGGGAACTTCCAATCAGAGCAGATTATGTTGGTAAAAATCTCCCGACAAAACGAGATGGCGAACAAGTTTTAGTTCTGATGCAAGAGTTAGATCAAGTTGATCGAATAGATATTGAAAGAGAGACGCTTCCATAATGGCGACCATATATATTGAAAACGGAGAACTTATTGACTCTCAGGGACGTAGACGTGGAGATGTCATTATTGAAGGCTCCAAAATCTCTCAAGTCGGTGAGAATCTCACAAAACCATCTGGAGCTTATGTTATAGATGCATCGGATATGGTAGTTACTCCAGGCTTGGTCGATATCCAAGTGCATTTTCGTGAACCAGGAAGCGATGTTCAAGAGTCTGCTGAAGATATAAAGTCGGGTTCACGTGCTGCGGCTGCTGGTGGAGTGACAGCTGTTCAATCGATGCCAAATACTTTGCCTTGCACGGATAATCCAAAAACTTATCTAGATGTAATTGAACGAACAAAAACAGCGCTTTGTGACATCTTTGTTTCAGCTGCAATTACTAAAGATCGGCAAAGCCAAGAAATTACAGATTTACAAGGTCTATATCAAGCAGGAGCTAGAACATTTACAGATGATGGAGATTGCGTTCAATCAGCACGTGTAATGCGTGAAGCCATAGAACTGTTATCTAGCTATGACGATTGCATCTTGGCTCAACATTGCGAAGATCATTCGCTTGTGCATGATGGAGTCATGGACGAAGGTGTGATTAGCGCAGAGCTAGGGCTTCAGGGGAGACATCGTGTTGCAGAAGAGATAATAATCGCTCGTGATATTGCTCTGATGAAAGCTTTTGCATCTAAAAATCTCCGCTATCATGTGCTTCATCTATCAACTGCCCAAGGTGCTCAAGTGGTTCGTGAAGCTAAGGCACAAGGGATGTTTGTTTCAACAGAAGTTGCTCCTCAACATTTAGCTTTGACTTCAGAGTTGCTAAAAACAAACAATGCTAATTTCAAAATGAACCCTCCGCTTCGGACAGCAGAAGATAACAAGGCGCTTATCTCTGGACTTGTAGATGGGACTATTGATGTCATCGCGACTGATCATGCTCCTCATGCAAAAGAGCTGAAAGACAAAGGCGTAAAAGATGCGCCTCCAGGAATGCTTGGGGTAGAAACTTTATTAAGTGTTGCAATTACACATTTAGTTAAACCAGGCATTATGAGTCTTGAAGATTTAATTCAGTTAGTGAGCATTAAGCCGGCAAGAATCATAAATGCCCATAAAATTGACGAACTAGGACGAGGTGGGCATGGGCTTGATTTTGTCGAAGGTAATGAGGCAAATATTGCAATTTTTAATGAAAATGAGAGTTTCATACTTGATGCTCAAAATTTACATTCAAAGAGCGTGAATTCCCCATGGGATGGCAACGAGCTATTCGGAAAAGTTCATTATACAATTCGCCACGGCGAGATGGTTTGTGAGAAAGGACAGCCCACATCATGACAAGAAAACAAGGTGTATTAATTTTTGCCGACGGCACTATGTTCGAGGGCAGTATCTGTGGAGCTGAACCTCAAGGCAAAGTAGCTTCAGGTGAAGTGGTGTTCAACACATCGCTATATGGTTATCAAGAAATAATTTCTGATCCAAGCTATGCGGGGCAAATAATTACTTTTACTGCAACTCAGATTGGGAACTACGGTGTAAATCTGCAAGACAATGAATCAGCAAAACCTTTTTGTAGTGGCGTAATCATAAGAGACTTATATAGAAGTTATTCAAACTGGCGTGCCAACTCCACGTTAGACGAATATCTTAAAAAGCATGAGATTCCTGGACTGTGTGATGTAGATACTAGAGCATTAACAAAATATATTCGTTCTCATGGGGCTATGCCTGCTGCTTTTGGTGTAGATGAACAAGCAGTCAAACAAGCAGCCGTTGATGCTAAAGGTACTGATGGGATGAATTTAGCTGCGTCAGTTTCAACGCAGGAGCCTTACTTTGCAGGAGAAGAAACTGCACCTTTTAAAGTTGTGGCTTATGATTTTGGTATAAAGAGCTCGATACTTACACATCTCACTGCTAGAGGGTGCCATGTAGAGGTTGTTCCTTGGGATACGCCAGCAGATGAAATAATCGCTCGAAATCCAAATGGCTTATTTCTTTCTAATGGTCCAGGTGATCCTGCTGCTGTAAGCGGAGCAGCTGAAAACGTTTCAAAAATGATCGGCCAATTACCAATATTCGGTATTTGCTTAGGTCACCAAATATTAGGTCGTGCTCTCGATGGTGAAACATACAAGTTGGAATTTGGTCACCACGGAGGTAACCACCCCGTTAAATGTCTTAAAGATGACACTATTGAAATAACTAGCCAGAATCATAACTATGTAGTTAATGCAGACACGATTAAAGGTGCGAAAATTACTCACGTAAATCTCAATGATGGGACTGTAGAAGGACTTGCAATGCCTGATAAATTAACTTTCAGCGTGCAACATCATCCTGAAGCAGGACCTGGACCTCATGAATCAGCAGTGATTTTTGATGACTTTATTGAAATTATGACAAAGTTCGGGAAAAAAGGAAACTGATATGCCAAAGCGTAACGATATCAAATCAATACTTGTAATTGGATCTGGGCCGATTATTATCGGTCAAGCATGTGAGTTTGATTATTCAGGCACACAAGCATGTCGAGTGTTAAGGCAAGAAGGATTTAGGGTAATCCTCGTCAATTCGAATCCTGCGACAATCATGACAGATCCTGATGTTGCAGATTCAACCTATATTGAGCCTTTAGATGTTGAACATTTAGAAGCAATTATTGCACTTGAAAAACCAGACGCTTTATTGCCAACGCTTGGCGGACAGACCGCTTTGAATCTCGGTTTAGCTCTGGATGATCAAGGTGTTCTCAAGAAGTATGGCGTAGAAATGATCGGCGCTAATCCCAATGCAATTCGAACTGCGGAAGATAGAGACCTCTTTAAAAAAGCAATGACTGAAATAGGTTTGAATACTCCAAAATCTTACTTCTGTAACAATGTTGAAGATGCTTTAACTGGTGCAAAAGAAATTGGTTATCCTGTAATGATTCGTCCTTCTTTTATTCTTTGTGGAGGAGGAACAGGTATTGCCTATGATGAAGAAGAAATGAAATTGCTTTCCAGGAGAGCTATTGAAGCATCTCCTATTGGCGAAATTTTGATCGAACAAAGCGTGCTTGGTTGGAAAGAGTACGAAACTGAAGTTATGCGCGACAAAAATGATAATTGTGTGATTGTCTGCGCCATTGAAAATGTTGATGCAATGGGAGTGCACACTGGCGATTCAATTACGGTTGCTCCACAGATGACTCTAACTGATGTCGAATATCAAAAAATGCGTGATGATTCGTTCAAGGTTCTTAGGCGTATTGGTGTTGATACCGGCGGAAGTAATGTGCAGTTTGCTGTTAATCCTGAAAATGGCGAGCAGATCGTGATCGAGATGAACCCGCGAGTATCTCGATCCTCGGCATTGGCCTCGAAAGCTACAGGATTTCCTATTGCCAAAATTGC
The DNA here is from genome assembly GCA_964561855.1 of uncultured Burkholderiales bacterium. Lineage (GTDB taxonomy): Bacteria > Actinomycetota > Acidimicrobiia > IMCC26256 > JAGPDB01 > JAGPDB01. Next base: position 23,523 of record CAZLQP010000017.1, on the reverse strand, counting down.
TGCACGTTTAGCAGTCGGATACACACTTGATGAGATAACTAACGATATTACGAAAAAAACGCCTGCATGTTTTGAACCTTCAATCGATTATGTCGTTACAAAAATACCTCGTTTTGCTTTTGAAAAGTTGCCTGGTGCCTCAACAACTTTAGGTACACAAATGCAAAGTGTTGGCGAAGTCATGGCTATTGGCCGCACATTTAGAGAATCTTTACAAAAAGCTCTTCGTTCTATGGAAACCGGTCGCTATGGGCTTAACTGCGATGAAGGCGAAGTAATCATCGATGCATATTCTGAAGAAGAAAAGGTAGATTTACTAACTAGACCTAATACAGATCGACTTTTTGTTTTGGAGTCAGCGCTTCGTACATTTATGTCAGCGGAAAAAGCGCATGAACTTACACATATTGATCCATTTTTTATCGATCAAATGATGCAAATTATTGAGACGCGTGAACTCTTGGAATCACGCACCTCGAAGACTATTTCTAGAGCAGAATTGAAAAAGATTTTGAGAGATGGTTTTTCCGCTGAACAAATCGCTTACGCATGGCAATGTAGTATCGATGAGGTTCTAGCTGTAATAAAAGAGCATAATTTGCAGCGAAATTTCTCAGTTGTTGATACCTGTGCAGGAGAATTTGAATCTTCAACTCCTTATTATTACTCAACTACTTCAGATGATGATGAACTCGTTATACCTAAAAAACCTACAGTTGTTATTCTTGGTTCAGGCCCTAATCGAATCGGACAAGGTGTTGAGTTCGATTATTGTTGTGTCCATGCCAGCTATGCTTTACGTGAAGCTGGTTATGCTCCAGTAATGATCAACTGTAATCCCGAAACCGTCTCGACTGATTACGACACTTCAGATATGTTGTTCTTCGAACCTTTAACTGCCGGAGATGTGTTGTCTATATGCGAGCGATTACAACCACATGGTGTAATAGTTTCTCTTGGTGGTCAGACTCCTTTGAAACTCGCTCGAACGCTAGAAAAAAACGGATATCGAGTTTTAGGTACTTCTCCTGACTCTATCGATCTAGCTGAAGACCGTGATCACTTTCATAATCTATGTAATGAATTAGGTATTTCTCAACCTGCTGGCGGGACAGCTGCAACAACTGAAGCAGCCTTGGAAATGGCTGAAAAAGTTGGGTATCCAGTCCTTGTACGTCCAAGCTATGTACTCGGTGGTAGAGCAATGCAGATCGTCGATGAACCATCTCAACTTAAAGAAGCAATGCAAGAGTTAGCTCAAAGTGGATCTTTAGGTCGTGAAGGTGGGCTATCTAGTGAACGACCTGCATTAATTGATTCGTTTTTACAAGATGCAATCGAAGTTGATGTTGATTCACTTAGAGATTCTGATGGGGAGTTCATGATTGGTGGAATCATGGAACACATCGAAGAAGCTGGAGTGCATTCTGGAGATTCGACTTGTGCTTTACCTCCACAGACATTATCTGAAGAAGTGACAGAACAGATCATCTCTTGGACGTGTTCAATAGCTGAACACCTTAACGTCGTTGGATTGATCAATATTCAATACGCTGTGCAAGATAACAAGGTCTACATAATCGAAGCTAATCCTCGAGCTTCACGAACAGTTCCGTTCGTTGCAAAAGCTACAGGCTTGCCATTAGCAAAAATCGCTACAAGGTTGATGCTCGGTGAAAAGATTGCAGACTTAAGAGCAGCATCAGTATTACCTCAAGGTAATGATCATCTAAATACTTCAAGAGTTGCAGTAAAAGCTCCGGTTCTTCCATTTGGAAGATTTCCTAGCGTTGATGCAGTGCTTGGTCCCGAAATGAGATCTACAGGAGAGGTTATGGGACTAGGGGATACCTTCGGAGAGGCATTCTATAAATCTCAGCTTGGTGCAGGGATGAAAATTCCTCAATCTGGAACAGTGTTTTTGTCAGTTGCTGATCGCGACAAGGAAAAAGCACTTGAGGTCGCGAAGATGTATATGCAACTTGGTTTCAGGTTCGCTGCGACAACTGGTACTGCATCTGCTTTAGTGCAACGAGGTATCCCAGTAGATCATGTGATAGCTAAAGTCGGAGATGAATTTGGTGTCGATGCTGTCGATCTAATGGCTGAAGGAAAAATTGATTTTGTAATCAATACTCCTAGAGGAAGATCAACAAGACGTGATGGTGAACACATCCGGATGGCAGCGACGAAATACCGTATTCCTTGTATAACGACAATTGCAGCTGCACGTGCTTTAGCTGCTGGTATCGCTCAATGGCAAGATCTAGATGTCAATGTTATTTCGTTGCAACAGCTTCATTCGGCTGATCAACTAGTGATGGAAACAGCTGGCAGTTGATAGGATTTCAATATGCAGATTGATCTGTCAACCCAGTTGATAACGAAAAATAAGACCATTGAATTGCCAAACCCGCTTATTGGTGCTTCGGGAAGTTTCGGACACAGCGACGAACTCTTTGATGTAATCGATCCTGCAGAAGTTGGAGCAATCACAATAAAATCACTCGCTGCTTTCGAATCTCCAGGTAATGCTTCGCCACGTTTAGCTCCTTCAGAGGGAGCAATGCTTAATTCAGTAGGTCTACCGGGTCCTCATATCGAAGATTGGATCAAATCTGATCTAAGTAAACTGGACTTGAGTAACGGTCGGTTCATTATGGCTATTTGGGGAAGAAGCGTAGATGAATATCAAAAAGCTGCTGCACTTATTTCTGGGCATCTAGAAAAGTTTATTGCGTTAGAAGTTAATTTAAGCTGTCCTAATACAGAATTAGGAAGCAAACTTTTTGCTCAAGATCCAGACCAAACTGCGAAGGTAATAACAGCAGTTAGAAATGAAATAAACGCTGACGTTGCAGTTACTGCAAAACTATCTGCAAACGTGACAAGTATTGTCGACATTGCTCAGGCTGCTATAGAAGCAGGGTCGGATATATTGACATTGTTCAATACCCTTATGGGATTAAAACTAGATCCATATACTAGAAAACCCGTGCTGGGAAAAGGAGCTGGAGGATATTCGGGCAACGCCATTATGCCGATTGTGCAAAAAGGTATATATGATGTTCATACAAAATTTCCCGACACTCCAATTATTGGAACAGGGGGAGTCACAACTGGGACAGATGTTGCATCAATGATGATGTGTGGAGCGTCCGCAGTTGGTATAGCCACAGCAACTTTTGCTGACCCACGAGCTATTATTAAAATCAAGAAAGAATTACACGATTTTTGTTTTGATACGGCTGTTTCAGATGTGTCGGATATCATCGGTGAAATACAAATGCCATAGGAGTTCAAATGAGTGATTTAGATCGACTTGCAAAAGAGGCAATGGTGCTAAGTCTTGATGTAGGAAACATCGATGAAGCCGAAAAACTTGTAGAAGAAGTTGGAGATTTTTTTAGTTATGCAAAGGTCGGAAGTGAATTATATGCAGAGTCTGGTGCTCAAGCTATTGAGCGTTTGATGGAAAAGGGCATCAAAGTATTTTTGGATCTAAAACTTCACGATATACCCAACACTGTAGAACGAGCTTGCAAGGTACATGCCTCGAGAGGAATTTCAATGATGACTGTCCATGCGAGTGGCGGAAAAGAAATGCTTGAAGCAGCAAGACGAGGACTCGATCAAGGATCTTCGCAAAACGGTTTCGAACCTCCGATATTACTAGGAGTAACTGTACTTACTTCTTTGCCTGCTGATGATATTGCATTCAATGAACGATTAGACCTAATTGCTGATGCAGGATGCGATCTAGTGTGCTCTGCGCTAGAACTTGAAGTTGTTAGATCAAAAGCCCCAGGTGTGAGGGCGCTTGTTCCTGGTATACGCTTAGCAGGTCAAGAAGCTCAAGACCAACGTCGAGTTGCAACTCCATCTTCAGCTATTAAAGATGGAGCGAAATGGATTGTACTCGGTCGTGCGGTGCACGGAGAAGAAAATCCAAAAGTTGCAGCAGAGGAAGTCTTTGAAGAAGTTAAAAACGCGTTAAAGGATCAAATTAATTAATTGAGCTCAACTGCCGTCAATCTGGAGTTGGGTCTGAAAATATAGCTACTCGTACTTTTTTTCGGTCCAGAAAAGACCATTTTCAAAGTCGCTTCAGGAACATTCTTCACAACTCTTTTTTCAACCATCTTCTCAATTATTCCGACTAGTCGATCTTGAAAATATCGCTGAATAAGAGAATCTATATCTGTATGTTTCATGTTGAGTACTGTTTTATCTATAACTTTTTTGTCGAGATCTGGCCGTATTGATGGAAATTTGAATAAGGGATTGATTAATTCTGGTCTTTCACTCAGATATCCAATAAAACCTTCCGTGGCAGAAAGTTCACCGAACCCTAAAGTAGTCATTCGTAAATGTCTGAGTTCGAGATCTTGAGGCTGGAATGAATCATAAATCAAACCATGAGAGGGTATTGAAAAAGTGTTTGCTGTTACTCCAAGCAGAAAAGCAGCAGCAGACAACTGATCTCGATATGCTTTTTCTCCGATTCCATTTGCTGCCAGCGGTCGTTCAAAAAGGCTCATAATCAGAAAATCTTGCAATGCTTTGTGAGCGGTGATCGTTTCGACATCCATATTTTTGTCTAAGCATCCTTGACGAGGAAGCTGACCGAAGCATCTAGAAATGTGTCTAAAAAAATCTCGTAATTCGCCATGGTCAATAGCCCAATTGAGCGGGTAACGTTGTTTCCCACTTGAACTTACCCAACTCCATTGTCGAGAAGCATTGCCGGAAGGGTTATTTGGAAAATGTTCCATGATAGATCTCTTTTAAAAGGTGATATCTGACTTATAATTCTACTTTATAAGTGAAATATTGGCAAAAATCGATATTTTTTCGATAGATATCCAAATTTCGATATAAAAAAGGGGCTATAGTCAGTGATCAGCAGTTTTAAAGCCTGCGAGTAGTGAAAGGAACTATATCGATGCCTACTCCTCCTCAGTTAACACCTGAACAAAGAGCAGCAGCGCTGGAAAAAGCGGCGTTAGCTAGACGTGCAAGAGCGGAAGTTAAAGAACGATTAAAAATGGGCGTTCTTAGTCTGCCAGAACTTTTTCGCGAAGCTGATAACAACGCAATCTTGGCAAAACTTAAAGTCGTAGCAGTCATTGAATCCTTACCAGGTGTTGGTAAAGTTAAAGCAAAGCGACTGATGGAAGAGCTTGAAATTGCAGAATCTCGACGATTAGGTGGTCTAGGCACTAAACAACGCGCCGCATTGTTAGCAAAATTTGCTAACGATAACGTAATTTAACTTTCAAGTTACGACATTTGGAATTTTTCAATGACTGATTCAGAAAAACTAACAGGTGAACTAATTGTTGTAGCAGGTCCTTCAGGAGTAGGTAAAGGGACTCTCGTTAAAGAACTGTTAAAAAATGTTCCTGAACTTTACCTGAGTATTTCAGCAACTACTAGGGCTCCTCGACCTCATGAAGAAGAAGGTAAACACTATTTCTTTATGGACGAAAATGAGTTTTTGAATATTGCACTAGCTGGTGGAATGTTGGAATATTTTGAGGTCTACGGTGACTGGAAAGGTACACCCAAAGGACCTATTGAAGATCAAAGATCTAAGGGTAATTCAGTACTTTTAGAAATTGATGTTCAAGGAGCGCTTAAAGTTAAAGAACTCTACCCCGAAGCATTTTTAATTTTCGTTAAGGCTCCGAGCAAAGAAATTCAAAGGCGACGTCTATTAGAACGAGAAGATCCTAATATGACAGAAGAATCGCTAGAGCGAAGACTTGCAGCTGCTGAGAAAGAAGAGCGATTGATAGATCATTTCTCGGTAATGGTTATAAATGATGACCTGACCAGAGCAGTTTCAGAACTTACAGCAATAGTTAAGGACAAAATAGCCTAGATATCTAAAAACTCGGCGAAATTGCCGATCGGATATGAATTTTTGTTTATAAAGGTATAGAATCTAAAACCTACAAAGAGGTGGAAATCGTGGAAAAAAAGACATCATTAATGGATCCAGGTATTGAATCATTGCTGGAAAACGCAGGATCTAAATTTACACTAGTTACTCTTGCGGCAAAACGAGCACGAGAGATTAATGATTATTACAATCAGTTAGGTGAAGGTCTGGGTCGAATTGTTCCTCCTCAAGTGACATCTGTATCTCGAAAACCGTTATCGATTGCACTCGAAGAGATCAGCAACGGTGACATTATTGCTATGCCAGTAGAACAAGCTGATATCGACGAGCTTGCTCAAGCTACAATTTCTGAAGCTGACTTACAATCAGCTGTTGAAGAATCAACTGAAAATGCAGACACTATTGAAGCAGTTTCAGAAGACAGCGACACTGTAGCCTAACTCTCTAAAGGAATTCCGATGAGTAAACAACTCGAAGGACGTCGGATTCTTGTCTGTGTAAGTGCGAGCATTGCGGCTTATAAATCAATCTATGTGATTAGAGAACTAGTCAAAAATGGCGCACATGTATCAGTTGCAGTTACTAATTCAACATCGCAATTTGTTGGAAACGCGACTTTCTCAGCAGTAGCTTCAGAGCCTGTTTATGATGATCTTTGGTCAAATAGAGGTTCGATCGCACACACTCAATTAGGTAAGTCAGCAGATTTAGTCCTGGTAGTACCTGCGACAGCATCGATAATTGCAAAGATGGCTAATGGAATTGCAGATGATATTGTAAGTGCATCTCTGCTTTGTGTACCTAAAGAAACTCCGATAATTGTCGCACCTGCAATGCATAGCGAGATGTTCGAACACCAAGCCACTCAAGAAAATATCTCGATTCTTAAGCAGCGTGATATTGATATTCTCGGACCTATCTCTGGAGAACTTGCAGGTAAGGATTCTGGTATTGGAAGACTGGTTGAACCAAGCGAAATAGTCGAAAGGGTTATTAAAAAGGTTTCTAGTATACCCAAACATGAAAATGTTGAAGTCTCCGTTAATGCGCTCGCGCAATCTTTTAAGTCTAAACCGTTGTTCTTGGTAACAGCCGGAGGCACTCGAGAACCCATAGATCCTGTGAGAGTCATTACCAATAGAAGCAGCGGAAAGATGGGACATGCAATTGCGAATGCGGCTCTGCAACATGGTTATCGAGTTGTCTTGATCACTACGTCAAATATTGAATCCGCACCTGAAATTGAACGAATTGATGTTGAGACTGCAAACGAAATGTTAAGTGCAGTAGAGAAACATTTAGGGGAAGCAGATATTGTAATGATGACAGCAGCAGTAGCTGATGTTGCGCCAGCGAATCCTTCAATGACTAAATTAAAGCGAAGCGAGGGAATCAAATCCATTGATTTGGTTGACACTCCTGACATAATTAGTGAGATTGTTGCAAATAAAAAGTCAGATACTTTTGTCGCATGTTTTGCAGCTGAATCAAATAATGTAATTGAAAATGCTGCAAAGAAGTATATTGATAAGAATGTAGATATGTTGGTAGCAAATGATATATCTAGATCAGATTCAGGGTTTGGATGTGATACAAATAAAGTTTGGATATTCTCAAATCGATCAATCGAACCGCGTGAATTGGAGCTTTTAACAAAAGACGAGTTAGCTTATGAGTTGCTCGAGCTGATCATTACTCAAACTCAACTCAATAAAAAGGCGAAGTAACTAAAACAATACTAAGCTAAAAATATGCTTTTTACTTCCGAATCCGTATCTGAAGGACATCCAGATAAGTTAGCTGATCAAATTAGTGATTCTGTTCTTGATGCGATATTAGAGCAAGATCCTTTTGGTCGAGTAGCTTGCGAGACCCTACTGACAACAGGATTAGTTGTCGTAGCAGGTGAAATTTCGACATCAGCATATGTAGATATTGCATCTATTGCAAGAAAAGTGATCTGCGATGCCGGATATGATTCTGAAGAATCAGGCTTTGATGGAAATTCTTGCGGCGTGATGGTGGCAATTGATGAGCAATCTTCAGAGATATGGTCCGGAGTCTCGTCCTCTTTTGAAGAAAGGACGTCAACTCAGAACAAAGAGCTTTATGACAAGTTAGGTGCAGGTGATCAAGGGTTGATGTTTGGTTACGCTTGCGATGACACACCTGATTTAATGCCGATGCCAATTTGGTTGGCTCATAAAATAACAAAAGAACTTGCTAGATCTCGTAAATCATCCGAGTTAACTTTTTTAAGGCCTGATGCTAAGTCTCAGGTTACTGTTCAATACGAAAAAGATCAGGTGGTTTCTATTCCGACGATAGTGGTTTCCACTCAGACTGAACCCAATATCTCGAGAGATAAGTTAGAACAAGAAGTAATCGAGAATATCGTGCAGAGAGTTGTACCTCAAAATATAGATATGTCAAATGCAGAGTATCTAATCAATCCTTCGGGGATTTTTGAAGTGGGGGGACCTAAGGCCGATGCTGGTTTAACTGGCCGTAAAATAATTGTTGACACCTACGGTGGATTTGCGAGACATGGTGGAGGCGCCTTTTCAGGTAAAGATGCAACCAAGGTAGATAGGAGCGGAGCTTATGCTGCACGAGCCATCGCGAAGAGTATCGTGTCCGCCGGATTAGCAAATAAATGTGAGATCCAAGTTGCCTATGCTATTGGCGTTTCAAGGCCTGTAAGTATTTACATCAATACTTTTGATACAAATAAAGTAGATGAAAATCAAATACATTCTTGTGTCGAAGAGCTGTTCGATCTGCGACCTGCAGCGATAATTGATCAATTCAAACTAAGAGAACCTAGATTTAGACCAACTGCTACTTATGGTCATTTTGGTAGGAGTGAACAGTCCTTCACTTGGGAACACGTTGATCATTTTGTTGATGAAATTAAAAGACACTTCAACTTATAGTAATGTACGTTCTGGTTCACCCTGACATTTTAAAAATTGAAAAACCCTACTGGTACAAGGTCGAAAAAGATATCGCTCATTTTAATGATATCCGAAAAGGTCTTAAAGTCCGTGTCGAAATACATGGAAGAAAAACTAAAGGATGGATAATTCAAATTGCGGAACATCTACCTGAAGAAGTTCAAAACCCCGATAAGATTAAATCTGTTTCTGAAATAGTTGGACTTGGAGTTCCAGAACATCTTTTAAGTGTCTCAATGGAACTTGCAAAAAGATTCTATGTCTCCCCGGTAGTTTTTTATAGAAAGTTTTCTCCAACAAAAACATTACGACTCCATGCTTATAGATATGACTCGCATGTGCCTTCAAATAGCGATATTGAAAAAATGTTTTTAGTCGATCCTAGATCCGATAGGAGAAAAATTATTGCAAAATTGATTTCGGAAACTGGATCAACCATTGTTATCACACCTCAAAATCATAAGAAAATAGCTGAGTTTATTAAATCGCTTGGACATAAAGTCGTGGTATACGAATCTAGACCTACTAAGAGAAATCAATCTTTTGAACAATGCCTCGAAAAAAATGTGGTGGTAATCGGGTCACGAAGTGCACTATTTGCGCCGCTTACTGATTGTAAGTCAATAATAGTTTTAGACGACTCTTATGAGCAGCTCAAAGAAGAACGTAGTCCTCGCTTTCATGTATTGGATTGCGCTCGAATGTATGCAGAACTTCTAGGAAGCGATATGTATTTGATTACATCGGTTCCTAGTATTTATTCTCATGGCTTACGGATAGAGGATTTGAGAGACAATAATCAGTGGCCGAAAGTACATATACGCGATAGTAGAGATAATGATCCTGTCGAAGGTGATTTTACGCAAGAGGTTATTCAGGCTATTAGGTCGTCAATCCAACAAGGATTGCATAGTGTAATCGTCTTAAACAATATTTCAAGTTCCAAGCTAAATGTATGCGCAAAATGTAACACCATTTCAAGTTGTCCCGATTGCGGAAGAAATCTGATGCTCAGCGCAGAAGATGAAAATAAGTTTGAATGTAAATTTTGTGGATATCACCGTCCTGAAATTTGCGAGCAGTGTGGTTCTACCAAATTTAAGAGATTCAAAAAAGGCTCAAAAACAGTTACTGATGAAGTCAAACGACTGTTTCCGAAAGTTAGTGTCTGTGAAGTAACCTCAAAAACATTAGATGACGAGATTCTAAAAAATTCTTCGGATTCGAACCCAACAATTTTCGTCGGTACTACAAGCATATTTTATCGAGATTATCTATTTGGGAAAGTCGGAAATGTTGTATTCTTTCAGTTTGATTCGATGTTATATCAGCCAAGAATTGACGCATTTAATGCGTGTTTGGTTGCAATTAACTCTGCGTTGCGGTGTCTTAGGAAAACCGATAACAAATTTCCACTTTTAATCTCTACTAAAAGTGCAGAAAGTCAATTTCTAACTGAAATCGAAAATGGCGATATCGTGTCAAATAATAACCGAGACCTTAGGCTACGCGAGAAATTAAAACTGGCTCCCTTTTGGGCAAGTGTCGAGATAAAACTAGAAAAACAAGCGGGTGAGCGCCTTATTGAAAGTGTCGATCCTAGCTATTTGGTTGGCAAAACAATCGATAATGCTGGCATGTCAGTGATGTTCAAAGCAAAAAACCATCATCAACTTTCTAAGATGCTTTATCATCCACTAAGAAAAATAGCGGCAAATACGAAGGTCGCCATTTATGTAGATGATTATGATTAGGATAAAAGCATGGGAACACTGGTTTCAGATACAAATAAGGATAAGAAAAATCAGAATAAAGGGAATTTAGATCAACCGCAAAATGTTGAAAATAAAGATCTGAAAAAACTGCAAAAGAAGGTCGATAAAGAATTCTCTAAACTACGATACGAGATGGAAAAACTAAGGCAAGCTTTTGATGCAGTTGACTCCGCAAAGTCATATGATGATATAAATCAGAGGTTGAAAAACTTAGAACAAACTTCTAGGAAACTTAGAAAAGGTGGTCTAATGTTCAAAGGCGCTAAATATCATTCAAAACTATTGAACAAAATTCATAAGATTGGAATAAAATAGCGTGGTGAACAAGGTAAGGATAGCTGGTGATCCGGTATTGCGCGTCAAAGCCACCGATGTCGACGAATTCGATGGCAAACTCGCAAGCACTTGTGAATCAATGTTGCAGACCATGTATGAAGTTCCTGGGATTGGTCTAGCTGCAACTCAGGTTGGTATTCAAAAAAACTTTTTCGTTTATGATATCGATGGTGAACCTAAAGTCATTGTGAATCCACAAATTCAAGAAACTTCAGGAACTTGGGATTACGAAGAAGGTTGTTTATCCATTCCAGGAATTTATCTATCTCTAACGCGACCAAAAAAAGTTACACTTACTGGGTATGATCTAGATGGTAACCCGATAACCATAGAAGCAGATGAATTGTTGGCTAGATTGTTCCAACACGAGATTGATCATCTTAATGGTGTATTAATGATTGACCATTTACATGGTGAAGATCAAGAAAATGCTTGGTCTGAATTTGAGCACTTAAAGCGTACTGGGAAAATTCAACCTGCTAAAAAAGGACAAACTCCCTTTGACTAGACTGTTGTTATGTCTAGACCATTAGATATCGTTTTTTTCGGATCTCCACATGCTGCAGAATCAGTGCTTGGTTCACTTATTGAATCACAGCATAATATCGTTGCTGTAGTAACTCAGCCTGATAAGCGGAGATCCCGGGGGAAATCGTTGCATCCAACTCCAGTTAAAGTGCTTGCGGAAAAAAACGGAATCTCTGTCTTTACTCCAACCAATCGGAGCGAAATTGATTACGTTGTGCAAAACCTGAAAGCTGATATCGGCGTGGTTGTGGCCTACGGAAAGATTTTATCTGAAGTTGTTATAAATCATTTTCAATATGGATGTATCAATGTGCATTACTCACTTCTTCCTAGATGGCGAGGAGCAGCGCCGATAGAGCGAGCAATCCTCGCAGGCGATGAAGTGACTGGCATAAGTATCATGAAATTGACAAAAGGCTTGGACGAAGGGCCAATATATGCATCTCGTCACTTTGATATTGCTCGAAACGCGACATCTCAAACTGTTTATAACGCCATGAATTCTATCGCGGATGACCTTTTACTGATGGTGCTGAATTCTATTGAGGGACAAGAACCTTGGGAACAAGTTGGCGAGGTGACCTATGCTGAAAAACTTGATGCAAGCGATTTCTATTTCGACCGTGATGCTTCAGTTTTAGAAATTGACCGTAAAATTCGTGCAGGCGTGAATAGAAAAGGTGCGCATTGTAAATTACTTGGAAATACGTTTTGGATTAACGAGATAGAGAGTTATGAGTTAGGTAGAAACACCGAATCGATAGGAACTATTGATCGTGAAGGAAATCTCATCTGCAAAGATGGAAAGATTGTAATAGGTAAAATTCAGGTTCCGTCAAAGCCTGTGATGGAATATAAACAGTGGATCAATGGGGTTGCTCAAGATAGATTTCCTCTACAAATCGGCGATTGAATTTAAATGGGAAAAAATAACAAGAAAATCAATGGGATAGCTAAGTCTCCAAGAGCATGTGCAATACATCTTCTAACACTTTGTAATCAGGGTAGTTATGCAAACGAATTAGTACCAAGTTATCTAGCTAGATCTGGTTTTAATGATAAGGATAAAGCTCAAATTACTCATATTGTATATTCAACACTGCGACGACAAATCAGGATTGATTTTGCATTGCAGAAAATAGTTGGTAAATCAATAGCTGATCTCGATGAAATTGTGTTAAATGCTTTGAGAGTAGTTTCGTCTCAGATAGATGATGAGAATTCTTCGTATGGTGTAGTCAATGATGTTGTTACTGCAATGCCATTTAGATTTAAAAGTTATGTCAACGCTTTAGCTCGAAAAATTTCCAAGCTATTTGAATCCGATAGATTTTTCGAAGATGAACCTGAAGATACGAAGGCAAGTATGCCAAGTTGGATATGTAATGAGATAAAAGATGTATTTCGTGACCCAAATTCAATCATCGAAGCTCTGAATGCTTCAAGTGCAGTCACTGTTGCCAATATTGAGAGAAAAACAGTTGAGATTGTAGATTCTGAAAAGGGTAGAGTAGTCGAATTTGCAAGTCTTATTAAATCCCGAGGGTCGATAAATGCGATAGAACAATTCAAGAATGAACGACTCATATCAATCGATCAAGGATCAATTTTAGTATCTCAATGTGTTGATAGCGATCTTGATATGGATGTGTTAGATGTTTGTGCTGCGCCAGGGGGAAAATCTCTTATGATGAGCACTAAAGCGAAAAAAGTTTTTTCAATTGATCTTGCAATATCAAGAGCGAGAAAAATCCTAGAAAACATTAATCGGCTCGAAGTGCAAAATGTTTATCCCATAGCTGCTGATGCGACTAATCTGCCTTTCTCAGATCGGATATTTTTTGATCGTATATTGGTTGACGCACCTTGCAGTGGCTTGGGAGTTCTGAGAAGAAGGCCGGATCTAAGATTAAGAGTAAAAGATGCAGACATAGACGAACTTGTCGAACTGCAAAAGTTGATTATTACACAATCAGTCAAGCTCCTAAAACCAAATGCAAAACTTATCTTTAGCGTTTGTACTTTCACTAAAAAAGAAACAATAGGAATCGATGAATGGATAAAAACGACGTTTCCTGACTTATTGGCAGAGGATCTTACCTACATTAATTCCAATCTCAGGCCATTAGGAAGGGGAGTAATTCTTGATCCTTCAAAAGAAAACGATGGAATGTATGCACTTCGCCTTGTGGGGCCATAGAATAGAATTATGTCGAGCGTATTTACAAAAATCATAGAAGATGAAATTCCCGCCCGTTTTGTTTATCGGGACGAAAATGTTGTTTCATTTTTAACAATCAATCCAATCACTCCCGGACATATTTTGGTCGTGCCCGTTAAAGAAGTTGAGCATTGGGTTGATCTAGATGAAGAAACATTGAAATCGTTAATGTTGGTATCACAAAAATTGGGTAAAGCGATTGAAAACTCATTCCAATGTGAAAAAGTTGGGATGACGATTGTTGGTCTTGAAGTACCACATGTACATATTCACCTGATGCCAATTAATACAGTTACCGATATGGATTTCGCTAAGGCTGATCCATCGCCCTCACCTGAGCTTATGGACGCTGTACAAACTAAGATTATTGCAGCACTAAGCGAGGTTTGAATGAAATACGAGAAAAAAGATTACCCGGTAATTTCGCCAAGCATACTGTCTGCGGATTTTGCTTACTTGGCTGATTCAATAGCTAAAGTGCGTCCAGCTACAGACAGAATTCATGTTGATTGTATGGACGGACATTTTGTGCCGAACCTTACCATTGGCCCTCCAGTTGTGAAGTCATTACGAAAGTACACAGATGCATATCTCGATTGCCATCTGATGTGTTCAAAGCCAGATGTTTTGATTGAACCATTTATAGATGCTGGGGCAGACGCAATTACCGTACATGTAGAACTCGATAATTGTTCCGAAATGATAGACAAGATAAGGCAATATGGCGTTGATGTTGGGGTAACTTTCAATCCAGATACTCCATTTTCTGCAGTTGAGCCTTATTTGGACAGAGTCGATATTTTGTTATTTATGAGTGTTTTCCCGGGATTTGGGGGACAGAAATTTATCCCTGAAGTTTTGGAGAAAGCCCAGCTAGCCCATGATTTTCGTGTAAAAAATGGCCTTGATATTGTTTTTACAATTGATGGAGGAATAAACACAGAAACCATTGAGCAGGCGGCAAAAGCGCACCTAGATGTCTTTGTAGCTGGATCTGCTGTATTTGGCTCTCCAGATCCTCTCCAAAGTGTCCGACAATTACAAGAACAAGCAACAAATGCCCTCTTGGAGTCAGCATGAATCACACAATTGTAATCGCAGATGACGACGAAGATGTCGTTCAACAAATGCAAGAGAATTTATCTGCCGATGGCCATAATGTGCACGTTGCAGAAAATGGTCAAGAAGCACTCGATCTCGCAAAAGAACTTCAACCTGATCTTGTAATCTTAGATATCGTGATGCCGATATTAGATGGGTTTCAAACTTGTAAGGCAATTAGAGATAATCCACAAACAAGTGCTACTTCTGTAATCTTACTCACTTCTGAAAGTATCGCTAATGACAAAATCAAAGGTTTAAAACTTGGAGCAGATGATTACCTTGTTAAACCACTCGACATGGACGAGTTCAATGCACGCGTAAATTCAGTATTGCGTCGTGCAACACAGTTACGTGATCTATCTCCGCTGACTAATCTTCCTGGAAATTATCGAGTTTCAAATGAGTTAGCTCATCTTGTTGCTGGTAATGACAACAATTACGCTGTGCTCAATATCGAAATCGATGACTTTAAGTCGATCAACGATAGATACGGTTCAGGGCGAGGTGATGAAGTTATAAAGTTCGTCGGCGCAATGCTCTCGGACATTATGGCTCAACATCAAGAAGAGCCTTCAGTATTGGGACACATTGGTGGTAGTAGGTTTATTATTATTTCGCGTCCCGAAAATGTAGAATCGATTTGTAATAAAACCATTTCGAATTTTGATGAGGGTATTGTTAAGTATTACGACGATGAAGCGCGTAGTGTCGGATATATCGAAGTTAAAAACCGTCAAAATGAACAAGTAAAGCATCCTATTTGTCAGGTTGCTATAGGTGTAGTTTCAACAGAGTTCCGTGAGATTCGTTCACAATGGGAAGCAACAGCTACCGCTGCTGAGATGTGCGAGCATGCTAAGCGTAATCCTGAATCATCCTATGAAATCGATAGAAGAAGTACAGATGACCAGTTTTTAGCAATGCTAAACGGTGACGACTCTTAATTCGAGTTCAAAGCCATCTAAGCTATTACCTGTATGTTTACAGGAATCATAGAAAATTTAGGAACAATTGCATCGATTAATGAGATCGATGGTGGAAGATTAATTACGTTCGATACTGACAGCGCTTATCTCGATGAACTTAAAAGAGGCGATTCGGTTGCTCTGAATGGAGTTTGTCTTACAGTTACCGCAATTGAGGATGGAAAATTTAGTGTTTTTGCTCAGATAGAAACTATTTCTAAGACTTCTCTCGGACTATGGGAAAAGGGCGATAGCGTCAATATCGAGCTTCCAATGAGGCTGAACGATCGACTAGGTGGACATTTGGTTCAAGGTCATGTCGATTGTGTTATTGAATGTTTAGATGTCGATTACTTGGAAGATGGATCTAGGCTTGTTAAATTCGATTTACCTAAAGAGATCTCTAAGTACGTAGTGGATCGCGGGTCTATTTGTTTAAATGGAGTTAGCCTTACTGTTGCTAAGCGAGAACAAGAATGTTTCTATGTTGCTTTTATTCCGATTACTATTGAGAAAACAGTATTTGGCAAACTCAATGCAGGGGATAAGGTTAACGTCGAAGTCGACTCTATCGCACGCTATGTTGAGCAGATGTTAAACATTAATAATGAATAGGGGATGAGTTGGGAACTTTCAGCACTAACTTTGATTTAGAAATACCAAAAGATGTAAAGATTGCAATTGTTGTATCTAAATTCAATGAAAAAATAACCACTGCTTTACTCGATGGAGCAATGAATCAACTTGATAAGAGTGGTGTTGATCTTCAAAACGTATCAGTACATTATGTGCCGGGCTCATTAGAACTTGCAGTAGTTGCAAAAACTTGTGCAGCTAATGGGGCAGATGCCGTTATATGTTTGGGCTGTGTAATAAGAGGAGACACTTCACATTATGATTATGTTTGCAATACAACTGCGCTTTCAACTGCTCAGGTGGCAACCGATACAGGAGTCCCATGCATCTTCGGAGTCCTAACAGTTGATAATGAAAGCCAAGCTCTAGAAAGAATCGGTGGGGCGCAAGGACACAAAGGCGAAGAAGCTGCTTTAACTGCATTACACACAATTGCGACTCTCAGAGAAATCTCTAAACCGACTTCTAAATCAGGCGCAGGTTTTGTCAGCTAGATGACGAACTTAGAAAAAGTCGGAGATATCATCGATGGTGAGGTTATTGCTTTTGATGCACATATTGGATTGGGCCAAGTAAAGAGCGCAAGAGTCGATTCTGAATCCTATCCTTTTCATTGCGTAAATATTGCTGACGGCTCACGTAACATTGATGTTGGCGCCAAAGTCCGAGCGGAAATATATATGCATCCTAGAGGGAGACTAGAACTCAAAAACATCCACAAACTTTAAGAAAAGGTCCGTCCTTTGAATCTTGTATAAACTTGCGTAGATTTATTTAATGCAATAAAAGACAAGATTCAAAGGACGGACCTTTTCTTATGAATCGGATTTAACTTGGGAGAACGCCATTTGCATTTGAGCTAAAGCAGCATTCAATGGTTCTGCATGCTGATCTAAACGATCACCCAAACCTTGAACTACAGCCGCCATTGCATCAATACACATTGAAGCTTCTTTAAGACGTTTTTCCTTCTCTTCGCCTTGAGCCTGAGCTGCTTCGCTTAAGTGAACGCTAGCAAGCTCGTAAAAACCAACGATGTGATTCCCAATAACATCTCGAGCTGGTGTGCTTAGCAATTCTTGGCGCATTTGTGTGATCTGGTCCATTGCCGCTTGCTTTTCCTCTTCGCTCATTCCGGCAAAAATGTCATCAGCCTGGGCGCTCTGAGCAGGTTGAGCTTGCTCATTTTGAGAATTATCTTGAGGATTTACCTCTCCGTTTGGGGTCCATAAGCCTGACATCTGCTAACCTTTCTATATAAAGTATTTTGAGAAAGTGAATCTCAACTGAGATTCCACCTCACAAAGAGTCTAATGCGTAAACATTAGAAAACTTTCGTTGGGGTCGATGGCAACAGCCAAACAAAGTGCAGCATGCTGCTTTTTGGTGACCATACTTTCTCGACTCTAGTAAGTCTAGAGCATAGTAAGAAAGGGTGATGGTCACATCGCAACAATAGAAACTCGAATTAACGAACAAATCAAATCCCGAGAAGTTCGTGTTATCGGTCAAGATGGTACACAACATGGAATTGTATCTATCGAACAAGCTCTAGATCTTGCATTCAATGATGATTTGGATCTTGTAGAAATCGCACCAAATGAAAATCCTCCGGTATGCAGGATTATGGATTTTGGAAGATATAAATACGAACAAGAACAAAAGCGCAAGGATGCTCGTAAAAAAGCAACGCAAGTAATCGTTAAGGAAATGAAGTTTCGCCCAAAAATAGATGAACATGATTATGCGACTAAAACAAATCATGTTCGAAGGTTTTTAACCGAAGGCGCGAAAGTGAAACTAACAATTATGTTTAGGGGAAGAGAAATGGCTCACCCCGAATTCGGAATGGAATTGTTAAATCGAGTTGCTGAAGATCTGCAAGATATCTCAGCAGTGGATCAGGCTCCACTCCAAGACGGACGCAATATGACAATGTTGCTAAGCCCGACAGTGAAGCCGAAGAAAGCTGAAAACAAACAATTTGAGAGAGGCCAAAAGAAACATAAGAACCTCTCAACATTGGATCGGCTTGAAGGAAAAGTTGAACCTGAAAAGAAAACCGAACCTAAGCAAGAAGTAAAAGTAAAACACGATGAACTTGATGGCATTGACCTTGGTGGCAATGAATAAAGTTCTGGTAAGTAAGGAAGAGAAATGCCAAAAGTAAAGACAAACAGATCAGCTGCAAAGCGATTCAAGACAACAGGCTCTGGCAAAATTCTGCGCAGAAAACACATGCGTGCCCACTTGTTGGTAAAGAAATCATCAGACCGCAAACGCCGATTGGCTGAAGCTGCTGAAGTAACAGGTACAGATAAGAAGAAAGTACTCAGACTTCTCGGTAAGCGATAAAGAGATTTTGAAGGATTTAGGAAAAGGAGAATCATGGCACGTGTAAAACGGTCTGTAAATTCAAAAAAAGGACGTAAGGCAGTTCTAGCAAAAGCAAAAGGTTATAGAGGAGCGAGACATCGCACACTTCGTGCTGCAAATGAAGCAGTAATGAAAGCAGGACAGTATGCTTATCGCGATCGCAGAGCGAAAAAAGGTCAGTTTCGTAGACTTTGGATTGTTCGTATTAACGCTGCATGTAGATTGAATGACATCAACTATTCGCAATTCATGGCAGGGCTTAAAAAAGCAGATATTGACCTAGATAGAAAGATGCTGGCTGAGATAGCTGTAAGCGATCCTGGATCTTTCGAGAAGTTAGTAGGACAAGCCAAAGAGGCATTGAACAGCTAATTCGACAAGGTCAAAAGTTGATAACTAAAAACGAAATTAAAGAACTCCGCGAACTAGCGCGGAGTTCTGCATTTAGAGAACAGAATTCTAAATGTGTGGTCGAGGGAATTCGATCAGTCAAAGGAGCATTGCTTGCGGGTGGGAAGTTAAAGAGACTTCTTGTTACGGATGAGTTGCAAAGTGAATTTACTGAAATAGACAATTCGATTAAAGATGTCGTTGATACTTCAGCAATAGAAAAGATAGCAACTACAAAGTCTCCCCAAGGAGTGGTTGGAATTTTCGAACTTCCACTTCAGGATGTAGATCGGGTTAAGTGCAATCAAAAAATCCTCGTATTAGATCAAGTGTCGGATCCTGGAAACTTAGGGACAATAATTCGATCATGTGTTGCCTTTAATATTAGAGCTTTGATTCTTGTTGGGGGTTGCGATCCGTATAATCCCAAAGTGATCAGATCGAGTGCGGGAAGCGTATTTGGTTTAGATGTTTATCAGTCGTTTGAATATGAGCTACCAGATTTATTGAAAGAGTTTGATATATTTTCGGCAGATATTGCATCAGAAAATGATATAAGTATTCTCGATAATCAAAAAGGTAAAGTGGCCGTAGTTCTTGGTAGCGAATCAGACGGAATTCGTACTGAGTTTTTTGATAATAATGCCACATCGTTTAGTATAAACATGGCAGACTTGTGTGAATCATTGAATGTTGCAATGACCGCATCAATTGTTGCACACGAACTAAATAGGAACAATTAAGACAATGAATGTAGATGACATCACTAAAGAGTTAGATGAGTCGTTAGCTAAGGCTACTGAACTAATCGAAAAATCACAAAGTACCAAAGATCTAGATGCTTTAACAACGGATTTTCTTGGCAAGATGTCACCTTTTACAAAAGCAAAAAAACACACAAAAGATCTAGATCCCCAAGATAGGCCAACTGTCGGTCAAGCAGCAAATGCTTACAAAACTTCTATTGAATCACTTGTTGAAAAGAAGCGAGATGAAATTCAAGCTATTGAAAATGCTGAGAGGTTCGAAGCGGAAAGACTAGATCTAACTGCAGGTACACATTCTCGAGTGCATGGGCATCTTCATTTAGTTACACAAATCAAACGAGAGCTAGAAGATATTTTTTTCGGTATGGGTTACAAGCTAAGCGAAGGGCCGGAAGTCGAAACAGATTGGCATAATTTTCAGGCTTTGAATGTCCCTCCAGCACACCCTGCGAGAGATATGCAAGATACCCTATATGTAGATGCAGGAAATGGTGAACAATCAGTACTTCGAACACACACTTCACCAGTCCAAATTCGAGCAATGATGTCTCAAAAACCACCGATATATACAATCGTTACTGGACGAACATATCGAAATGAAGAAGTAGATGCGAGACATGCTGCAGTATTTCACCAAATCGAAGGTTTGGCAGTCGACGAGAATATAACTATTAGAGATCTTCGTGGAACTATTGAAACAATGATGAAGCACTTTTTAGGGAAAAGTGCAAAGTCGCGTTTAATTCCCTCGTATTTTCCTTTTACAGAACCTTCAGCAGAATTCGGATCATCATGTCCATTCTGCGACATGAGTGGATGTCGAGTGTGTTCTAATACTGGTTGGATTGAAATCGGTGGATGTGGAATGGTCGATCCGAATGTTTTCGAAGCTGTTGGATATGACCCAGAAGAAGTCAGTGGCTTCGCATTTGGATTTGGGATAGATCGTATTGCAATGTTGCGATATAACCTCGACGAAATTAAGTTAATATTCGAAAACGATGTTCGTTTCTTAGAACAGTATTAGGTGTAAAAATGAAAGTAGTTTTATCTTGGCTCTCTGATTTTATGGAAATCAACCATAGTGTTGATGAATATATAGATATGTTAAACCAACTCGGTTTAGAAGTTGAGGGTGTAGAACAACCTGGTAAAGAAATTACAGGTGTTGTTGTCGTAAAAGTATTAAGTGTTGAACCGCATCCAAATGCAGATAAATTACGATTAGTAGACATTGACATGGGTAGCGAAAAGCGAAAAGTGGTTTGTGGAGCACCCAATGTTCGTGAAGGATTGTTAGTAGCTTATGCTCCAAGTGGAGCAACTCTTCCTGGCGGGTTTACTCTGAGCAAAAAAGAAATTCGCGGTGTTGAATCAGATGGGATGTTGTGCTCCGGTAAAGAACTTGGCATCGGTGAAGACCATAGCGGGATTTATGAACTTGGCGAGGATGCCCAAATAGGCCAAAATGCTGTTGAATATTTAGGGCTTGATGACACGATTATCGAACTCAGTATCACTCCAAATAGGCCTGATGCTATGAGCATGGTCGGAGTCGCACGCGAACTATGCGCGGCTTTTAACCAAGAGTTGAAACTCCCAAATTTCGATTCGCTTTTAGAAGGTATTGAAATTGATGAATCTTTACCTGCACCAGAAGTAGAAGTTCAAGATGAAGAAAAATGTCCACGTTTTGTTGGTCGAACTTTAAGTGTTGAAATAGGGCAGTCTCCATCATGGATGCAAAGTCGTTTAACAAAAGCCGGGATGCGTCCAATTAATAATGTTGTGGATGTAACTAACTATGTTTTACTTGAGTGGGGAAGACCACTGCATGCTTTTGATGTAAGCAAAATCGGAGATGCAAAGCTTATAGCAAGAAGAGCAAAAGAAGGCGAGATCATTAAAACTCTAGATGAGCAAGACCGCAAGTTGATTGATCAAGATCTGGTTATTGCTGACTCGAAGAATCATCCTCAAGCAATAGCAGGAGTGATGGGTGGATACAATTCAGAAGTAGATGAAACTACAAAACAAATATATCTAGAATCTGCATACTTTCAACCTTCATCAATATCTCGAACATCTAAACGATTGGGGCTAAGAAGCGAAGCTTCTGCAAGATTTGAACGGGGAATCGATCCTGACTTTACAAGCTACGGAGCTGATCGTGCCTGTCAACTTTTTTCGCAAGTGTGTAATGCAAAAATCTCTAAAGAAAAAGTCGATCATTACCCAACAAAGATAGAACCTAAAGTGCTCGAGCTTCGTACGTCACGCGTTAAGAAGATACTTGGCGATCATATTCCTACAGAACAAATCGTTAAGTTTCTGGAGCCGTTAGTTGAAAGAATTGAAATAACAGATCAGGGCGTAAAAGTTTGGGCGCCAACATTTAGGCCTGATTTAGAGCGTGAAATTGATTTGATTGAAGAAGTTGCGAGAAGAAGGGGATTGAATAGTTTCGAGCCGACTTTGCCAAATTCGATAATTCAAGTTGGTGGACTTAACCCTAAACAAAAAAAGCGCAGGATTGTAGAAGATGCACTTTGTGGTGCAGGACTGATGGAAGCATACACAATGCCTTTAGAATCCGAAGATCTTTATGTGCAAGCCGGATATAGCCCCGAAGAGCTAGTTAGGACAAAAAATGCTTTGAAAGCAGATGCGTCGATATTGAGACCTATCTTACTTCCAGGTTTAGTTAAGAGTGTTAAAAAGAATATTGCTCGTGGTATATCTAATGTTTCATTATTCGAAGTGGGAACCGTTTTCAACAAACCATTCGATGAAAACTTGCAACCTAAAGAGGAATTGTTTTGTGCATTTGTTTTAAGTGGACAGGTGGATAACAGGCCGTTACAGCAACCAAGAGATGTAGATGTTTTCGATGCAATTGATTTGTTAAACACAGTGACTGATTCTTTGGCTCTACCAAGAGCAGAGCTCAAAGAAACTATCGATGGAAAACTTTTTCATCCAACGCGCAGCACCTTTGCTTTTGTAGATGAAAAGCCAGTAGCAGTTGTAGGTCAGATTCTAGAAGATTTCAATATTGTAGGATGCGGTATCAACTTGGATATGCTCTTTTCTATTGAGGCGAAAGATAAAGAATACGTTCCTCAATCACATTTACCTCACGTTAATTTCGATCTTTCTTTAGTGGTAGATAGATCAGTTCCGGCGCAGCAGTTAGAACTAACCTTGAAGTCTGCTGGGGGCAATGAATTGGAATACGTTAAGCTCTTCGACGTATATGAAGGTGAAACTCTAGGAGCTGATAAAAAAGCTTTAGGTTTTAACTTGAGAGTTCGCCCTCAAACCAAAACCTGGAATGAGGACGATCTCAGTTCTTATAGAACTACGCTTCTTGATGCATTAAAGGAACAATGCGGTGCAGTTCTGCGCTAGTTATTTAGAGTGACCTCAACCATCTACGAATTAATCGTTTTATAAATCTCAAAACTTGTTCTTCAGTAATTTGGTTGGTGGGTGCACTTGGTGCTGGTGGTTGTGTTGCTGGAGGTTGTGTAGCCGGCGGCATTGTCTGTGGTGGTTGT
>CAZLQP010000016.1:0-41646 GCA_964561855.1 uncultured Burkholderiales bacterium | reverse complement strand
CATCAAGAAAATCAGAGAAACTTGCAAACTCTCGAGAGTCATCGTCCTTTGAACTACGTGAACGTGATCGTGAACGAGGTTCATCCGATGAATCGCTGTTATCAGATCGTGTTCTGCTCTTTCGCTCAGAAGATTGCTCTTTCGCTTCCGGCATCGGAGGTGCTTCTTGACCTTCAACGATAGGAGTCAATGCAACTTTACCGCGATCATCCATTTCATCTACACGAACTTGAAGAACATCACCAACATTGATTACATCCTCAACAATATTTACGCGCTCACCATTTCCAAGTTTTGAAATATGAATCAAACCATCTCGTCCAGGCAAGATATTTACAAAAGCACCAAATTTTGTAGTACCTACAACTGTACCTTCATAAACTTGACCCATCTCTGGAACTGGTGGATTCAAAGCAAGGTCGATCATCTCTTTTGCTTGATTAACAAGTTCAGCTTGAGTTCCTCCAACTGTAACAATTCCTTTACCGTCTACATCATCAACATTGATATCACAACCGGTTTCTGCTTGAACAGCTTGGATGTTCTTACCCTTAGGACCGATGACTTCACCGATCTTATCTAGTGGGATTTCAAAAGTAATAATCTTCGGAGCAGTTGCTTTAACATCTTCGCGAGGTGCTGCAATTGCTTCTTCCATTACATCAAGAATTGAAAGTCGAGCTTGCAAAGCTTGATCAAGAGCTTTAGACAATACATCTGCCGGGATACCATCGATCTTTGTGTCTAACTGCAACGCAGTAATACAATCGCGAGATCCAGCAACTTTGAAGTCCATGTCACCAAATGCATCTTCTGCACCGATGATGTCTGTCAAAGTAACGTACTTGTCATTTTCATAAATCAGACCCATTGCAATACCTGCAATCGGAGCAGCGATTGGAACACCAGCATCCATTAACGCAAGTGTCGAACCACAAACAGATGCCATAGAGGTTGAACCATTTGATGCCAACACGTCAGATACAACGCGCATTGTGTATGGCCATTCAATATGATCTGGCAATACACCGACTAATGCTCGTTCTGCTAGCGCGCCGTGACCAATTTCACGTCGCTTTGGTGAACCAACACGACCAACTTCACCTACAGATGATGGCGGGAAGTTATAGTGATGCATGTATGACTTGGTGTCGTTGATAGAAAGTGAATCAACCATCTGTTCCATACGTGGCATACCTAGAGTTGCCGCTGAAAGAACTTGAGTTTCTCCTCTTTGGAACAATCCTGAACCATGAGCTTGTTTTAAGAAACCAATTTCTGAACTAATAGGTCGGATTTCTGCAAGTCCACGTCCATCGATTCGAACGCCTTCTTCAATGATTCTGTTTCGAACAATTTTTTTCTGCAATGAAGAATATGCATTTTTTACTTGTGTCAATTGATCTGCAAATGGTCCTGGAGCTTCAGAAGTTCCACCAAGTTTTGCAACCAACTCTTCTTTAATTTCATTGATCTTTAATTGACGATCATGCTTGTCGGCAATAACCATTGCTTGGGAAGTTGCGTCTCCAACAGCTTCTTTAACTGCTTGCATGATTTCATCTGTGTAGTCAACATTAGGAGTGTATTCAATTGCTTGAATTGGTCCGCGCTCTGCTTCAACTGCAGCTTTAAGATCGCGTTGCACTTTGATTGCAGCAGATATCCACTTTTTGGATTCATCAAGACCTTCAACGAGAACACTTTCAGTTATCTTCGGAGCACCTGCTGCGAATTTCTTAAACGCTCCAGGAGTAGCACCTGCTTCTACCATCATGATCGCAACGTCGCCGTTGTCAATTTCGCGACCAGCAACTACGAGTTCAAATGTAGCTTCTTCACTCTGTTGGTAAGTTGGATTTGCAACCCACTTGCCATTTAGGTGTGCAAGTCGAGCAGCTCCTACCGGGCCATCAAATGGCATACCTGAAATATAGAGTGCAGCTGACGCTGTGTTTATTGACAAAATGTCGTGTGGATTTTCCATGTCGACACCGAGAATTGTAGAGACTAATTGAACTTCGTTCTTAAAGTCTTCAGGAAATGCTGGACGAAGTGGTCGGTCTGTTAAACGGCAAGTAAGAATTGCTTCTTCTGTTGGTCGGCCTTCACGTCGAAAGAAAGAGCCTGGAATTTTTCCCGCAGCATACATTCGCTCTTCTACATCAACTGTTAAAGGAAAGAAATCTGTTCCTTCTCGAGCGGGTGCTGTGGCGGCAGTTGAGATCAGTTCAGTGCCTTTTACTTTTGCGTGTACTGATGCAACTAAGTTTGCGAGCTTTCCAGTTTCTAGTGTTAGTTCAAGTCCTTCTTCGTTAATTGGACCTGAAACGGTGATTGGTTTATTCATTGTGTCTCCTATAGACGATTAAACGCTAGCGTGCGTTTAGAGACACGATCTACGTACGATTTTCAGTAGTCATCACCTGTTTTTCCTAACAAGGTGGTCACAACTGACAACCGTTACTCTCGTGTCTATATTTTGTTTTCAATTTGCTGTGAGTATTTTCTCACACCGCATCTGATATTTAGTGGATCAAACAGATCTTCTTCGTCCCAGATGCGAAAAAGGCGAGCATTTTGCTCGCCAATTCCAGAATGCCTTATCGGCGTAGACCCAATTTCTTGACTATCGCACGATAACGTTCAACATCTACACCATTTAGATAATCTAAAAGACGACGACGTCGACCTACGAGCATAAGCAGACCTCTTCGAGAGTGGAAATCCTTTTTATGGGTTTTCAAATGCTCTGTGAGGTGATCGATACGGCCAGACAGAAGTGCTATTTGAACTTCCGGTGAACCTGTATCTGAATCATGAAGTTTGTGTTCTTCAATTATTTCTTTTACTTTTTCTGGATTTGAGGCTGATGCCATTTTTAGCTCCTATGTTCGCCAGTGAGTCTTTTGTACCTTTTGGAGGGTCAGTCCTCCGGAAGGGTCATCGAGTGGCGAAACTCGAATGAGGAATTATCCTACTAGAAATCTGGGATTTTCCCCAATTGTTCAATTTCGCCCAGAGTGGGAAGAGAATCCCAAGATATAAGCAATTCCGTATAAATCAGCTAACTTAATATGAGATTTTGTACGTAACATACGGAGCACCAAATGAGTGAAACAGAAACTAAAGAAATCGAGCAAAAAGACTCTATTATCAGTCGATTTTCATGGGCTTTTGCCAACAGGTACCGAGTCACTATTGTGCTTTGGCTGATTATCGTAATCATGGGGGCATTGAGCTATACGACTTTGTTGCCTCGAGAAGGATTCCCTCCAGTAGCTGTACCGATCGGAACGATTACCGGATCATATTTTGCAGAAGATCCAAATACCGTTGACAAAGAAGTCGTCCAACCAATGCTCGCAACCATTGAAACTTTCAACACCGTTGAACGCTACGAGACATTTAGCACTGCAAACACTTTTGGTGTGTTTATATTTTTTGAAGAAAGCACAAATGTCGAAGATGCAATGCTTGAAATTGAAAGCAGCATCAACTCAGAAATCGAACTTCCCAATGGTACAAATTTTGAATCCAATGCTTTAGATCCATCACTATTTGACTTCAAATACAATCTAATACTTGCTGTTTATGAAGACGAGAATTCATCGATCGCCGAATTACAGCAAAGCGCACAGAGTGTAGCGGAACGTTTGGAAATCGAACCTGAAATTAATCGAGCGACAGTTTTAGAAGTTGAAGAAGAAGTACTAAATCCAGAAACAGGCATCACTGAAACTCGACAAACTTCAATCAACAAAATCTCGATACGTGAAAATGGCGAAATGGTAACGTATCCTGCCGTATCGGTTGGTGTTGAAAAAACGAATTCTACTGACGCGATTGACTTATCTAATGCGGTCAATTCAATACTTCAAGACATTGAGAATGATCAAGGTATAAATACAGAGGTTACTGCTGATTTTGCTATCAGTATCGATATGCAAATTGGTTCATTGCAAGAAAGTCTTATCGGTGGTTTGATTGCTGTTGTTATTGCAGCGTTGCTACTAATCTCTTGGCGAGCTGCTCTTGTAATTGCCCTGTTCATTCCAACTGTATTGGCAGGAACATTTTTTGGTTTAAATCTTCTTGGATACACCATTAACACAATTACCCTCTTCGCAATTATTTTGACTTTAGGTCTGTTCGTAGACGATGCAACAATAATTGTTGAAGCTATAGATGCACATAAAGATGACAAAGGTAAACACAAAAAGATTATTAAAGCAGCGGTTAGCCGCGTAGGACTTGCTTCTATTGCAGGAACATTGACAACTATTTTGGTATTTACCCCAATGCTGGCAATCAGCGGAATACTTGGATCGTTTATCAAGCTTTTGCCGATAACTGTAATTCTCGCCCTTTCCATATCCTTGATAGTTTCGTTGATTATTATCCCATTTATTTCTCGACCATTGGTCTTGACTCTTGGTAAAAAGAAAACTTTCCTAGACAAGCTGAGCATTTTGGGTCCAGTAGAGAAATTCATTGGGGACAAACTTTCATATTGTGTTCGAATACATAAAACGAACAAAGCAAAAGGTAGAACTTTTACAGCAATTTTCGTTGGAATAAGTGTGGCCGCAGTTTTAGCTGCAGGCATGATCGCACAAACTGTAAACTTTGACATCTTCCCACAGTCAAAAGACTCTGATTTCTTGAATGCTTCTGTTAACTTCGAACCAGGGACAACTCTGCAACAAGCGCAAACTTTCACAGATGATTTAGATGCAGTAATCATTGAAACTGTTGGTAGCGAACTTAAATACATAACTTACTTCAGCGCAAATGAGCGCACAGCTGAAATACAAATTGGGTTGACTCCTTTCGACTCTCGTTCTCAAACATCCCACGATTTCATTAAAGAATTGACAGAACAAAGCAGTTCACTAAATGGTGCAAGCATCAAGTTTTCACAACTCGACGCTGGACCTCCGGCAGAAGACTTCCCATTCCAAGCACGCATCTTCTCTTCAGATGTTGACGTACTAGAAAACGCCTCAGATCAGATCGTTGACTTCATTGATGGCGCTGAAGTTTCACAAGGTACACAGAAAACAAATGTTGCTGAAGTGAGAGTTGAAGGATTGGACATAATAAGCAGAAGCGAAGACGGACGTTTTGTAACTGTAGAGGCGCGTTTCGAAAATACCAGTCTTAACTCAGGTGCAGTTATCGCTCTAAAGGATAAAGTTGAAGCTGAATTTGATGAAGGTCGACTTTCTGACTTGGGATTAGGAAGTGAATCTTTATCATTTGATGCAGGACAAGAGAGTGAAAACGAAGAAAGCTTCAATTCTCTTGGTACCGGATTGATTGTTGCATTGTTGTTGATGTACCTGTTGCTCATCTTGCTGTTTAATTCATTCATACAACCTTTATTAATCTTTATTGCTATTCCCTTCAGCCTTCTAGGTGTATTTGGAGGATTAAAACTGACAGATAACTCACTTAGCTTCTTTGTGATGTTAGGCCTTCTGGGATTGATAGGTATAGTTGTCAATAACTCTATTCTTTTGACTGAATATGCGAATCAGGAAAGAAGAAAAGGCAAAGATAGACGTGACGCGATTGCAAATGCGTTACAAGACAGAATGCGGCCGTTAATTACAACTACATTGACTACAATTTTGGCCTTATTGCCTCTCGCATTAACTGATCCGTTCTGGCAACCGCTCGCTTATACAATTATTTTTGGGATGGCGTCGAGTACCACTTTGATAATTTTGGCGTTCCCTTATTACTATCTAGCATTTGAGTGGTTACGAGATCTTAAGAACAAAAAAATTCCAGCGCTTAAATAATTAGGCGCTGAGAATTTCTCTGGTTCTTTCAACGTCTTTGTCCATTTGTTGAACTAAAGCATCAGTGGATTCAAGAACTAATTGATCACGAAGACGAGCAATGAATTCTATTGAAAGATTGCGCCCGTAAAGATCGCCGTCAAAATCTAAAAGAAATGGTTCGATTACCCTAATGTTATCTTCGTGAAACATTGGTCTTACACCGATCGAAATGGCACTTTGATGTTTTGATCCATCGTCCAAAGTAACCCAACCGGCATAAACCCCATCAGAAGGAACACTAAAAATATCATCAACATCAGTATTCGCCGTTGGATAGCCGAGTTCTGCTCCGATATTGTCACCTCTCACAACCACTCCACTTAACTGATGTGGTCTCGTAAGTAATTCGCAAGCTTTTTCTACATTACCAACAGAGAGATACTGCCTAATTCGTGTTGATGACACTGGAAGTTCGCCATCTGAAAGTTCGAGATCAATCGGATTGGTTTTAAAACCTAAATCGCGACCCATACGTTCCAACAACCCAACACTTCCCCGCCTTTGATGCCCAAAACGAAAATCTTCTCCTACAAACACTTCTTTTGCTCTTAGTTGCTCTACTAGTAATTCTTTTACAAAATCTTCTGCACTCTGAGCTGCACGCACTGCATTAAATTCAACTACAACCACGGCATCAACAAGACCTGTGGCTTTGAGCAACTCAAGTTTACGATCAAGCGATGTGAGCATTTTAGGATCATGTCCCGGAGCGATGACTGATAAAGGATGCACATCGAAAGTAACTACTACGCTTTTAAGTTTAGATATCTCAGCAGAGTTCTTAACTTCTTTCAGTAGTTTTTGGTGACCATAGTGAACTCCATCAAAAACACCAATCGTGACTGCTGTGTCGTTTTCAAATCTGTCTTTATCCGAAAGAACTTGCATTGTCTGATCCTAACTTAATTGCGTAGTCAATCTAAGAAAACTATACACTTTGACTTCAATTTATTTGCCTCATTGATATATATTGCTACCAGATTTCGAGGTAGCTTTCCTATAGCTACAAACTCTTGAACGTTGTTATGGATTAGATGCTGTTTTTGAATATCGTTGAGCTTTAAAGGTTGACCAAAGGAAACTGTCTTGCATTGTTCTTCGTCCAATTCAATTTGGTGCATGTGACCTAAAACGTCTATTGGAGTCAGTAATTTTGATGCAGGATCATCTAGTGCTTCTAAGTCATCCAATTTCACTAACGAATATTCATCAATGTTGCCATTACGTGTCCTACGCAATGCGATTAGGTGTGCAAATCCGTTCAGTTTTTCTGCAATATCTTCAGCACGAGTCCTGATGTATGTTCCAGCGCTACAAGTGATCCTTAGTCTGACTTTCGGAGCAGATGAACCATTATCAAAACTTTCAATTTCAATTGATTCAATTGTTACTTTTCTTGATTTACGCTCTATTTCGATACCCTCACGTTGGTATTCATAGAGTTTCTTGCCATCTACTTTTATGGCACTCACCATTGGAGGGATCTGCTCGATTTCACCGACAAAGTTAGGAATAACTTTTTCAAGTTCCGATAAAGTCAAAGAAGTCATGTCCTTTTCATCTATTACTTCTCCTTCAAAATCGCCAGTAGAAGTTTTAACACCAAATACAACGTCTGCTATGTATTCTTTAGTGCCAGATTGCACATAGTCCAGAAGTCGAGTTGAGGTTCCACATGCGACAATTAAGACTCCTGTAGCCATCGGATCAAGAGTTCCGCTATGACCCACTTTTTTCATGTTTAGGATCTTGCGCATTCTAGAAATGACATTATGACTTGTCATCCCCGATGGTTTATCGATACAGAAAAATCCAGATAATGTCATGTTATTTTATGAGTGTTTGATTGTTTGAGCTATTACCAATGCTTTTACATTGTCAATTATTTTTTCAGGGCTTTCATGCGAAGAGAATCCAGCAGCATAACGATGACCTCCGCCTCCGAACTCGGAAGCGATTTCGCATACATCTATTGTTCCTAAGCTTCGAAGAGAAACACGGTAATCGCTGGGTTCAAATTCTTTAATCACGCAAGCAACGTCCGCTTCTCGTGATCGCCTCACAAATTCAATCAGACCCTCGATCTCGCTATAGTCAACACTATATTTTTGTTGCATTTCTATAGTTGCAACACCACTTACGAACTGTGCTTGATTGTCTAACTGCATTTCACTTAGGACTTCACCAGCAAGTTTAAGAAATGCAAATGAATCTTCTTCAGTCAGCACTCGCGAAAGTTCAGCTACGGGCAATTCAAACTCCATTAATGTTTGAGCTTGATTAAACACTTCAGAGGTAGTTGACGAGAATTGAAATCTTCCAGTGTCAGTCACCAATGCAACATATAAGCATTGTGCAATTTCTTTTGTCAGTTTAAGTTCTGATTGTTCAAGTAATTTTTGAACAACGGTACCAGAACTCGCTGCATGAATATCAATAACATTTATCGTCCCAAATTTTTCATTTGAAAGATGGTGATCGACGTTAATCACATGATCTGCAGTTGCAAAAAGTCGATCTATTTCCCCGAGACGAGAAACACTTCCACAATCAAAAGTCATTACTACTTCATAGATCCCAGCACACATTGAATATGGCATCAACAAGTCATGATGTCCAGGAAGAGATTCCTGCAAGTTCATTGGAACCTCGAATGGCTCAGGAAAGGTAGCACAGACATTCTTTCCTGCATTTTTTAATGCATGCGCCATTGCCAACATTGAACCCAGAGCATCACCATCTGGATGAATGTGACATGCGAGTAAAAAATTGTCGTTAGCTTTTATGGCTTGTATTGCTTTTTGAAATTCAGAATTTAGATCGATATCCATTAAAAGTCCTCTAAAGTGTCTGAACGCACCTTAGTATCGTTTTCGCGATTATGGACATCTTTTATAATCTCCTCGATTTTCCATCCAGCATCGACCGATGGATCCGCCATAAAGTGTAAATCGGGAAGAAATTTCATTGTTATTGATGCAGACATAGCGCGCTTTATTTCGCCTTTATGTTTTCTCAATGCTTCAAGAGCTCGCTCACGTTTCTCATTATCCCCAAGCGTTGAAATAAATACTTTTGCATGTTGTAAATCAGCACTCACTTCACAACCAGTTACAGTCACTAACTCTAAATTAGGATCTTCTATTGTTTCTAAGGTGTCGGCGATCACTTCATGAACCAGGTGATTAACACGAGCCATACGCGAATAGGATTTATGGGACATATATATATTGTGGCAGAGATTCGCCCATTTTCCCACTCGCCCCGAGAAAAGGTCCGTCCTCTGAATCTTGTATTAAATTGTGCTAATACAACAATATGCAAGATTCAGAGGACGGACCTTTTCTCAGTGGGCGATGATGATTATTTTCTCTTCTGACATTTCTCTCATCGTATAAATTGGCCCTTCACGAGTATTACCTGAATCACGTAATCCGCCATAGGGCATATTGTCTGCACGGAATGTTGGAGTCTCATTGATCAACACTCCACCATAATTGAGAGAATTTGCAGCCTTTAATGCCTTTGAAATATCTGCAGTAAATAAAGCAGCTTGTAATCCGTAATCAGAATTATTTGCCCTGGCAATTGCATCTTCAAAATCAGTATAAGTCAGCAATGAGACAACTGGTCCAAATACTTCTTTCTTACATACATCCATTTCGTCTATTGTCTTAGACAATAATGTAGGAAGCAAAACTCCGTTATCATCTATCTTTCCGCCAACTTCTAAATTCGCTCCTTGAGATAAAGCATCTTGCACCCAGTCAGAAACACGATTTGTGTCATTCATAGAGATCAGAGCAGAAACATCTGTTTCATCGTCTAACGGATCTCCCACGACAAGCGCCTGGACTTTTTCCTTTAACAGTTTGGTAAAATCTCTTTCAATATCTCCGTGAACAAAAACACGTTGCACACTAATACAACTTTGTCCCTGAAAAGCATACCCGCTTGCAGCAATTAAAGTCGCCGCACGCTCAATGTCTGCATCTGGTTCAATAATCACGGGCGCATTGTTGCCAAGCTCTAAAGCAACTTTCTTTTTTGGTGCTGCTTGTCGTATAGACCACCCGACCCCTGGAGAGCCCGTAAAGGAAATCATCGCAACGTCTTCGTTTTCACTTAATCTTGCTGCCACTTCTCCTGTACATGGAACATAGCTCAACATCTCTGAAGGCAAGCCGCAATCGTTGACTAAAACATCAACCAAAGCAGCTGAAGTCAAAGGGGTGTTATGTGCAGGCTTTAAAACAATCGGAGCACCAACTGCAATCGCTGGCGCAACTTTATGTGCAACTAAATTCAAAGGAAAATTGAAAGGTGCAATTGCGGCTACTACCCCAATTGGCGACCGTGTTGTATACGCTGTCTTATTTAGGCCACTTGGATGAGCATCAAGATTGATCACTTCTCCAAAGTTACTTCGGGTAGCACTTGCAGAGAATTTGAAAGTTTGGATAGCGCGCTCAACTTCAATACGCGCTGTTTTTATGGGCTTGGCTGCTTCGGATGCAATTATTTTTGCAAAGCTTTCCTTATTCTCTGTTATTTTTACTGCTGCTTTATCTAGAATATCTGCTCTTTCTGATGCACTCAAAACGCATGAAACAAGAGCACCTTTTGCAATCGAAACAGCTTTGTCTATCTCGGATTTTGAAGCTAAATACGCTTTACCCACAACTTGATTCGAATATGGAGATACAACTTCGGCAATCTCGTCAGTAAAAACATTTTCACCTCCAATTATTAAAGGACTAGGAGTTTGTGGATCTAAATATTTCTCTTCTAAATTCATTTCTAAAATCTACTCCTCTTCAAATTCTTTCGTGTGTACTTCTGATGCTATTGAATCAAATATTGCAGTAAGCTCATCGATCTCTTTACTATCGATTTTGTCTATAAATTGAGTCAGCACTGCCTCGACATGAAATGGAGCTGCCTTTTGCAATACCTCGTAACCCTTTTTTGTCAATTCACATAATTGTCCACGTTTATCTTCGGGAGCTTCAATTCGCTCTACCAATCCTTGCTTTTCTAATTGTGTAATCCGATAAGTTAGTTTTGATTTTGCCGTAGAAGTCCTCTGAGCCAAAGTATTCATTCTTAAGCTCCTAGAGGGAGATTCTGATAAGTGCACTAAAATCTCATACGTTAGTGAATCAAATCCCGAATTCTTTATGACATCATCATTTAGGTATTTAAAAAGCCTGAATTGAGCCATTAAATATGATCTCCAGAGCTTTTGCTCTTGCTTGGTTAGCCATCTTCGCGGTAACTTTCCCATTTAGCATCTCCTATTTCTCCTAGTAATCTACTATTTTTACACAATGAATGGTTTTTTGTTCAAATTTGAACTATTTTTATTGCTAGAGTTGTTAAAGATCAAAGAACTCAACAACAAAAGGAGAAAAAATGTCATTACCAATCAAACAGGGAACCTGGGAAATAGATCCCAGCCATACATCAATAGCTTTTGTGGCACGCCACCTTGGATTTACAAAGGTTCGCGGCACATTTACAGATTATGATGCAAAAATCAATGTTGGAGAGACTCTGCAAGACTCTTCAGTAGAAGCGACAGTTCAATTATTGAGCGTAAATACTGGAAACGAAGATCGCGATAACCACCTGAAAAGTCAGGACTTTTTTGGAGCTAGCGAAGACCCTACGATGAAATTTGTTTCAACATCAATTTCTCCTGACGGTGGAGACTACAAACTTGCTGGCGATTTAACAATCAACGGTAAAACACTTCCTGTCGAATTTGAACTTAGCTTCGATGGTGTTGGCCAAGATCCATGGGGAAACACAAAAGCAGGTTTTGAAATTAAAGGTGAAGTAAATAGAAAAGATTTCGGAATTGACTGGAATGTTCCTGTTGGAGATGGCCTTTTAGTTTCTGAAAAAATCAAAATCCAAATAGACACTCAGATCCAACCAGCTTCTTAACGGAAAAGGTCCGTCCTCTGAATCTTGTACTATCTTGCACTAGTGCAAGATAGTACAAGATTCAGAGGACGGACCTTTTCTCTATTTATGTTTTGTTAGTTTTGGGAGTCCGGTTACTGAAATGATACTTAGTCCAGCTGCCAACATTATTATTGCAAACAATACCTGCAATTGAAGATTGTTAGCACCAGTATTTACTAGCGTTCCAGTAGCTGAATTTACGTCACCCGCAGCGCTGCCATTCCCATTCGAAGAGCTGTTCTGATTATTTCCAGTTTGACCTGTGTCATCGGTATTGTTTGAAGAAGTCAACACTCTCGCTAAACCTACTGGGTCAACAATTACTCCGTTAGCAACTCCATCGTCATCGTATTGACCACCGTCTGTAATTGCATAACTTAAGACCAACGCGCTATTTCCATTGATATCTTGACGTTCAACTGTTGCTTCTTCAACTTCTATATATTCATCTGTATGAGGAATATACTTTCGTACGGAATAGTTTGCTAAGTCATCGCTGGCATCATCGTAAACATATTTAGTTACTGTAACCGTGTCACCTCGAGAACAGTTAAGACTAAAGTCAGTCAGTCCATAAGGATATGCATATCCACTGTCTAGTGAATCTAGTGAATCCACTTGCAAAGAAGAAACCGACCCGTTCGCTGAACATCCATCTGTCACAAAGGTAACTGGTGTTGAACCGATTACATAAGATGAAATCGTTGGCTGTAAACGATCCGGT
Source organism: uncultured Burkholderiales bacterium (assembly GCA_964561855.1). GTDB lineage: Bacteria > Actinomycetota > Acidimicrobiia > IMCC26256 > JAGPDB01 > JAGPDB01. The sequence goes on along the minus strand of CAZLQP010000016.1, from coordinate 29,097 downwards.
ATCCCATCATTGTTTCCGTCGCCATTATTTGGAGCAAGGTTTTCCATAGAACTTGATATACCATCAGCATCAACATCGAGTTCAGATCCAATCTGAATATTTTGAGAAAATTCAGAGGTGTTCCCATAACCCCAAGGCGTTAAGTCTGACGCTGCAGTAGCTGTTGCAGATAATGATTTATAAGAAATATCTCCTGCACCTACATCAATCGTTGCAACTAGATCCTCACCATTTTGAACAGTCGCAGAACCTAAATAGTCTTGACCTGGACCATAACCGAAGATAGTTGAGCGATCATTAGCAAAGAACTCAACTCTATAATCGCCATCTGATGATCCAGCAGCATCTAGGTCGAAAGTAACTTCAAGATTACTTCCTACTTGTACAGCTGATTTCAAAACTGGGAAGTTGATAAATCCATTAGCTCCTGTATCGACATCTCCTTCGTCATTTGGATTTGGACCACGTTGCTCGAAGACATCTGGAACAAAGTTCGATGGGCTAACATCAATCATATGAACAAGGTCTATACCGACATTTGAAGTTCCGAAGTTTGAATACTCATAGACGCCAATGTCGTATATTGAATTTCCTATAACTGAATTGAATTCTGGAGTGAGTGTAAATCCTACATCCACAATTTCAAATGATGAAAGCAATACTCCTGCACCTTTTGTGCCAGCAATGATATTTCCTTCACCAGCGCCAGTTCCACCAATTAAGTTATATGAACCTGCAGTTACGGTAACACCCACACCATTAGTTAGGTTTTCGTTTACCTGACCTGTGTAGTCGGTGCCGATGTAATTTCCTTGAACGATGTTACCTACACTAGATAAAATAACTCCGACCGTTCCTCCAGAAATCACGTTTGCTTGACCAGCGTTAGGACCTCCGACTGTGTTACCGATATTTCCTGGAACTGTTGAAGCTGAAGTGAAATTCATTGCCATCGACCAGGGGCCTTGTAGGCCAACCACATCAGCTTCTCCCGGGGTTAAGTCTGTCACTCCATCTCGCGCAATTCCGAAATAGTTTCCATACACTTCACCTGCTTCAGCGCCACCGAACACAGCAGCGGCGGTATTGGTCTCGCTGAAGGAAAATAGCATGTTTCGATCAGCTGGATTTACACCACCTAAGTTGTAATTCGTTGCGTTGTCTGAGATCAAAACACTTATGTCATTCTGGCCCTCGCCAATGCTAAAACCATCAGCTTTCAAACCTAGAAAGTTACCTGCAACAGTAACATTAGATGCGACTAGCACTACGTTCGCTGTATTTGGTTCTCCTGCAGGTAATGCGAAATCATAAATTGATAACCCTCTTACAGATGAACCTTCAGAACCAGCGAGAAATACTAGACCGCCAGACATCGAAGTTGGATTTGTTCCTGCAAGTTCGATTCGAATTTGTGCATTGATTGGGTTTGGGCTTACAGCGGTGTTAGCTGATGCTCCAGGCTGTGAATAACCATTAATGTGAACTTCATCTGTAAATGCAAAGTCATGAGTTGCTGGTGAAATCACGTGAACGGTTGAAGGGTCACCAGGAATGTTGAATTCAATTGTATCTGCACCTTCATTTGCATTCGACTCTTGAACAGCAGCGCGGAAAGTACACTCACCAGGAGTCGCTGTCTCGCATACTCCATCACCAGGGTTCGCGTCTGGCGAATCCGCAGTTGATGTAACTGTAAAGGTTTGTGGTGCAGCCACAGCGGCTGGGATAAATACAACCAAGCTAAAAGATAGCATGGTCATTACCGTCAGAATCGAAAGTGTTTTTCTACGTAGTGCTTTCATTATCATTCCCTTTTGATATCAAAGATACAATGTATTTCGACACTTTTGACTAGATCTATACAGGCCATTCGACTCATTTTGGGAAAATGATTTCGCACGCTCTAACCAATTCGCAATATTCGTTGTTTGCCATTTATATGACCAAAATCGGTATAATATATCCCTCTATGGATTGGACCTCAATAGCATTCATCAACACGGACTTATACCACCAATATAAACTCCACTCGAACATTCCTCGATCACAAGCCCATTACTTTGCGACAAAAGCACGACATCAGGCAAGAAAAATAAAAGCCGATCTAACGAAGGTTTCAAACGGCATAGAAAACCGCGCAATGAAAGCCAGTTCTTCACCATCAAGATTTCTACGCGCACTAAAGATTTCTACTCGTCTAAGTTTAGGAATTGCAGGTGTTGTTTCAGGCGGTTGGTTGACAACAAAAGGTCAAGAGCCTCTCACGGAATTTTTTGCGAAATCTTCCGGACTATCAGCTGTCGGTTTGTCTGGCTATTATGGCATTGCAGTTGGCGTGAATACAATCGATAAATCTCACAACTTAACTAGATTGGTTGACGAGTGTGCTGAAAAACATCGCGAGTCAAAGAAAAGATTCATAGTTGAATCTCTTGAATATCCAATTGCAAGACGCGCAGTTGCTGGAGCAGAACTTATAGCTAATAGCGACTGGGGAGATCTAAGTCATGCAATAGAAATTGCAGATGACGTGTTGAGATATTTACCAAATATTCCTGAAAAACAACAGCGAGCTGTTGCTAGAAAAATTTCTGAAATTGTAGATTCAGTCGATATCCATCATCCACACCATGGAGTGCTACAAAGTATGGAAACAAAAGCGGATCCGAGTTCTAGGTCTCTGCGATAGAAGATAACATTTCAGGCGAAAAGTGTGAAACCATAGCATCTGGTAAATGCACTACTTTTGTAGGTGCTAGCTGAGTGACAAAATCCGTATCGTGACTAACCAAAATTATCGTACCTTCATAACTTTGCAGCGCTCCGAGCAATGCCTCAATTGAAGATGGATCTAAGTTGTTTGTTGGTTCATCTAAAAGTAAAACGTTTGCGTTACTTACCATCAGTCTCGCTAAAGCCATTTTTGTTTTCTCTCCACCAGAAAGAGTTCCTGCTTGTTGATCGGCAACATCGCCATATAAACCAAAGTGAGCCAACACAGATCGCAATTCTGTTTGAGCCATACGAGGTGCAACATTATTCATCTGAGATAGCACTGTCTCGTATGGGTCAATATCTTCGTGTTCTTGTGCATAAAAACCTAGAGTTGCATTCTTGCCTGGTTTTACAGTTCCAGAATCCCGGTCATAGATCCCCATAATGCATCTAAGTAAAGTTGTTTTACCTGCTCCATTTTTTCCGGAAATCAAAATAAAGTCACCACGTTCAACAATCATCGATACCGGATCAAAGATTCTATTTCCATCGAAAGATTTGGAAACATCTTCGATTGTTAATGCAATATCGCCGGTACGAATGGGGGCTGGAAAATTAAAGTTAACGTCTCTTGCTTTGACTTTGGGTGCTTTATCTTTCAATAGTGTTGCAAGTGAATCGATTCGCCTTTGTAATGCTCGTCTTTTCGCAGCATGTGATGCGTTTCCTTTGGCGAACTTAGCTTTGGTATCGGACAAACGAGAGGCTTCCTTCTGTAAAACTGAAGCTTGTCTTGCTCTCATCTCTTCTCGTTCATCACGTTCTTTCAGATACTGAGAATAGTTGCCGTTGTATTGTTCAAGTCGACCGTCTTCAAGTGCAAGAACTCGTGTAAGAGATCTATCCATCAATGCAATATCGTGACTAACAACTAATACTCCTGCATTAGTGGTTGAAAGAAAATCCATCACAAACTTTTTTGCATCAACATCTAAATGGTTTGTAGGTTCATCAAGAATTAGAACTTCCCCACCTTTTAGGAGCAATCTCGCAAGTTCTACTTTTCGTCTTTGACCTCCACTGAGATTTCCTAATTCAGTAAGTAACATTTCTTCTGTGATACCTAAACCATCTGCCATAGATTCAACTTCAGAAGTAATTTCGTATCCACCCGCATTGCGAAATTCTTCTTCCGCTCTCGAATATTTAGTTACTGCGGCCATTTGTTTGTCTAGATCATCAGCATTTTCGTCTATTTCCAACTGGAGTTTTTGTAACTTAATTTCATCCTCAACTAAAGGATGAGCCATACGAATGTAATCGTAAGTATCTTTGGTCTGAGATATATCACCTTCACCTACGCGCACTTCTTGACGCAACCAACCAAAGGAGTCACCCAAATCGACATTACCTTTAGAGCGATCAAATTCGCCTGCGATGGCTTTGAGCATGGTAGTTTTCCCGGCACCATTTCGACCCACAAGAGCTACTTTATCCCCAGGTGCAATGCGAAAAGTGGCGTCTTTTACTAGCGTTCGAGCGCCGATTTCTATTGTTAGGTCTTCTACGATGAGCACTAAGTAATTCTAGTGCTTGAGCATCACGTGTTTTAACTCAGTGTAGTGTTCGACAGCATAGATCGACATGTCTTTTCCGTATCCGCTTTGCTTGAAACCGCCATGAGGCATTTCTGAAACGATTGGGATATGGTCATTAACCCATACACATCCAAAATGTAACGCCTTAGTCATTCTCATTGCACGACCAACATCAGTTGTCCAAACCGAAGATGCTAAACCGTAGTCGACTCCATTTGCCCACTCTATTGCTTGAGCTTCGTCGCTGAATTGTTGAACACTTACTACAGGTCCGAATACTTCGCGCTGAACTATTTCAGAATCTTGAGATGGGTTTGCAAGAACTGTTGGTTTGTAGAAATACCCAGGACCATCGATATTTTCAGCACCAGTTACAACACTTGCACCTTCAGAAACTGCGCGATCCACCATTGAAGCAACTCTTTCTTGTTGCTCTTTAGAGACTAAGGGCCCAACAGCAGTATCAGGATTTAGAGGGTCACCTGTGGCAAGTGATGAAACTTTCGATTCGAGTTCTGACAAGAGATCTTCGTATATGCCCGGACCGGCAATGACTCTACAAGGGGCTGTGCAGTCTTGACCAGAGTTGTAATAACCCATATCTGTCAAGGTTTGTGCAACAAGCTCTAAATCTGCATCATCAAAAACAACTACCGGTGCTTTTCCTCCGAGTTCTAAATGCACTCGCTTTAGAGAATCTGCAGCATTTTTTGCAATTAGTTTTCCAGTATTTACATCACCTGTGATTGAAACCATTGCAACATCAGAATGCTTAACTAACGCATCACCTAGAGTTTCACCTTGACCAGTTACTACATTAAATACACCTGGCGGGAAAATATCTGCAGATCTTTCATCAAGTTTTAGTGCGGTCAACGGAGTTAATTCCGAAGGCTTTAGTATAAAAGTATTTCCGGCAGCTAAAGCAGGACCGAGTTTCCATGTTGCCATATTAAGTGGATAATTCCAAGGAGCGATTCCAACTACTACACCCAAAGGATCACGACGCAAATATGAAGTGTGATCTTCTAGATACTCACCCGCGACTTGAGCTGATAGCGTTCGAGCTGCCCCTGCAAAAAAGCGAATGTTATCTACTGTTAAATCAAATTCGAATTCAACTATTGATACAGGTTTACCAACATTTAATGTTTCGAGATGTTTTAATTCATCAATATTGGCTTCAATCACATCTGCTAGTGCCAATAATTTCTCGCTTCTCTCTCGAGGGGTAGTATTGCCCCACTTCTCGAATGCAGTTTTTGCGGCATTAACCACTCGATCAGCATCCGGGGCCGAACTTTCAGCGACTTGATCTATTACTTCGCCAGTAGCTGGGTTTATTATCTCTAGGGTTTCCCCTGAAATAGCGTCTACGAATTCACCATTTATGAAGTTTTTGAGTGGCATAATCCATCCTTTAATGTGATTTGCCACCTACGCTAGTCTGAAATTAGATCTGCAATATTGATTTTTGCCCCGTTGACTAGGGAAATTTCATGTTTATCCTTAAATTACCTTTTAGTAATATTATTTGACATTTGACACAATACGGACATATCGCCTAGTCTGGTGTAGTTCGTTTTTAAACATGGTCATGGAGGATTCATGGTTGACACAATCATTCCAGAAGTAGAAAAACCGAGATCTCGCCGTCGACGAGCTCCAAAAGAAAATCAAAGTAATACGCCTGCTAGATCTGCCGTCAATAAACTTCGTCGCGCAACACTAGTTTTTGGAGCAGGTGCTGTTGTTCTTGGCGGAGGTGGAATCCTTGCTAAAAAAGGATGGGATAGCTTCTGGCAAGAATTCAGATACGGTAACCCAGTATCACAAATGTCATCATTAGCAGGAGTGGATGGGCTTAATACTTGCGCAATTCCTGGTCCTGACGGAGTTGAAGTAATGCTTGGCGCCACAATTGATCCAGATACAGGAGATGCTCGTGCACTTACTTATGCTCGACCTGGCGGTAATGGCGAAGCAATACCTGCGTTTTCAATCGACACTGTTCAAGAACGAACAGATGCTGACGGAAATGTTGTCACCGAAGAGAAAAAAGGCGACATCATTGAAATAGAACGCAACAAAGATGTTAAGAGTACTCAAATTTTTGCTCCTAATGGTTCAAGAATTAAAGAGATCAAAGTCGTTGGAAGTGTTGTCACCCCAACAGAAGACGGATCGCGCACTATAGAAGCTACTTGTACAACTGCTGTAGCTATCGGTGGCAGATAAAAACCACTCTGATAATCGACTAGGTCAAACAATGGGTCAAACATCCTTTACTCGACGTGTCTTTATGGTTGGATTTGGGGCAGCTTCTGCATCAGTTATGCTCGATCGAATTACAGGCAAAAGTGAAGCGGCTGGTTCCCAAGAAAACAATGGCATTTTCAACTCGCTTGATGGATCCAACCCTGCAACAACAATGCCTGACCCCAATTCTCCAGATACTGATTTGGGTTTGGCAAACGGACTGATACCTGTAATTGCCGAGATAGAACAAACAACAAGAATCCCTTGGTTTATTGTTGCTTCATATCACACTCACATTTTGCAATTGAATGGTGTTGATCCTTTAACGAATCGTGATGAAAATCTGATTGGCTTTACTCGAGATGCAATGCAGAAAGTATCTGATCGTGTTTTCAATTCACCAAACGATGCAAATGGATTTAGCCTTTATGCATCCCTTGAACAAGAAATCGTCAATAGAGGCAGACCTTTCGCCACTGATTCCGTTTTAGGACATGCTTTAAACCTTAGACAGCGTTTTATAGATTTAGATCGCAACCCAATTTCTACTGGAAAACTTCCGAACGGATTAGTAGATGTTTACAAATTTAAGGTTCATTCAAGCATTGCTGAAGGATTAAAAAATCTTTTAGACCAAGCAAATCTTGATGGTTTTGCATTTGGAGGTTGGGGTGCGCGCACTACAAATACTCAAGTTGATGCAAGAGTAAGAAACGGTTGCGGCGATTCTAGGAATGTGTCTGACATGTTTAAGAAAAGTGCAGGAGCCTGTCGTGTACCTACAGCGCAGCCAGGACTTTCAATGCATGAGCGTGGATTGGCTGTTGATTTCACTGCACCAAATTCTGAAGGTTTACATTCAATAGTTACTCGAGGTTCTCGCGAAGATGCTTACTTGATGGCAAATGCACCCAAACATGGATTGCTAAATCTTCCATCTGAAGCTTGGCACTATTCCATAAATGGCAGGTAACAAATGAGATTAATGACAAAAATCAAAGTATATGGTGTTGCAGGTATTGCTGTTTTTGGTTTGATGAACAATCCTTTTGATAAAACAAGTTCAGAGGCACATTCATTAGCTCCAGGAGAGATTTATAATTCGCTTGATGGAGAATATGCTGCACCACAACAGCCTGCAACTCCTCAGACTCCAATGCCAGGTCTAGTCCCAGAGACGCAACCTGGACCTCCGTCATTGAACTCCACTAATACATCTTTTGACTGCAAAGACTTTAAACCAAATGTAGATAGACCAGATAATGTTGCTGAGGATACTTTTCAAGCAATTATGTGTGCAGAAGCAATAACTGGAGTCGATGCTGGGGTACTGAGAGGCATCAGTGCAGTTGAATGCGGAGATGGATTTGGTAAAGCAAGAGATGCAGCAAATCACGATAAAATATGTCGAGATCCAGGAACGTCAAATAGCGCAGGCGCATCAGGACCTATGCAATTTCTTCCATGTACGTGGGACAACTTCCATCGAGGTAGAAATGGATGTTGGAAAGGTGATACTGGTCGAGAACGTGCAGGTCAATGGGGAGAACTAACAGGACCAGCCGCTGAAGCCGGGCGCCCAGGACACGGCGCTGACGGTAACGGAGATGGAATAGCTGATCCATGGAACGTTTATGATTCCGCATTGGCATCAGCAATCATGGTGAAAAAATCAGTTCATAATACTGGAGATATTCATCGAACGTTACAAGAATACAACGGCGGACAAATCACTGACCGAAATCGCGCAAAAACAAATGCATATGCCATAGCCGTTTTAGAGCATGCGGGAAGTTTTAGCAGATCTATCGGTCGTTAACAACAAATTATACACAGTTGAGCATTTTTTAAACTAATCTTATTTGAATGTTAAGTGTCGGCGTCCCAAAAGAAATTAAAGATCATGAATCAAGAGTTGCACTTACACCCGATGGAGCAAAAAGGCTTTTTGATCTGGGTGTCAAAGTCTTTGTAGAAAAAGGCGCTGGCGAAAACGTTCATTTGACAGATGGAATGTATGGTCTCGCACAAGCAAGTGTATGTGATGTACAAACTGCATGGAAACAAGATTTAGTACTCAAGGTTAAAGAACCACAACCAAGTGAGTTCAAATACTTTCGTGAGGACTTAACTCTATTCACATATCTACATTTGGCTGCATATCCCGATGTCGCAAAAGCACTCTGTGAAAGTAAAACCACTGCCATCGGATATGAAACAGTTTATGTAGATGGAAAACTTCCATTGTTAGCTCCAATGTCTGAAATTGCGGGAAAACTTTCAGCACAAGTAGCTGCAAGATTTTTAGAAAAACCTCAAGGAGGCAGAGGCGTTCTAATGTCAGGTGCAACTGGAGTAGATAAAGCAAAAGTTATGGTTTTAGGCGCAGGAAACGTTGGATTGAATGCAGCACTCATTGCTTCTGGAATGGGTGCGGACGTTTTGCTTATGGATATAAACGAACATCGACTAAAAGATCTGGAAGTTCAGTATCCAGGACAATTCGATACGCTAAATTCCACACCGGAAAATGTTGCCTCAAAGATTGTTCACGCTGACGCAGTCATAGGTGGAGTGTTAGTACCTGGAGGACGTGCACCAATTGTTGTTACAAAAGAAATGGTTTCTACGATGAAAAAAGGAGCAATTGTTGTAGATACTGCAATCGATCAAGGTGGCTGTATTGAAACTTCACGAGAAACCTCGCATGCGGACCCTGTTTATGAGGTAGATGGTGTTTTACATTATGCAGTTGGGAATATGCCAGGAGCTGTACCTTACACTTCGACTTTTGCACTAACAAATGCGACCATCGATTATGTTGTTGCGCTTTCTACGCTAGGTGTCAAACAAGCTATAGATGAAATGCCTGGACTTCGTAGTGGATTGAATACCCTAGGCGGGGAAATTGTAAATGAAGATGTCAAGCTAGCTGTAGGTTAATCAACTAAAGAAGGCAATAATTCATTCACTACATAACTCCTATTGAGTTCAAGTCTCACATCCCCTATTGGGATAGATATCGGATCAGAAAGCAGCCCTCCGCTTAAAATTGTATCTTGGCCACTCCATATGATTGCTGTGGTGATTGTATGTGGACCTTTGTTTTTAAAAACGTGTTTTGTAAGTGGGTTTTGAAAACGGCCTCCATCAATAGATTCACCATCTAGTGGAGTTCGCGAGACTAATTTCTGGATCTGCCCGTCTGGATTGGTAACGAAAATCGTAACCTCGCTTATATATGCTTGTGCCTGCAATCTGTATCCGCCTGGAAAAGTTAAATCACGAGAAATGCTTTGTCCATCAGGGAACACTGCCCAAACATTTGTTTCTAATCCAGTAAGACCCGGAGAGTGCGGAGCAACATAGGCTGCAGAGACTGAAGCTTGAGCATTAAATAGCGAGCTATATAAACTCTCCCAGATCTCTTCATAAGTTGGTGGCATTACGGGTACTAATGAAACATTCGAAATTGGATCGTAACATTCATAAATCGTCCGGATACTTTCTCCAGTGTCGCGTCGAGAAATAAATGTCACTCGCAATGATCCATCACCTGGAGGACCAACAATAGTTCTAGGATCTTCTTCGTCTGCCACACTCGATGGTTCACAACCATCAGAGACCATTGGCAACCAATTAGAACTACTTACGAATGGTCCAACTCTTCTTGCACTCGAACTTGGTGATTGGCTTTCACCAGTTGACGGAATACGAATTGATCCTGAATAATTTACAGATTCGCCGTCAGCACCTGGAGCGAACCTAGATTCAATTTCAGGATTCGCATTTGCATTTGAACTCAACGTAAAAACGATAAATAGAATAAATAAACCAGCAAGCGTCCATGCCCTCATAGTCTTCAAAGACTATCTCGAATCCCAAAATCCCGCAACCCTATCCGGAGGACTGACCCTCCAAAAGGGATGAATCGCCCGGGTGATTCGTCCCTTTTGGAGGGTCAGTCCTCCGGGGACTCCGGGAAGGTTAGCGTTCGACTTCTTTTTCGTCGTAAGTTTCGATGATATCGCCTGATTTAAGATCGGTATAGTTTTCTAAACCAACACCACATTCGAATCCACTCTTGACTTCCTTAACATCATCTTTTTCGCGACGAAGAGAAACAATGGAACCCTTCCAAATAACAACACCATCTCGCAAGAATCGTACTTTCGATCCTCTAGTAATGACACCGCTTTGAACGTAACATCCAGCAACTTTACCAAGTTTAGGTACAGAGAAGATTTCGCGAACTTCTGCTTCACCGGTAACAACTTCTTCAAATGTTGGAGCAAGCATACCCTTAAGTGCTGCTTCCATATCCTCTAGTACTTTGTAAATGATTTCGTATGCTCGAATCTCAACGCCAGCTTCTTCTGCAGCATCTCGAGCTTTTCTATCAGGACGAACGTTGAATCCAATAATTGTTGCATTAGAAACACTTGCGAGTGATACATCGCTTTCAGTAATTCCACCTACAGCTTTAGAAACAAAACTCAAGCGAACTTCTTCATGATCTTTATCTAGCTTCTTCAACGACTCAGTCAATGCTTCTACAGAACCTTGTGTATCAGCTTTTACAATCAAGTTAAGGGTAGCAACTTCACCTCGAGCTACAGCAGAGAATATGTCTTCAAGTTTCGCACCAGATGACAGTGATCCACCAATAGCATTTGCGAGTCTTCTTCTTCGTTCACGCGCATCAGCAACAGTACGAGCTACACGTTCATTAGGAGCTTCACGCAGATCATCTCCAGCATTTGGCACGAAAGAAAGTCCAAGTACCAGCACAGGATCTGATGGATGTGCTGTTTCTACAGACTTTCCATCGTCTGTAAACATCGCACGGATCTTACCCCAGCCTTGGCCAGCAACAACGATGTCTCCAATATTGAGCTCGCCTTTTTTAACAAGCACTGTCGCAACCGGACCACGCCCAGGATCGAGATGGCTTTCCAAAACATAACCACGTGCATCGCCGGTTGGATCTGCTTTAAGATCCTCAACTTCAGAAACCAACAATATTGCTTCTAAAAGATCATCCATACCTTGACCGGTTTTTGGAGATACATCGATGAACATTGTTGAACCACCCCACTCTTCAGGAATGAGTTCATGTTCCGTTAGCTCCTGTCGAACACGTTGTGGATCTGCGCCTTCAACATCTACCTTCGTTACAGCAACAATAATTGGAACTTCTGCTGCTCGCGCATGATTAAGAGCTTCAACCGTTTGTGGTTTAACTCCATCAGTTGCTGCACAAACCAAAATCGCAACGTCAGTTGCATCTGCACCACGTGCACGCATTTGGGAAAACGCTTCGTGACCCGGCGTATCGATAAAAGTTATTGGTCTACCGTTGTGCGTTGTTTGATAAGCACCAATGTGTTGCGTGATTCCACCAGATTCTCCAGCAGCAACATTTGCATTACGAATCGTATCAAGCAAAGTAGTTTTACCATGATCAACGTGACCCATAACCGTAACAATTGGAGGCCGAGGAACAAGATCAGCATCATCCGTTTCTTCTTCTTCGCCAAGTAGCGCAAGTAGTTCTATTTCTTCTTCTTGTCCAGCCTCAACGATCAACACTTGAGCTTTTAGTTCTTCTGCAATGAGCTCAATCATTTCATCAGCTAGAGATTGAGTTGCAGTTAGCATTTCACCTGCTTCGAACATCATTTTAACTAAGTCAGCTGTTGTTCGATTCAGTTTCGGTGCGAACTCTTGGACGGTAATACCTCGCGTTACAACAATCTCGCCTTCAGGCACTGGAGCATTTGCAGCTGTCAGTGTATTTTGTTGAGCTTGTAGATCTTCTTGAACTCTCTTTTTGTTCTTCTTCTTTTTGCGTCCACTTCCGCCAGGACCTCTACCACCGCCGGGTCCACCTGGACCGCCACGACCTTGATATCCACTACCTCGACCTTTACCGCCTGGAGAAGACGGAGGGAAATTCTGTGTATTTGGTGTAGGGAAAGTTGTTTGACCTGCACCAGATCCACGAGGTCCTGCTCCTCCACGAGAATCTCCCGCAGGTTTAGTTCCACGATTTTGTGCTCCTCGAACACCAAGTGCACCTGGAGGTGGAGGTGGAATTCTTCGGCCGGGAGGTGGAGGTGGAGTTGGCCCTCTTCTTGCTGGAGGCATAGGGGCTGCACCACTTACACGCGCTACGGCCTTAGCTATTGCTTCTTCTTCTTTTAGTTGTTCAGATATTCGCTCTTGGGCATTTGGATCTGGAGCAACAGGTGCTGTTGATCTAATTACTTTACTTTTTGCAGCTGGCGCCTTTGTTTCAGTTTCAACGGCTATCGCTTCGTCAGAGACTTCAGCTTTCACTGCAGGTTTTTTGGCTCGAGAACTAGATGAAACAACTGCCTTTTTCGTTGCAGCTTTCTTTTCTTTCTTAGGTTCCTCAACAATAGGGTCCCGGCGCAATCCTTTTGAATCGCAAAGTCTTCTAACTCGATCTGCTGAAGGATCATCAATAGAAGATGAGTGTGATTTCACACCAATCTTAAGCTCGGTCGCTAAATCAATCACGACAGAGTTCTCAACACCTAGCTCTCTTGCTAGTTCATAGACTCTTACTTTCTTGGCTGCCACAAATCCCCTTGTATAACTTTCTTCTAGTCTCTCAGAAAGTGCATGTTAAATGCACAATCTGCGTAATATCTCATTAAGCAGATTCTGAAGTGCTTTCTTTTTCGCTCGATGCTTCTGCAGCTTCTTCTACTTCATTAGTAGCTTCAGTCGAATCTACAACAACTTCAGTTTCTTCTTGGACTGATTGATCATCACTTTGATCATCGCTTGATTGAGATGCTTCTTCTCCAGATGATCCATTAACTTCTGATTCAGCTTGGATGTCAATTCTCCAACCAGTTAAGCGTGCAGCTAAACGTGCATTTTGGCCTTCTTTTCCAATTGCTAATGACAACTGTTGATCAGGAACTACCACTAGAGCTGTACCTGTTTCGTAGTCGCAGTGTACTTGTTGAATATTTTTAGCAGGCGATAAAGCTGCACGAACATATTCAACAGGATCTTCTGTATAAGGAACAATATCGATTTTCTCACCGCGAAGTTCTGTCATTATTTCGCGAACGCGTCCACCTGATGCACCTACGCAACTTCCAACTGGATCAACGTTTTCGTCAGTAGAGTAAACAGCAATTTTGGTTCTTCTTCCAGGCTCTCGAGCGATCGCTTTTATTTCTACAACACCTTGTTCAATTTCTGGTACTTCTAATCTGAACAACGCTTCAACTAATCCAGGGTGTGTTCGAGATACAACAATTTGCGGGCCTTTTTGCGTGTTGCGAACTTCAACAATGTATGCCTTTAAACGTTTTGAATGTTCGTAGCGTTCCATCGGAGCTTGTTCACTTTGAGGTAAAAGCGCTTCTACTTTTCCGAGATCCAACAATGTATAACGATGGTCAGCTTGAGAAACAATACCTGTAACAATGTCTCCTTCACGACCAGAATATTCAGCGAATTTCACATCACGTTCAACTTCTCTGATTCGTTGTGTAATAACTTGTTTTGCGGTTTGTGCAGCGATACGCCCGAAGTTCTCAGGTGTGTCATCCCACTCTCGAATAATGTTGTAATCTTCGTCTAACTCTTGAGCCATCACACGGATATCTCCAGTATCAGGATCAATCACAACTTCAGCTTCCTCAGCTGATTCAGGAAATCTCTTATATGCAGTAACTAGCGCATCAGCCAAAGCTTGCAATAAAACTATTTCATCTACTCCACGATCTTGGGCAACAGCTTTTAGTGCTTGCATCATTTCTGTGTTATTCATCAGATTCTCCTTGCTCATCAATTTCTTGATCAGACTTGTTAGGATTTTGTTTCATTGCTTTTTTGAAATCAAAAATCGTGTGGGCTTTTGTTATTGTTTCTAATTCGATCACTACATCGCCATCTTCAGTTTGTACTTTCACAACGGATGGAGATACTTCTATCAATTTTCCTCTAGTTCTTGTAAGACTTCCGTCAGAGCGGTGAGAAATTGCGACATCAAGATTTTTTGACCATTGAAAATGCTCTGGAGTAATTAGGGATCGTTCTAATCCGGGTGACGCAACTTCGAGATGATATGCGTTTTCGAGAGTTGGCATTTCGTCTAAGATCGGCGCAATTGCTTTGCTCAAATCCGCTATACCGTCAAGTGTAGGTCCGCCCTCTTTGTCAATTGTCACGGAAACTATCGATCGCTTCCCTGCCTTAGTCAGTTTTACATCCCAAAGCCTGTAACCGTTCTTATCAACGACTGGAGATATTTTGTCTGTTATGTCTTTTACAACTGACATTCATACCTCCTAGTTACATGAATATATGCCCATAAAACAAAAAACGCGGGGGTAAATTCCCCACGCGGATCCTGATTTATAGGCTGCGGACACTAAATCATAGCACAGAAATACTTATATTTTCAAAGGAGAAGAGCTGACGATATGCGCGTTTTGTCCGTTAAATACACAGTTTCACATACGTCGATACATGCTACCGCCTAACGGATCAATATTGATACCAAAAGCTTTATGTGCAATTTCAAAAATCGATCTAGCTTGTTCTTTTGTAAACACTTTTTCAGCAAGACCAAAATTAACCAATTCCGAGATTTTTACAGCGTTATGTTCTAACAATGACTTATGCCTTTCAAAAGCATCGGGATCAATTACGGCTCTTGCTTTGGCCTTTATGTTTGTTTCAAAGGTCGGACCTTTTCCTCCGCCAATACGATGAGTACCATAAGAATCTAGAAAATACGTTCGTTGGCCTTCCATTTTTTTGGCTCGCACCAACTGATCAGGAGTCATTTCTCCCCTTACCGCATTTGCCTTACCAGCTGAAACCATTTCTGCTTTTGTTAAACCTAGAATCTTAGCAATTGCTTCATCTCTATATGTCATGTCGATCAAAGCCGAATCATCACATATTATTTCAATATATGTACGTCCATATCTATCGACACCAACAGTTATCTTTTCAGTAACATCTCCACCAGGTATATTTTCTGGCAACATAGTAGAAACCGCTACAGCACCGGAGCTTTTCTGCGGTCTGTTTATCGAAGGAAATCCAAATGAGAGTTGAGTATCATCCATCGTATAATTCTACCGCAGCAGTATAAATGGCGCAATATGGGACAATTACCCCTATTCGAGGAAGCTATTCTCCGTACAACTCCACAATCCGATTTCTCAGGGCAATAAGCGCTTCTGGGGATGTTTCTATTGCCTTTCTAATCTCAGATACAAAATCAAACATCCAGGCCAAATTATGCAAAGTGCAGAGGTAAGCTGCTGAAGTTTCCTTTGTTGCCGTAAGGTGCCTTAAATAACCTCTGGTGTAAGTTGCACAAACTTGGCATGGGCAATCTTTATCTATCGGATCCTCACTTAATTTGAAATCTTGCCTTCTTATATGCAACTTTCCTTGCCAGGTAAGCAATACTCCATGACGAGCAAGCCTTGAAGGCAAAACACAATCGAACATGTCTATTCCTCGCATTATCGATTCAATAATTCCAACAGGATCGCCAACTCCCATTAAGTATCTAGGTTGATTTTCGGGAAGACAATTATTGTCAGCAATAATGTCAACAACTCTAATCATCGCTTCGCGCGTCTCGCCGACACTCACTCCACCAACAGCGTAACCATCAAAGTCGAGAGAAGTAGTTAACCCAGCCGATTCAATTCTTAGCTGTTCATTGTCGCCACCTTGCACTATCCCAAAAAGTGCTTGATCAGTTGTTCGATCGTGTGCGGCTTTTGCCCTCTTAGCCCAGTCGTAAGTTTTTTCAACTGCATCTTTTAGAGTTTCAAAAGATGCGGGAAGAGCAGAACAAACATCTAGTACCATTTGAATATCGGCTCCGATTTTTTCCTGAACCTTGACTGCATCTTCAGGAGTAAAGTGGATTAGATCGCCATCATAAGTAGAGCGGAAATATACTCCCGTTTCATCAAATTTTGGTTTCAAAGAAAATACTTGGTAACCACCAGAATCCGTAAGAGTGAGACCCTGCCATCCCGTAAATTTTGCAAGTCCGCCCATTTGATCGATCAAGTCTGCTCCGGGTCGAAGCATCAGGTGATAAGTGTTACCTAGAACTATTTCTGCACCAAGTTCTTTATAATTGTGTGGAGCAATAGTCTTGATCGCCCCCCTTGTCCCTACCGGCATAAAGACTGGGGTTTGAAAAACGCCATTTGTTGTTTTTATGCTTCCTCTGCGTGCGCCAAGTGCTTGAGCAGCAATATCGATTTCGAGTTTCATAGATCCCTTAATTTGCCATATCCACACTAGTCGCAGAAGGGATAAAACATGAAATAATACACACGATCGATCTTGACAAATCTCTTTACATAGAGCTAGTTTGTAGTTCCCTTTAAAAAGGAACAATTATGTCAATAGCAGATATCACAACTCCTGCAGATGGACCTTTACGAAATAGACCTGATTCTTCTGCTCGCTCTCAACTTACTCTTGTAGATTCTTCTCTATCTGAAACTGATGATGCTTCAAGTATTTTTCAGGAACTCTTTGAACCTTGTTTAGCCTTTGAATCAGGTGATATTTATTCTCACCGAGCGATACAAAATGAATCAGCCAAACTTTCGAAGACGATCAAAGACCTATCGATGCTACAGATTCCTTATACCGAAACACGCGAAATACAAGATTTCATTGAAGCTTATAGAACAAAAATTGCAGTATTTAAAGCAGGCCCAGGTAAAAATACCCATCGGACTTTCGAGGGCAATTCTTTCCTGAGTGATTTTTGCAGGACGGCTTCTGCTGTTTTGTGCGCCCTCGAAGTAAAACTTGGCGAAATCGACCACGAGTCTCATCTTGCGTTCGAAATTCATCAACACGAACAAGACAAATCGCCTAGTCCTGATCTTCCGAGCACAAGAAACATTATTGATACCAACTCTGGCGAGCTAGCAAAATTTATTGTTGGACTTGATAAAATTGCATCCTTTCATGATGCTCCTACCCCACCAAAAAGATCTGGCTTTTCTAGGATTTTAGGGCGAGCTTCCTGAATTGGAATATAGTTCAAATTTGAACGTTATATACTGACATGATGGATATAAAAACTATAAAACCCGAAGAAAGATTTAGAACTGATATTGGTTGGCTCAAAACCAATTTGATTTTTAACTTTTCTCATCATTACAAAGATGGGCGAAACGGATTTGGTGACCTATTGGTAGCAAATCACGATTTAGTAAAAGCAGGTACCGGTTTTCCGATGCATCCTCATCGAGATATGGAAATTGTAACTTGGATTTTTGAAGGTTCATTAAAACATGATGATAATGGAGACAACAGCGGAACTATAACTCCCGGACAAGTTCAGCAAATGAGCGCAGGTTCGGGTGTTGTACATAGCGAAGTAAATCCCGATCCCGATAACGATGTTTTACTAATGCAAATGTGGGTACTGCCTGACAAAAAAGGGGTTGAGCCTCGTTACCAAGAATTCGATGCTAATCATTTAGTCGAAGGTGAACTTGGTTTAGTTGCAAGCGGTGAATTTGATGCACCGATTCATCTACACAACGACAAGGCGTCTTTCTATGCTGGCCGCTTTAAAGACGAAACGACTTTTGATTTGCCAATAAATAAAATGTTATTTGTCTATCCTGCAAAAGGGTCGGTAACAATTGGTGATACGAATTACGAAACTGGCACTGCAATAATGATTACTGAGCCTGAAGATGGATTAAAAGTTAAAGCGAGCGAAAACTCAGAACTCATCATCTGGTCAATTGATGATCACGCCCGCCAGATGGCAGGCTTTCGCGAATAACCAATTACCCGGGGGTATGACCCTACATAATGGTCAATTCGGACATATTTTGCCGACCGGGAGTTCGTAGCCCGGTAAAAAGGTTAGAGTCCTCGGACGATAAACCGAAGTCTTGTTCCAAATGTAAAATTAATGAATTGTTGGATGTGGTCTAAATCATTAATCCCTATTCCACATTCAGGACCGCCTAGAGCATCTTCAATAGTTTTCTGATTTTGAGAAATTGTATTAGCTATAAACTCGCGTTTAGATAAAGGCAATCCTTCATTCATTTCAAAATCAGGCAACGATGACCAAGTACCACTTGAACCGCCAGTTCGACCATATAGCTTGAACTTCGTCTGAAATGCTTGATTATCTCTGTAGACCCTAATTCTCTCATACGGATCGAAAGCTTGAGGAGCAAGTCGTCCTGAATCATGGCCAATCTGCAACTCAACAAATGGGTTCCGATTGTCGTCAATACCAACTCGTAAAACTATTGGAATATCGCGATCTGTCATTGCAAAACCGCTGTAGACTTCAACGGACTTTTCTTTTGAATCTGATCGCGAATCTATTGATTGACCTGGTGCATTTGTTGGCATTTTACTTCCTTGTTTTCTAGGCTCAATAAATACTATCTCGGAAAACCAGCTGGTGCAATATGTCTCATTTGACTGAAATGGAGGGTCAGTCCTCAGGAGGTGAGTTCGTCTATTTTTTCGATTTTTGCGGATGCATTGTTGGCATCTAGGCCTTGGATGTTGATGAGTTCTTCACGTGTAGCTTCAGCTTCTGCAGCTGCGCTTTTGTCAGCTTTCGCAATACGTGCTTCAATTCCTTCTTCCATGATTGCATGAGCTTCTGCAACTAGTGCGTCGACCATTTCATCTTCAGGCACCACCCTTACAACTTGGCCTTTGACAAACAGGTGACCTTTGCCTCGCCCTGCAGCAATACCAAGATCCGCCTCGCGGGCTTCTCCTGGTCCATTAACAACGCAACCCATTATTGCAATTTGTAGTGGAATGTCTTTGTCTTCTAAAACTTTTTGTGCTTTGCCAGCAACTTCAATAACGTCAATTTCTGTGCGTCCACAACTAGGACAAGCAATTAGATCTAATCCGCTTCTTTCGCGAAGACCCAAAGCTTCAAGCAATGCTCGACCTGCTTTTGCTTCTTCAACAGGATCAGCAGTTAAAGAATATCGGATTGTATCTCCGATACCTTCGTTTAACAAAGTACCAATCCCAGCTGTTGATTTGATCAGACCATTTGGCGGAGGTCCTGCCTCTGTAACTCCCAAGTGCAACGGGTAATCAACTTGTTCGCTCAACATTCGATATGCCTCAACCATCAAACGAACATTGGAAGCCTTTACGGAAATTTTTACATCTTCAAAATCAACTTCACGGAAGTAATCCAATTCTTTTTGGGCGGATTCGCACAATGCTTCAGGAGTAGCTCCCCCATACTTTTCATAAAGTGCAGGATCTAGTGATCCAGCATTTACACCAATTCGTATCGGGATGCCTCGATCTTTGGCTTCGGATGCGACGATTTTTATCTGTTCAGGTTTGCGAATGTTTCCTGGGTTCAAGCGAAGTGCATGCACACCTGCTTCCATTGCAGCTAACGCGAGTTTATATTGAAAGTGAATGTCAGCAACAATAGGTAATGGTGACCGCGGAATAATTTGAGCTAAACCTTCTGCTGCTTCGATCTCGTTACATGTACAACGGACAATGTCACACCCCGCACCTTTTAGCGCATAGATTTGAGCAAGTGTCCCATCGACGTCTGATGTTTTCGTAGTGGTCATTGACTGAACGGTTACTTCAGCATCTCCACCAACGAGGACATTACCAATTTTTATCTGACGTGTTTTTTTACGTTCAATCACGCCTATAAGACTAGGACGTAATTTGTAGCAGGTCTAGCCAGAGCGTACCGAGAGTAATTAAAAGCATAAATCCGACAAAAGCTATCGTTATCGGCATCAATTTATTGATGTCTACGGTCACTTTTCGTTTCTTCACTTTGCTCGCAACCCCTTCAAAAGCAGCTATAGCAGCATGACCTCCATCTAGAGGCAATAGTGGAATCAAATTCAACAAAGCGAGGAAAATATTCACTACACCAATGAGCTGAAGCAAAACCCAAATATCTTGGTTAACCATAAAACCACCGGAATCTACAATTCCAGCAATTGACGATGGCCGGTCTTGACGCTCATAATCACCTTCTACAACAATCTGAGAATATTCACGAAGACCAGATGCAGAGAAACGGTTCATAATTACATTGACTGAAGATTCAACAACATTGCCCATAGCATCAAACGTCATAGTTGTTGCTTCAATTGGGTTCACTCTTTCATAAAGAAATACAGGAGTCACACCGATGATTGGCTGATCAATCGATTCACCCTTTTCATTAACCGCAGAAATCAATTCTGCACGAGCATTTATTTCTTCTCCATCACGCAAGTATGTGATCTCAACTTCGTCTCCAACATTTTTCGCGCGAATATTTTCTGCCAAAGCATCGAAGCTTTCAACGCGTTCTCCATCGATTGCAATTATTTCATCGTTTGGTTTAATTCCTGCTTTTGCTGCAGGAGAGTTTGGATTTACAGTCTCAATTACAGCTCGGTTATCTGCTCGATCTACAGCTACACCTTTGAAAACTAAAACTGAAAAAATCAACAGGTAAGCAAGAATCAGATTAACTGTAACCCCAGCCAAGATAACGATTAGTTTTTTGTGCGTTTTGCCTTCGCGATAAGTTCTACCTTCATCTTCCTTATCAACTTCTTCAGCAGAAGTCATCCCGATAATTTTCACGTAGCCGCCCAAAGGAATTGCCTTGAGACCATATTCCGTTTCGCCTTTAGTAAAGGACCAAATGCGTGGACCGAACCCAACAAAAAATTCGGTTGCTTTCATACCTGCCCATTTAGCAGCTATAAAGTGACCAGCTTCATGCAACATCACTGATGCCATCAACGCTAGACCTACAAGGGCGTAACCTCTAGAGGTTGGAAAGTACAACAATAATCCAAACACTACGTGGATTAGCACTAACGCAGTAATTGATCTTGCTCTACCCCAATGCAAATTTGTGAAATGATCGGTTCCTAGCATTATGCAATTCTCTTTTCTACGTAACGATTCGCTCTATCTCTGGCAATATTATCTGCTTCATATACGTCGTCTTCATTATCGACAGATGTAATACCATCCTGTAATGTTTCGTCCACTACTTCTGTTATATCACAAAAACTGATTTTATCGTTCAAAAATGCATCTACTGCGACCTCATTTGCAGCGCTAAGCATTGCTGGCGCTCCTTGACCTAACTTCCCCGCTTCGTAAGCGAGATTTAATGCAGGAAAAGCCTCTCGATCAGGTGCAGAAAATTCCAGATTATAAGATTCAGAAAAGTCCATCATTCCATAAGGATGATCAAGTCGATCTTCAACACCCAAAGCAATTGATATCGGCAGACGCATATCTGGATGCGAAAGCTGGGCAATAGTTGCACCGTCAACGAAAGTCACCATCGAATGCACAATTGACTGAGGATGCACTGTTACTTTTATATTTTCAAAATCCATATCAAACAATTCGTGAGCTTCGATTACTTCTAATCCTTTGTTCATCAACGTTGCAGAATCTATCGTGATTTTTGCACCCATTGACCAAGTTGGATGTTTTAATGCTTGTTGTTTTGTAACCGATTTAAGCTGTTCTTTATTCCAGCCCCTAAAAGGCCCCCCAGAAGCTGTGAGTACAATCTCTTTTACTTCGTTTTTCTTTCCAGACTTTAGGCACTGCCAGATAGCACTATGTTCTGAATCCACGGGGATAATCTGACCCGAAAATCTAGAATTAGTCACAATATTTTTAACAACTGGCCCTGCAGCGATCAAACTCTCTTTATTTGCTAGTGCCAAAATTTTGTTTGCTTTAAGGGTTGCAAACGTTGCTCGCATACCAGCAAAACCAACTACGCCGTTAACCACAATGTCGACATCAGAGGCAGTTGAGAATTCTGTTAAAACTTCAGGTTCTTCTATAGCATTTCGTGCTTGATCTTTGCTTAAACCTAATAGCTCACGTTGCTGTTCTAGTAACTCTGAATTATTTCCACCTGCAATATATGTGACTTCGAAATCTTCTCGAAAATTTCTAAGAACATCAATGCTTTGCGTTCCTATAGATCCAGTGGAACCCAAAATCGCAACACGTCTTTTAACCATCTAAACAAGTCTAATTTAACAAACAGTTGAAATCAGAAGAATATATGCAATTATGATGCGTTTTGCTTCTTTTTTCTGATAAAGACAAGCATCGATCCAACAAATATTGCTATCAATGCCACTGCTACAATCTGTATCGTTTCAGAACCAGTGAATGGTAATGCACCTGTTCCTCTGTTGATAATCTGACCAAACACGTTTGTATCATCTTCAGGCTCAGAAGTTACTGTTCCGCCAACTGTTGTAGTTGGCCCCGATGTTACGGTTGTATTTGGTGTTGTAGACGTTGTGACTTCAGTCGTGGTTGTTGGTTCAGTCGTTGTGGGTTCAGTTGTCGATGTCGTTGGTTCTGTGGTCGTAGTTGTTGCTTCGGTTGTTGTCGTTGTTGGTTCAGTCGTTGTGGTTGTCTCTTGCAACGGCACGGCAATAAAACCTGCATCGAACGTGTGATCATTTGATCCTGCTTCGCCCGTTGTCAGATCAACTACAAATTGTCCATTATCTTCAATAACGTTTGAATCTCGAAGGGTGCCATTAACCGTAAGATCATTGATTGCGTCCGTAGGTTCTAGCTGAGAAGCTTGCGTCAAACCTAGAGAGTTAAGTTCTGCATTAAGTACAACTGTAGAAGTATCAAAGATCACACGATAATTCTTATTCGGCAAGATTCCATAGTTGCCATTCGATAGATCACCATCAGGGTCAGCAACTATACCGTATGCGTCATTTGTATTATCATCGCCAGGGCCAGGTCCATCCCATCCTTGAGCAACGACATTTGGAGTACCTTCGGAAGCAAAAAGATATTCTCCAAACTCATTAGTTTTCGCAGTAGCGACTACTTGTTCAGAGTCAACATCTACTAAGGAAACACTCACACCTTCTAGAGCGTTCTCATTTGGATCTTGTATTCCGTTTTCATTTTCGTCGAACCAAACATAGTTTCCGATTTCTATTGGCGCATTTTCACAAAGCACTTCAAGAGATCCGAGTCCTCCAGCTTTTGCAAAGTTGTTGGTACCTGCTGTAATAATTCCGAGTTCTAGAGCACCATACCAGCCGCCTGCAGTTTGGTTAGCAGCTGGGTCACTCACATGTGCGAGTTTCGCTACACCTACAGAGTTTGACCTGTAATCTGATACGCCATTTAGGGTAAAGAATGGATCAGTTATAGTTGCAGCCATCGTTGTCCGACCAGGAACGAATGCAAAAGCACCTAAACCAAGTTCATCATGACCAAGTGTCAAAGGGCCATCCGTTCGTTTGATAGTATCGCCCCAATAGTATTCTCCTCCGCCAGGTCCTTGATTATTGTTCTGCCCTTGAGTTGTAATTGCATTGCAAGTTGCATTGTTTTCGAAAACAAAGTTCCCACTTAGGTTTGGACACGCTCGCAATTGATCTCCCGCAGCAAATGCGGTGTGTAATTGGTTCGAGACATTAAATGGATCAGGTTGACCGAAAATATTGTTTACTTGATTCAATGGAGGTAGATTTTCATGTCCCCATTGCCATCCGCCTCTATCAGCAATTCCTATTACCATCGCTCCAGTTTGATCGAATTGTATTTCTGAAATCAGTGGTTGAGGATTAGCCGTAAACCATTGATTCAAAACTTGATATTTAGGGGAATTCGCTTGATTGTCACTCCAAGCTCTCCATGAACAACCGAGATTTCCAGTCACGGAATTTATTAGCGCACAACCCTTTTGATAGTTCAAAGGAATAGTTATTAGATTAGCTCCCCAAGTACTTGTTGCTACATCGAACTCAACTACATGTCCTTGCATTTGTGAAGTCTGATAGCTAGTTTCTCCAGTACAAGTGACACCAACATATACCTTACTTTCACCATCAACAACTCTTGTACCTAAACCAAATACTCTTCTATCGCCTTGTCCTCCAGGACAAGTAATACTTGAAGGAATCGAATACGAACTAATTGTAGGGGTTGCAGACGAAAGATTGTTTACTTTTACAAGTTCACGAGTATTTAAGTTAGTAGTAAATAGCGCTTCACCATTTCCAACTACCTTAAGATCACCTAAACCTACTTTAGCTACAGCAGAATAAGCATTTATATCTCGAGATGGAGAATTTGCATTACCACTTAAACCGCGATTCGCTGGTTCCGTGCCAGCATTAGGCACAGTCAATGTTCGTAATACTGCGCCAGAGTTTGGATCGACTTCGTAAATTGCACCCATTCCACCAGGACCCATACCTGCATGTCTTCTCAAAAATGCTGCCTGGTATACATTCCCTGTACTTCGAGAATAACCAACTCCGTAAACAGTTCCTGTTTGAGAGTATGTAGTCAAATTAGTTGGCGCATTATATTGTGGATGTCCTGGATAGTATTCATCATCAAATCTAAACATTCTTGTCGAAGCTCTTGGAGCTGTTGCAGTAGAAGCATTTGATGCAATTCTTCCATCTCCTGAAGTAAAACAACTAACAATCAATCTAGGATTCGAAGAACAATATGAATTAGGTTCAAGAATTGAAAAGTTAATATTCTCTGATCCAGCTGCAATGCTTTGTCGCACAGTTGTATTCGTTTGACCACCAGCCGGTGCTGGAGTGTATCCAGAAGGAATCGTCAACTCAACACGATAAGGACCACTCAATAAAGAAGTTGTTTCAATCGAGTAAAATCCATTTGCATCTGTTACTGCACTCGAAGTATTACCATCTGAATCAAATGCAGTTACGCTAACTCCTTGTTGGCCGACATCATCTATGTAGCCAGGCGCAGTTCTTTGACCGTCACCGTTCAAATCTAAAAATACAGTACCTTCAATTGGCAGACCTGATGCTGTTGCCAATGGAGCAAAGGTAGCAATGAAAGAAGCACAAGCTATTACAACCATGAATGACATTAAGACTTGTTTCAATTGGACCGTCTCCATATTTATACCTTTTTCGTATTGATATAGATAATGTCGGCCACTGAATTAGCTTGCCTAATGGTAAATTAGGACTATATTCAGACAAAAAACTGTCAGATATATACTAATTTGCTGAATTATCTAGGTATTTTAACCCAGTAAGGTCGCAAAGTAATATGCTGCAGGAAGCGCGAATAGAAGACCATCGAATCGATCCATAAGTCCACCATGTCCTGGAAGGATAGTTCCGAAATCTTTCAATTTGCAGTCGCGTTTTAACATCGACTCAATTAGGTCCCCAAAAATTGCAGCAACAGCAGCAATAATACCCAGGACTACACCACCTTCAGGTCCTCCCCAAATACTTTCCGAATATGTGAGTCCGATAAAGAATCCAACCAAAATTGCAGCAAGTATTCCTGCAAAGGTTCCTTCTACAGTTTTATTTGGAGAAATAGTTGGAGCTAACGGAGTTTTCCCTGCAAATTTTCCAAACAAATATGCAGCAGTATCATTTGCTGTAACACAAAGAATAACTGACACTAAAGCAAATACTCCGACGCTTTGACCTTGTGCATCTTTTACTGATAAAAGCATTCCTGCAAATGAGCCAAGCAGCCCTACATAGACAAACGCTAGTGCAGACATAGCCATACCGATAACTGGCCTTGCCTTTACTGCCACTAGATACCAAAGACTTGCGAATACTAAAAACACGAATGAAGAGACTGCAATTGAGCGATCTCCAATTAGATACCCAGAAAAGACTGCGAAGAAAGACATTGTAGCGACTAATAGAGTTGCTGGTTTTGAACCCATGGCTCTAAAAGCATTACAAAGTTCAATGCTCATCAATGCGACAATTACAGCGCTAAGAATTAGAGCAGGAATTGTACCGATGAAGAAACATATAACTGCAACAACACCAAGTCCAGCTGCAGTGAGAGTTCTAGTTACAAGAGTTGTTGTTTCACTTTTCACTTGATCTACAACACTTTTTTCTTCTTCGGTTTTTGCATCCGAAACTTGAGGTTCACCGATTTTCATAGTTTCACGAGACGCTATTTTGGCAGCAGGCTTTTTACGAGACTTTCCTCCCGGAACTGCTTGAGTCTTGCCTGATATTGGTTCCATTGTGCTAGCTGAATCTGGAACAGTTGAAATTTTTGCAATTTTTTCTTTAGGGATATCGGCTAATTTTTCATCCTCTAATTTAGGATCAATCTTTTTAACTGCAGGAGCAGATTTTTGACGTTTACTTGCTAATTCTTTTTCAAAATTTTCGTCACTATCAGCCAAGTCGATGTGGTCTTGACCTAGAGATCCAACATTTAGTTCTTCATCATTGAGACTTTTATTTGGGTCGTAGTCAGCTTCATTCCAATCGTTTTGGTCAACTCTTATACGAGGTTGTGATCCTGTTAAAGCTTCCCAGCCATCATTAGATTCAACTACTGAAGTAGTAGAAGGCACTTCACCTGTCGGCGCTTCGCTCCAATGTGGCAATTCGACAGTTTTAGTTTGTTTATCTGTTGTTGCCTTAGCTTTTCTTGAAGTTCTTGTTTTCGAGTCTTTTGTTTTTTCTTGAGCTTCCTGTGCACCAAGAATACGCACTCCCTCGACTTCGTATCCTTCTTCCGACATTTGTCCCCCTTATAAGAGCGATGCTCTCATTTAGTTTTGTCTAGCCTAGATCTAGATCTAGACCTCCATCAATTCTGCTTCTTTAACACTAAGCATAGAGTCGATTTCATTGACAATATCTTGTGTCATTTTATCGAATTCTTTTTCAGCGCGCTCCAAATCGTCTTTAGAGATTTCTCCATCTTTTTCAAGTTTTTCCAAATCCTGTCGAGCAGAGCGGCGAACATTTCGAGCAGAAACTTTTGCTTCTTCAGCTTTAGCTTTAGCGACCTTTACAAGTTCTTTTCTGCGATCTTCAGTTAAAGGAGGAAAACTCAAACGTATCGTGTCTCCATCATTGCCTGGATTCACTCCTAAATCAGATGTCAATAGTGCTTTCTCAATTGCGGATATAGCACCTTTGTCGAATGGACTTATTACAAGTTGACGAGCTTCAGGAACAGAAAAACTAGCAAGCTGTTGAAGTGGAACCTCGCTCCCATAATATTCAACCAAGATTTTGTCTACCATTCCAGCGTTAGCTCGACCTGATCGAATTGCTGAAAACTCGTCTGATAAGTGAGTAATAGAATTTCTCATCTGTTCATTTGCAGACTTTTTAATATCATCAATCATTTTTATCCCTGTTCATTTGAAACTAATGTACCAATGTCATCTCCCATTAGTACCTTTTCGATATTACCTTGAGTTTCGACATCAAAAACAATTATCGGTAAACCATTATCCATACAAAATGTTAAAGCAGTTGAATCCATGACCTTTAAGCCTTTATTGATTACATCGAGATATGTTGTCTTCGAAATTTTTGTTGCTGACTTATCTTTTCGAGGATCCGCAGTATAGATACCATCTACACCAGAATGGGTTCCTTTAAGCACAGCATTCGCTCCAACTTCAGCAGCTCTTAGTGCTGCACCTGTATCAGTTGTGATGAAGGGCATTCCAGTACCGGCAGCGAATATAACGATCCGACCTTTTTCCATGTGTCTAATGGCGCGAAGCGGAATATAGCTTTCAGCAACTTGGGCCATTGTAATTGCAGTCTGCACTCTAGATGCCTGGCCGATAGCTTCAAATGCATCTTGCAGAGCTAAAGCATTGATCACTGTTGCAAGCATTCCCATATAATCTGCTCGTGCGCGATCCATTCCTCTAGATGCTCCAGCCATACCACGGAATATATTTCCACCGCCAACAACTATTGCTACTTGAACTTTTGAATCTAAAGAAACTTTGGATATTTCTTGCGCAATGCGCCCTACTTTTTCTGCGTCAATTCCATAGCCAGTATCATTAGGAGCAAATGCCTCACCCGAAAGTTTGAGTAACACTCTTTGATATTTAGGTTCTGACATTTTTTCTCCTATTTGAAGTTCTGCTTTAGACTAGTTCAACTTTGCCCTATCGTAGAAAAAGCGCCACCTTAAGGTGACGCTTCTGAGTAAATTACTCTTCTCCGATCTTGATTCGAGTAAATCTCGAAACGGTTGCATCGGGTCCTAAAGTTGCAACCAACTCCTTAATCGAAGTTTTTGGCTCTTTAACAAAACCTTGTTCTAAGAGACACACTTCTTTGAAAAAGCCGGTCAATCGACCTTCGATGATCTTAGGGAGCGCTGCTTCAGGCTTTCCTTCGTTTCGGGTAATTTCTTCGAATACTGCACGTTCTTTGTCTACAACTTCTTGTGGAACTTCATCTCTCGATACATATCGAGGTGCAGTAGAAGCAATGTGTAGTGCAATGTCATGCGCGATTTCACGAGATTGCTCAGAGTCTTGTGCACCTGTAAGTTCAACAAGTACTCCGATAAATCCACGACCTGCTTGAAGATGCTTATAGGCATCAACTACACCGGTTGATTCATATCTTTCACTTCGTCCAAGAGTGACGTT
>CAZLQP010000015.1:0-41916 GCA_964561855.1 uncultured Burkholderiales bacterium | reverse complement strand
CAATTCCCATCGAATTCGTGGTTACGGATTGCTTACGGCTCTGAATCAACTAAACTCTATAAAGCCGCTAGTGATTAACGCTAATAGTTACGGATTGCTTACGGCTCTGAATCAACTAAACTTGAAGAAAGTTACAATAACTATATTGATAAGTTACGGATTGCTTACGGCTCTGAATCAACTAAACTCTAAATCCTCATCAATCATCATGTCATGTGGTTACGGATTGCTTACGGCTCTGAATCAACTAAACTGAGGCAGGACGCATCATTGCACAATCACTAGTTACGGATTGCTTACGGCTCTGAATCAACTAAACTATATCGAGGCGGGAGATATCTTACTTCTCAGTTACGGATTGCTTACGGCTCTGAATCAACTAAACTTCGTAATGGTGAACAGTTAGGGCGTCCTTCGTTACGGATTGCTTACGGCTCTGAATCAACTAAACTGATCCAGTCTGTGGGACTTCTAAAGCATCAGTTACGGATTGCTTACGGCTCTGAATCAACTAAACTTAGCGGCTATGAATACTCAGGCAAAGATGGGTTACGGATTGCTTACGGCTCTGAATCAACTAAACTAGACAACTAAACAAAGACCAGGTAGGGGTACCAAAAGTGCCCTTACTTTGTTAAAAAAACAAGCTTGATTGATATCCATTTTCTGGTTTTGCTTTCATTTTTTTTCTGAAAATTTTCATGTCCCCATATTGAGCATCGGTCATTTTTAACATTCGGATCTCGCCAGCCTCTGGCACGTGGTCTTCAATTCTTTTCATATGAACTTTTGTATTCGCTACGCTTTTGCAAGGTCTAGCATACACTGAATATTGAATCATAGTAAACCCGTCTTCCATGAGAAATTTCCTAAAACTAATGTATGAATCCTTCTGCTTTTTTGTAGTAGTAGGTAAATCAAACATACAAACAAGCCACATGATCCGATACTCGCTTAGTTCTGCCATAATCGCTTGTCGATTTCAAATTTTGGAAATGAGAGCTTCTGGCTCAAGTCTTCACAAGCCTTGACATATGAAACTACATACTTTCTTAAGGCAACTTGCAACGGCATTTTTTCACCTTCTAATGTGACGGAATCATTGACTATTTGTACCAACTCGTTCTTGGATTCTTTTGAAAACTGAAAACTATCGGGCATTTCCATCAATCGAACCTTGTAATCTATATAGGGTCTAATAGGTTCCATTAAGTCATCTGCGAGTGCAAAATAATTACTCTTGTTTTGATGGAATAGCCCAAGCATTGGTAATAATCCAAAGCCCACGACATTCCTGGCAATTGTTGCACGAATAATCGCGTAACCGTAGTTCAACGCAACGTTCAGAAAATCACTTCCGTCCGGATTACGCTGAAAATCCGTTGGACCTCTCCATGCCTTCCAATAAGTGCGTGCAGCGAGTGCCTCTCTATTGGTAGTATCTCCGCTGTCCACATCTGCAATCATATTTTTGAGCTGTTTAGCAAGTTCCTTGTTGTATGGAATCATCTGAGACTGTACAGAAATTTTTTCTCTAACAATTTGTTGCCACAGTCGCTTTTTCCTTGGTTGAGACATTGAGATTTGGCTGTTAGCTCTTTTAACAATTTCATAGTGTGAATACGAAGGCAAACTAATAGATATAGGCATATATTTATCATCACAAAATACGACTATCGCACCATTTTCAGAGAGAGTCTTTAGGCATGATCCTGAAACTGTAAACTTTTGTTGTCCGACAATCACAGCTCCAATATCTTCTATTGGGATACTTGCTATGACCTTTCTTTTTTCGCTAGAAAGATCGTTCACAATCAACTGCTTATGTCGGGTATTAACATGTACGGGCAAGATGGAAAAATCTAGAACTTGTTTGAGCATAGGTTACATATCGTTTCATTTTCCTTGAACCTTAACCCTTCCGAGAATGTCGATATGTACCTTTTGAAGTGATACTGCTTGAGCTGATTTTGCTGAAAAATAAGAGTTTTCCTTCCCAATTATCGAATTCTGCCTGGCATCCAAGATCGATTTATACGAAAACATGTTTTGTACTCCCCAAATCTTGAAAACAACCCCTAACCTCTCCACGCCATCTTTAATGAAGCGAATGCTGTCACCTGCCACTAAATCAAACAAAACTATTTCATCCTTTTTCGGCACTCCAAAATCCGAAGATTTGTTCACGGCGTCCCAGGTAGTTAGAACTTCCGCTCTCCAACTTCCCTTTACTGTGTTCTCAAAAAAACGAATCAAATGATTGTTTCCGGGATTGACAAACTGATAAGGAGCATCTTTCGAACGAGGACGTAAAGTTGTTTTATTCTCTAAAGTGCGTACTCTCTTGATAGGTATTCCAGAAGGCATAGTGATTTCCGAAAGCACTGCTTTCCACTCGTTCGACTTCTCTTTGCATTCTGCCTCAAGAAGTTTGTCTGTAACAATTTTCCTTACACTATTGTCACGAATTTTTGCAATGTGCTTCCAATTTTCAAGGCTAGTCAAGTCACGTCTAGTCACATACACACCCTCTTTTTCTACCCAATCTTTAGCATGACCGCGATTACTCTGCACTTCCGAATAACTCTTTTTCGTCGCACCAAAAACGGTATCTTCATGAAAACCGCCTTTAGGTTTAGATGTAACTTTGTGCGATACAACGATCTGTTCGATTTTATCGGCTACATCTTTTCTGAAACCCTCCCATGGCTCAAACGAAACTCGGCTTTCCGTCTCTTTTCGCCTTTTGATGGCATTAGAAAAATCCTTTACATGTTTTCGCGACGTAAAGGCAATTGTGACTGCATCAACTGCATGATGACGATGATCTTCACGTGTTTTTTCTCCAGTATCTGAAAGAATATGATTCAATCCCCATTCTCTTCTAAGTTTGGATGTCAACTGTCCCGTAACACACACTATAGGTAGAGCGAGTTGACCTAAATATTCTTTCACTTCTCTAGAAATATACCGTGTATCAGATAATTGTTTTTGAATAAAATCATCTACATCGACATTTTCGGCTCTAAGCCTATGTAATTTAGGCCTGGGAAAATTATTCTCAATTGCATTCTTTATCACAAACTCATATGATGCCGGGTCGCTATGAGCTAGCCACTCAAAAGGGGTTTTATTCCCTTTTTCATGGTTCATTTTAGAAAAACAGACAACCTTATTCATCAGTGAGTCATCGAGACTTCTAAATCGCGGCAATATATGGTCTATCTCGGTCTTTCCTGAACAAAGTTCAGCTAAAGATATCTTATGACCTGAATAGGCGCATGTACCACCTTGTTCTTTCCAAAGCATATACTTATCAATATCTTTTCGTGAAGGACTTTTAATAAATTCAGAGATCTCGTCTCTAGCTTTTTCTCGCTCTTTTTCTCTAGCTCTTTGGTCTTTTGAGACTTTGTTTCTAGCATCTGCACCTAATTTTGCTTCACGAGCAAGCTCGACATGAATGCGATCAGGCATCGAATATTCTGCAATAATGGCATTAACCAATTTTCGAACCTCGTGAAGTGCCTGGCTCACAAAGGGATTAGGTAAACGAGGAGGTAAACCAAGATCTTGTACCCCATCGCGCTTGCGTCGATCCCAAGAAGTCGCATAGCCAGCAAGAGAAATTGCTGACTGTTCTCGATTATCGTCGCCTTTGTTTTCAAGATCAGCTCCATCTCTCAAGTGCGGCAAAAGCTTTCTCATGGCTTTAAGAGAATAAGCCATCCGACCAGACATCATTTTTGGAGCTACTACGTTCCAAACTTCCTTTGCCTCATCTTCAGAAATACCAGTTTTAAGTAGCTGAGGCAAGGCTCGTTCTTCATCAAGTCGATCATCCAACAAAATCCTATTGAGTTCGTTTTTATTATCTTCAGACATAGATTTGAAAGACTCACCTAGAACTTTCTCGATGTCATAATTTGGAATATTCCCGATCATGGCGGCTTTCCCTCGTTCGCCAATTTCGATAGTGAATTGCCCATTTTCTCTTAGCTGTAATTTCTTTGCAATCTGATTAAAAGAAAACGACTTCTTATACTCAAGCTCTGTCGCCAACTGAAGTTTTTGCTCGGGTGTTAGCTCTATTGTTTCATACCCATAACCTTCCTCGTCTGACAACTCATAGATATATCGAAGATTGTTTATTTCATTCCAAATTCGAAACTCCTGGGCGATCCTGTGCCCTTTTGGAGCTCTAGGATACTTCGGCTCAAGATCACATTTACCAATGGTTGCTCGATCCCAGTACACAGAGCGCTGAAAAAAGACAACACCGTGTACACCGAACTGTTCAAACATTGTCAGTTCTTTTTTATTTGGAGCAGGAGTAACAGGATAAAACTTTCTACCAGCTTCACCATACTTGAGCGCATCAGTCAATAAATCTGGATAGAACTTACTTTGCGTTTCCCATATTCGATCAAATTCCTCAATATAAAATGACCTAAGTGTTCTTCGTCCACGAATTTTTACTTTCGGATCTCCTTTCTCAGGATACTTAAGTGTCATTTGGTAAAAAAGCTGACCTAATGTCTCCGAGTTGAACTTGTCCATTAGCTCTTTGATTTCGGATGTGTCTTTTTCAACCGTCTCGGAATCTTCGTCTCCACCTTTTTTAAGTGATTTAAATCCTCGCCTTTGGGTAAGGTGTAAAAAAATCCTGCCCAATTCATGTAAAGCAACTTGCTCATTTAAAGCCCTATTACGCAGCTCATATGGATCTTTTTGAATTAATTCATCTATTGATTTTTCATCAGTAGGCCAAAGACCTACCTTTTGCATTTCGTTCTTAAGTGTTGATTTTCTATGCGCCCGGCGATAAACCTGCCTACGGACTGAACGTTTTTCCCGGCGCTCTTGATTTTTTGGCTGTTCAGCCCCGTTGTTAGTACGAGCTACTCCCTCAGGGAAAATCCTGACACCTGTCGCTATGATTTCACCTTTTTTATCGACATTTTCGGGGTCATTCACCAAAGCCCACCCTATAGAAGAAGTTCCTAAATCTAAACCTAAAACTTTAACCATCTCAATATACTATTGCATTTGAACAAGATCATGCACTAGTATGTCTACGTTTAGTTGATTCAGGGTCGGCAAGTCTTTCCGTAATAAAAGGAAAAATTTGTAGGTCTTGGACCTTTTGGAGGGGCTTCGGCTCCTCCTTTTTTGTTGTAGCCAGTCGGAGTTCCAAGTTCCTCCCGCGTTGGCTACAAGACCTATCAAATTGTGACTAAAAACCAGGCCAACACAGGAGGAAAGTTAGGTCAAAGGAATGCTACGTGCGAAACGAATACCGTCGAGGGCATGCAACTCATCTAGAACCACGTTTGGTGCAAGTTCAGATGTTGCAATAATCATAATTGCGTGCTTGCCATCTTTGTCTTGACCTAACGACATATCATTAATGTTTACTCCTGCAGCTCCAAGGATCGTTCCAACTTTACCAACCATTCCTGGGACATCATCGTTTCCGATAATTAAGAAGTAGTCACTCTTTGGTACATCCATTGCGTGATCATCTATCTGTACGATACGTACTTCACCGTTGCGACGAAGTGCAGTACCGTAGACACTAAAAGTTCGATTATCTCCAGTAACAGTCACAACAACTCGAGATAAAAATTCGCCGGAGTCGCTATCACGAGAATCTTTGATGTTCATTCCTCTTGATTTTGCAATGCTTGGAGCATTGACAAGGCTAACGGGCTCATCAGTTGTGTTCTTTAAAGCTCCGGTTAAAGCTGCCAAAGTAAGGATCGA
Organism: uncultured Burkholderiales bacterium; assembly: GCA_964561855.1. Lineage (GTDB taxonomy): Bacteria > Actinomycetota > Acidimicrobiia > IMCC26256 > JAGPDB01 > JAGPDB01. The sequence goes on along the minus strand of CAZLQP010000015.1, from coordinate 36,150 downwards.
ACAATCGTGTTCCGCAATTTTTCCTTGAGAAGACACAGTAATCTCTTCAATTGCCCCACCAACTAGTCCAGCAGCAATTCGACCTACTGCTTCTGCAACTTCAATAAATGGAGACACAGCAGCGTTGGCGCCTTTTGCGTCAAGGTTCAACGCGAAGGGAACAAACTCGCCTTTTAGAGCGAGCGTAATTTGTTCAGCAATTGTGATTCCAGCTTTGTCCTGTGCTTCAGAAGTCGATGCTCCAAGGTGTGGTGTCACAACTATATTTTCCAATTCAAATAAAGGTGATTCAGTTGTAGGTTCAACGTCGAATACGTCAATGCCAGCTCCTGCTATGACTCCATCTTTAAGACAAGTGTAGAGATCTTTTTCATCTACGATTCCGCCTCTCGCTGTATTGATTAAAAGCAAGTGTGGTTGCGCATTTTTCAGAACATCAGCGTTTATTAAACCAACTGTCTCGGGTGTTTTCGGGAGATGAACTGTCATGATGTCACATGCTGCAACGAACTCATCAAGTGAATTGTATAGTGTGACACCAAGTTCTTGCGCGCGCTCTTGAGAAATGAAAGGATCATAAGCCAATATGTCTGCATCAAATGCTTTGATTCGTGTTGCGACAATCGTACCAACTCTTCCAAGACCGACAATTCCAACTTTTTTGCCCGCGATTTCTACCCCACTGTATTTTGAACGATTCCACTGACCATTCATTAGATCTCGATGTGCATTCGGAATCTTTCTAGCTAAAGACATCATCAATGCAATCGCATGTTCAGCAGCCGATGTAATGTTGCTTTGAGGAGCATTAATAACCATTACTCCATTCGCTGTTGCAGCTACGACATCAATATTGTCGACACCAATTCCTGCACGGCCAATTGCCATAAGGGAATCAGCAGCGTCAAGAATTTCAGGTGTTACTTGCGTTGCTGATCTGATAATTAGAGCATGGGCACCTTTTATTTCAGATTTCAATTCTTCAGGAGATAAGCCTTCTTTGATGTCGACTTCAAAACCTGCATTTCTCAGCTCATCAAGACCTGATTCTGCAATAGTCTCCGTTACCAATACTCTCATATGTTCCCCTTTTAGAGGTCTTAATAGGGTCAGACCCTATTTTTATAGGGTCTGACCCTGTTAAGACCTAGTTCAGTAGTTGTGCGATTCTCTCTATTCCTTCTTTTGCGTCCTCGTCTGAAAGCGCAAATGAAAAACGAATATATCCTGACGCTCCAAAAGCTTCTCCAGGAACAGCTGCTACTTTAGCTTCGTCTAAAAATAGCTCACAGAGATCTAATGTCGAATTGATTTGTCTGCCTTTTATCTCTTTACCTAAAAAAGATTCGAATGAAGGAAAACAATAAAATGCACCTTGCGGTTTAGAACATGTCACGCCCTCGATATTTTGGAACATCTCATACATTGCTTTTCCTCGGCGTTCGAATGCTTCGCGCATTTCTTCGACACAAGATTGATCGCCACTTAATGCTTCTAGCGCTGCACGTTGCGCCATATTATTCACATTCGAAGTCGAGTGACTCATCAGGTTAATCGCAGCCTTGGCTATTGCTGGTTCAGCTATCATCCAGCCGACGCGCCAACCAGTCATCGCGTAAGTTTTTGCAACACCATTTAGAATGATGCACTTATCAGCCAGTGCAGGTACTTCTTTCAATACAGAAGTTGTCTCAAAGCCACTAAATACCAAGTGCTCATAAATTTCATCGGTAATTACGTAAATGCCTTTTTCTAATGCCCACTCGCCGATCGCTTTAATTTGTTCAGGACTATAAAGCGTTCCTGTAGGGTTATTCGGAGATACTAAAACAACAGCTTTGGTTTTATCTGTATACGCATTTTCTAATTGCTCAATACATACACAAAAATTTTGTGATGCATCAGCAAAAACTTCAACAACTTCACCTCCAGCAATTTTTATAAACTCTGGATAACTAGTCCAATATGGCGCAGGTAAAATTACTTCATCACCATCATCGATAATACACATAAATGCATTAAACAAAGCATGCTTTCCACCATTCGTAATCACAACTTGTGATGCATCAACTTCTACTCCACTGTCACGCTTTGTCTTATCCGCAACAGCTTGACGAAGTTCAGGTAAACCGCCCGCAGGAGAGTACTTGTGATTTTTCGGATCTCTCGCAGATTCAATTCCTGCTTCAACAATATGAGCAGGCGTCGGGAAATCAGGTTCGCCCGTTCCGAAAACTATTACATTTTCTCCAGCTGCCTTTAAAGCTTTGGCTTTAGCATCAACTGCCAGCGTTGCCGATTCTGATATTTGAGATACTCGCTTTGAAACCATGGTTATATCTTTGCAGAAATCGCTCCACTATCGCCTATCGTTACAGCTGTATTTTTTTGAGATAGACTTGTCGCAACGCTATGAGAACCTCCAGACGTAACAAATCGCTCTTTGGTTATTCCTTTAGCTTTGTTCTGGTATTGGTTATGACGTTTTCGTCTCCGAGTTTCGCCAATCGAAGTTCACAGATTGAACCAATTCTTGACCCATCAGTTGAGCCCGCTGCTTACATCTTGGTAGATGCTACAAACGGAACGATATTAGATGGCAAAAATATAGATGAACCCATAAACGTCGCTAGCACAGGCAAACTCGTCACAGCCCTTGCAGCTATAAGCACCATCGATCGCGATGCAGAAATAGAAGTACCGCGCGAAGCACAAGAAGTTCAACCTATGAAGATAGGAATGAAAGTGGGCGAAACTTGGAAACGTGACGATTTGTTACATGCGCTTTTAATGACTTCTGCAAATGATGCAGCCTATGCTTTGGCTGTAGCCGCATCTGGTTCAATAGAAGAATTCGAAAAAGTTCAAAAGCGAATCGCTAGCGAACTCTCTATGGAGCATTCCACTTTCGGCGATCCTTCAGGGCTTGATGATTCACAAGCACAAAATGGTGAAACTCAAATGAGTCCCTTTGACTTAGCAATTGCAGCAAGAGCTGTGTTGGCAAATCCTGAGCTTTCAAAAATCGTAGCTTCAAAAGCGTACCAATTTGTTGGTGGAGATGAAAAACCACATACATTGTCGAATCATAATGACAAATTTCTCAACGGATTCGAAGGCGCTAACGGAATGAAGACAGGATTTACCCGAAAGTCAGGACGCACATTAGTAGCTAGCGCCACCCGAGGTGAGACCACTCTCATCGCCGCAGTCCTAGACGTTTACCAGACCGATGCTTGGGCAGCAACATTGCTCGAAAAAGGCTTTTCAATGATTGAGAGTGGCGAAGTGCCCGAAGATGCAAGAACTTTACCGGCTATAGGTGTGATTGGCTCCAAAGCTGACGTTACAATACTTATTGAGCCTGAAAACCAAAACGAAACCGAGCTAGCTTCATCTGAAAATACCAATGCAGTGGTAGCACAAAGTAACGGAGGTGGATTTTTGTCTATAGAAATAATTGCAATAGCTGTATTTCTTATACTTGGAATCGCTTTCATATTGAGACGTCGTGCTGTTATCAAGCGCAAGAAACTCCGAAGATTAAGAGCTGCACAAATGAGAGAGATTCAACGTCGATCGATGATTGATGTTATCGATATCGAAATCGAAATCGAACAAGAATCAGAGATCGTTAAACACTAGTTTTATCAAGATCTTGATCATATCCCCACAAATTCGCGGGTTCTAAGCTAAATTTTTAAAGTGACAACTGCAGTCGATAGCCAAAAAATGCCTAAGTGGGTGCCTAGGGCAATACTCTTATTTTTCTTAGGTCAGCTGCTATTTCAATTCACGATAAATGCATTATCTTCGCTTACTGGTTTCTTTACAACAATCATGATTTCAATATTTCTATCTCTGGCTATTGAACCAGCTGTTAATTCTCTAAGCAAAAGAGGAATGAAACGAGGACTTGCAACAGGACTTGTCTTCACAGGTTTAGTAGTTGTAACTTCAATATTTTTATATGCCATTGCTTCACTTGTAGTAGATCAATTGGCACGACTAGTTGAAAGCACTCCACGATATATTGAACAAACTCAAGATTATTTAAACGATCGGTTCAACGCAGACATAAATACCGATTCTCTGATCGCTCAGATAGATCGTGCAGATTCTCCAGCGCGAAAAGCTCTCGACAACTTAGCGAGCAATGCATTTACAGTTGGAACATCGATTATCGGATTGATATTCCAAATGCTCACGATTTCACTTTTCACTTTTTACCTAGTAGCAGATGCGCCAAAACTTAGAAGATCTTTACTGCGAAGACTGCCGACACAACGCCAGGAATTTGTATTACAAACTTGGGAGCTCGCTATCCAAAAAACTGGAGGCTATATTTACTCTCGAGGATTATTGTCCCTTATCTCAGGCTTTTTGCATTGGATATTCTTTGAATCGATAGGTCTTCCTTATGCTGTTGCATTAGCTGTATGGGTAGGGTTCGTTTCGCAATTTATCCCGATTGTTGGAACATATCTTGCAGGAATACTTCCTCTATTCATTGCATTAGGTCAAGATCCTAAAGATGCGCTTTTTGTGCTTATAGCAATTGTTGTCTATCAACAAATTGAAAACTATATTTTTGCACCTCGAATTACCGCAAAAACTATGGATATGCATCCAGCAGTTGCATTCGGGGCAGTTATCGTTGGTGGAAGTATTTTCGGACCTGTTGGTGTACTGTTAAGTCTTCCAGCGGCTGCAATGATCCAAGCTTTAGCTATCTTATATCTGCAAGAGCACGAAGTTATTGAATCTGACCTTACAGCTGAACCTACAAAAAAGCCTAAAAAGATCTAGACTAATTAAGTGGAGCAACTTCAAGGTTTAGATTCGATGTTTATACATCATGAAACAGAGAATGCGCCTTTACATGTTCTTGCAGTAATGCACGTTTCAAGAGAAAATTCTCGGCACCCGCTAACCGCCACAACTTTTAGAAACTTAATCGCAACGCGCATAAAAGACTTTCCAGGATTATGCAAAAAAATTGTTGAACCTCCAATTCCAATAGCTGCTCCTTTGTGGATACGAGCTCAACCTGATTTACGTCTACACATAAAAGAAGTAGAGCTCGGCACTTCGGATCATCCAGATAACATCAGAGAATATCTTGAAATGATAGATTCCGAACTTCTCGATCGGTCACGCCCACTTTGGGAATTTCATATTGTTCACGAAAAAGACACACCAATTACTTATCTTATTGCTAAGGGCCATCATGCACTATTGGATGGGATTGCAGGTTTTGAGCTGATGGCAAATATTTTTGATCTGGACGAAAGCGGAGCTGATGAAGATCTACAAGGCGAAGAAACCGAATTAGAGCTTGATGAAGAATCTCCAGATTGGACAACCCATATAGGGGCAACAATAGTTACTCAACCAATCACACTCGCACAGTCATCAATAAAAATTGCGCGCAATACATTAAATTTTGCAAAATCAGTAATTGACTCTCAAGTGCAACCAAAAGTCGTTTTGCCTTGGCTTGCACCACAGTGGCCTCAGAACAGAACATTGACTTCAAAACGTTCTTTAACAGAAACATCCATAGATAAAGATGCCTTGAAAAAAATCAGGCACGAATTTGGTGTGTCTTTCCACGACGTTTTAGGAGCAATTTCTGCAGGTGCACTTCGAAATGTGCTTTTACAACATGACGAACTGCCCGATACCCCGCTGGCTTGTGTTTCACCGGTATCGGTGCGCCGAAAAAGAGCAATGCATGGCAATGAACTTGCAGTAATGTTCGCTCAGCTCCCCACACACCTTGAAGATCCAATTGAGCGCGTCAAGTTCATGAAGCAAAGCAATAAAGATGCAAAGGAATTTTTAGATTCGATTGGCCAAGATACCCTAGGTGAACTCAGCCGGCTCACTCCATGGACTGCATTAGGAGCACTATGGAATTTATATTCTGAATCAGGTCTATCAGATAAACATGCGCCTTTTTCGAATCTGATGTTGTCCTCACTGCCTGGCCCAAATTTTAAAATGTACTGTGCAGGAGCTGAGGTACTAAAAGCTTTTCCTTATGGTCCTCTATTCGACGGATCGTTTTTAAACATCACAGCAATCAGCTATCGAGACAAAATAAATTGTGGTTTTGTGAGTTGCCCTGACTCTATCGATTATGTTGATGAAATAGCTGGTGCATTTACCAAATCATTTACAGAACTGAGCGATTCAGTACACAATAACTAACTAAAAGTTTTAACGATATTATCATTGAGTTGGGGCCATATATCCTTAGCCCACGGACCAAAATCTTGATTCGCAATCTGTGCAATCGAAATATTTTTCACCGGATCGTGAACTACATATCCTCCAGATAAACCAAAATGACCGAAACTTTGTGGCGATAATTCACGTCCCATCCAATGCCCTATCTTCTCGCCGTGAACTTCGTAACCTATTCCCCAAGTGTTTTTATTAAAGTGACCCCATCCTGGAACCACACCGGATAGGTTTTCTAAATATACACGAGATAATTTCTTCGATAACTCTGGATCTATAATGATCGGACTACGCATTTCTTTGATCAACAAAATCAAATCATCAAAAGTGCCTGTTGCAGAAGCAGCAGGATCATCTCCGATAATAAATGTACTTCCAAGTTGTTGTTTCACACCATCTTCGAACAAAGAATTAATTGTGATGTCGCTAAACTCAGCCGATAATTGGAATTGAAGTTCTTCTTCAACCCGTTTGTATGCTTCATTTGTATATATTCTTTTGGTTCGGGGTTCTATTGGGTCTTCGCCATTTGGCCTAATGCCACTTGCATGACTCAACAGGTCAGTAAAAGAGATTTTTGCAAGACTGAACTGCTCATCTAGGTCTATGAAACCCGATTGAGCAACATCTGCAACTGTAAGCGTTGTCAGGATCTTCGTAATTGAAGCCAAAGGATAACGGCCTTGAGAACTACCAAATATATGAAGCTCATCTGAAGAATCAATTACCGCTACTGCGTCGATCTGGTTAGCTAACTGCACTCAAATAGTCTACACATTGCCTTGCTTTTAAAGAGATACGCGCAATTTTTCAAGCAGTTAGCAATATGGCTTTCAAAAAAGATAGTATTTACGGAACTTTATGCAGCTTTCTGAAATCCAAAAACTAATGAATGATCTCTACGGCGAAGTTGATCGTGAACGCGGTATTGCAGCAACGGTTGCATGGCTAGCTGAAGAAGTCGGCGAATTAGCACAGGCCGTCCGAAAAGGAACTAGAGATCAACAGCTACATGAGCTTGGCGATGTGATGGCTTGGCTTGCATCATTATCAAATCAACTTGGCTTATCTTTAGAAGATGCAATGATTCGTTACGAAGATGAACGAAGAAAATAATACCGCTTATTTTGTTCCTGCAATCGGCGAAACAGGTCGAGGACCTGGGATATTGGTACTCCATTCTTGGTGGGGATTAACTCCACATGTTAAAAGAATCTGTGAGCGCTTTAGTGATTTAGGATATTGTGCCATGGCTCCAAATTTTTTCGGACAAATTGCAGTTGATCAACAAGGAGCTGAATATCTACTTTCGCAAGCTGATCCAAATGAGATGGCTTCGCTTGCTCTTAGCTCGATCAATGCTTTGCGATCTTATAGCGATGATTCAAGAGAACCTGTTGCAGTAGTCGGTTTTGCTATGGGTGGTTCCTTGGGCTTATGGGCAAGTACAAAACTTCCGAAAGCTATTTCAGCTGTAGTATCGGTTTATGGAACTCAAGATATTGATTTTTCTGATAGCGAATCTAACTATCTTCTCATTCGAGCAAGCGATGATGAAGTAGCTTCTGAAGATGACATGAAATACACAGAAGCATTAATTGGTCTCGGCGATAAAAATGTCGACACGATTACGATCGAGGACACGAAACATGGTTTCGCTGAAGAATTGGACCCGAATTTCGATGAATCAGCTTTTGAGAGTACTTTTTCCCACATAGAGTCGTTTTTACGGGATCATTTTCGTAGCGTGTAAGATTTTTGTATCTTTTTTGGATCTAGTTAAACCAAAGACGCCTTTCAAACGTGTATATAGCGTATGAAGTGGATCTTTACGAATATGGCGATACGTGAGACAATAGAAGTTACTAAGAAAAGATAGGTACCGGTTTGTATTATTCCAACTTCGACGAAGGCTTCAAAGAGATCTTCCCTCGTTTGATGAGAACGCTTATGGTTGCTTGCGGCGACAAAGAATTGAGTGCAGATATAGCACAAGAATCTTTGGCAAAAGCCTATGCACAATGGTCGAAAGTTAATTCTTTAGAGAATCCTCCGGCTTGGGTTAAAAAAGTTGCAATTAATGCATTACGAGATGAATTCAGAAAACGCGCAAAACGAAAAACTATCACGTCGACTGAAACAGTAGAGCTTTCAACTTTAGAGACGCTAGAAAAGTGTATGCCAACCCCATATGCTGTTGATTTTGCACACACTCTTTCTACCTTGCCAGATCAACAACGAATTGCAGCAACCTTGTATTATGTTGACGACAGCTCAGTCAAAGACATCGCGAGCTACATGAAAATTTCTCAAGGTGCAGTAAAAGCACATCTACACAACGCACGCAAGAACTTATCAGAGTCAATCGCAGTGACTATAGATTAAGGATACAAAATGAATGACTTAAAAATTACTGACATCAATTCCTTAGACGCACAAGAGATAAAGATTGACGGTGTAGACATCGAACAAGTTCTGACCGACACAAAAGTTCGCGGTGAACAAATCAAACGTCGCAGAAGATGGATACAAGGTAGTTCTATTTTGGTATCGGTATTAATTGTGTCAATCGTTGCCACGTTGACAGCAATGGCGTTTGATTCTCCTACACAAGTTGCACAAGATAATGATGTCGTAGTTGAAATAACAATTCCAGAAGTTGTCACGACCCTACCTGCTACTCCACAGACTTCCCTCGCACCAACAACAGCTGCTATTCAGACTCCAACAAATGTTGTAGTTCGATCGTTTGGAAATGAAAGCGTTTGTAATGCGACATCGAATCCTAATCCCGGCGACGGTATGGTTTCGCTGGGGCCATCTAATGTACTTGAAAGTTGGAATCCAAGAATCGGAGATACTTACCAAGTCGTTAAATCGAACAATGAGACGTTGACAATTATCGCAAAGGCGAGCAATGATGCTCCAAGAGGTCAGTTCATTGATTTGAATTCTGGTTTTACTACGAATGGATCTTTTGCCGACATCACTACATTTGGCTTTAGATATTGCGAGCCTGGATTAAGGCTTGATGTAAACCAATCAACAAATGGCTACACAGTAGATATCCTCCGCTGGTGATCCCCTTTTTTCTAGTTGGCGTGAAAAAGGATCGGTTTTGCATCGTTTTTCCTGCCAACTCGGGAAAAGTTCAGCGCCCCCGGCAGGATTCGAACCTGCGCACACGGTTTAGGAAACCGACGCTCTATCCCCTGAGCTACGAGGGCTTTGAAGCAAGATAGTCTAGTCCGAGAAAAGGTCCGTCCTTTTCCCCTGGAAAAGGACGGACCTTTTCTCGGGTTACCAGTATTTTTCGAAGTGGATGTTGCCAGGAGATTTACGCTTCTCAATCGTGAATCCGCGCTCGACTAATAGCCCTACTGCTCCAGGAGTATCAGGAAACACTTCTTTCCCATCAACTTCTTCAGGTGCACCGATCATTGAAGGATTACCACACAAAAATACATGAGTATCACTCGGGTCCAACTTTGCACCCAATCTTTCTTCCAACTCGCCACTGCTCAAAACATCTTGGATATATCGTTTTGGAACCTCCTCTTCACGAGTTGGCATTGGCATGTAACTGTATTGTGGATACATTTCGCTCAGCTTTTCATGTTGCTGCCGATAGCCAAGATCATCCCAATTCCTTACGGAAACTGCGGAAAGGATCTTCCCTCGATGACCTTTGCGCAGCAATTGAACAATCATTGAATTATGAGGAGCTTCACCGGTACCGGTGGACAAAAACACAATCGTATCTTCAGGATTAGTAACTGGATCTAATGTATATCTACCTGTCACTTTTGATCCTAAGAAGATCCTATCGCCAGGTTTTTTCAGGGCTAAGCGAGGAGTCAAACCTGGAACATTTCCGCTGCTGGGTGGAACTAGAACGATATAAAACTCTAATTCGCCGTTTTCAGTTTCGGAAGCCAAATACCCTTGATCGTTAAAGATCCGATTGGATATCGAATACGACCGCCTAACTAGTTGGTTCCATCTGCCGTCAATATCTTTTTCTATTGCGTCATCGATACGTGGTTCCCAATACCCTAGACCCAACGTCGTATATTGACCCGGTCGGTGTTCAATTCCACCAACGTCAGGTTTAACTCTCAATACCCATAGGCTTGAATGTGTAGGTTCGAAATGAGTGATAGTTGCATTGTAGAAATCTTGTGCAAGGTCTTCTGGGGCACTTGAATAATAAGGTTTGCGTCTTGAACTTTCTTCTATAAATTCTTTATTACATGTCGAGAAATATTCCGAAAGTCTTAAAACAATCTCTCTGTGCGGAGCAGATGGTAAGTCATCACGAGTTTGGGAATCGCGCGTATACAACAACCGGTTAGATGCCAATACATCTTGTGTTATTCCTAAACGTTGAGGCTCGACAAGACTTGTCTGCGACGCAAAAACGATCTCGTCGAACTGTAAATCTGGAGTGCGCCTATCAAAATGCACAAGTGCGCCAATTTCATCGGTATCGATAGTTGCAGGGACAGATCTAAATAAAGGTGTGAGTTTTCGCTGTTGTTCGAGATCAGCAAGGACGTTTCTTGATGCATCTGAAAGTTGATCGGGATTCATTTCGCCTGCAGAAAGAACCACACTTCTCGCACCAGCATTCACGAAATGCGCACTTAAAACTACAGCACGATCATCTGCACCAACCACAAGAATGTCTTTCTCACGCACGTCTACAGGAATGCTATCTAAATGTATTCTTTCATTCGGCTCAACACCTTGAGGTAACTCTGCAGGTGTTCCAAAAGATCTCGATGCAACGATACAAGTTTTTGTTTCATAAGAATCTTTATCAGTTTTTATTATTAAGTGATCTTCAGCGTCAGTTACTTCTAAGACCGTTTCACCAAAACCAACTTCTAAAGAGTGCTGGCCAACAAGTTCTGGATATACAACAGAATCTCCTTGTTCAATAATTCGAATATCGCCAACAGATGCTTTTTTCGCTAGTACTGCAGCTGAGAGCCCTTGGGCTGTTCCGCCTATTACAACTAGATCATACATATCTTAATCCTAGACTTTGTAGGAATTAAATGAGAGATTCAATCAAAGTCTCAGCCACTTGAGATGCAATTTTCTTGCTTGGCCCAAAAGCAACCCATTGATTCGAACGTTCCCCTTTTATATTTAATTCATAAAATGATCCGAGAGCATTCTCTTTATATACGCCCGAAATTCCAGAAATCACAACTGGCTCTCCCGGAGCATTCAAGGCAGCGTCGAGGTTTCTTGATTCTTTGTACGAAAGAGTTGATAGCTCTACATAAATAGAATCTCCGGCACCAGAAGTGTAACTACATCGAGCACCTATCTCTTCAACAAAAGTGAATTTAGGCTCAGGAGTTGATGTCATTGACAATATATTGCGGGCATCTTGGGGCGTTATAAGTCCGCAGAGTTCGCTCTGAGTCCAGCTTGTTTTTATCTGCGAAGGATTCTTTAACGGAGTTTCTTCTATCGGAATGGTACTTTGAGCCGGTTGTGTCGAAGTTGTGGTCGATTCCGGAGTTGAAGAGGTCGAACTAGTTCGGCGCTGTTTTCCTTTGATGTTGTCGTCGTCACTTGACGAACATCCAGAAACTGCCATCATCACTATGACTAAAACCATAAGACTCGTTTTAAACTTCACAATGCAATCCTAGCAACAAATAGGTTTTATTCTGGCCAAACCACTAATCTAATGCGTGTGAATAATTCAATAGTCATCTATACCGACGGCGCGTGTAGTGGAAATCCAGGACCAGGTGGTTGGGCTTGGGCTGTCGATCGCCAGCTATATGATTCTGGATCTGAAAATCCTTCGACAAATCAACGCATGGAGATTACAGCTGCTGCTAAAGCAGTGGAAAGATTTGCAGATCAATATGATTCGATAGAAATAGTTTCTGATTCACAATATGTTGTTAAATGTTTCAACGAAAAATGGCATGTTGGTTGGGAAAAACGCGGGTGGAAAAATGCTGCGAAAAAACCTGTAGCGAATCGAGACCTATGGGAACCATTTATCAAGAATGTTCTAGGTCATAGTAATGTGAAATTCACTTGGGTAAAAGGTCACTCAGGACATGATATGAATGATTTTGTTGACGAGCTCGCTGTGAAAGCAATTAACCGGTCATCTTGATTGGTGCTGGTACCGGAGTCGCCGGTGGTGCCTGAGGAACATCGTCAGCACTTGCATTTTCTGCAAGTCGAATATCGTCTTTCACTACATGAATTTGTTCTTCAAGTCGATAGATCTCATCTTCGAGTCTCTGCTCACGACCATCGGCAATTGCATTAATGTAAACCTGTTGTTCTGAAGTTGTAGGATTCGATCCATTTATGTACGCATCAGCAATAGCATCTTGTCTTAGGTTCTCAAGTTGCTCTTGCTTTAATGCAAGCTGCTCTTCAAGTTTTTCTAATTGAATCTCAAGATCTGTTTGAGGAACTCTAACACTGTCTGTCCAAAGAACTGGTGGGACACCATTTCTTTCGTTCTCACGAGCCATATTTACTAGTGCCTCTTCAGTTTCGTACCATCCTCCACCGACAGGATCTGTTGGATTACCTTTTTGCCCTGGAGGTAATACTGTAGGCATTGCTCGGAGGTAGTTTTGAATAGCGTTTTGTTCACCATTTGCCAAATCGACTAGGTATCTACTGATCGCACCTTGAGCTCCAGCTAATCTTAGCCCCACATAAGCATGACCCATGTTGAGTTTTTCTACATGTTGTAAACCTTTTACTACTTCTTGTGCAGCAGGTCCGACTTTAGCCAAATCATCACTCTTATACTGATTCAATTCACCATTAATGAAGTTGACATAAGAGTCTCGTTTACGTTCTAAAACATAAATCTCAGACGAATAATCAAAATGAACTTTTTCTATCTCTCTAGCTCGGGCTGGATTTGTTACTTGATTTCCTTCACCATCTTCAATTGTTCGAGGAAGATCATTGACTATTGCTAGTGCACTTTGATATTGAGTTTTTAGACGTTGAATCTCTTGATTCAATTGCATTGTATAAGTAAAAGCTCTAGCAGTTAAATCGTCGATTTTGGAACTCACATTGTTAGCATCTACGGCTAGAACAAAAGCTTCTGCGATCGCGTTATTGATAACTGTGCTTTGATGCACAGCGAAGTAATTATATGATTCAATTGTCCCACCTAAATCAGATACTAAGCCATTTAGTGCATCTTCATTAGCTATTATTGTGTTATCGCGATCTGCCATTGTCGTCCCTTAAGGTGTCCAAATGTTATCTAATTGACCATTGAGGCCATCAAGAGAAGATACCCGTTGGTTGTGATGTTCTCTTGCTCTAATTCTTAATTCTTCAAATAGGTTTGAAGCATGTCTTCCAGCTTCTGAGTCCCATTCACTAGGTCGAAGTAATAGGTTTCCATTATTTACTGATGTAACTGCTTGGTTAGAATCTTCTTTTGCCAAGTTTATGTATCGTTTTATATTGTCTTGTCGATGTATTCTCACCTGAGCAAAGTTATTTCGAATTGTAATGAACTCGGATTGAAGTACAGAAAGATCTGGTGTTGTGTCTGCCATGACACTCCTAAAGAAATAAAAAGGTAGGAAAGAAAAACTTTCCTACCTTGTGTTTGACTTATCCTGTTACGTTTAGTCCAGCAATTGCTGTTGACTCTGTAGCGTCTGCACTATTAGCCATAGTGTCTAGAGCTACTGAATATTGGTCTAGTCGTGTTTTGTGGTCTTCGATTCGAGCTTTGAATTCGCTCATAACCCCATGTGCTACGTCTGAAGCATTACCTTGGAAGGTTGTTCCAGCAAGCTTGTTTTGAATATTATTCTGCAGAGCTGAGATTTCTGCGGATAATGTTCTAGTGAAAGCTGCTAGTTGTCGAGCTTCATCTGTATTGAGTACTTGGGTTTTTGCCATTTTTGCCTCCTTGTAGGCGTTTACGATCACCCATCTTGTGTGATCTGGGCTCTCGTTTCGCCCTTAATGCACATAATACGCGTTATTCGCAAAATGTCAATATCATTTCATAATGGTATTTTTTGAATTTGATGTTGCATATTCTTGAGTATGGGTTTATTATCCTATTTGTAGCCATATGTCTTATTTAGTACCTGTGGTTCACGACCCCCCTGTTGAGCTCTTTCTCCTTTGTTAGAGCCCGACCCAAAAATAAAACAAGGAGAAATGATATGTCTGGTGACAATCTCGAACAGTCCTCGTCTGGTTTACAACATAATGCAGTAACTACAGATCAAGCAGTACAAGCAGTAAATGCAGCACGAGTAAATATGCAAGCATTCTTAGATGACTTTGCAGCGCGTTCAAAAGGTTCATTTGTAAATGCAACACATGCAGCATCTTTACGAATTTCAGAAATCTTTAAACAAATTGAAGATCGTCTAACAAAATATGCTGGCGACAACCGACTACTCGACCAAGATATTCAAGCAGCTAATGCTGAAACAGCCGGTCGTGTTGGTGGCGTTGCTAACCAAAAGTAACCATAACAACGTTTTAATTTAAGGAGCTCAAATGAGTAACGAAGTAATCAAACTTACATATTCAGACATGCAAGTCATCAACCAAAGAGCTGTAGCTGCACGAGGAACTAACGATGATGCAATTGCAAAAATCACATCAGCGTTAGCTGCAAACGTACATGTCGGTGCATCTGGTGAAACACAAGAAGCACTCGTACAACAACTATTCCGGCCTTACTTCAATGAACTAAATGACATCATTGCACAGTTCAACAATGCAGTAGCAGACGGTATGGTACAGTTCAACGAAGTTGATGTGCGAAATGCACGACGACTTGGTGGGATGTAAGACTTAGCTAGTTTAATTTCGAGCTAGAACTTTAAATGGCGAAAGCTCGACATAACACTGCCTTCGTACACAACTAAGGACATCCTATGCCAAGTAAAAACCAAGCTGAAACCGCACTCGGAAAGAAGATGGAAGAGATCGCAAATAACGTTTCAAGCAATTACTCTCGCCAGAAACAAGGTAATAATTTTGCACAAGATACTCCATTTAGTGCGGTGCTCTGGTTTGGTACTCGAGATAACTATTCGAACCAAGAAAAACGAAACCCTTTAAAGCAGTGGATTAAGGGAGTCGAGTTCGGCACATTGCCGCTCTATATAGGTGTTTGTGTTGCCTTGCCTCCATTAGTCCCTTTTATTGCTCCTTTAGCAGCGATACAAACAGGTCTGCTTGAAACATTTAGAAGAAAAGTCAACAAAGATACTAAACAGGTCGAAACTAAGTTCGATGATGCAAAACAACAGCTCAATATCGCTATCGAAACCGTCAAGAAAGCACACCAAGAATTTGTGCGGGATCCAGTTGCTAACAGAAAGCAATTACAAGAAGTCCTGAGCTCCTTCGAGGAGCTATTTTCCGAGAAAAATGGATTTCAACATGGAACATTCAATCCAACAAGGGGAATCAGATCAACAGGCTCGCAGCCAATGGACAAAGTGATTCAGTCTACAGTGAACGAGGTCTATCTGAATGCTACAAGGGCATTGTCTGATAACACAGGTTCAACTTCTCGTCAAAGAACCACAGGTATGGAAAGAGGTATCGCTCCACAAATAGAGCCCAAGCCTCAAACCCGCAATCCTGAAATAGGTGGACTAGGAAGATAAGATGGGAAAGTTCCTTGACGCTCAGGAAGCTGAACTGTACAAACAAAACATACTTTCAGCTCAACAATTAAAAGACTCTCAAGGTTTTATAAACATAACTTCTGTACCTCACCCCTTACCGTCAAACATTACAACTAGTAGCTCGACTGCAAGAAACACGCTCACACAAATAAGTACAGAATCAGGTAATAGAATCCGAAATGCTGTACAAAACGAAATCAATAATCGACTTGCACAATATACCCCAGAGCAAGGCACAGTGTATTTTCGATTGGGCCTATTTTTTGTCAACACTGGAGACTTCATGTCAGACGTTAGGAGTGTTAAAAATTACTGGAACAATAGGGTTAGATATTTGAGTAAGTTACTTGAAGCGACCCGGAATTGGAGTTCATGGGTTAGCGAAGTCAGAGGATACTATGACAGAGAATTGATCAACAGTCTTGGTGGAGATTTAGCAAGAATTGATTACGACTTAAGAGATGGCACTCCAAGTGCGAATGGGACGCGATATCAAACACTTAGAACTTATTTTTCTGTTGTTGAACATGCTCGCCTTTATGGGAACAATGCAGAGTCATTAAGAGCCTTTGAAAATTCGAAGTCAAATAAGGCCAGATTGGCTAAAGAATCCGTCGATAGCGTTCTAGAAACATGTGATAAAAATAGATTTTGGAATTCGATAACTAGATTAAATGAAAGGATAAGAGATGCTGAAGGCGTTGTGAGTTATGCAAACCAAATTGAAAACTCGATAAATTCAAGGTTAGCAAACGCCGGCAACCAACGTTACGTAATGTATCACGATCCTAACGCTTTTATGAATTTCTGTAGGCCAGGTTAAAATGAATCAACAACAATCTCAAACCAGCATCTCCTTGCCAGACTTTGATTCGATAGACGACCTCGATCTAGATATGGACCAAGTTTTTAAAACTGCTGTTCAGATGCTAAATGTAGGAGTGTTAACTCCTTACTTAATGAATGCGAACGAAAAGATTAGCGAAAATTACAACGCTAGACACTTAAGAGACATGCTGAATTCAGAAGGTATAGAATGTGAATACCGCGATCTAACTACAGGCTACAATGCGCAGAACGGTGCGATGACAATTGCCTCTATAGCTGGTGCATTTCTTATGGCGATTGCAGAGATTAAAGAATGCGACGAAATTTCCGCCTTGGCATTTTTGGGGGCTGAATTTGATGGAAAAAATTGGAGCATAAGTGAAATAATAGGTACCGGAGTTCTCGTGGGTGTGTTTATAGGAGTAACGCTTGCAACTGCCGGTGGATCGGTGGGAGTATTTGGAGCATTTGTCGGTACGGGATCGGCGATAGTTGGGGCGGGTAACGCTTTCTACAGATTTTCGAACGGAGAAATAGGCCGTGGGGAGCTACTTCTTGACCTGGCATTATCAGGCTTGGGTATAGTAGCAGGTGGAATCTCGTTAGGGGCGAGATTGAATGCCTTAAAATCAGGTAGAAACGGTGCAGAGCTTAACCAGCTATTCTCTAACATTGAACGACTTGCAGATGAAGCAGCCGCGATATCGACTACCAAAGCTGGACGATTCGCAATTGCATTAGACGACTTAAGCGGGTATGAAGAATCTGTATTGGGTGTCATGAGCTTGTTCAATATTCCGAGACATCAAGCAGAGGAAGTAGTGAACGCCATTATCGAAGCTGACGAGGAACTGCGAAGACGATCAAGTAGATATCAAATCCCGACTGGAGGTCAGGAAGGGCGATCTATTGATATGGTCCCCATAGATCCAGATGACTCAGCGGAAGACATCCGGATGAATAGACTTGTAGCTTGGTTGCAACGACATAGCAATATATTCGATAGGCCTTTTAACGATGCTAACGAATTTAGGCAAGCTTGGATTGACTTCAAATACTCAGATGCATATAACAGATTACCGCCAGACATCGGCGAAGTTGCAAATGACTATATAAGAATTGCACATTTAAATGGCCACTTATTCCATGAGACTTTCAACGAACATATCAATCGGGTATCTTAATTAAACCCCAACCTGCACCTGTATAGATTCTCGATCCAAGCATAAGAATCCACGTCCAACAGGGAAAGTCTGTCCTGGCAACATTCTGATTTTGACACCTAAAATTTCGCCGTCCATTTGTGGGTCCGGTTTGAATAATATACCGCTCTTTGGTTTCTTCACATCTGCTAGCCATCCTGAATATGCTCTTAAGAATGCTCCTTGATCGCCAGCTGCGATTACGTGAAGGCTTGTCTTCATATTGCGCATCACACCTTCCATGTTCATACCAAATGATCCGTCTGCTAAATCTTCGCAATCATCTACAAAAACAAATACTTCTTTTTCTGCAAAATCAGGTTGCATAGATTTATTCATCAAATCGTTCAGCATGTCATCACATGCAATTGCTCCAACAGCAACATTTGTTAGCCCAGGAATTGACGACAACATATTTGGTCGAGGTGTAAATACAAAAACCTCGGCTTCTGGTTTTTTCACTTTCAACACAGCCAACATTGATGCAATAGAAGTTGTTTTTCCTGTCGCTCTACCTCCAGCTATCAAGAAATGTCCTCTAGTAAGATCTGCTCCACATGCTGCAAAGCCATTTTCAGTTAATGCCAAAGCAATGTTGAGTTTTAACGGATCTGGTGCTTGAGGGATGCTCGCTAACGGAATTACATCTGGCAGTGACTGCATCTTATTTTCACTATTTTCGCCATAGATTTTCTTAAGCTTCTGAGCCAAGGCAACTAATGCGCTCGCTTGCGATGCTCCGTCAGGATCTTTAGATACCACAGGAATCTGCAATTCAAGTTCACCCTTAATCAAAGCTCGACCTGCTGAAAGTTTTATTTCCTTTGCGACCTTATGAGGTACGCCAAGCGAGCTTAGCTCGTCAGGATCTGCCATCTTCATGATGATCTTTTGTTCAACTAATCCCGCCATATTAAATGGTATTGCTCCACGTCTATCGGCAGTGATCACAACATGTATACCAAGTGGTCTACCATCAGAAGTTAATCTTTGGATTGCATCGATCCAAGCACCATATTCGACTTTTTCGAACGCTGCTTGATATCCCGCAAACGAGTCGATCAATACCACAATTCTTGGTAAAGGCATAGGCGGTGTCGTGTTGTTATTTTTCAGCCGATTTCGGTATTCGCCAATGCTTGCAACACCTTCTTGTCTGAATAGTTCTTTTCTTTTTTCGCCTTCGTTTGAAAGTTTTGAAAGTAAAGTTCCTAATCGCTCTGCATCACGCGTTGAAAGCACGCCTGCACAATGTGGCAACTCTTTCAAAGGTTCCAAACCACCGCTGGCGCAGTCAATACCATAAATGATTGCATCACTAGGTGAAGCAGAAACCGCAATGGATCCTGCAATTGTTCTTAACGCTGTTGTTTTTCCAGCACTTGAAGTACCGTAAATAAACATATTTCCATCACTCTCAAAATCATGAGTGAATGTCTGTTGATCCTGCATTTGAGGTAAATCCACTACACCCAAAATTACTCGACGACCTGGATCGTTAGCATCAAGCAGGGATGGGTCACCTATGTCTGCCAAAGGAATAACCTTCGCAAGTGGTTCTTTCCATGGCTGACGTGGAGGATCAAGATTCATTTCTTTAGCTGTCTCACGAATCAAGTTACAAAGATATTTAATGTCGTTATCTTGATCTGGATTGTCTTCTTCTTCATCTTCTAATACAAGTACTTCTAAATCATCTTCTTGTTCTACCGCTATAAGTTTCAGCAAAGAAAAGTTATGTACGTCAATCGGTCTGATCTCTTGCTCTTCTTCAGCATTAGCGTTGCCATCAGTTTTCGCTACATTTACTGTGAAGTTACCACCATAAGCTGTCTGGAAAGATTGCAGGTCACTAGGCCCCATTCGCACAAAAGCCCTGCCTGGAATCGATCGAGGTATTCGCGCAGCTTCATCGGTACCTATCACATCATTGCTATCGCTAGTATCGGCAATACGAAGCGCAATACGTAAGTTAGTGTTTGCCCGAATGTTATCATTGACAACACCTGCAGGACGCTGGGTTGCCAAAATCAAATGTAGACCGAGAGATCGTCCACGTTGAGCTATATCAACAACACCTTCAACGAAGTCAGGAACTTCACGAACTAATGCTGCGAACTCATCGATCACGATCAACAACGAGGGTGGACAATGTTGAGGGAACTTCTTTTCTAAAGTGATCAAGTCCTTCGCTCCATATTCACGTAGCAAAGATTCTCGACGTTTTAGTTCAGCATTTAACGAAATCAAAACGCGCTGCGCTAGATATTCATCAAGGTCGGTCACCATACCAACAGAATGTGGAATAGTCGCACAATCTGCAAAAGCAGTACCACCCTTATAGTCAACAAATAAGAAGTTGACTTTATTTGGAGAATAGCTAGTAGCCATCGAGCAAACAAACGACTGCAACAACTCAGATTTTCCAGCACCAGTAGTTCCAGCAACCAAAGCGTGTGGACCATCTGCACGCATATCGATTTTTAGTAGACCATCTGTCGTCATCCCCAAAATAGCCTGCAAAGATTCTGGAGGATTCGCCCACTTCTTTTTAATATCATCAGTAGTTGGATTAACTAAATCTAAAGCATCTAATAAGCTCACAGATTTAGGCAGTGAGCCTCCACCACCGCTTGCAACTGAAGCTGTGACATCCCGCATCGGTGCAATATATTGTGCAACTTCATACATCAAATCGAGCGAGACGGATTCGCGTTCAAAAACCATAGGGGCCATACCAGAGCCTGGAAATGTAAGAGATACTTGCGGTGCTGAATTTTGTATCTCAGTAACTTCTAATACTGCACGACACTCTCCCGGCAAATCTCTAAATTGTGATGACAAAAATATTGTATATACACCGACTTGAGGTCCCATTTTTAAAATCATGTCGATAGAAGAACGTTCTTTCACTACAGTCTCATCAATAATCAAAACAACACTTGGCCATTGCGAAGCGTCTTGATTTAGAGATGAGCTTCTTTGATTAAGTCTTGAATCTATAAGTGCTCTAACTTTTTGAAACAAAATTATAGAAAGATCTGGACCAAAGGCAACTGTCGGCTCATCGAGTTCAGCTCCACCATGAGTTACGTGAGGTATCCATTTCAGAAATTCATAATCAGTAAGAATGTCGCCAGGTAATGCTGCACATATTGATACGTCACGATGTGATTGCAAAGTTGTCAATTGCAATAAAGCCCAAGATAGAACATCTTCAGTTAATGAGCGATCTCCAACTAAACCTAATGCGCCATATTGAGGTAGCGGAACTACCAAAGGAGCAAGCTTTATTGGATCTGTCCGACGGAGTTTCTTTTCGCCATAGTCTCGAAGGTCTTCACTTCCTCCACCTCCGATAGTTGCGCTTACTAGAGCAACCTGATCTCCAACACCAAATCTCAATGCGAGAAAGTCAATATCCTCTCGCCTGCGATCCCACAAATCATGCCGAGAATCCACTACACGCGCAACACAATCAGCTGCATCTGGAAACACTGTTCTACGAAGTGCTAGTTCTTGGCGTCGACCTAAACGAAGTTCTTCAACAGCACGATCGATATCGGCAATGAACTTCTTTTTTCCTTCTTTATATTCTTTTTTACCAGTTCTCTTTGACTCAAACGTTTGTGCGACCATCATCACAGGCGACATCAACATCATTATTAAAAACAATGGATTTTCAGTGAAAAGAAAAATACCAAGACCAAGAGCCATAGGAGCAATTATCATTATGAAATTGATCCGAGCTTTCTGAGGATCTCTTGGTGGAGCCTCAATTGAAATCATCTGCTCTTTTGGAGGTTGAGCATCTCTTGGAGGTCTGTTTACTCCTACAATTCCGCGTTCTGATACATGCATTGGTTCATCGACGATTTTTCTTCTAACAAAAAATTCAACTCCGCCCGCTACCAACATTGCATGTTCATCAAGCTCTGTTCGATCTTTAAGCTTTCTAACTTCTACTAATACATCTCCATGAATTGGGGTGACATTTATTGCGCGATCGCACTCAACCAAAAAAGCTGCTGCATCTAATTGCGTAATTCCTTCATATTCGACACTGGTAAGATTTTGCTGAGGACTATCCACTGATTCATCATTTTGCTTTACCAAGGATTTAGCATCAGTAACTCTTACTCGTCCTACACGATCAACAATCACAATACTTTTTGAATGTAAACCAATACGATTTCCATTTTCTGCACCTGATACAACAGCGAGTTCAAAAGGAGCAGAACCAAGAAAAGTCTTTTTGTCTTTTTGAGAATGAGTTTTTTCAACAACATCTCCCATCACAACAGAAGACTCTGATGTATGACGACCAAGAACTACAACTTCACCTACTCTGAAGTGTGCTTGCGATATAGAGATATCATTATTCAACCATGCATCTCTTAGTGGCAGATAAACACTCATGTCATGAGCCAAAGTATTTGGGACACCTGTTGCTTTTACTAATGCATCGACAAGTTCACGTACAGACCGATTACCATCGACCGTCATATCTACATCAACCGCAGGTGATGCAGGTGGTTGCACTGTTAATGTAAGTTCCATTATCTCGGCCCTGCCTCGTTAGTCCACCAATCGATTAAATCAGTCATTTCTCCCCCATTAATGTCAGCCTCGCCAAGTATTCTGGTACCGTTGTGAGTCCATACTATTTTCGGTTCTGGCTCTGAAATACAAATGAATTTTCCACCTTTACCGTTTTCATTTCCCCATTCTCCGCTTTCATTCGGTTGCCTAGAACAAGGTGCCGAACCAGAAATATTTGCTCGTACTACCGAACCTTGCTTTTCGACTTCATCTACGAGAACCTGTGACTGTTGAACGAAAGTGTCATCTAAATCGAGATTAGACCCAAACAATGCATAGACATCTCTCTGATTTCCATCTCGTTCACAAACCAACATCGCTAATGATAAAGTCCACCGTTTAGAATCACCTTCAGAACGATCCAATGCACAATTACTAAGAGTAGGTTCGATCAACGCAATCAGTTCCGCCTCAAAATCCTTTGTTTGTTGAGAGACAGTAGTTGTACTCTCGGTTGCAGGTGTAGATCCACTGTTATTGTTGATCAAAAGGACGAGAGCGACTATTCCGACGAGAATAATTGCAGCTCCAACGCCATACTTAATCGCATTTTTTGCAGAGCTCGACATAGGCTGCTTTTCATTATGTTCGATTTCGTCATAGTGTTTGTTTATTTCGATCATGCTGGACCTGCCTCATCGTTCCACCATTGAACTAAATCCGTGATGTTTCCATTTTGCGTTTCAACAACCCCAATAACAAAGCTATTTTGCTCATACCAAACCATTCTCGGAAATGGTTCACTAGCACAAACATATGAACCTCTTAGTACACCACTCTCCCATCTTCCAGCCTCATTCGGATTAGCTTTACATGGCACAGGATCATCTTTTGGCGTAGAAGGAAAACTTTCATCTCCAGATCCAGCTTCAGTGTTTAAAAATGTCACGTAACCATTGAATGAATTGATCAAATCTTCATTGTTATCAAATGACGAATACACGACTCGCCCGACTTCGTCTGATTCACAAACCAACGTAGCCATTGCAGCCGGGAAAAGCCTCTCAGTGCTTTCACTCCGATCAGCACCGCATCGATTATGATCCGCAGGTACCCTGGCAAACAATTCAATTTCTGCAGGAGTAAATTCTGATGCTGGCGTAGTAGTTATCGCAGCAGTTGTCGGAGTTGGAAAGTCAGGGTTGTCATCTCCTCCGAACATCGCACCAAAAAGCCTGAATCCTCCAAAAAGTAAAAGTAATGACACCAAAAATACACCCACAACAATAAGCAACATAGGAACGGGCGTATGTTCTTCAACAACTGGATCGACTCGAACCCTTGTGCGAGGCTGCTCTAGATTTCTAAGCATCTCTTCAACCATCACACTAGCTGTAGCAGGTCTAGAAATCGCTTGAGGCGAAAGTGAACTCATCACGACATCAGATACCGCTTTAGGTATTTCTGGATTGAGAATATTTAGATCAATTGGACGATCAAAGTTTCTCCAAACATGAAAAGTCCCGTCAGGATTTCTTCGCGGACCATTAGGAACACTACCGCTAAGGCTTTCGTAGACAATGCTACCTAGAGAATAAACATCAGATCTGTTCGATACTGGAGTACCCATTCGAAACTCTGGAGCAGCATAGATTCCAGCTCCAGTGATCGTTGCAGATGTGGCCGCTAATGAAGGCTCGATAAAATCTACGAGCAGCATTTTTTCTTGCCCGTTTTCAACTACAACTAAAAGATTTGAGGGTTTGATGTTTGCATGCAAAACATTGCGTTGGTGAATCGTATCGAGAGATTTTGCGACAGGATAAATAAGGTTTGCGAGCCAAAATGGATCTATTGGAGCATGCAATCTAATAATTTCAAGCAACGATGATTCCGCAACTCTTTCCATCACATAATATGGTCGAGGACCAGTTTCGACAATGTCAGAAATTCTCATTGTTGTGAAATCGTTAAGCGTTTTGTTGTAATGTGCGTTTCGTAAAAACCTTGAGACTATATCTGGATCTTGTGTTGCACCAGGCGTCAAAATCTTGACTGCATTTTCTATACCGTTACGCTCAACTCGAATCACATCAGTTGTAAAAGATGATCCACAAATTCCTTTTACCTGAACTCCGGCAGCATTGAATAGACCGCTCGATAAGGAGCGTGCAGCATCAAATGCATCACCTTGAGAGTCCCAGGTCATAGTATTCCTTATTAGTTAATGTTCCTGGTTGGTTATTCGTCTTAAAAACCCTGGTCTTTGAGGCGTATTTCTAACTATTTATATGAATAAAACGAAATAAAAACTATGTTATTCCGGACAAAATAGCCTATTTTCTGCACACAATCTTCATATTTCGACCCATTGGTGTAGTTCAGGCTTAACGTAGACTATCTAAGTGGAAAAGCATATTTTGATTGTCGAAGACGAAAACGATATTGCTTCTGCTCTTGCAATCCGTCTCAAGAATGAGGGTTTCAAGGTCACTATTGCTGATAATGGCATTGATGGGTCAGATATCGCAAAGGAACAACTATTCGATCTTGCTATTTTGGACATAATGCTTCCGGGGAAAAACGGACTTGAAATCGCCAACCAGCTTAAAGAAACCTCTACTTCGGTTTTAATACTCTCAGCAAAAGATGAAGAACAAGACATCGTCAAAGGGCTAAATATTGGTGCTGATGATTATGTCACCAAACCATTCTCGATCCGTGAAGTTGTAGCGAGAGTTAATGCAATTCTTAGAAGACAATCGCAAATCCCTTCACAAAATGTTGATCGTGATTTTGAATTTGGCGAATTAGTGATCGACTCTAATAAGCATCGCGTTTTGTTGAAATCAAAAGACATCCATGCAACAGCCACCGAGTACCGATTACTAATGACACTTTGTTTAAACATCGATCGTGTCCTTACACGAGAAGAACTTGTGGAACTTGTTCTAAATTCCAATGATAGTAAAGAGAACGAAAAAAATATACGCACAATTGATAGTCACATCAGAAGTCTAAGAAAGAAGATTGGGCCACAGTACATAAAAACTGTCCACGGCGTAGGTTACTTATTCGAACCTTCAAATGAAATTACGAAGGTAAGCGCCTAATGAAGAACGAACACATCTCCGAAATTTCTCAAACAGTAAGCAAAATGGTTGCCCACCCTTTAAGACCACTGTCAGTTTTACGATCAATCAAAATGAAGATCGGCTTTTTGGTTCTTGGAGCAGTATTTACAACTGTATTTGTCTATTGGGTAGGTCTAAAAACAGGGTTCATTTGGCCTTCACTCGTTGGGATCACTGCAGCAATAATTTCTTTGTTAT
The DNA here is from genome assembly GCA_964561855.1 of uncultured Burkholderiales bacterium. GTDB lineage: Bacteria > Actinomycetota > Acidimicrobiia > IMCC26256 > JAGPDB01 > JAGPDB01. The sequence goes on along the minus strand of CAZLQP010000015.1, from coordinate 10,302 downwards.
TAACTAGGTTTTTTGCATCTGGCATGACGACACCACTACGTGAAATGGCGCAAGTCTCAAAACAGATGAGTCAAGGAGACTACTCACAAAGAGTAGAGACAAACTCACAAGATGAAATTGGTGCACTTGCTGTCACATTTAACAAAATGGCAGATGAACTTTCAAAAACAGATGAAATAAGACGTGAATTGATAGCAAATGCCAGCCATGAACTTAAGACGCCATTAACAGCGCTGCAAGCACAATTGGAAAACCTCGTCGATGGAATTGAAGAACCAACCAAGGATAAACTCAACACACTTCTTATCCAAACCCAACACTTATCTGCACTAGTAAAACAATTACTTGATTTATCCAAATTGGAATCAGGTGTTACCCAGCTTGATCTTGAAGAAATTAATCTAGAATCGATTGTTGACAACGCAAAACGCGTCGTAGCAGCAAATAATCCAAAGCTTAAATTCGAGATAAATACCGATTCGATAAGTCTCATTGGCGATTACCACAGACTAGTCCAAGTCTTTACAAACATTTTTTCCAACTCTGCTAAATATACTCCTGAAGATGGAATCATCAGTTGCATTGCAACACACGAGCAAGGATCTGTACTAATTCAAATCGATGATAATGGCATCGGAATTGAACCAGAAATAAGAAATCAGATTTTTGAGAGATTCGCTCGAGCAGACAATGCTCGCAATTCTAAAGATGGTGGGGCTGGAATTGGTCTAGCTATCACGAAACAAATTGTAACAATGCACGGCGGAACAATATCAGCAACTGAATCCGATCTCGGTGGATGCAGAATCGAAATCGAAATTCCACTTGCAAGTGCAAGCATAAAAAATAGGTCTTTTAATGGTAACAACGCCATTGAGAATACAATAGATAAAGATAACAACAAGGAGACAACCTCATGGCACTCGATTCCATCGACAACGTACTAGAACGCATTTCTCAAGGAGAGATGGTAATAGTAGTAGATGATGAAGACCGCGAAAACGAAGGCGACTTCATCATGGCAGCCGAATTCTGCACACCGGAGGCAGTTAATTTCATGATCACACATGGACGTGGATTGGTTTGCATGCCAACAATCCAAGAGAACCTTGATCGCTTAGGAATCAAGCCAATGTTGATCGGCGATGATGTAACAGTTGATACTCCTTTTTGTGTGCCAATCGATCACAAAGGTGGGACAAGTGGTATATCTGCACAGGATCGCTGCTTAACAATTACTGCTTGCGCTAATGACGAGACAAAGGCAACAGATTTCCACCGCCCTGGCCATATCTTCCCGCTTCGAGCTAGAGACAATGGTGTTCTAGAACGTAGAGGCCACACTGAAGCAACTGTTGATATCGCAATGATGGCAGGACTGAAACCAGTAGGTATGCTATGTGAAATTCTAAATACAGATGGAACAGCTGCACGCATGGATGATCTTGAAATTATTGCCAAAGAACATAACCTTGCTTTTACTTCAATCGAACTTTTGGCAGAATACCGTGAAAAGTATGACGCTAACATTATTGACTTGGAGAAAATAAAAGCTGAAGAGTTGGCTACAAGTTCAATTTAAATTTTGTGGCGATACTCCAAGTTAAATCTAAAGAAAGAATCCCTCTTTCTAAAGAGTTGGTGCAATCTTATCTAGCTCCTTATTCTCACGCAATGTTAGACATAGGAGCTGGAGATGCAAAGGGGTCTCTGCGCTTTGCTCGCGAAAATCCAGATACTGCAGTAATTGCTGTAGATTCCAGCTACGATGCTCTAGAAAAATCCTCGAAGATCGCTTCGAAAAAACCTGCTCGAGGTGGTGCTACAAATCTTTTGTGTTTGTACGCTGATGCCAAAGATCTAAGTGAAATTTTCTCGAACCAAATCAACGAAGTGCGGATATATCTTCCTTGGGGTTCACTTTTAGAATCAATTGCAGATATAGATCCAAGTTTGTTTGAAACCATCAATGATATTTGTGTAGATGATGCAAGCTTCAATATAGTTATCAATGCCGAAATTTGGAGAAACAACCTTCCGCAAAAGTTTGAACATATAAGAGAGATAACTCCAGATTTTTTCGAAAATCGTAGGCAAGAATTGAAAGAGCTTGGATTTGAGCTTGTCGACTCAAGGCTTCTTGACATTGAAGAGATTAAAAAACTCGATACGACTTGGACGGCAAAACTTATGAGCTCAAGAGAAATCGCCGATTTTGTTATGGCCAAAGGCGTTGTGAAGAAAACTTCGAGTTAGAGTCTCTTACGAATTTGAACCTATCATGTAGCCGATTTTCGCGACCTTGAAAATATTCGTATTCATCGGCTTCGAAACGATACCCTCCCCAAAACGGAGGACGTTGAACGGTTTCGCCGAACTTTTCTTCAAATTCTTTGAATGACTGATCTATTTCATTTCGTGATTTCAACTGCTCGCTCTGTCGCGAAGCCCAAGCAGAGATCTGACTTCCTCGAGGTCTAGACGCAAAATACTCATCGCTAATGTCGTCGGGAACTTTTTTCATCTCACCACGGAGCCTTACTTGGCGAAATATTTCTCTCCAATAAAATGTGATTGCGACATAAGGGAACTTCTCGATCTCTTTCGCTTTGATTGAATTGTAATTTGTATAGAAAAACAAGGCATCTTCAGAAATACCTCTTAAAGCAATTGTCCTAGCGTTCACTCTTTTACCATCAAATGTGGACAGTGTTGCGGCATCGGGCTCAAGGACACCATTGTTTGCAGCATATTCAAACCATTGCTTAAATCTTTCAAATGGATGGAGTTCTCCGAAATCATCAGGTAAAAGCTCGCTGCCGTATTTGCGGCGCTCAATATAGTTCTCAATATTCTCAACCATCTGCGAAAAGGTCCGTCCTTTGAATCTAGTTTTATCTTGTACTCATACAATGTATCACTAGATTCAAAGGACGGACCTTTTCTTGAAATAAAAAAGAGGGTTTGTACACCTGCCCAGACAAACCCTCTGCTTAAAAGCGGAACCTAATCCGCACCTCATAGTTATTATCGGATGATATAAACCTTTTTACAATGAGCCAAAATACCCATTTTCATTCAAATATTGAGTCATTTTTCGACTCTTACGAATAAAACGAAGGCCAGCACTAAAGATATAGCCATATTTGCATATATCCTGTATTGGTGAAAAAAGTCGATTCTCTAGCTGCGCTTTCGTACAGGCCGTTCGCTCGATTATTTTTCGGAGCGACCATATCGAATATTGGTACTTGGATCGAAACAGTAGCTGTTGGAATCTATCTCCAAAGCACCACCGCCGATGCTCGCTATGTAGCTATTGGAGCAGCAGCTGCATATCTTCCGCATGCACTAATGGGTCTATTTAGCGGAGCAATGGCAGATAGATTCTCAAGACAGAAGATATTGATCATAAACAACCTATGCGCTGCACTCATCGCCGGCTTTTTGGCGTTTTCAATTATTGCCGATTTCGCAACACCACTGATCGTCATCAGCTGTGTCTTCGTTACGGGATTTATAAATGCAATAAGCTTTCCAGCCTGGCAAGCATTTCTCGCTGATATAGTTCCGAACGACAAAGTCCCAGGAGCATTGACATTAATGATGGCTCAATGGAATGCAGGTCGCATAGTCGGACCAGTCTTTGCCGCTATTTTATTAATCAACGAAAATTATGCTCTGGCGTTCTTCGCAAATGCAGCAACATTTATATTCGTTTCTATAATGTTGATGTTAATTCGTCCTCACCACTACCAAAGAGATATCCATCTATTCACTGAAAAAGTAACCGGAGTAAAAAACCTAATTTTTGGAGGTTGGATTTATATCTTCAGCGAGAAATCGGGTCTAAGAAAACCATTTATTGTTTTTTCTATTTTTATAGTGTTTGCATCTCCTTTTATAGCTCTAGTTCCAAACACGGCAGAAGAGCTTTTTAATAACAGAAACCTTGGTACATCTTTATTGACTACAGCACAAGGAATCGGTGCTGTTTTAATAGCGTTATTCATAACAACATTCCAAAAGAAATATTCAAGAACAGCCATACAGAAGTTAACGCTACTTGGGCTTCCAATATCTCTTCTTATTCTCGCTTTATCGCCAAACCTAATTTTTGGATTTATTGCTGCTTTTATATTTGGAGTCTGTTACGCAGGAGCAATCACATCAATTACTGTAGTTGCACAAATGTCGACTCCACCTCAGCTTAAAGGGCGCGTAGCTGCATCATTTATGTCGTCGATCGGTCTTATTTTTCCTATAGCATCAGTAATAGCGGGAACAATCGTCAACAACATAGGTCCTCAAAATTATTTCCTTGCATCTTCAATAGCGCTGATAGCATTTCTTTCGGCTTTAGGAACCTTTTCGACTTCATATAAACTACCTAATGAATATGCGGGTGATCAAAGTCCTGCAGAGGAAGAATAATGGCAAAAGTCTCACTACCAACAGGACAAGAGAAAAAGCAATATGTCCAAAACATGTTCGATGAGATTGCTCCAACATATGAAAAAGCAAATCGCTTTATTTCTCTAGGACTAGATAATTATGCTCGTAAAATTGCGTTAGAAGAACTGCGCACAAAACCAAAATCCAAGATCATAGATTTAGCTAGTGGTACTGGAGACTTTTCACGGATGATTGAATCAGCGGGTTCAATTCCTTTCGCGTGTGACCTATCTTTTGGAATGCTATCGAATGACTCCACAACTAAAAACCGTATCCAATGCGATGGAACAGTTATGCCGTTTCAAGATAATTCATTTGATGGCTTGGTTTGCGGGTATGGACTGAGGAACTTTGTAAATTTAGATGATCTTTTTATAGAGATTATGCGAGTTCTAAAACCAGGTGCAAGGCTTAGCGCTGTTGATGTCTCTGTTCCAACAAATCCTCTTCTAAAACTTGGAAATAGATTATGGATCTCAAAAATCGCTCCCAAGATAGGCTGGCTCATTTCAAACAATAAAGAGGCCTACGAATATTTACCGCGATCTACAGCTTATTTACCCTCTCGTAATCTAATAGAAAATCAACTACGTAAAGCCGGTGCTGAGAACATCAATATATCGAACTTATTTGGGGGCTCATTGATTCTCATCTCCGCGACAAAGAAAATTAATTGGGACGAATCATGAGTCAATCTCCTAAATTGAAGTTCACCACAAAAAGCTACAAGATTGAAGGTAGTTTCACTGATTATTTGAAACCAACGGATCAAGTTTTTGTTTCAAGCTCAGGAGTGTACATTAATCGCGGTGTTCTCTTTAGCTGTCCACTTAGTGAAGTAACTTCTTTGTTAGAAACAATGGAGGGAGTAAATCATTTTGATGTCGATCCTTTCGTAGTATTCGGGCTCGAATTCGAAAATGAACATAATACACAGAGAATTACTGGTTTCCCTGAGCAAATAATACATATTACAAGTTCGAATACGATTTCTCACTTCATGATTTCAGATCAAATGATAAATAGAGAGATAGAAGAACTTAAACTAGAAATCAAAAGCGAACCTCCCCACCACATTGAGATTTCAAGCCCGTCTACAAAAGAACAATTTATAGATAATGTTCAGCTTGCTCTTAAATATATTGAGGTCAACGAAATAGAAAAAGTTGTTTTGGCAAGAAAACTTTCTGTAATTGCAGATCAACCTATTGATCGTCGTCTGGTACTAGCTGAGCTTTTAAATGCACAACCTCAAAGCTATGTGTTTGCAATCGACTCCTTTGTAGGGGCATCACCAGAACTTCTAATAGAGAAAAAATCGAGAACCCTAATTTCTCGACCAATGGCTGGAACAAGAAAAAGATATGCTCGAATTAATGATGACGACGCGTCTATCGCCAACTTACAAAATGACCATAAAGATCTATTGGAGCATCAAGTCGTCGTTAGCGATATTGTAAATAAACTTAAAGAAGTTTCATCAGATGTTACTTACAATAGTTCTCCTTTCGTAGCAAGACTTCCTAATGTCGTACATTTGACTTCTGAAGTATCTGCTAAATGTGACCCGACTTTTCCGTTTGTCGAGCTCATCAATATGCTCCACCCTACTCCTGCAATCTGTGGTAAACCTACCGCAAAAGCTGCTGAAATAATAAGAGATATTGAAGGATTCAACCGCGAAACTTATTCTGCTCCAATCGGATGGGTGGACTCAAAAAACAATGGTGAATCTGCAATCGCTTTAAGATGCGCCAAGATTGTCAATAATCAAGCCGAACTCTTTGCAGGAGTCGGAATCGTCGAGGGATCTAACCCAGAATCAGAATGGGATGAAACGCAAGCCAAATTCAGCGTAATGCGAGATGCGATTGTCAACATCGCACAATAGGCTCAACACTCTATTGAATCATTCAATTGCGACATAAATTCTCTGCCTGAATTATGCCCCACTTCGATTTCAATCACATTTAATCCTCGAGAATCTTGCTCAAGCAATTGTCGTAGATCTTTTTCAATGTCGTTTGGTTTGAGATTTAGATAGTTAATTGAAAGGCCACTACACAAGCCTGCAATATCAATATTTGGAGGAGTCATCATGATTTTCTCATAGCTTGGAGCGATAATTTCGGAATTGGCTTGCTCTAAATGATTAAAAATTGCACCACCTTGGTTATTGATAATTATCAGGCTCACGCCAAGTTCGTGTCTCGCACAGAAATTATTCAAAACTGGCAGAGCACCAAGATCGTGAGAGAAAGCAACGTCACCTAAAACAGTCACCACACTGCGCTCGGTTCCTTTAGCTATTCCGATCGTGGAGGAAATCATCCCATCAATTCCATTGGTTCCACGATGAGAGTAAATATTTACCGTATTAGGAGTTGTCGACCAAAACCATTCTGCATATCTCACCGGCATTGACGATGCCAATAAAACTGATGTGTTGTCCAGCACGTTTATTGCATTTCCTAGTTTGAAAAATACACTTGGCTCACTTTCAGGAAACTTTTCTAAGACTTCAAAAATATTTTTCTGTACTTTTTTAGAACTTTGCTTCCAAGCATTCAAAAACTCTTCATTCTTAAGAAACTCATTTATTGTAACGATCTTGTCGACAATAAGATTGGGATCGCTCGCGATAAATGTATCATTTTGATTATCCCAAGGATTACGGCCGTCATCGTACTTCTTAACTGCGATTGTATGAACTTTCGCCATCTTTTGGTTAAAAATTTTAGATGTTAACGGATCACCAAATTGCAAGATGACGTCCGGTTTTAGATTGTCAGTATTTTTTGATCGCATTATCGAGTCGTAGTTACTGATATATTCCTGATTGTTTCTTTCTCCGCTCAATACATCTGTCAGGACTGGACATTTAAAATGTGATCTAAGAAGGTTAATAGACTTACTATCGATAAAACTATTTCTTCCTATTGTCACGATCACCTTTTCATAATCTGTAAAATTTAGTAGACCATTTAAATCTTCAACTTCTTCATTAGATGGTGCATTGAATTTTACAGACTTGTATTTCAAGTAATATTCGAGCTCTCCTCCTGACGGAACTAAAGGCTCTCTCATTCCCATATTGATGTGAGACACGTTTGCGCGTTTAGCCGTAAAGCCAGAACTGCTAAATGCTTTATCTGCAATATTTTCCCAATAGGAAACTTCATTCTCATCCTCTGGACACTTGGTATCCACAAAATAACTACATGCACTTCCATAAAGATTATGTTGATCTATCGTTTGTGGTGCACCAATGCCCCTAATCTCATGCGGTCTATCTGCTGATATAACGATCATTCCGACATTCGAATGATGGGCTTCAACAACACTCGGATATAAATGAGTTGGCGCAGATCCTGAAGTGGTAATAACTACACATGGCCGCTTTGTAGATTCACTAATTCCTAGAGCAACAAAACCGGCCGATCGCTCATCAATTATTATTGTCGAGTCCAACAATTCATTTGCCACAAATGCCAAGGGTGTTGATCTTGAACCAGGGGAAATTACGCAATGACTTACGCCTCGGTCCTTGAGACGACCTAAAAGTGCATAAGAAGCAATGTAGTTTGGATTCATGAGATAATATTCCTCCGATGACTATACGCTACTATCTTCCAGGCTTTGGCTTAAAAGCGGCCATATATAAAACAATAGATCCGACTCAAAATGCGCGACATTTGGAAACACCTAGCGCTAATAGTTTCGAGGAATGCATTGATTTGATCAACTCCTCAGCAACTGGGCCAGGCATTATGGTTGGGTACTCTCAAGGTGCACGATTAGCTTTAAGTAGTGCTCTTGGAAATGACAATGTTAAAGGGTTAGTACTTATTTCAGCACATTTAGGACTGATCGGCGAAGAAAAAGATAATCGTAAAGTTGAAGATCAAAAAATGGCTGAACTTTGTCGATCAAATCCGTCTCAAATGTATGATGAACTTGATTCAAAGTCTGTCTTTGATGTAGCAGCAGATTTAAAAGATTATCGGATCAACGATGTTAATATTTTAAGCAATCAACTTAACGTTTTGGGTTTAGGAAATTCTCCATATCTTGAAGATCAACTCATAAATCTTCGCATACCTGTACTTTATCTAACAGGTTCACGCGATCAAAAATACACAACTCTTGCCATGAAATATAAAAAGAAAACTGCATTTGCTCATCATCGGGTTTTAGATTCAGACCATCGAATTGTGGTTAACTCTCCAAGAGTATTAAAACTGTGTGTAGATTGGTTTGTAGATAACGTTGTCGATTGTTGAACTATCTAGTCCACACGCATAGTTTAAATCCGGAAGTGCTTTTGCTAGTCTAATTCCAACGTTTAAACCGACTTCACTTTCCATCATTGAAGCAACCACAACATCTTTACTCCATTCATTCGCAAGCTCTAAAGCTTTATGAATACCGCCACAAGGTTGGACTTTAAGAACGATAATATCCCCTGCACCTAGAAGTTCTATTTCTTTGATTTGTTCAGTTGTTCTAGCGGTTTCATCTATCGCTATTGGAGTTTCGGAAAGTAAATTAACTTTTGCACACTCTTCATTAGTTGCACAAGGTTGTTCAATAAATTCAATTGAATATTTTCTAACCAGTTTTTCAAATATCCTTGCGGTTTCAACATCAAATATCCCGTTACAATCAAGGCGTAAATTTACATCTAAACCAAAAATATCTCTTGCTTTAGCAACAATTTCGTAATCTTCCCTGTCGGATATTTTTATCTTTAGAGTATCTGCAGTTTGATTTTCGATATCGTTTATATCTAGCAAGTTAGACAACATTGAATTAATCCCTATTTCGCTTCGGATTTCAATGGGCCAAGGCTTTGAAACTGTATCTATTGCTCCCTTAATGCAAAAGTTGATATCTTCGAAGTATCCATTTAGTGGTGAAACTTCGGCTTCTCCATACTGACCAGTTACTTTCAAACCGATTCGATTATATTGTTCATAACCTTTCGTGAACTTAATCTCAAATAATTCAAAATCTATGCCATCAGTGCCAAATACTTCTAGAGCTTTGAGTAATTGATCTTCAGCTACCATAATCATCCGCTAATCAAAACTGCGATCGAAATGGAAATTGAAAACAAGAGATTCAACAACGATGCAATACCCAAAATCTCGATATAACTTTTTGGTTCAGATGCTCTTTGCATTTTTAATGCTAAAACCAACAATAGGGGTGCAAGAATTAGAGTGAAGAACACCTCAGTAATCATTGCACCCAAAGCAATGATGCAACAAAGCACAATAATCAATGTCAAATAAAAAACTGTTTTTGCGTTCTTCTCACCTATTCTTACCGCTAAAGTTTTTTTGTTGGCGATCTTGTCATTTGCTTCATCACGTATATTATTAGCAAGCAAAACTGCTACTGAGAACATTCCTGGAATGACACTAGCAATGATTATTTCGCTTGTAATCAACAGAGTATTTGCGTAAAAGGTTCCGATAGTTGCTACCAATCCAAAACAAATAAAGACAACTAGTTCCCCTAACCCAAAATACCCATAGGGTTTCGACGAACCGGTATAGAACCAAGCAAGAACAACACATGCCAGACCGACCGCAATTAGCCACCATGAAGACTGAGAAGCGACATATATCCCAGCAATACAAGCCACAAAAAATGCAACAAACATTGCCGACAGGACCGAACGTGGTGACGCTTTGCCTGAACCTACCAATCTCATAGGTCCGACGCGGTCTTTGTCAGTGCCTTTTATTCCGTCACTATAATCATTTGCATAATTGACCCCAACCTGCAGAGCAATTGCAACGGTCAAACACGCAATCGAAACTGATATGGAAATTTGAT
>CAZLQP010000014.1:0-42111 GCA_964561855.1 uncultured Burkholderiales bacterium | reverse complement strand
ATTCTTTGAAATAATGAATCTTGACAGTTGCTAGTCCGGACTTAACTTCATCGCTTAATTGAGCAGGATCTTCTACAACAATAATGTGCTTTAAGTTTGGTAAATCTTTTGCCACGGCACTTACACGTTCCGCAAAAGCTGGATGTTCCACAACAATAACTGATGCTCCAGAATGCTCAATTAAGTAATGAATTTGTTCAGGAGAAGATGAGTGATATATCGAAACTGGAGTGGCTCCAAACATCATTGAGCCAACATCGACAACATGAAATGCCGGTACATTACGCAATAGCATCATTACACGATCTTTTTTCTTGACTCCAAGATCAGATAAAGCATTCGCAAATTTTTTAGCTAATGTACCGTATTGTTCCCAAGTATAGGTACGCCAATGATTACCGAGATCATCTTTAACTATTTCATAATCACCGAATTTGTCAGATACGCTGTCTTCTTCATCTGTTTTTGCACGAAGAGCTAGTCGCTCAGGGTTCTTTGTAAGTGTTTCGAAAAAGAAATCAACCATAGTTCGCCCAGCGACACCATTTTCAATTTCTTCGTGCGTTGTATCTGATTCAAAAATTTCCATACGACTATTGTCGCATTTTTTCTATGTTACCTTGAGGAAATCTAGACTTTATCGATCAAATTTTGGTTGAGGAGTTGAGCGTGTTTGATTAGGACTTTGAATTAGCTCAGCTGACACAGCCCTTAATTGTTCTGCTGTCTTTGCCAAGATCCCCAATCTTTGCTCTCTGTTTTCGATGTTTAGATAATTATCAGGCAACAATCCAGCTTTGAGTGCTGCACCTGCACCTAATCCAACATGCGCTAACGCATTTAAGTCTTTATCGAAATCAACACCTGATGATGCAATGTCTCCTGCAACAATTGCGCCATCAAAACCTTCAATAAGAATACGTTTGGCTTCTGCGCCTTCTTTTGTATCGGTTAAGGACAGCTCGTAGAGCTCGCGAGCTTTAGGTTGAATAGATCCCGCTAGAGCACTTTCAATAAGGCTGAATTGTTTCATCGGATCTACATTTCCATCATCAATACCTTGTTGTGAAAGAAATACGATTTGAGCGCCCTCGCTCATTGGTTCACGATTAACAATGTTTGCAGCACCGACTCCACCTAGAGTTATAGCTGTTGCTACTCCCAGAGCTTTTACTCGTTGAGATAATGACGCATTGACATACCAATCTACTCCTGCACCTAAAACATTTCTGAGTCGATCTGATGCAACACCTAAAGAGTGTCCAGTAAATTCGTATAATTCTCTTGCTGAAACTTCTCGCAGAAATCTTCCGCCATTACCGTTAGACGTCAGATGTGGAGGTAGTAATTCAGATTGACGTTTTTCTTTTGATAAATTTGCCATAGCCTTTTATCGGCTGATATTTGCTGGCCCCTGAGCCCTTTGTGGGGAAAGTTGAGGAAACAGCCATTTCCTGGCTCTATCGTTAATTCTGGCATTAAATTCCTGAAATCTTGCATCTTGGGCTAGAGCACTAATAGGGATTTCACGCTCGACATGGTATCCGCCTTCAACACCAAGATCTATCCCAAAACCCAACACTTCCTTAGCATATTGTTTGACTTCAGGATCTTTATCTGCGATTGCCAGAAAATCATCAAGACCATACTTTCGCGCTTGAGACTGAATGTCTGCAAGACGTATACCTTCTTGAATACCTTCTGGAGTCATGTCTTCTACAATTGCATAGCCATCAGAAATGCCAACATTCACTAAAACTCTTGTTCCATCTTTTGAAGTAACTTCATATTTGCGATCCGCAATTTCCTTGACCTTTTCGTGAACAACGCCAATCGCATATTCTTCAAAACTTAATTGGGTTCCTCGTCTTTCTGCAGGGTGATTACTTAGTTCTATCAATCGAGGACGCATGTCATAAAACACTGCTATTCCTTCGTCTCCACCTGTTCGAGCGAAGTGTAGTTCACCAGAAGATACTTTAATTTCGCTTAGATCTTTGAAGACTTGTTTAAGCAATTCATCGCCAGCTTGATGACCATAAATATCATTGATCGGTTTAAACCCATCAAGATCTAGAACTAAAACACAAGCTCTTTTTCCTTCGTGTTCTATTAAGTGGGAATCACGAGTTATATCTTCGATAACGTCATCTAAACCAACGCGATTAAGAACACCGGTTAGTGCATCAGTACGAGAAAATCGGATTGCCTCAGCTAATTCTTTTTCGAGTTCTGAAACTCGCATTTGATTTGCTCGAGCATCACGAATAGCAATGAGATGTTGTCTAATGCTCTTAGAAACATTGATAATCGCATCCAATTTTGGCTTGTTCGGGATTGTTTTACCCATAGACACCAGTATACCATTATGTCCGTTTTTAACCAAATATTCCCACTTTAGCGTGTTAATGAATTGAAATTATCCCCAGAGGACGTCGGCGGCTCTTGGACATCGAAATAGGACCTTGATCTGCAATTATGGAATTCTAATGTCGCCTTTTCGCGCCAAAAGCCGATGTTTAGTTACCCACGAGTCACTTTTATCCTCAGCTTTATCCACAGTTGAAGATAATGTTGTGAAATACAAACTAATTGCGGAGATAATCGCGGCTGTTTCTTCCTCATTGGCAACTGGATTAACAACAACGGAAATATTATCGCTCATAGAGGTAGTACCTCGTGTTTACGGTAAATCGTTTTTGATTTTTTGCCTTCAAGCATCTTTAGAGATTCAATGACATGTGATCGAACTTGATCTGGCGCGATTACATCATCTATCAGTCCGCGCTCAGCTGCTAAAAACGGATTTGCATACTTATCATCATATTCTTCTATGAGATTTTTTCTGACTTGTTTATACTCTTGGGAATCTTTTTCAAATTCCTGTAATTTGCGTTTTGACAGAACTTCTATCGCACTCTCTGCATGCATCACAGCTATCTCTGCAGTCGGCAGTGCAAAACTTACATCTGCACCCAAAGATTTTGATCCCATTACAACAAATGCACCACCGTATGCCCTTCTTAAAACAACTTGCACCATTGGAACACTTGCTTCAGCAAAGGCATATAGGAGTTTTGCTCCGTGTCGAATTATTCCCGATCGCTCTTGATCAACTCCAGGTAAAAAGCCAGCAACATCTACCAAAGTTAAAAGCGGAATATCGAAAGCGTCGCAATTTCGAACAAAACGAGCGGCCTTTTCAGATGCATCTATGTCCAACGCACCCGAATACACGCTAGGTTGATTAGCGACAATTCCAACACTTCTGCCGTCAATTCGAGCGAATCCGCAAACTATGTTTGGTGCAAAATCTTTACTCAATTCATAGAAACTTGCTGAATCACAAATCACATCTATAACATCTCTAACGTCATAAATCCCATGATGATCGAGATTCATTAGATCAAAGATATCAGTGTCATTTTGCTTTGATGAAGTTTCATGGGTTTCATTTGGATTGAAATCTTGACTAGGTAAAAACTCGAGAAGATCTTTCAACTTTTCAAAAAGTATTTCTTCGTTTTCACAAACAACATGAGCTACGCCCGACTTCTCGGCATGAGTTTTTGCTCCGCCTAACTCTTCTTGAGTAACACTTTCGCCAGTTACCGCTTTGACGACATCGGGTCCTGTTATGAACATATGCGAAGTGCCTTCGACCATCATCACAAAGTCAGTTAAAGCAGGAGAATAGACTGCTCCACCTGCACAAGGGCCAGCGATTACCGAAATCTGTGGAACCACTCCAGAATATTTAACGTTCCGCAAGAAAATGTCTCCGTATCCAGCCAGTGCTGCAACACCTTCTTGAATTCTTGCCCCTCCACCGTCATTAATTCCAACAATTGGTGCTCCAACACTTGCAGCTAGGTCCATTACCTTTACGATTTTTTCAGCAACTCTTGCACCAAGTGATCCTCCAAGGACAGCAAAGTCTTGAGAATATACAAAAACCTTTCGACCTCTAACATAGCCCCAGCCGGTAACCACTCCATCAGTAAGTGGTCTTGTATTTTCAATTCCAAATCCACTTGCACGATGTCTAGCTAATTGATCGAGCTCTACGAATGTTCCTTCGTCTAAGAGAATTTCTATTCTTTGTCGAGCTGTTAATTTCCCTCGCTCGGCCTGCCTTTGATATGCAGCTTCAGATCCAGCATTTTGTGCCTGAGAGCGAATGTCTTCAAGTTTGTTTAGTAAATCCTTCGTAGCCATTACCTATAAGTGTAGGCTTATGAAATGATTAGTTCACTTTTAAGCACGTTATTTAGCAAAGTTTATCTAGCACAAATTATTGCACAGTCGAGCGATTCCGATGGTGGCGGTTTTATCTTCCTTTTTCTATGTTGCTTCTGGGTAATTTGGTTTGCGCTAGCAATAGTAATGATCGTAGCTATGTACAAAATTTTCGAAAAAGCATCTCAACCAGGTTGGACTGCAATTGTCCCCTATTTAAATTCAGTGATAGTTGCTCATATCGCTGGTCGACCTTGGTGGTGGGGAATTGTTCCAATTCTAAATATCGTGCCGATATTTGAACTAGCCAAAAAATTTGGAAAATCAGATGGATTCGGTGTGGGGCTTGTACTTTTACCTTTCGTATTTTTTCCGATACTGGGATTCGGAAAAGCACAGCTTGTTGAGCCACCGCAAAAACCACTCTTCTAGTTCGAATTACAAATAAATATACACAAATCGCCTTTTTTGCACACAAAATAAGATAGATTTAGTTACAAGCTATTGCAGTGTATAAGATTAATTCAAGTAAAAGTTAAGGAGTCGTTATGACAACACCACCACCTCCACCTGAGTCCCCAATGGGAGACACACCATCAAACAGTGGTGCATTACTTCGTCCTCAAAGTGACGACGAGAAAACAATGGCAATGCTTGCCCACCTCTTGAATATTTTCGCGCTTTTATTAGGACCGCTGATTATTTTTGTTGCAAAAAAAGATTCAGCTTATGTTCAGCAAGAATCAAAAGAAGCTCTCAACTTTGGGATAACTATTCTCATAGCAGGAACCCTTACTTGCGGTATCGGATATTTAGTCGGTTTAGTGTTTTTCATAATCGGGACTATCTCTGCAAGTAAAGGCGAACCATATCGATATCCATTCAATTGGAGAATTGTAAAGTAATTTAAAACTCTGAAAGTTAGGAAATACAATGACAACACCACCACCTCCAGGCATGCCAAGAATGCCAGAAGATCCCGGTCAGCCATCTAGCGATGACAAAAACATGGCAATGATCTCTCACTATGGTCTAGCGCTTATATTTTGTTGCGGTTTCGCATTTTTACCAGCTCTGATTATCTATCTTGTCAAAAAAGACAATCCTTGGGTTAAAGGAGAAGCTGCAAAAGCATTCAACTTCGTGATTGGTCCTTCAATCGTACTTTTCTTTTTGAGTGTTTTTTACAACATCGTTGGATTTACTACGAATTCACTTGTTGGGAGTGCAATCGCTTGCGTCTTTTGGCTATTGGCCGTAGCAGTCGTAATTGGTGTCATCGTTTATGGCGTATGGAACGGAATCAGAACATCAAATGGCGAACCAACTAGTTACCCATTTGAAATTCCAATTCTTAAGTAATTAACAACAATTTAAAAAAGGAGCTCGCTAAGGCGGGCTCTTTTTTTAAGCGCTTCTAAGCTCTACCCAAAGAGAAAAATTCGGGAATTGGCCCTGGGAGATTTCTCCCGACACTAAATATAATCACAAAAGCTATAATCACATAGATTGCTGCTTTGTTGAATTTAAGCTTTGGAAGTTCTTTCCCAGCGAATGCCCAAGTAACCCACCAAACGTAGAGATAAATCAATACGGGTAATGCAAGCATCAACATCGCATTAAATCTTGTTGCTCTTAAAATATCTCCACGGACTATGTTTCCTACAGCGCGTGTCATCCCACAGCCAGGGCAATAAAGGCCTGTTGTGGCATAAAATCCACAAACAGGTCCGAGAGAATTGGATTCCGGATCATTCAATGCAACATAAGCACAACCAGTTGCAACAGCAGCTGCAAACAAAACTGGAGTTCCTTTAATTACAGTATTTCCCAGTTTTGAAACTTCTAATTTTGTTGGAGGTAATTGCTGCTCATATAAATACTCTTTAGCATCTACGACGCCTAGGTCGTTTTCATATCTCGATGGAGCATGAGTCATGGAAATGATACTATCACGAGCAACACCTCGTTGCTCATCTAACAATGACACTTGGCTAGTTATACGAAAGCCGGTGCTCAATTGCCCTAGCCAGAGTAATCTCATCGGCATATTCGAGATCCCCGCCAACGGGTAGACCACTCGCGAGTTTGGTTACTCTTACACCAAATGGCTCTAAGAGTCGTGCGATGTACATTCCTGTCGCATCACCTTCGACAGTTGGGTTAGTTGCAATGATCACTTCGGTAACTTCAGTCGTAAGATCAATCTCTTCTATGCCTAGAGAACTTGGGTTAGTAACTCTTTTTAGTAATTCAGTGATTCGGAGCTGATCAGGTCCGATGCCATCAACCGGGGAAATTGTGCCTTGCAAAATGTGATAAAGGCCACGATATTCCGAAGTGCGTTCGATAGCGACCATATCTTTTGGCTCTTCTACAACACAGATCGTATTTGTTTCGCGCGATGTACTCGTGCAAATAGAACACAATCTATCTTGAGCTAAATTGAAACATACCTGACAAAAGTGAACTGTGGTCTTTGCCGAATCAATCGATTCAATTAACTCATTAACATCGCGTTGTGAGGCTTTTAATATGTGAAAAGCAATCCGTTGCGCAGATTTAGGACCGATTCCAGGCAATCTGCCGAAGGAATCAATTAGCCTCTGAACGGCTGCTTCATAGGGAGAAGACATGGCAACATTCTAGTGCAAGAGACTGGGGGTCTGACCCTCGGCCATCCGAGGGTCAGACCCCCAGAATTCCTATTCGACTACTTCACCGCCAAAAACTTCAACGACGTGATCAATTGGGTTGAACTCTTTGGATTCTTCAACAATTTTTTCTTCTTGTTTGGACTGAGTAACACTATCTATTGGCACAACCTGAAACTTAAAAGTCGTCTCATGTAAGGATTCTATGAATCCCCTAATTATGCTTGCATCTTTTTTGAATCTTGCTTTGATGTCTTCTAGCTGATCTGCAGGAGCTTCAAAATATAGAACATCTCCTATTATCTTTTGAGGATGAAGCTGACTTAATGCTTTTTGAGAAACAGCAGACAATAGCCCCATCACTTTTGGCCAAGATTCCTCAATATCAGCAATAGTAATCTTTCTTGCCGGAGCTTTGATTACTTCACTTGACTCTTCAGAAACTTGGGAACCCGACTTGATAGCTCCTAGCGTCACCTTCCCCTTGCTCTTTGCATTATCTCCGACTGAATTTTTGTCTGCGACAGAGCTAGGAGTGGTTGTCGGTTTCGAGGTGGATTCGCTACTCAGCGAACGATTGGTTTCAGCTGGTTCGGCTGAAACCACTGAGCGAGGAGCGGGAGCCACCTTGGAGCCAGAAGTACTTCTTTCTGAAACTGCTGAGCCAGCGGATTCGCCTGTATCAACGCCAGAACTGGTTGAACCAACGTGTGCGGAAGGCATAGAAGTCAACAACGCCATCTCCACATTAAGCAGAGGATTCAAAGAAGCAGTTCCCCGCATGTCAGCAACAGCTTTACCTAGCTGCAAAATAAAGTTACGCAAAAAGTTCGTACCACATTTATCGCCAATATTCTTCAATTCATCTTTATCATTATGTCCGCTTAATAAAACTTTCGTCTGTGGATTTAGCGACACAACCAAACAATCACGAGCAACAGAAATTATTGACTCTACTATCGCTCTAGGTTCTTTTCCTTGAGAAGTGAGTAAATGAAGTTTGTCCATTGACTCGGATAGATCAGAATTAGCAACGGATAAAATAAGCTCAAGAATAGTTGATGTATCTGTTGTAGCTTCTATGTTTTCAAATTCTTCAAATGAAGAAACTCCAAGAGCGAGTACTTGATCTAAGAAAGATAGAGAATCCCTAACAGAGCCAGCTCCCTTGCGAGCGACATACGCAATCGTTTCATCATCAAGTGTTTTTTCTTCCCATGACAAAATATCTTTGATGTGCTGGATCAATTGTGATTCATCAAGTGATACGAATTCAAAATGCTGAGTTCTTGAACGTATTGTCGGTAGAACTTTTTCAGGATTAGTTGTAGCCAATATGAACACAACATGTTCTGGAGGTTCTTCTAAAGTTTTCAAAAGAGCATTACTTGCTCTACCAGTCAGTTCATGAACCTCGTCGATGATGTAAACCTTTGTTCCACCAGCAGCTGATGAGTAACTTACTTTTTCGATAAGTTCACGCATATCATCAACGCCATTATTTGATGCAGCATCTAATTCAATAACGTCAAAAGAACTACCTGATCGAGAAGCAATACAGGATTCACATTCTCCACAAGGCTCAACTTCTGTAGCTTCAGCTGGGAAACCATCTTTGAATAATTGACAGTTAAGGACTTGTCCCAAAATACGAGCAGTTGATGTTTTACCTGTACCTCGAGTACCTGAAAAAAGATATGCATGAGCTAAACGGTCTTGAGATAGAGCATTCTGAAGTGCTTTTGCTACGTGTTCTTGACCAACTAATTCAGCAAATCGCGTCGGTCGATATTTTCTATACAAAGATGATGACATATTAACTTCTAGGTTAATCGATAGTGAATGGTTTGTTCCATAGATCAAAAGGGTCTATTGAGACGAAATCGCCTAACTTCAGGAAACAATTCATCGAGCAGAAATTTCGTTGAGCATTATATTAAGCTTGTTGACTCAAAGGACAAGAGTTTGCGGCTCTGGGTCCGTCGCAATGGTTCTACATGAATCAGGTCAGGTCGGGAACGAAGCAGCCTTCAGTGTTAGCAATCGTGTGCCGTCGGGTTGCCGAGAGTCGCAAACTCTTGTTCTTATCTGGAGGGGTGCGAGAGCGGCCGAATCGGCACGCCTGGAAAGCGTGTGTGGAGCAATTCACCCGGGGTTCAAATCCCCGTCCCTCCGCCAACAACATCAGCTAAGCGTGTGTGGAGCACAGTAACATTTCATCAACATTTCATCCCGGAGTTCAAATCCCCCTCTACACCAACAACATCCGACGACACTCTTAGCAACGTAATGCAATAGAACTTGATATACGAATTATTATTCGTGTATTATTTTGCGTATAACAACTTTGCCTAGGAGGCCAATATGATATTCGACAAAATCAAAGAAATGCTTGGCGGATCATTAGCAGAGAATCTTCCTGATATTGGTGGCATTACTGAACAGTTCGGAGACCTAGGTGGAATAACTGAACATCTTGGCGATCTCGGAGGCGTAACTGAACAATTAGGAACACTCGGAGAAGAGGTTTCTGGAATAGCAGAAGGTGGAATAACAGATATCGCTGATGCTGCTGGCAATGCGACAGATATCATTCCATAATTTGACTTGCTTCGCTGAGAATTAATTAAACGATTAGGCTATAGCAAATGTTGATTTTAATTGTTATAGCTTCTATTGCCCTTTTTTACCTACTAGCTGTTATCTGCGATGAATACTTCGTGCCCTCGATCGACATTATTTCCAAGAAGTTAAAACTGTCAAGTGATGCATCTGGCGCAACTCTTTTAGCAATGGGATCTAGCGCACCAGAGTTTTTTGCCGCAACAATTGCAATTTTTGGCTTGACAAAAGCTGGAGCAGATGTTGGTTCGGGAACGATTGTTGGCTCTGCAATATTTAACGTACTAGTAATTACCGGCGCAAGTGCAATGTTCAAGGTAGTAAAACTGCAATGGAAACCTGTTATTAGAGACCTAGGGTTTTATGTAGTTACAATCGTTTTACTCGGATTGTTTTTCATGGACGGAAAAATTGTGCTCTACGAAGCTGCAGTATTTCTCCCAATGTACGCAATATATGTATATGCAGTAATTAACTGGCGTAAATGGTTTAAATATGAGGACTTTGTCGTTGATGAAAGTGCCGAGGTGATCCAAAAAGAGATCGGGCCCTCCGACAAAATCAAAAGAGCCATGGACTATTTAATACCCAACGTCGAGAAAAAACCTCAACTATACGTCTTGAGTTTTATTCTCAGCATTGTAGTTATTGGAATTTTTAGTTACTTCCTAGTTGAATTGCTCGTCATAGCTGCTGATATTTTGAATGTGAACGAAGTACTTTTAGCACTAACAGTATTAGCAGTCGGAACATCTGTACCTGACCTTGTGAGCTCAATAATTGTCGCCAAACAAGGTCGTGGCGATATGGCAGTCAGCAATGCTATTGGTTCTAATATTTTCAATATATTATTCGCACTGGGTTTTCCGTGGACCATTTATATGATCTTCAACGGAGGAAGCATCCCAGTAAGCAATGATAACTTAGGCGCAAGCATAATTTTGCTATTCTCAACTGTCGTAGCTATTACTTTTTTGTTAATAATAAGGAACTGGAGAATTGGTCACAAGAGCGGAATAATTCTTATTTTGCTATATATAGCCTATGTGATTTTTGAAGTTGTTCGAGCTTAATACTAAACCGCGAAAAACAAAGACGATCCAACTATAAAGAACCAAATAAAAATCCACGCGATAGATAGCACGAAAAGAACCGTTCCGATTATTCCGCACACAAAACCGATGGTCGCATACGTCTCTCCATCCAAAGCTCCATTAGAAGCCTTGATGCGCTCTCTAGATTTGTGACCTATGTACCAAGCAAAAGGACCCAATGGCGCACAACCACCGACAATAGAAATTATCCCAAGAACCATTGCGAGAATTGCTTTATCATCATTTGGCGGTTTGGGAGGATAATAGTGTGGAGGATAACCATATGGTTGTGCAGGAGGCTGAAAATTATTCTGGGAATTTTGAAATTCCGAGTCATTTGAATCTTGGTTTTCCATCCAATTTCACCGTTCTACTTAAATGCTAACGGTATTGAGTCTAACTGAAAAATGCATACCAAGCGCTGACAGCCGATAACGATATCCCAATCAACGCCATGACGCCCATTACAATCATAGCTTTCGGTGTAATCTTGCCAGACTCATCTTGAGGTAAGCGGTTTTTTACAATATTTAAAAGTCGTCTTGCAAAAGGAACATCAATTGCCAAAATTCCCAACCCAGCTGCAACCATCAACAAACCCGGACCAGGTCCGACCATCATTAATAAACCTAAAATTGTTATAACAGAACCAGCAAAAATTGAAAAGACTCGAACAATCAAAGACCTCTTCGCACTTTTTTGAGTTTTCTCTCTGCGACCAGTTTCTTTTTCTGCCTCAATTGCCGATTCGTAAAGATTAGAAAACACTTCTTTAGGTGTTGCATGCTTATCGTCTCGATAGGACTCATCATTATTTTTATCAGTCATAAGTTACATCAATAATAGTATGTGAAATTTCCAAACTGCTTTTCGAACGAATTACCTATCTAGATCTTGACCTTTAATTTCTTGATCGCGAGCTTGTTCTTTATCGACTCCCGTCGTGGGAGCGTTTGGTTCGATTTTATACTTGGCATTTGGATCTACATTTGGTTCGGCATTTTTACCTTCAGCCGCTTTACGTCCTTGAGTAACGATTGTATGTAATATTGGCTGTCTCATGATGCTCCTTTATATATTCTCATTGTATAGCCATAGCTCCGTTAGTCAACAAAAATCGGAGCATCTGCGATTTATCACTTAAATTTGCAAAATCTATGACGAATTGAGCATTCTTGACACAAATACCCATGTAAGCCCTGCTTATGCTGTATTCTTAATACAATTAATCCTGCAAATAAATCTGCCGATTAAGATAATTCGATGAAGAAATCTAAATTCCTAGTCGGAATACTATGTGGTGGACCATCATTAGAACGAGGGATCTCTCTTAACTCAGCAAGGTCGTTAATGGACCATTTAGAAAGTGAATCAGTAGAAGTTCGAGCATTTTATTTCGATTCCAAAAAGAATGCTTACGCTCTTTCTGTCTCTCAGCTTTATTCAAACACTCCTGCTGATTTCGATTTTAAACTAAGCAACACAGCTTTTCCTTTAAGTGATGAGCTACTAGAAAAAGAACTAAAAACTCTAGACATTGTATTTCCAGCAATGCACGGAGTTTTTGGAGAAGACGGATCGATTCAAAAATGGCTAAGCGACCGAGATATCCCTTTCGTGGGTGCCGATGCAGATGCCTGCAAAAAGGCGTTCGACAAGTTCAAGGCAAATGAGTTTATTAAATCAAAGGGTTTTTACACTTTGCCATCTTGTGTCTTGAAGATATATAAGGATGATGAAAATAGAGAAACGCTGAAAAAGTTCTTTAAAGACAACAACATTGAACGAGCAGTTGTTAAACCAGCAACCGGAGGATCATCGATTGGAGTTTTTTCGGTAGAAACAATCGATCAAGCAATGGAAAAAGTCGAGCTCATTTTTTCTAAACGAATGGACACAAGAGTAGTTGTAGAACCATTTGCAATCGGTAAAGAATTTACAGTCATTATTTTACAAAGTAAATATGGTCTTCCTGTTGCTATTTTGCCAACTGAAATTGAAGCAGATTATACCGAGCATCAAATATTCGATTATAGAAAAAAGTATCTCCCAACAAGACAGGTCACATATCATTGTCCTCCTCGATTTGAAGATAGTGTCATAGAACGAATTCAAATACAGGCTGAACAACTTTTCGTGACTCTCGGAATGAAAGATTTTGCGCGCTTCGATGGATGGGTTTTAGAGGATGGCAACATTTGGTTTTCTGATTTTAATCCGATAAGCGGCATGGAACAAAACAGTTTTCTTTTTCAGCAATCATCACGAGTAGGACTTTCTCATCGAGGTGTTTTGAATTACATTTTGAAGAACTCATCTGCACGCCAAGGAATAAAAATCAATAAGCTTGTCTCGAGATCTGATTCGACTGAGCAAAACAAAACTGAAATGCCGATAATCATGGGGGGAGAATCTTCAGAACGACAAGTTTCGCTCATGAGCGGAACAAATGTTTGGCTTAAACTAAGAAAATCAGACAAAATAAAACCGATTCCTTTTATTATGGAAAACGAAAATACCTTCTGGCGAGTTCCTTATCAACTGCTTCTAAATCACACTGTAGAAGAAATTTTAGAAAACACGAAAGCCGCCGATTTAGATAATCAACGTATTTCCAAACTGGTTAACCGGGTCCGAGAAAAATTGGGTTTCAACCCAAGTCTCTACTCTCCTGAATTCATTCAACCTCACCGTTTAACACTCAAAGAGCTGATGTCGTCTTATGACGATGTGTTTATCGCTTTACACGGCGGATTCGGAGAGGATGGGTCACTGCAATCGATTCTCGAGAAGAATGGAATTAATTTCAACGGACCAAACTCTGTTGCAGCACGACTTGCAATGAATAAACAACAGACCTCAGAGAAGATACAGGAAATGAAGATTCCAGGAGTTAAATCTATCAAAGGTTGTTCGTACCCGCTCGATTATCTCAATAAACATATATCTTCCAATCCTGAAAAACTATTCAAAGAAATATCTACACTAATTGGTTCAAGGAACCTGATCGCTAAACCCTTCGCAGATGGTTGTTCATCAGGTGTAGTTCACATTTCAAATGCTAGTGACTTGAAACTTTATGTGAAACTTTTATTTCAAAATGCAGATGCTATTGACCCTAATACTTTTAAAGGACAATCTGACAGAATAGAGTTGCCCAGCACTCCTCCTGAAAAAATTAGATTCGAAAAGTTCGTCGATACTGATTCAATAAAAATCAAGTCTTCTAAATTAAAACATACACACAAAAGTGGGTTAGTCGAGATAACAATAGGAGTTGTGAAACTAGAAGACAAGTTGCATGCTTTCAATCCGAGCATCACGGTTTCTGATGGAGAGGTTTTAAGTGTTGAAGAAAAATTCCAAGGCGGTACAGGCATCAACTTAACTCCACCTCCAACAGAGTTGATTTCGAAACGAGTGTGTACACTGATAAAAAAACGCGTAGAAAAATTGGCGACAGAAATCGGAATCGATGGATATTGTCGAATTGATGCTTTTGTGGAATGTAAATCTGGCGATTTGCAAATAATTGAAATCAACTCTTTGCCGGCACTTACTCCCTCTACGGTATTGTTTCAACAAGCACTTGCAGAAGATAAGCCTATTTATCCGATGGAACTGCTTGAGATTGTTGCAACTAACAAGCGGTAGTATTTAGCGTGACTGCAAATCAAATAAAGTCCGAACTGAAAAAACTTTCGTCCTCAGAAAAAGCCGATTCAAGTGCATGGTTCTTTAAGACCGGCAAAGGACAATACGGCTACGGTGATAAATTCATTGGGGTTACAGTGCCTCAACAGAGGAAAGTTGCGAAAAAGTTTAATGACTTAAATCTTGAAGAGATTAAATTACTTTTGGACAGCCAAATTCATGAACATCGACTAACTGGTTTGATTATATTATGCAACAAATACAATAAATCTGAAGACAAGACTCGAGAAGAGATATTCAATTTCTACCTAAAGAACTTAAGCAGAGTTAATAACTGGGATCTAGTTGATACGAGTGCACCCTACATAATCGGCAACTACTTACTAAACAAAGACAAACGAATACTCTATAAACTTGCCAAGTCTAACGACCTTTGGGAAAAGCGAATCTCAATAGTATCAACGGCTTTCTTTATTAGTAATAATCAATTTGACGACACATTGAAAATCTCGGAATTGCTGCTAAAAGATGAACACGATCTGATTCACAAAGCAGTCGGATGGATGCTAAGGGAAGTAGGTAAGCGCGATATTTCCAAGCTATATAGTTTTCTAGATAAGCATGCTTCATACATGCCGAGAACAATGCTTCGATATTCGTTAGAGCGTGTACCTCTAAGTAAAAAAACGAAATACATGCAAGCAAAAAATCTAACCAATAAGAACCGATGATTTATATTTGATACCCTAGGTACCATGACAGAACATGTAGAGCTGTTAGCCAACTTAGATTTTCTAGAAGAGACTATGCAAAAAGCATTAGATCAAGCTCAACTTTCTATTCCTAGCGATGTACCCATCGGAGCAGTAATCGTTAATATGTCTAACAAAGAGGTGATAGCTTCTGCTCATAACCAAAGAGAACTTCACTGCAATTCAATTAGGCATGCTGAAATCACTGCTATTGAACAAGCCTGCGCTGTAATCGGAGATTGGCGACTAAATGAGTATTGCATATTCACAACATTAGAACCTTGCGTTATGTGCGCAGGGGCGCTTGTGCAATCACGAATTGGCGCTGTAGTTTATGGCGCTGTTGATGACCAATTTGGAGCTGGTGGAAGTATCTACAATTTTTTTGAAGATCCAAGACTTAATCATAATCCTGAAGTTGTTCGAGGCGTTTTAAAAGACAAGTGCCAGCACCTCATCGATGATTTCTTTCAAGAACGACGATCATCAGATTAAGAAACAAGGGCCTGTAAATACTATTGTTATATCCACTGGAGGGGTGCGAGAGCGGCCGAATCGGATTGTCTCGAAAACAATTGTAGTGAAAGCTACCCAGGGTTCAAATCCCTGTCCCTCCGCCAAACTTATAACTAACTATCGCGATATTAATGGTTCTTTTTGAGGAGCTGGCCTCATACCATCGACCCTTGATTGAATGAAGTTTGTGAGTTTTCGGGTTATGTTTGCGTCGTAACCAATGAATCTAAATCCATCAGTCTCAACTTGATGATCTAACACAGCAACAACTTCGTTGAGCACATTATCTACTGCAGATCGATCAAGACCGAATCGTTTTCCAAAATTATAAAAAGTGCCAGGCTTGAAGTTTGCCTTCTTTCCATCCATTGACAGAGCAACTTGTTTTTTGTCGCCGTAAGGAAAAGTTGAAAGTAAATCATATGCCGGAGTTAATTCCTTCTCTCCAGTATTTGGATTTATCCACACACTTATATTCTTAAGGTGCATATCTCCATTCCCTATCGCATAGGAAAAAGCGAACATCCTTAGCAACTCAATTGCTGCTCGATTTGGATCATCGACAGCTTTCAAAATTGCATAAGTTAACTTATCAAAAGAGGAGTTATATTTTTCCTCTGGCCGTTTTCCAAGCAATTGACAACCATCTTCAACATGCACTCGATTGTCTTGGTTTGGCCCTATTGGTACTCGATCAAATCGTTCAATAACGAAAACGCTATTCCCATGCTTATCAGTGAGAACTAAATTCTTAGGAGTTTTAATTCCACATAGATTTGCTAGGAACATAAAATGTCGTTCGTTTTCTACCATCAAAGGATATCTATCATCACTCACCTTAAACATCATGTGTCTAAATACTTGAGCTCTGTGTCCGCTACCCGGTGAATTGATATTAAGGTTTTTTAATAGTCGAGAAACTTTCTTCTGCATACCAGGAATTGAAGTTGGATCGAACAACTGTGAATCAACATTGGAAGCTTCACGAAACATCTGCTCAACAGTTTCTTCCTTTAAGACACCTTCCGAAACAGCAATTGTCGGTATCAAAGGATGGGCCTTAATATCTGCAGGTTTAGCTACTACATCACCAATAGTATCCGCACCCAATACACAAAGAAGTTCAAATTCATCGTCGGGACTAATATGTAACGAACTAGCAATTGCATCCCTTCGTGGTCCTTCTGGAAGAAGATTCGCAAAAAAAGCAGGTACTTCTTTTCCTCTCGATACATAAGTTTCATCTTGCGTCATCGATTCCGAAAGATAATGACCATTTTTAAGAGCAAAAGTTGAATAAGAAAAAACCACTTGATTCGCTTCTCGAATCAAGGTGCCAACTCTGACGCCACCTTTATATACAATCAGGACATCTTCTCTAGATGCACCGAAAGTTCTTGAACTTGGGTGGTTAAAACGATTCTGGCCAGGATTGTCCATAAGATTACCCACAGACAATACTTAGTTTTCCACAAGAAAAGGCTAGTTTTACAGCATTATCCACCGGATATTCAGGGGTTTTCCACAAGCTTTTCAACATAACCACTTCAGAATATCAGACAAATGACCCAAACGCGAGGAATTGGTTGCGCTTTTACAAAGTTTATGCAAGAATAGACAATAGCCAGGATGGCTAGTACAGCAACAGGATTTGCTGGAATTTTAAAGCAAGATCATGGGTCAATATTTTGGCCCACTTGCTTTATCAAGTCACTAAGTGAAACCCTATTAAAGAATTCAGCTTTTTATAACTTACAATTAAATAGCTATGCAAAAACCTGCCCGACTTCCGGATAAACCTCAATGGAAACACCTTTTCTATGAAGTCCTCGAGCCGGGACGATGCACTGGATGTGCAGCTTGTGTTATTGCGTGTCCCCATGATGTTTTGGAATACGAACACAAAGATAACGGGTATATACCTTTCAACATCGAAGATATAACTCCTACCGACAACTGCTCTCACGGGGAAAAAGGTTGCACTCTATGTACTCGAGCTTGTCCAAGATTTCGAGACTGGGAAATCGATGCAGATGCATTTCTTTTTGGAAAAGTACGTAGCGAAAATGAAGTCTATGGACAGTACAAGTCGGTAATGCTTACAAGGTCAACTAAAGATGAAATCGCTAAAGCAGGCCAAGACGGAGGATTGGTAAGTGCAGTACTCAGTTATGCATTAGATCAGGACATCATTGACGGAGCACTTTTAAGCGACACAGACGAAAACTGGAACCCTATTCCAAAAGTTGCAACAACAAAAGAAGATATTCTTAAATGCGCAGGGAGTAGATACACTTATAGCGCCAATACGCTCGCCTACAAACAAGCTGAAGAACTTGGACTTGAGAAACTCGCACTCGTAGGGATGGGTTGTCAGGCAAGCGCTCCCGCGATAATGAAATCTCGAAGGACCGGAAAAACTGCTCGACGAATAGAACTCACAATTGGTTTGATGTGTACAAAAACTTTCACCGATTCGATCTTTAAAGATCTCATCGAAGAAAAATATGGAATTAAAAGAGAAGATATAAGCAGATTCAATATCAAAGGTCGTTTTCATATATGGACTTACGATGGCCGCTATGTTGAAATACCCTTAAAAGAATGTCACGAATTTACTCGACCAGGATGTAAACAGTGTCCAGACTTTTCAGCTGAACATGCAGACATCTCTACTGGCGGCATTGTGAATCATCCTGGATGGACTTTGACTATCGTGAGAACACAACGAGGAAAAGACATCATCTCGGAAATGCTTCAAAAAGGCCTGCTTGAATCTAAAGAAATTTCAGAAGATCCAAAAGCTTTAGAGTTATTGATTAGATTAAGTACAAATCAAAGAAAAAGGTGGAGTGAACATGCAGGTCCGGGAATACTACCGAGCGCTGGTCCACTCATATGATTAAATATATTTGACTGGGTCGCGAAAGAACAGACTACGTGCTACAAAACTTATGGTTGGATAATAACTTGTTAATTCATTCATAAGTTCATGAGGACCAAAGATAATGATTCGAATATTTTCATCATCTACATTAGGAATAAGCTCAACAATATCATCCGGCGAATCGAAAAGAGAGAAGTCAACAAAGGCACAAATTTCTTCTAAGTGAGAATCTATTAACTCGATTAGTTTTTTAGTACTTGAAAATTTTTGAACATCTATATCTGCTCGTTTTAGATCATTTTCAATCCTTGATGAATCTAAAATATTACGAGAGACAATAACTACTTTTTTCATCATCACACCAGAGGATAAGGAATAGATCTCATTGACTCATCTAACGCTCGATGGAAAGGATTAAGCATCAGTGCTTCTATTCTCTCAATAGTTTTTTCTACTTCGTGCCCAGAAAGATAATCCTTTAAAAGTTCTGAAATATGGGAATGAATTCCTGCTAAATCATCTACCAAATTCTTGCTAATGGGTTTTTCGGCAAATTCCCAGACAACAGTGCGCAACTTATCATGTGCATGGAATGTTAAACCGTGATCTATACCCCACAGATTTTTGGGTTCAGCGTTTAGCTCCCCAGCTTCATTTCTTCCGCTGCCATCTATATATAGGTCAAAACTAGAAGGCTCCTCTTCTATAATGTGTCCGGCTTTTCTATCGGCGTTATTTGCTATGTAATCAAAAACAACGAACTTTTCGAGATCAGTTTTTCTGGTTTTGGTTATATTGAAATAATGTCTTCTCGGATCATGTGGAATGAATAGCTGAACCGAGCATTGCATATCGTTTACATCTCGTAATGCAGTGGGTGGAACGATATTCCACTTAAGTTCGTTTGACAGTTCAAATGCTGCAACTTCTCTCTTAACTAGAGTTCCCCATTCGAAATCAACAAGAGGGTTTTCATACATTGCCGATTTAACTACAACTGATATTTTAGTTCCGTCATCAATTTGTACCTGTCCCAGCAATGCAGAGTTACTTGAATTCGACAGTTGACCGACTATTTCTATTTCTCGAAAGCGGATCGCATTTAACGCATTTGAAAAATCGATTGTATCGCATCTCAATTCTAATTGAGCAGAATCGCTTTGATTATTTTCAAAGATACTGAAAGTACGACGAGTCATCTAATTCAATCTTGGACAAATATGTCCCGTTAGATCCATTGGCTCTAGACATAATGGGCAAGGCTCGCGACCTTTTGTTACAGCTTCATTCCCTTTAACTGCCATTGCTCTCAATTGTGATCTAGTCATGGTCAATCTGATCACTTTCTCATCAGGCTCGGTATAAAACTCGTTTTCAGATTCATACTGATCATAGAATTCAGTTTCTATTTCTGATTCACGCAACTCTAGAGTTACCAACTTAGTTTCAGGATCAAAAATTAGTCCCATTGATCTTGCTCGAAAAATGGGCTCTAAATCTTCAATGTGTCCTGCATTATCAAACTCAATGGGAGTTGCAATTTCTTCATCTGGAAAATCTTGAGCTATGGAATCCAAAAATTCGATCGACTGTTGACTCAGATTTTCTATCTGCTGTTTTTCGACCACCACTGCAACTTTATTTTGATCTTGTCGACCTTGAATCATGAATACTCTATTGCCAGGATTACCGATTGCACCAGCTGATGCAAAGTCAACTTTCTCGAAAATGATCTCTTCCATAATTAAACCAATCGTTCTACTGGTAATACATTAATGCTTTGAACTGTCCCAATTCCATGCAAAAAGCGAACCTCAGAAATGGAGCCTGGATCACATGGAATTGACTCATAATTGTCTAGCGAAACTCCAAGATATCTAGCTAGCGTCGAGGTTATTGTTCCATTATGACTAACAATTACTACTGAGTTTCCTTCGTTGAAGGAAACTATATCTGAAATGATGTTTTGCATTCTCGTAACAACATCTAAATATGATTCGCCCTGTGGGAATTTGAACTGAGATGGATATTTCTGCACAAGCTTCCACTCATCTCTTTCGTAGCAATCATCCAATGTCATCCCTGTCCAAGTGCCTGTATTTGTTTCGATAAGGTCTTCTTTTACAGTCACGTCTAGATCATGGTGTTGCGCAATTATTTCAGCAGTTTGTACTGCTCTTTCTAAAGGCGAAGAAAATACAACCTTGATTTCAAATTCTGAAAGGTATTGTGCAGTCAGGTGTGCTTGTTTGATGCCTTCTTGAGACAAGTTCACTCCTGGAGATCTACCGTATAGTATTTTGCCCGTTTGTTCTGTAACAGTGTGGCGAACAAAAAATATTCTGGTTTGTTTGTCTTTAGATTTGCTATTCACCTCTATATCGTACCTATTATTTGTCTATGAGTGAAACTCTAGGAATATCTCCTAAACCTCCTGAAACTGTATTACCTGAAGTAGATGCAAGTCTTTTAGCAAAACTGGTCGAATCCATTGAGAGTAATGACTTAAATTCAGTAGAGTTATTGACTGCAGAAAACCCAACCAACCTATTTTGTTGGGCAACCTTGGCTGTCATGAGTGAATCAGTTATAACAAAATATGCATATGCTCGAATCGGATACCATCGCGGATTGGATTCACTTCGAGCAAATGGCTGGCGCGGATCAGGATATGTTCGATCGAATACTGCCTCAAATCGAGGATTCTTGACGTGTTTAGCACTTTTACATCATTATGCAGGAGAAATAGGCGAAGATTCTGAGTTTGAACGATGCAAAGAATTCTTAATACAACTAGATCCAGGGCTCAACTGGAATGAATTTGACTACGATAACGTAATAGACTTTCTGTTCAATAAAAGTTAGGAAATATCGTGTCAGAGAATAAAGCAATAGTTGGGATCATCATGGGTTCAGATTCTGATCTAGAAACGATGAAACCTGCATCAGAAGTTTTGACTGAGTTCAATGTTGAGCACGAAATCAGAATAATCAGCGCTCACCGAACTCCTGAAGAAATGAGCAACTACGCCAAGAGTGCTAAGGATCGAGGATTAAAAGCAATTATTGCTGGAGCAGGCGGTGCTGCTCATCTGCCTGGAATGACAGCTGCAATGACATCAGTTCCGGTAATTGGGGTACCAGTTCCTTTGAAACATCTCGATGGTTTAGATTCTTTACTTAGTATTGTCCAGATGCCAAAAGGTGTACCCGTTGCAACAGTTGCAGTTGGAAATTCAGCAAATGCTGCTTACCTTGCTTTAAGAATTATTGCGAATGAAGATTCTGAAATTGCAAAGAAACTCGACGAGTTCCATAAATCTCAACATGACGCAGTAATAGAAAAAGACTCCACCCTCTAGAGAAAAGGTCCGTCCTTTTCTTCTTGCGTATCCTTGTATTCCTGTAAATATCGAAAATAATCTTGAGTATTGGTGAACATCTCTAATATTCTCTTTGGTTTAACCCATTGAGACTGTTTTCCATTTAGGTAATAATCGATACTCGACCACTCATAGTTAAGGTAGTCAGCAGGATTTCGATGTATGTATCTCGATATTTGCATGAAATGTGATTCAGTTTTTAAGTATGCGGCCTTGTAACGATGTTCAAATACTGGGCCTCTTCGTGAATGAATCTTATTGAAATACATGGAATAGCTAGTAAGCAAGCTTTTCATAAACTCAGACATTGCTGTTTCGTCATGTTGATACAAATGAAAATGAAAATGGTTTCCCATGAGACAATATGCAAGCAACTCAATGCGAGTTGAGTAGTTCTTTGTCTTGTACTTCTTAAAATCTACGTTGCACTGATCATCTTCGGGAGATAAATACTTCTTTAGAATTCCTAAAAATACGGCTCGATCTTCATTACTTCTATAAATTGGTTCTTTATCAACCCCTCTCAAATAAACGTGATAATAAGAGTTGGGCACAAACGATTTCCTAATATCCCTCCCTGGCATACATGCACTTTATCACAAGATACGACAAGATGCAAAGGACGGACCTTCTCTCTATTCGGAGTTGATGGCTTTGAGCATGTCTACTTTGGTTGCCCTATATGCAGGCCATGCACCAGCTAGCGCGCCAATAAATGCAGATAAGACCAGAATTCCTATTAACGTCGAAGGTTCGATTGCAAAAGAATCAAAGCCTTCGTCTTTTAGGGATTGGATAAACAAGAAACTTCCTAGAATCCCAAATACCATACCGACAGTTGTTCCAAGTACAGCCACGATGACAGATTCAAAACGAATAAAGCCTCTAACCTGAGACTTCAATGTACCGACTGCTCTCATGAGACCTAGTTCTCTCCTGCGCTCCAAGACGGACAACGACATAGTATTCAATATTCCGATTGCAGCAATGACAATCGCCAGTGTCAATAGTCCGTAGAAAATATTAAGCACAGCAGTTATTTGAGAAAGCTGTTGGTCTCTAAATGTTTTCTGGTCAACAATCTCAATTCCTGTATCTACCAAAAGCTCTTCTAAGTTTGTTGTCGCTTGATCTATTGATACACCTGTTTCCAGAACAGCCATTGCGCCCAATGCTGGGCTTTGTTCTTGAATTTCATTAAGCGCTTTAATATCAATAAAGAAGTCTCCGGTATCTCCAAGAATTGGTTCATCAAGAATCGCTTTTACGGTAAACACTCTGCTTTGAATATTGCCGCCGAGCACGATCGAATCTCCCAGTTCAAGATCCATTCGCTCTGCACGCATACTTGAAACTGCAACTCCATTGCTTCCAAGATTTTCAAGATCACCTTCAAACTCTGTTTTGAAAATCGTTGTCATTTGATCAGCTCTAGCTGCAGTAATAAAACGAGACTCTGCATTTTCTAAATCTCCTATATCATTTGAATTCGCGACGAACTCAAGAGACTTAAAATAAAAACAAGTTGAACCAGCTAAATAGATTTCTTGGTCTATTTGAGCACATCTCTCAGGGGTTAAAGCCCCTTGAGTAGCAAAGTCTCCAATTATCAGATCGCTTGCCAAGTTTTCTTCAAAATACTTGCTAAACGTAGAAGAGGCGCTCGAAACCACTACAGAAATAAACACAATTAACGAGACCCCAACCATCAAAGCTAAAGCAGTGCGAGAAGTCCGTCTTGGGTTTCTTACATTATTGCGTCTAGCTATCTCTCCAGTAACTCCAAAAGCTCGTCGACCTCCAACAAAAAATAGAAACAAGCCTGCGATCTTTGATCCAACAACTGCAGTAAAGGGTTTAACTAAAATCGGTAATGCAATAATGAAAAGAATAAACAAAAATCCGATTGCCAAACCTGTCAAACTTATTTTCTGAGCACCAACTTCTGAGCTTGCCAATCCCATGGCTCCAGCAAACAACAAAGCAAATATACCAATGGCCAACCAACGCCATTTCCAGCCACGATTTTTCTCAAATGCACTATCTCTTAATGCTTCTATAGGAGCAATTCTCGAAGCCGTAAAAGCAGGAATGAATGCAGATCCAACACTTGCAAGAGTACCTACAACCAAACCGAAAACAACAGCTGTTGGAGGTACTACTAAATCTCCTACTGGAAGACTCACTTCAAAAGCCTTCAATAAACCGATAATACCTTGAGCTAAGAAAATTCCTGAAATCACTCCGACAACCGAAGCTACGAATCCAGTTATAGCGGCCTCAAGAGAAACTGATCTCCTTATCTGTGATCCGGTTGCGCCAATAGCACGAAGTAATGCATATTCTTTTTTGCGTTGGGCAACCACAATGGCAAAAGAATTAATGATAATAATCAGCGCAACTAAAAAAGAAACAACAGCAAAACCAGTCAATATATATCCGAAAATATCAATGAATTGACCTGTTTCGTTTTGCAACTCTTCAATTGCTTCTTCACCAGTTAGAACTTCAACATTTTCGATATTGTTTTCATTCAAGAAAGCTTGAATATTCGATTGAAGTTCTTGCTGAGAAACTCCTTCTTGTGCAGCGAACTCAATTGCCGCAAAAGTTTCACCTTTATTTGCAATTTCGAACGCTTGTTGTTTATTGAAAACAAAAATAGCCGCGCCACCGATCGTATCTGCAGTTCCGAAGCGAATAACTCCTTTGATTTGGTATTCTTTAACATCATTTGGTCGAACAACTTTTACGCTATCTCCAACTTCAAGTCTTTTAATATCTGCACTTGCCTTATCGACTAAAACCTCATTGTCTGCAAGTTCAACGTTTACAGTCTCAGCATTTGAGAGATTTTCCCCGTCTGGTCCTACCAGCCTAAAAAGATTTACTTCCTCTGTCGCTGTTGCACCAAAACCTAAAGTAGGTGGACCTTGTGCAGAAAATAGCTTCTTTCCATCTTCACCAATTACGACTAAGTTTGGTATTTCAATATTTCCTGCTGCAGATTCAACACCATCAATATCTTGTACTTCATCTAACAATTGAGTTGGTAAGTTTTTTCGCTCTTGAGAGAAACCGTCTGAACTCGATTGAGCTTCGCTAGATCTCAAAACTGCATCGGTACTTGCATAGACAGTTGCAAACAAATCATTGAATGTTGTTCTCAAAGTTGCAGAAAATACGAGTGTACCTGCTAAAAAAGCCACTCCCAAAATGATTGAGAGCATCGAAAGACCTAAGCGAGTTTTATAGGCCCATATGTTTCGAAGCGTTAATCGCAACATAATTCTTAACCTATGCTTTTCAAGAAATCTAGAATTGCTTCTGCACTAGGGCGTTTCATTTCATCCACTATTTTTCCGTCACCTAGAAAAATAACGCGGTCTGCCTTTGATGCAGCTTGAGCATCATGAGTTACCATAACTATTGTCTGACCATGAGAATCGACTGCAGTTCTCATGAAACTCAAAACTTCCGCCCCAGATTTAGAGTCGAGATTTCCGGTAGGTTCATCAGCAAAAATAATTTCAGGTTTTGAAACCAACGCTCGAGCGACCGCAACTCTTTGCTGTTGACCACCAGAAAGTTCTGAAGGCTTGTGCGAAAGCCGGTCTTTAATTCCTAAAACATCAATAACCTGGTCAAACCATTCTTTAGAGGGTTTACTCTTTGCGAGGCTCAATGGAAGTTGGATATTTTCTTTGGCATTAAGAGTCGGCATCAAGTTGAAAGACTGGAATATAAATCCTAATTTTTCGCGGCGCACAATTGTCATTTGTTTTTCACTTAATCGAGTGATGTCTTTCTCACCAAGCCAGACTTCACCACTCGTCACGCGGTCAAGTCCAGCAATGCAGTGAAGCAAAGTTGATTTTCCCGAACCAGATGGACCCATGATTGCAGTGAATTCACCTTTGTTGAATTCAACAGAGACATCATCTAGAGCGTTGATTTTTGATTCACCGCTTCCATAACTTTTTGTTACATGAATCGCTTTGGAAGCAATAGTTTTTGAGGGTGCTACGTTTGTAGTGGAAGTCATAGAACTACCCTATATCTTTTCTTTTATGTCAGACAATTTTTTACTTTGCATGACCTGATTGACTAGATAAACAAATGCTAATAGTGAAATTATTGCGCTTAACAACATATTAAATCTGAGCCCAAAAAGTTGAGAGGCATCATCTATCCTCAACCATTCTAAGAACACTCTCCCAAATGTATAGGCAAAAACATAGCTCGATATCGTTAATTTATAGTTCCATATCGACAACTTTTTCTCTAACAAAATAATCGAGATAGCAATCAGTACACACCAAAGTGCTTCATACAGAAAAGTTGGATGAAAAGTTGAGTATTCAACATAGCCTAGAGGTCGAAATTCCATATCAACCTCAAGTGCCCAAGGAAGCTGTGTAGGCTTTCCAAAAAGTTCTTGATTGAAGTAGTTTCCAAACCGTCCTATTGCTTGTGCAATTGCTAAACCTGGGATAACAGCTGCTCCGACTTCAGCAAAAGAAATTTTCTTGATGCGACATTGGACATAAAGCGCAACTGCTCCGAAAATAACGGCACCCCAAATAGATAGCCCTCCTGCACGCAAATTGATTGTTCCAGCTAGACCATTTTGTTCCCAATCGTAACCAGTAAAGAGATGGTAAACACGAGCTCCAACGATTCCTGCAATCACAGTTGGTAAAAACATATCGATTATTACATTCGATCCAGGGTTTTTACGAGTGTAACGATAATGAGCAATAGCAACTGCAGCAGCCATTCCTAACGCCATTGTTATTCCGTATATTTGAACAAAGCCTATTGAATCAACTGAAGGGGCAGGAATACTTGAAAGCACTTTCATTTAGTCTATTTCTTTCTTTGCTAATCTTTTTTGAATTATCTCTCGCCTTTTTAAAATCTCGCTATAAGTCAAAGTTTCTACCTCGTCGGCTACACCTATGCTAGATCTAATCGCGTCAACATTTACTTCTAAACTTTGTGAGTCGATTCCTAGTTCTGAAACTATTTGAGATCCATAAGTTTGAACAAAATACATTTGTACGTGTTGAATTTCTCCCAAGATGTCAATGTCGGGTGCCAAATTTGCTGTAGCGCCATCTAAAAACATTAAGTTTTTAACGAACAAAGTCAATTCTTTGGGAGCTTTAGCTCCATAGCCCAATAACTTTTTAGTTAACATCGACATTTCTTTTGTCAATTGTTCACTAGTCATTTTTGTTGGATCTTTGACAGGACCATCTAAATCTAAATCTTTAATCACTGCATCAACGTCTGTATCTGCAGGAAACGCCCCCAATTCAACAAGCGCAATGACCTGCTGTTTGACATTGCCAGAAGTTCCAGCAACAAGCAATCGCAAAAATGCTTTTCGATGGCTTTCGCTAAATCTTCCAGTGATCCCAAAATCTAGTAACGCTGTTTTACCGTCAGGTCTTACAAACAAATTACCGCCATGCAGATCACCATGGAAAATTCCATGTATCAAAGCACCCTCTGCAAAAGCAACAAGTCCAGCGCGCAAAAGAGCATAAGTGTCTATTCCAGCTTTTTTCATGGAATCAACGTCATCGAAAGCAAAGCCTGACATTTCTTCCATAACTAAAACTCTTTTGGTGACAAGCTCAAGCTTGGGTCTAGGAACGATAATCGCACGCTGATCAGTACTAGCTAAAACTTTTGCCACACCCAACATATTGTCTGCTTCTAATCTGAAATCGAGTTCTTCAATAATTGTTTCTGCAAACAATTCGACTAGCGCTGGTGGGTTCGCTAACGCAGTAATGGGAATTCTTCCGACCAACTTTGGAGCAAACCAAACTAAAGCTTTGATATCCTTCTCAACCAACTTAGCGACTTTTGGCCTTTGAACTTTCACCACAACATTTTCACCAGTAATCAAAGTAGCTCGATGCACTTGCGCAATTGATGCTGAAGCTATTGGCTCAGGATCGAATCGCGCGAAAATGGATTCGAGTGGTTGTGAGAAATCTTTTTCTATTACTCGTTTAATTTCAGAATATTTTTCTGCAGGAACTTTATCTCTCAGTAATTTGAATTGAGATACTAGCTCTTTAGGGAATAGTCCTTCCCCTGAAGAAATGATTTGACCTAGCTTGATATAGGTCGATCCAAGCTTTTCAAAACGCTTTCGAAGCTTCTTCGCAATACCGGATCTAGAGGCTTCTTTTCCTCTCCACCTATCAAATACATACCAAACAAATATTGCACCCAATATTTTTTGCAATGCAATCAATAATCGCAATATTGGTGGAAATCGCTTTTTGCTAAGCAGCTGATGCGCATAATCATTGGTCGCGTTTCGCCTTGATATATTCTCTTTCTCAAACTCCTCAACTGCATCGATATCTAAATCCCAGTCAGCGCTATCAGAGAAACTTCCCCATTTCGTATCAGTATTTAACGTGGTTTTTTCATTTTTTGGCATTGTGACCAGCTTTTATTCAATGCTTACATCTTATATTTCTCAACAGATCAGTCTTTTACTGAGTAAAAGAGAGTAACATTTTACTAAAGCGTCCCTTTTAGCCTATTATGTACACTTAGGATTATTCATGGATGAAACCACTTTCAAGAAAACAAAAACAATAGATAAACCTTATCGTGTAATTATCGAGGCCAGCGCTTTGATCGATTACATGACATTTCTTCGTGGAATCACGAAAGATGGTGGACACTTTGAAGACCGAACATCATTAGAATTTCCGCGTTTCCCTTCATTCGATGGTTCAGATTGGGACTTACCTGTTCGCTTCGAAGAGTTTTTTGATGATGCAGTTAAACACAGAAGACTTTTTGATCGAGTTAGACCATACGATTTTGCGCTTAGGGAATTAATGTTCTTAACGCAAAATGGTGCAGACATTAAAGTTTTTGTGCCACCTGAATTAGTTAGCTATCACAGCCGAATCAACGAATGGACGGCCAACTTTCTTCCGGGACTTCGCACCGTCGCAGGAAATATAAATGACATCAACACCCATGCAGATGTATGGGTTGCAAGATCTCCTAATCTAGCTCATTGGCTTATTGATGCCAAGCAACCCTTTGTTCTAATTGATGGAAAAGAAAATCGCCAACTAGATGATGTGATTCGATCAATTAGATGGGACCAAGCAGGGTACTTTTTAAGACAGTCACACTCGATACATGAACAAAGAATTCATCATCCAGACAAACTTCTAGAAGCAAAGATTCCTCGTTTTGACTTTAATGGCGCACACCAAGATATAAACAATGGTTTAGATATTTTTCCTCCTAATGTAGCTGAAGCTACAATTTGGGTTGGTGAACAAATTCGC
Source organism: uncultured Burkholderiales bacterium (assembly GCA_964561855.1). Lineage (GTDB taxonomy): Bacteria > Actinomycetota > Acidimicrobiia > IMCC26256 > JAGPDB01 > JAGPDB01. The sequence continues at coordinate 12,967 of CAZLQP010000014.1, read as the reverse complement.
CTTTCTCATGTTTTCTTAAGCGAGGACTTCAAGTTTGACTATGAAGACGGAACTCAGATGTCTCCTGATCAGATCGAAAGAGCCAAAACTGCAATAAAAGCAGATTTAGAAGATCTTAGACACAAACAAAAAGTGCTCAGAAAGTACTTGGAACTCGGATTCGAACTTCGTACATCAAACCCTACCTGGGCTAGATATATTGCAGCAGCTGAATTGCAGATGCAAACACAACTTAGAGAAATCGAAAAGATTACTCGGATGAATCCTATAACCGGTGAACTTCCAAGGAACCGAAAAGCAAAAAACTATCAATCAATGGATCCACAGTTCACTCAAGCAATTATTGAGAAAACTCCTGGTACCAGTCCTGAATCATACAACTCTGACACGAGGATTTTAATTTCACTTCAAGATCTTAATATTCCAAAAAGATTCCAAGCTATAGAAATTATTGAGTCGATCAGCGAGCTTGTATCCACCGGAGCGCAATTGCGCGGTAAGGCAGCGTCGAAGTCCAACATTACAGGCGCATTAGCTGAAGACATCGCAACTTCATTTCTACATCGTAATGGATGGAAAATATTAATGCCTCGACATCGAGTAAATGCTCCTCAATCTGGAAAAAGAAATGGAGACATTAATGTCGAATGGATTGACAGTCACGGAAATGTTGAGCGTGGAGCAGTTGACATAATTGCAAAAGACCCAAATGGCCAACTACATATTATCGAGATCAAAGCAAAGAAGTCTTCCGAGCTCTCTCCTCAACAGAAAAAGTTGAAAAAGCATTTAGAAAACGGCGGAACAATTCTTAATCCAGACTGTTCTAGTTTGAGAAAAGATCAGAAGTCATTCAAAGCAAGTTATACAGTTATTGCTTTCGAACAAGCCCGGGTCACAAAGCGAAGAAGACTGGCAAAACATAAATCAAAACAAAAACCGCCAAGAGTTTTATAAGCCAGTAGGGCAACTAACACCAGTACCCTTTAAGCCACAATAACCATTTGGATTTTTGGCTAAATATTGCTGATGGTATTCCTCAGCATAGAAAAACTCAGGTGCTCCAGGACCTTTAATCTCAGTAGCAATAGGCCCAAAACCATTTGAGACTAATTCGGTTGAATATTTCTCAGCGAAACTCTGCGCCAATTCAAACTGATCTTGAGAAGTAGCAAAAATAGCGCTCCTGTATTGAGTACCGATATCGTTTCCTTGCCTATCGATTTGAGTTGGATCGTGCTCTTCGAAAAAAACTTTCAGCAATTCTTGATAAGTTATTTTTTCTGGATCAAAAACAACCAAAACCGTTTCAGCATGTCCAGTTAGTCCCGTACAGGTATCTTCATAAGTAGCGTTCTTCGTATATCCACCTTGGTAACCAACCGCAGTTGTATAAACGCCTTCAAGCTGCCAAAATAACCTCTCAGCACCCCAGAAACAACCAAGAGCAAAATATGCAATTTCCATGTTTTCTGGAAAAGGCTCAACTATTTCATTCTGATTTACAAAATGTATTCCAGAGATTTCGATAGGTTGATCGCGATCAGGCAAAGCGTTCAAAGGAGATACCTGAGTTGAAGTCTTGCTTTCATTTCTCCTAAACATTAAATTTCCTAACTAGTTTTGGAAGGCCTTAGTTTATTCAACGCAAAACGCCACAAAATCCATCCCGTATTTAGAAACAAAAATGCCACAATCAAAAAGGCAGGTTCAAAATCATGTTGAGGTTGAGCAACCCGAAGCAAAAAGGCGATTGGGACAGAAATAGCGCCCGCAATTGCCGCATATTTTATGTTGCGCTGATCCTTGCCCATTATTAACTGAACCGCAAAAAAGACAGCTAAAAATGGCAATGCGATACGAATATAATCCCCAAAATAGAAGTCGCCTTCATGCTCTTGCTGTCCGCCTACAACAAAAAGCATGACGACAACAATATCTAAGAACACTGCTAGCGCCCTGTGGATCATATATACGTTAACTTCGCTTTTGCTTTCCATTTTTCTCCTCTTTAAACCTCTAGTTAAAAATGACCGGAGCGAGCGTTCCAAGCACCAAAGTTGATACCAAAACAATCACAAGCGCCCAAATCATAATTTCACGGTTTTTAGAACTTCGCATTGTCCATAAATTTACAACTTTATCGGATAAAACAAGGAATTATAAGTGGACATACTCTGTGAGATTTTTGCTTGCTTTTCACAAAAACGAGTCAAAACAACTAATCTATTGGCATGGGATTACAAGGTTTTGAAAGCCGACTAGAACGATTAGTAGAAGGCGTTTTTTCTAGGACTTTTACGTCACAGATACAACCAGTAGAAATTGGTCGAAGCGTTATTAGAAAATTAGAAGCACAAAGAACAATTACTAATCAAGGAACTTCCATCCCAAATAATATTGCAGTTCATATTTCTCCAAAAGATGTCGAACGACTCGGTGCAGTATTAGACAACCTTGCTGATGAGTTGTGCACACTTGTTAGAGAACATGCCAATGCAGAAAAGTATCGCCTTGCTGGACCGATAGATATATCATTAGTCTCTGATCCATCTGTAAATATTGGTCAAATAGAAATCAAGTCAAAGTTCGATCATGGACGCGGAGCTAATAAAGGAGTTCTCGTCTCTCCAAGTGGTGAAAAAATTTCACTTAACAAAGAAATCATCACAATCGGAAGACTTACAACATGTGACGTCCCCTTAAGTGATCCTCAGTCTTCGAGACTACATGCGGAGATTCATAAAACCGCAGAAGGTTATGAACTAATCGACAAAGGCTCGACTAATGGAACGAAAGTTAATGGCGAAAAGATCTCATCACACCAGTTAGTCATCGGTGATGAAATAATCTTTGGATCTACACCATTCACTTTCGGTGCTGATGAACAAAGTGAACCGATAGCCACCATTAATAGCTCAGTAGGGAATAACCTATAAGTTGACATTAATTTGTTAATAACAATAAAAGGCCAGGTTTCTTTTGAGCGAGTCACTTCTACAGCTGTTGAATTATTTCTTACTGGCAGTTATATATCTGTTTCTATTTATTGTAACCAGAATTGCACTTAGAGAAATTAAACCTCAACCTGTTGTCATTGTTGGTGCTCCTGAAGAGATTCCACTACAGGGAAGAAAATCGCCAAAGTCCAAAACAGCAAATATCGCACTTTTGGGTCTTAGCCCTGAATCAATCGCCGGAGAACGTTTTGATGTGGAGTCAGAATCAACACTAGGAAGAGCTCCAGGTTGCACAATAGTTTTGACTCATGACACCTTTATCTCTCAAGTGCACGTAAGGCTTACAAAACAAGGGCGGAACCTTTTTATTGAAGACTTAAAATCAACCAACGGAACTTTGGTAAATAACAAAAAGATAGAAGGGCTGCACCGACTTAAAAAAGGTGACCGAATTCAGATAGGACGAAGTGTCTTTGAGGTCGTAAAGTGAAGCCTGTAAATGTTGCAGCTATAAGCGACACTGGAAGAGTGCGTGAAGCCAATGAAGATTCTTTTCTCGTTGACTTAGATCTGTTTATCTTTGCTGTGGCCGACGGAATGGGTGGTCATGTCGCTGGAGAAATTGCTTCAGCAACAGCAATTGAAGCACTTAGAGCCAACGTTGCAAATGGAGTCGATATTGCTAGTTCAATTTCAAAAGCTAACGTTGCAGTAAGAGCTAAGGCGAAATCTCAAGAAGAGCTCAGCGGGATGGGAACTACCCTTACAGCGATGGGGTTTGACAAAAATGATTCGCTAGCAATTGCTCATGTTGGAGATTCAAGAGCATATCTTTACCGTATAACAAATCCAGAAACTAATGAGTATGTTTTTGAGCGAATAACAAAAGATCACTCTTTAGTAGAAGAACTTGTTGACATTGGAGAGATAACTAAAGAAGAGGCAGATGTACATCCTAGACGAAATGTAGTGACAAGAGCTCTGGGAATCGGAGATGATGTTGAAGTAGATACTTACAATATTGAGTTTAAGATTGGTGATAGATACTTACTTTGCTCCGATGGGCTTACATCAATGGTCAGAGACGAAGATATTGAAGAGATAATTAAAGCTCAGCAATCACCTAAAGAATGCGCACAAGAACTAGTGAGGAAAGCCAACAACGAAGGTGGTAGCGACAACATAACCGTAGTAGTACTTGATGTTCTTTCCGAATCAGTAGCTAAACCAGATTCAATCAATTCAGCAAGCTCTATCTCACCTCAAGAAGCGAACTTGAAAAAATACAGTAAAAAAGGCAGGATCGGGTTCTCAGCTCGAGTAGCTCTTGCAGCTTTAGTTCTATTTGCTCTCTTGTTCGGCGCTTTCAAAACACTAGAACACTATTCGACTCAAGGCTATTTTCTTGATGAAATAGATGGCCAAGTCGTTTTAATGTCTGGAACGAAAGACGGTGCATTCATTTGGGAACCAAAAGTAGATACTCAAACTGGTTTGGAATTTGAGAAGCTCAGCCAAGGAGATCAGTTAAGGGTCGAAAGAAACACCCAATTCGATTCGCGACAAGATGCATTGAATCTTTTAGAAGCTATGAGAAACAGACAATCCACAGCACCAGAGATCGAAATACTTGATCCTAACGAACCAGTAATTCCCAACGAACCGGGACTAAGCACTTCTCCATCGATAACTATTCAACAAGGGACTTCTGTTTCAAATGACTAGCCCTACTAATAGCGATACAGTGCGGTACCAGCTTGTACCTAGATCGAAATTTAGAACACGCATGCCCGAACTTTTACTCGGTGCGATTGCTGTCCTGATCACTATTAGCGGATATATCCTTACTGCATTAGTCGACGCAGACTACATTCCCGATCAAGTTCCCACTTTGCTGTTTATGATGATCGCTCTGATTGTCTTTGCTCATGTTGCGGTTTGGATTTTGGCTCCAAGAGCAGACGCCACAATTTTGCCTTTAGCAGTTTTCCTTAACGGGATAGGTTTCGTTTTCATTTCACGACTAAACGCCGAAGAAGCACAGGCTCAAGCACTTTGGACCGCTGTAGGTATCACTGCTTTTATTTTGACATTATTATTCGTTCGAAAATCTTCGATTCTTCATCGGTATAGATATACATTTGCTTTTTTAGGTTTGATCGCACTTCTATTGCCGACTCTTCCTGGAATCGGAACTGAGATTAATGGAGCACGTCTTTGGGTAAGACTCGGCCCGTTTACTTTCCAACCCGGTGAAGCTGCAAAAGTTTTTCTCACTATATTTATTGCTTCGTACCTAACAGATACTAAAGAACTTTTGAAAAGTTCACGTCGAAGTATCGGAAGAATTTTCATTCCAGACATCAAGTTCTTTGGGCCACTACTTTTGGCTTGGGGAGCTTCAATACTTGTTATGGTTCAACAAAAAGATTTAGGTTCTTCATTGTTGTTTTTTGCTGTATTTGCGGCAATGCTTTACATCGCTACAAATAAGGTCAGCTATTTAGCTACTGGTTTGTTCTTATTTTCTAGCGCTGCGATTATTGCATACCAACTATTCGGTCACGTTCGCGTTCGCGTTCAGACCTGGCTGAACCCTTGGGCAACTCCTCAAGACGAAGGATTTCAACTCCTACAATCTCTCTTTTCTTTTGGAACAGGAGGAGTAAGTGGAACAGGAATTGGGCTTGGGACTCCCGAGAAAATACCTAATGTTTCTACCGACTTCATCTTTTCTGCAATCGGAGAAGAACTTGGCCTTTTAGGTACGTTATCGATAATCTGTGCGCTGTTATTGTTTATTGCGAGCGCATTTAGAATTGCTACACGTGCTCAAAGACCATTCGCGCAACTATTCGCAGCGGGCCTTGCAACTATTGTTGGTGTACAGACCTTCGTTATTCTAGGAGGAGTTACTCGAGTTATTCCTCTAACAGGAGTAACTTTGCCATTTGTTAGTTATGGTGGTTCTTCGTTGATCGCGAACTATGTAATTGCTGCACTTCTTCTACGGATATCAGATGAGACAGCACGGGATAACCTTTCAAGCGGAACAACGATTGTCCAAAGTGATGCTGGAGATAAAGCATGAATGACCTGAGTGTCCCGATACGTCGTGTAGCAAAATTTGTTTTCGCTCTAATGATTATTTTGATAGGACAACTTACTTATCTCCAATTAGTTGTTGCAGATGATTTAAGAAATAATCCAAACAATGTTCGGACACTTATTAATGATTTCTCAAGACCTAGAGGAGATATTGTCACAGCCGATGACGTAATAATTGCATATTCCGAACCAGTCGATAGCCAACTAAAATTCCAGCGAATATATCCAACTGGATCACTGTTTGGACATATCACAGGCCATCAATCATTTCTTGTTGGAAACACCGGTTTAGAAGCCTCTTACAATGACGAGCTATTTGGTGAAAGAGGCGAAGAAAATAATGTCCCCAGACTAGTTTTGAGTTTACGTAATGATCTTCAAGAATTCGCAAGAGATCAACTAGGAAACAATACAGGCGCAATTGTCGTAATGTCCGCAACAACAGGTGCAATTTTTGCAATGTATGCAAACCCAAGTTATGACCCAACGCCAATTGCAGGTCAAGAATCTTTAGAAGTGCAGCGTGCATTTAATGCTCTAGTGGATGATCCCGAAAAGCCTTCTGTATCAAGAGCATTTAGTGAACGATACTCTCCTGGTTCTATTTTCAAGATACTTACAACATCAGCTGCACTTGAATCAGGAACCGCAACTGTAGATAGAAGTTTTCCTACAGAAAGATCTTTCACACCCCCACAAACCGATAGACCAATTCAGAACTTTGGAGGAAGCTCTTGTGGAGGAACACTGTTTAATTCTTTCGTAAGAAGTTGTAACACCACTTTTGCCCGCTTGGGTGTAGAAATGGGAGACAACTTCAATACTTATATGTCTGCTTTTGGAGTTGGCGGAGAAACCGTAGGAGATAATAACATCGGCCCTCGCCCTCCAATCGATATTGGCGCTGCAGTAGGAGCAAGTGCCCCATTAGAAGGGTCATTTAACAGAGACAAACCAGCATTTGCATTAGCTGGAATCGGCCAAGGTAGAGTCGCGCTAAGCCCATTATCTGCAGCTTTAATGACTTCAGCCATTGCTAATAATGGAAATATTCTAAAACCTTATCTTGTAACTCACGTTGAAGACGGCGATGGCACAATCTTAACCAGAACCAGACCTAGTATCTGGCGAGAAAATGTTATTAGTCCTCAAAATGCTGCCGAAGTGAACAACATGATGATAGAAGCAGTACGTAGAGGTACTGGAACAAGAGCAAGATTGGACAATATCACAGTTGCCGGAAAAACCGGTACAGCTCAAAGAGGTTGTCCGCCTGAAAACCCATGTGGACCTCATGCTTGGTTCACTTCTTTCGCTCCTGCAGAAAATCCACAGTTCATTGTCACGGTATTTTTAGAAGATCCAGGCAATGATGCCACTGGTGGTCAACTTGCTGCCCCAATTGCGCGTTCCATATACGAAAAACTTTTCAATTTGCGCTAGTTTATATACATGGCTTCAAATGAAACAAAGACCATTTTGCGGGATCGGTATGAACTCGAATCATTAATCGCTCGAGGCGGGATGGCAGAAGTCTATTTGGCTTTAGATACTCAACTCAATCGCCGTGTTGCTGTAAAAATCTTATTCCCAGAATACGCAAGAGAACAAAGCTTTGTTGAAAGATTTAGAAGAGAAGCACAAGCAGCAGCAAATCTTAATCACCCTAATATTGTTGCAATTTATGACTGGGGACAAACAGACGGAACATATTTCATTGTTATGGAATATGTAAAAGGCCAAACTTTACGAGAAAAACTTGCAAAAGAAGGCCAACTAGATTCAAATGAAATCGCGGAATACTCATCAGATGCAGCCTCTGCTCTCGCATATGCACACCAGCATGGTGTGGTTCACCGAGATATCAAACCTGGGAATATTCTCATAACCGAAAATGGAAAAGTAAAAGTAACCGATTTTGGAATCGCGCGTGCAGGCACATCCGAAGCTCTAACTCAAACCGGATCTGTTATGGGTACTGCTACTTATTTTTCTCCTGAACAAGCGCAAGGTTACAGCGTTGATGGCCGAAGTGATATTTATTCATTAGGTGTTGTGATGTACGAACTCGCCACAGGTGCTGTTCCGTTCACTGCTGATACGCCAATAGCTGTTGCTTTTAAACATGTGAGCGAAAAGCTAGTACCACCTAGTGTACGCAATCCAAATATTGCACCTGACTTTGAAGCAATAATTATGCGATGTTTGGAAAAGGATCCAGATAAACGATATGCAACCGCAAATGATGTTCACGAAGATTGCATTTCTTTTATTAGACATCGTCCTGTAATGGCGACAACAATGCCAGTTGCATCATTAGAAGACCAATCAACCATATTAAATCCAACTGTCAGCAATGTTGATACAGGTAGAACTCAAGCAGTTCCTACAGTTGCAGGGCGTGCAATTAATGAAGGTGACGGCGCAGATTCTGAAGCATCAAATGCGTATGCATTTTCTCCTGACAAGCAACGCAAAGGCCCGACGATCATTGTTATTTCAATGATCGTACTTCTAGTTCTAGCTGTAGCAGGAGTTTTGTTTGCAACCGCTTTTAGAGATTCATCCCCTTCTGGGCCCGTCGAACTTCCAGATGTTATTGGTCTTAGTACTGACGACGCTAGAAAACAATTGAGTGAATTAGGTTTCGAAGTTGAAGTTGAAATAAATGTAAATGAAGATGTTGATCCAGGAATAGTTTATTCTCAAGATCCAAGTGCCGGAACTATGTTGCGGCCAGGGAATACTGTAACAATTTTAGTAAGTGCTGGAGTCGGCGAAGCTGAAGTCCCAGATGTCTCTGGGCTTACATTCCAAGATGCCTCGATAAAGCTTGCCGAGCAAGAATTCAATGCCGTACTTAGAGAAGAAGAAAGTGACAGCGTAGAAAAAGATCGCGTGATTAGAACTTCTCCAAGAGCAGGTTCCTCTCTTGCAAGAGGTAGCGAAGTCGAAGTTTTTGTATCTCTCGGTCCTGCTTCTAAGACTGTTCTGAATGTAATCGGTTTAGATGCAACTACTGCAGCCGCTCAATTGGGCCGCGAAGATTTTGAAGTTGTTACTGAACAAGAAGCAAGCGATACTGTAGCTGTTGGTAAAGTTATTAGGACCAATCCCGCTCCGAATACTTCAGTTGCCCGCGGATCTACCGTTACGATATTTGTTTCGACAGGTCCCGCTCAAGTCACAGTTCCAAATGTTGTAGGACAGACTCGCCAACAAGCGACCGCTACCCTACAAAATGCTGGCCTTCAGGTGATAGTTTCGTTACAGCCCTCTGATACGGTTGACGAAAACGATGTGATCTCTCAAAGTCCTGCATCAGGGACAAGAGTGAACCGAGGAACTTCGGTCAACATTGTTGTTAGTTCTGGTTAAATCTAGCCAGAATTGAAACAATATTGAATAAAACTGCACTAGCATAAGGTAACTATGGCAAGTACTAAATCTCCAAAAAAGAAAAAAGGGCCTACTCCTAAAGCTGGAAGCCAGAAAAAAGTTGAGCAAGTCGAGGAATTTCAAGCTCCAAAATCAACTCCCCTGCATATCGTGGTAGCAGCAATTGGCTCAATTATCACTGGACTGACAATAATTATCTTGAGTTTCTTAGAGATACTCCCTAACGCTCCTCAGCCTCAATATAATGTCGTTGGGCTTGTATTTATGTCTATTGGGTTCGTCTTTGCAACTCAGATCAAATGATACGAACAAGCGTTTAAAATTACATTGATGTAATTATCCCCAAGGTTTTCCACTGCCTGTGGATAACTCCCTACTCTGAATCAATCGGCGTCAATAAAACCATATCCTCACGGCAATGTCTAGGAGGCTCTGGTAACTCCCCTTGTGGAGCCATCGTCATTGTTACTTTAGAGCCACAAATACTGCATTCATATTCAATGTTTAAGTCCTGCATTGCAACATTTTCTTTATCCGGATCTAACCTGACCCAAAACTTCTTTAGGATTGCAGCTAGCGAAACATAGATTACAAAAGCGATCACTAGAGCTATAAGTACAGAAATTAAATCCATTTCTTCATTCTCTCAGATTTATAGGCTCTTATAGGAAATTTAGGTGCCACCAAGTACAATAGTTGTGTGGCGAGACGCAAAAAGACCTCAATATTGAAATCTAAAGCGAAGAACACCAAGAGTGTATTCCCTGGTGTTATTTCTCCCTTGCGTGAAGTCCCGAGCAACATTATGCGACCTCCCTATGTTCCAGGCAATATCTCTATCCCAAGAACTCCACTGATTTTGGAGGAAAAGGTCAAGCGAATGCGAGAATCTGGACGTTGCGCGAGAGAAGTCATGCTCGAAGTAGCCAAGCATATAGAGCCTGGAATTACAACAGATGAGCTTGATGAAATCGTGCACAATGAAACGATAAAGCGAGGCGCATACCCTTCACCTTTGCTTTATGGCGATCCTCCTTTTCCTAAATCTGTTTGCACTTCCATAAATGAAGTTATTTGCCATGGGATTCCAGATTCTAGAAAATTACAAGATGGAGATCTTTTAAACATTGATATCACGGTATATCTAAATGGTGTTCATGGCGATCACAACCAGACGTTTTTTGTAGGCAATGTTGACGATGAATCAAAGCGATTAACTCAAGTAACTAAAGAAGCTATGTGGCATGGGATTTCTCAAGTTAAACCTGGAAACAATACGAGAGAAATCGGAAAAGCAATTCAGGTACATGCCGAAGCTAACGGATTTTCTTCAGTTCGCGACTATACAGGACATGGAATCGGAGAAGAATTCCATTGCGCTCCTACGATTCTGCACTATGACACGCCGCACAATAATACAATCATGACTCCTGGAATGACATTCACTATCGAACCGATGCTTTCAGCTGGAGACTGGAGAAGTTTTATCTGGGATGATCAATGGACAGTGGTAACAAAAGATTATTCTCGCTCTGCACAATTTGAACACACTGTTTTAGTGACTGAAACAGGCGTTGAAGTACTAACTTTGCTACCTGACGAACCTCGAGAATTCGTCTAGATAGCTTGTTGCTAGCACTTTATATCTCAAATCACTGACATCTCGTTTCTCAGCGTGCATAATTGTTGAGATGAAATCGATCTCCAAAGAAGAAAAACCAGTCACGTTTCAAGACTTAGTCGACGCCACTCCAGTTGAACGAGAAAGAGTTGTAGATTTCCTTCGAGCCTTTTCGATCACCGCCGTGGTACTAGGACATTGGTTAATTGCGAATGTCTCACAGTCCGAAGATGGAGAAATAGTTGCAATTAGCGCTCTCGAATCGCTGGATTATGGATGGCTGCTTACTTGGGTATTTCAAGTGATGCCAATCTTTTTCTTTGTTGGAGGTTATGCCAACTATGTAGGAATCAGAAGTTTCAGAAGACGCAATTTAGGTTACGCTGCATATTTAACCTCGCGAGTACGACGAATGTTAAAACCCGTAGTAACTCTTTTATTCATTTGGATTCCTGTCACTTTTTTGATCGACTGGCAAAATATCCGCTCCGAGGATTTTGCCAGCAGACTTTCTACGATTGTGACCCAACCGCTGTGGTTTATCGGCGTCTTCTTGATAGTTACAGCTGTAGCCTGGCCACTATATTCACTTCATGAAAAATGGGGAACTAAGTTTTTAATTGTTGGCGCTTTGATTCCATTCCTTGTTGATTGGTTGAGGTTCTCTGCAGACAATGCATCAATTGGGTATTTGAACATCTTTATTTGGATCTGGATACACCAAATGGGATACGCATATGCAGATGGAACATTGTTAGCAAATGCTCAAACAGATAAAAGCAATGGTAGAACTCAGCTATGGAAAAAGTTTGGAGGCCTTTTCGTTGCTATTATCGGTTTTACTGGATTGTTCTTCACATCAGGAATTAAAGAATTCGGCAAGAATTCCATTACTACAAAAATTGCAGAGTTTTTTCATATCGATAACCTTCCTTACCCTTCGTCGATGGTCGGTCTTTCAACAGATGAGTTTTCAAATATGAATCCGCCTACTGTAGCAATATTGTTTCTTGCGATTGCTCAAATCGGATTGGTAATCATCTATCGAGACAGGCTGCAAAAAATACTTCAAAACAAAAAACTGTGGACTTTTACTGTTGCAATAAACTCGATGATATTGACAATATTTTGCTGGCATCAAAGCTCGATGGTCATTGTGACGTTAATTCGCTTTTCTCTCGGCATCGATGAACCAACTGTTGGCACCACAACCTGGTGGATAACACGTCCTATATTGCTAGGTGCTTATGCAATAGTGCTGGCTGGAATTGTTGCCATATTTTGGAAGTACGAACGTTGGAGAAATGATGACCTTACGGGAGTAACTTCAAAAAGCGTCGCAATATGTTCTGTCATTATCCTAATAATTGGGCTTTTGGGTCTAGCAATTGGTGGAATTGATGACATGTTTGGAGAAGGACGAGATGTCCTAGGCCTATTTCAGCTCAACGCGTTTTTGTCTATAACTTTGACAATATGTGGGGCTGGAGCATTTGGGGTGCTGCGAAATATGAAGAACGTCGCACAAGGCGATCTTGTGGCACCGAAGAGCTGATATCTTCTCCCCAGGCTCCTTTGTCTCTCCTTAAAACAGGGATCCATTTGTTTTTAACTGAATTATTAGTTGCTTGGGCTTGCACTGAAACTTCCTTGTAAATTCTGGGCGGGTGTATAACTATTATCCATCAGATATAGGTCAAAAGACATGGGTACTTTTCGTACCGCGTTGGCCTGGTTTTTGGTCAAAATATGCAACTTTTTGCAGCCAACACGGGAAAAGGGATAAAAAAAGTCCCGCATTTGCGGGACCAAACCTGGTGGAGGTGATGGGACTCGAACCCACGACCCCCTGCTTGCAAAGCAGGTGCTCTAGCCAACT
>CAZLQP010000013.1:0-50283 GCA_964561855.1 uncultured Burkholderiales bacterium | reverse complement strand
CGTATCAACGAAGATCATATCTTTCTTAATTTCTTTAATGAATCTTAAAGGTACCAGTGCGCCATCATCAGTTTGCATTAAATCGCTTGCAGCACTTTCTATAACAGACTCGACCCTGCCCCTACTGATTTCATTTTGGTCGAATATCGACTTGCCGATAAGATCGTGATGGAAATACTCGCCTTCATCCAACACTTCATCTGTAATGGGTTGAGCGAAAAGTATTTTATTAACGAGACTTTCAGCAACTTCTCTATCTTCAAAACCTTCAAATTTAACAATAAAATGATCTTTATGTGGCCTAATGTTTTCAACACTTAATTGGGTTTCATCTTCCAAGTAAAAGTCAGAACCAATAACAAAACGTTGTTCGATATTCGAAATTGGCCAAAGTGCGATTTCACCTTTTAATCCAACTACCCGACCACATTTTGCGACTCTAAGATAGTTCTGATCTAAGGAAGACATTGTCCACCCTTTTTGGTGAATTAAATTTCTACTGATCTCTTGGAGGTCGATTTGGATCGATAACTTCAACACCAATATTGATATTTTCAGCTGATCCAATTGCACGAGCGATTCTTCTCATCGCTTGAACAACGCGACCTTTTTTACCGATTACTCGACCAATCTCATCTGGATCAGTGTGGATGTGAAGTTCAACAGAATCTTCACCAGTTTCGACAACCTCAACTTCAGCTTTATCTTTGTTTTCTACCAAAGACTGCACAATGTGTTCTACAACTGCTGCTGCCCTATCACCCGGAAGGTCATCATCGACATTATCTAATTTGGGAAGAACAATTTTGATTTCTTCCTGATTTTGTTCTGAATCTTCCTGATCTATTTCCTCAACATTATCTTCAGTTTTAATATCGCTCATTATTCGCTTTCTGTAGTTTCTGCTTCTGCTGCTGGCTCATCAGTACTTGGAGCTTCATTTGCAGATTCATCTTCTTTATTAGCTGCCTTCTTTTCGGCATGTGCTTTACGAGATATTTCTTGTCCTTTGTCTAAAGCTTTTTTACGAGCCTGAGCTTTTTCTTGGCTCTTTTTAGGACGAGATTTTTCGAACTGTTCCCAGATGCCAGCTGTAATAAGGATTTTTTGAACTGATTCTGTAGGCTGTGCACCTTGAGAAAGCCAATAAAGCGCTCTTTCATCTTTAATATTGATCATTGATGGATCATTTAACGGCTGATATTGACCGATAATTTCTATAAATCTACCATCACGAGGTGAACGCTCGTCTGCTACTACCACACGGTACATTGGGGCTTTTTTCTTACCCACTCGAGTTAAACGAAGTTTTACTGACACGAATTTCCTCTCAAAAACTTTCTATATTTCAGAACACACAATGTTAGTTCAAATCGCTCATCTGAGTCGAACTGTCGAAAATGGGCAAATTTTGCTCGATAAAGAGCTAATAGCAACAAAAAAGGTACTAGTTATTCGGGAACTTTGGAGAAGGAGGTAAAAGCGAGTTTTTAGAATCATCTCCCAATAAGGCTTCAAAAGCTGCGGGATTCTTACTAATTTCTTTCTGCATTGCCATCGCATTACGCATCATTGCAGCTTTACCCTTTTTCTTCTTCCCTTTTTTCTTTGAACCTGCTCCTATTGGTGAGCCCATTGCTGAACCCATCATTTGCTTCATCATTACCCTCATCTGCTGGAACTGTTTTAGCAATTGATTTACATCAGTTGTAGAAGTACCTGAACCTTTGGCAATTCTTGTCCGACGAGAACCATTGATTAAAGTCGGCTCATCTCGTTCTTGCCTTGTCATCGATAAAATTATCGCTTCAACTTTTTTGATTTGGCCTTCATCGATCTCAGCATTTTTCATTTCTTTGGGAATTCCTGGCATCATTTTCATTAAGCCGCCTAGAGAACCCATTTGCTGAATAGATTTGAGCTGATCTAAAAAGTCTCCGAGCCCAAAATCGCCACTCGCCATTTTCCTTGAAGCTTCAAGTGCATCTTCTTCACTAAATTGTGCTTCAGCTTTTTCAATGAGAGTGAGAACATCTCCCATACCCAAAATTCGGCTTGCCATTCGATCTGGGTAAAAATCTTCAAAATCTTCAATTCCTTCACCAGTTCCAACAAAAAGAATTGGAGCTCCAGTGACTGCTTTTACTGATAAAGCTGCACCACCTCTAGCATCACCATCGATTTTCGTCATGATGACACCGGTAAGTGGAATCTGTTGGTTAAAAGTTTCCGCGACGTTCACGGCTTCTTGACCCGTCATTGCATCTACGACCAATAAAGTATTGTCAGGTTGAGACACCTCTGCGATTTGACCTAACTCACTCATTAGATTTTCGTCGATCTGGAGACGACCTGCAGTATCGATGATCACAGTATTGCGATTTAATCTTTGTGCTTCATCTAATCCGGCTTTGACAACATCAACTGGATTACCTTGCTGAGAAAAAACAGGAACCCCAATTCTCTCACCTAGAATTCTTAGCTGTTCAACAGCTGCAGGACGAGCTAAGTCAGCACCAATTAAAAGTACAGATTTACCTTGTGATGTTAAATATTTTGCAAGCTTTCCTGCATGTGTGGTCTTACCGCTACCTTGCAAACCAGCCAACAAAATGGTTGTAGGGGGTTTCGAACTCGAATTTAGTTTTACTGCTTCAGAACCTAATAGCTCTGTAAGTTCATGATTAACAATTTTTATAATCTGTTGAGCAGGAGTAAGCGCCGGTGAAGGTTGAATTCCCAAACATTGTTCTGAGATTTTGTTTACAAAATCATTTACGACACTAATATGAACATCCGCATCGATCAATGCGCGCTTTATCTCTTTTGATACTTCTTCGATATCGCTCTGAGTAATTCGAGCGCTACCTTTTAATTTGTCGAAGATATTTTCAAATTTTGTACTTAATGAATCAAACATTGTTATCTATTCTATGTTTATTTTTGGGTTTAATACTTCTTGGAGTTGATCTAAAACCTACACAAACAGTGCTTCGACATAGTCTTTCGGGCTAAATTCGATCAGATCTTTTGCAGATTCACCAAGACCAACCCATTTGATAGGAACATTGAGCTCATTTTCAATAGCTAACGCAATACCACCCTTTGCTGATCCATCCAACTTTGTAAGCACGACACCCGTGATATCTAGTGCCTCGGAAAATTCCCTTGCTTGAGTTAGGCCGTTTTGACCAGTGGTTGCATCGATCACCAGTAAGACTTCTTTCAAAGCACCTTTGGTTCTTTCAACTACTCGTTTTATCTTCTTAACTTCTTCCATAAGATTTGATTTTGTATGCAATCTCCCCGCAGTATCAACCAATACCAATTCATAATTTTTTGCGTTTGCTTTTTCCATTCCATCAAAAACAACGGACGCAGGGTCTGCACCTTCAGAACTTCTGACTATATCTGCACCAGTTCTTTGCGCCCATGTTTGAAGCTGGTCCCCTGCAGCTGCACGAAAAGTATCTCCAGCTACAAACAAAACGGATTTATCCATTTCTCTATATTTTTGGCCCATTTTTGCAATTGTTGTTGTTTTACCAACTCCGTTGACTCCTACGAATAACCATACGTTAGGATTTTTCTCACTAACTACAGGATTCCGATCTTGGTTGAAAAGTTTCAACAACTCTTCTTTCACTACTTCTATTGCATCGTTAATATTTGAAATCTTTTTATCATCACATATCAATTTTGCAGATTCACAAACTTTATCTGAAATGCTCAAGCCACAATCTGCTACTAGTAGCATTTCTTCGACACCATCCCAAAAGCTGGGATCAATAGTACTTTTACCTCGTATTTTGCTTAATGTTGTTGAGAATGCACCTCTGGTTTTTGACAACTTGTCTTTGATCGAGGCGGGAAGCTCTTCTAGTTCAACTGTTGGTTCTTTAACAACTGGTTCTGTTGTACTTAAATCTTGGTTGATATCAGTTAATGATTTTCTTGATTTCGCATACCAAATCCCAACAATAACGCTTGGAACGGCAATTAATGCAACAATAATTTCAGGGGAAAATATATCCATGATGACCTCTATCTCTTATCCATTATAAAAAAGTATCTACAGCCGGAGATTTGGCTTGCTTGTAATCATAACCAGCTAAATCTAAAGCTTTTTCTAGTTCTTTAACATTTTCCGCTTCAAAACCAATCAAAACCTGTCCGGTATCTCCACCTTGGCCTCGGTAATGAAACAGTGAAATATTGAAAACGTTATGCAGTGCATCTAGAAAATCTTTCAATGCGCCTGGGCGCTCAGGAAAGGTAAATGAATAGATATGCTCATTTTGTGTTTCATGTGATTTTCCGCCAATCATAAATCTCACATGATCTTTTGCATATTCATCATTTGAAAGATCTATAAACTCGAATTCATATTTCTTTAATCGTTCTAAGACTTTTTGTTTATTCTCTTCGTCGCCAGTGATAAGCCCAATAAAGATATCTGCTCTATCGCGCGTGTCTAATCTATAAGAAAACTCAGAAATTGAAAACCCATGTATAACATTTTTATAAAGTATTTTCAGTGCGCCAGGTTTTTCTGGAATTCTTATAGCAAAGAGCGATTCTGCTTTAGCTCCTATTAGTGTTCGTTCCGTAACATACTGAAGTCGCTCGAAAGATATATTGGCTCCCGAATTTATGCAAACAATTTTCGCATTTACTAATTCTTTGGCATTCTTTTCTTGTGAAAAGTAATTGACCGCTCCAGCAACCGCCAACGCCCCCGCTGGTTCACAAATTGCTCTTGTGTCTTCAAAAATTCTCTTTATACCTGCACAAGTTTCGTCATTATCTACAGTTATGACTTTGTCTACAAATTCTTTCGCGTATTTAAAAGTATGTTTTCCTACTTCTTTTACAGCTACACCATCAGCGAAAATACCGACATGTGAAAGCGTAACTATTTTGTCTGCGGCTAATGATTGCTGCATCGCATTAGAGTCATTCGGCTCTACTCCGATTACTTTGATTTTTTTGTTTACATTTTTTACCGCTTTTGCCACGCCAGCTAACAATCCACCGCCACCGACAGGCACAAATATATGGGTAACATCATGCAGTTGATCAAGGATTTCTAAACCAACAGTTCCTTGACCTTCGATAACTTTCTCATCATCAAAAGGGTGTACGAACGTCATCTTATTTTGTTCTCTCAGCTCTTGAGCATGAGAATAACAATCGGAATAGCTATCCCCAAAAAGCACAACTTTTGCTCCATGGCTTTTTACAGCATCAATTTTTATCTTTGGGGTTGTTGTTGGCATGACGATTATTGCATCAAGTTTGAGTCGTTTTGCTGAAAGAGCAACACCTTGAGCATGATTTCCTGCACTAGCAGCTATCACTCCCGCAGACTTTTGCTCCTCATTCAATGAAGATATCTTGTTGTAAGCTCCGCGAAGCTTGAAAGAATTGACAGGTTGCAGATCTTCACGCTTCAGATACACATCACCGTTAATCAGCTTTGAAAGCTTTTCTGCATACTGTAAAGGAGAATTTATTGCTACATCATAAACTCTATGATCTAAATTAGCGTGAAGGTTCATAATTTAACTTTCATTTCTTGTGAGCAACTGCTTCTATTTCAACAACAAGATCAACATCGGCAACCCTTGGAAGCTCGCTTACTGCAATACACGTTCTTGCAGGAAACACTTCATTAAAATATGTTTCATAAACATCGTTAAACGCAGGATAGTCGTCCATACTGGTCAAATATGCAGTAATTTTTACAACATCATCCATACTGCATCCACTTGCCGATAGATGGCTCTTTAAATTCTCCATCGTCTGTCGAGTTTGTGCTTCTATTCCTGGCTTCGCCTCTAGAGTTACGGGATCTCGCCCTATTTGTCCAGCGGTAAATACAAAATCTCCGGCTTGAATATATGGGCTATAAGGAAGTGGTTTATTCATAGGTGAAAATACTAGCGCTTTAAAGCTTTAAACTCACTTTAAATACAAATGCTAATTTTTCTGGTTATTTTGATCCCCAGTTGCACCTTTCATGAGTGCAGTTGGTATAGCTGGGGGGAGTTCTACTCCATTTTCATCCAATGCTAGCTTTATCCGAGCTCTTAACTCTCGAGCGATTGACCATTGTGAGGAAGGGATAACTTTTACGATTACCCTAATTAAAATTCTATCTGCTGCAATTTCTTGAACGCCCAGAACTTCAGGATCATCCAGAATTTCCGTAGCAAAATTTTCCTCTTTAGCAACCGCATTTGCAGTTGCACCAATTACTTCTTTCGCCTTTTCGATATCTGCATCTAAGGCAACTCCAATATCTAGCACTGCTCTTGCCCATTGCTGAGACATATTTCCTGCTCGCACAATTTCACCATTAGGTATGTGCCAAACTGCTCCATGGATGTCTCTAATGTGAGTTGCCCTTAAGGTAACTAGTTCTACTGTACCTGTGGCCTCACCGACATCGATTACGTCACCAACTCCATACCAGTCTTCAGAGATTATAAAAATTCCTGCTAGAAAATCTCGGACCATTGTCTGTGCGCCGAATCCAAGCGCAACACCAATGAGTCCGGCACCAGCCAAAAGTGGAGCGATATCAACGTTATATGTTTGGAGAATCAAAATGATAGTGGTTATGGCAATGCTAAAGGAAGCAACTCCTTTTATTGCAACTCCCATAGTTTCTGCACGCTGAACAAGTCTAAAAGATGTATTTTCTGATGTTTCGAGTTTTGAAAGTCCTGTTTTGCGTTTGAATTTAACAAAGCGTTCTTGAGATTTTTCTTTTGCAAGATTAACTACCAATCGACGTATGTAAAATCTAGCAAGGCGATTGATGATATAAGCAGCAATCAAGAGCCCAATAACTCGTAATGGTCTCGATAGAAAATCCATTATTTCAGCAGCAGTTGTTGAAGACGTTAATTCGTATGTCCATTCACAGAGATTTCCGCGTGTTTCAGTATCTCCACAAGCATCCAGCAGTTCTTCTTGTGGTGTTCTTTGAGACAAAAATGAAACTACAGATGGCAAGGTCATGGCTAAATAGAACTTTCTAAAATAGGAGTCTCTTCAGTCTCGCTATCGGTTTCCAGCGATTCTTTTGCATGTTCAGCGACCAAATCTACATCGACTTTTTCATGTCCAACAGAGGATGTTTTTTCAATCTTTTGTTTGATCGCTCTCGAAGACCCTCCAGGAGCCATAGACACGCCATAAAGTTCATCAGCAGCTTCCATTGTTTTCTTCTGGTGTGAAACAATCAACAACTGGGCATCATTTCTAAACTCGGCAACAAGATCCAAAAAGCGCATTAAGTTCGGTTCATCTAATGCAGCTTCTACTTCATCCATAATATAAAACGGTGAAGGACGAGATCTGAAGACCGCAAATAAGAATGCCAGAGCAGTCAATGATCGCTCTCCACCAGAAAGCAAAGAAAGCCTTCTAACATTTTTACCTGAAGGTCTAGCTTCCATATCGATTCCAGTATTCAACATGTCATTAGGATCAGTCAACGTCAATCTTCCTGCACCACCTGAGAACAATGTTGAGAATAGATCAGAGAAGTGTTTTTGGACATCCTCAAATGCTTTTTCAAATACAACAACAATTTCGTTATCTATCGTTTTGATCACTTTGTGGAGCTCTTTGCGTGCAGCTTTGACATCTTCAAGCTGTTCAGTCAAAAATGAGTATCGCTCATTTAATTCTTCAAATTCTTGAATAGCCAACGGGTTGATTGGCCCCATTATTTTTAGTTCACGTTCAAGCTCTCGAGCCCTAACAGCTAGTGGTACTCCTTCAGCAACTTCTGGCATGTCTGCATCCATCGCTACTTCAGGTTCACAATCGTGGACAGTCCTAATTTGTTCAATTGTGTTAGTAAGCCTTGTTCTGAATTCAGCTTCTTGAATATCACCTTTTTGTAGTCTGTCTCGAGTTTCAACCAACTCTTTTTCGGTATCTTTTCGTTGAGACCTAATCTGTTCCAAAACCGCAGTCGATTCATGTGCTTTACGATTTTGTTTTTGACGTTCTTCGTCTAGTACGTTTCTGGCGTGTTGCGACTTTTCAGAAACAGATGCGACCCTTAACTGTAAAGATGAAATTGTCTCTAGCTGGTCCAAGAGTTTTTGTCGTCGAGCTTTTGCGATTTGCTCTTGTTCTGGATCTTTTGCAATTCTTTGCGTAACTTCTTCTAATTTTTTGCGAGTATCCGATTGACGTGACTTCGTTGTTTCAATTTGAATCTCTAATTGTTGCAGCTGATGTTTCTTTTCATTGTGAATCACATTGAATGCTTGCTTTTTGTTCTGAAAATCAATTAAGAACTGTTGTTCATTTTCTTTTTGTTCATTTAGCTTCCCTAAACGAAGCGATATTTCGCTTATTTGAGATTCGCCCGAGCTGATCTGCTCATTTAGTTGTTCAACAGAAAGTCTTAACTGCTCCTGTTCACTTCGTCTAGCAGACATTGCAGATTGCGTAGTCTGTAGAGTCTTGCGCGCGATCTCGCATCGAGACTTTATTTCTGATATTTGAGAAGCTAGAACTCTTTCGTTGTTTTCCAACTGAAACTTTTCTTCTTTGAGACGCTGAAGAGAAATCTCACAGTCTTGTAACTGTGCTTGTAGTTCTTCGTTAGTTCTTTTAGCATCTTCTACATCTTTTGCAGTGATTGTTTTTGCTGTAGCTTTTCCAAAGCTCCAAGCACTTGATCCTCCAAATTTGTCACCGTTAGAAGTTACTACCACAAGATCAGGATTAGAAAGCGCTACTTCACAAGCTCCTCTCCAATCACCTTCTACATAAACTACATTTGAAAGTGCAGTATGAATTGATTGTTCAATTCTTGGATTACTTGAACGAATAAAGCGAGTTATTGGAGTAACTCCCTGCGGTAAACTTGTTCGCTGATCACGGAAAATCGAACCCAGCACGAACAAAGAAGCGCTCAGTTCATTGCTTGAAAGCGATGCCATTACGTTACGTGCACCTTCAGCAGAATCAACGACAATCGAATTCGCTAGGTCTGAGAGAACAACTGCACAAGCTTTCTCGGCGTTAGGGTCGATCTCTATGTTTTCAAGCAGGGTACCTAAAACGCCATCGACATTTCTAACATTTTCAATACCTGCCGTTTGGTTATTCGAATCATATGTTTCACTGATAAGTTCAAATTGAGCTTTAGATTTTGCAGCATCTTTTTGGAGACTGCCGAACTTCTTTTCTAGATCTTGATATTGAGCTGAAGCTACTTCCAAAAACGAAATGACTTGCTGATGTTCTGTTTCGATCTTAGAAAGGCTTTGTGAATCATTCTCGAGAATTTCTTGAGCATCTTGATGATCCTGTTCAAGCACTGATATACGCTGAACGACGGATTCTAACCTTGCGCTTTCAGACTGCAGTCTATTTTTCAAAGCATTTATGGAATCTAGGCGAGCCTGGTGTTCTTTAGCAGTAGATTCATATGTTTGTTGAGCATCTTTTGAAGGTTCTTCATCGAGAAGTTTTTGGTATTCATTTTCTAGTTCTAAGTTTTGAGTTCGTAGTGCCTGTAATCTCGGCATCAACTCTTCAAGAAGTGACGATAGTCCAGACAAGCTTTCCTCTAGATTTTCCTTTTCTGCATGTAAAGATTCAACGACAGATTCGTCTGCAGACGCTTCAAGTAATGCAGTGACGGTTCTTTTTCTCTCGATCAACATTGAATTCATCGCTGAAGTTCTTGATACCAATCTCTCAGCTCTCGTAAGCCAACCAGTTACTTCGCTATCACCTACTTGAACTAACGCTGCTTCTGATTCGATTACCTTCATATCCAATTGGGAAAGTTCAGCTAATAATTTCTGTTCTTGCTCTTTATACTGAACTCTTTCATTAGAGATTCTCTCTAATGAATTTTTAAGGCCTTTGACTTCTTGTCCGGATATGAAAAGCTGAATAGCTCGAAGTTCATCACGAACTCCATCATGACGTTTTGCTGCATCTGCTTGTTTTTCCAAAGGAGAAAGTTGTCGTCGAACTTCACGAACCAAATCAGTCAATCTTGCAAGATTACCTTCTGTAGCTTCTAATCGGCGTTGAGATTTTTCGCGACGCTTTCGATATTTCAACACACCAGCTGCTTCTTCGATTATCGCACGGCGATCTTCAGGACGTGCATTCAAAACAGAATCAAGTTGTCCTTGTCCAACAATCACATGTTGGGTCCGACCAATTCTTGAATCAGAAAGCAATTCTTGGATGTCTAGCAATCTACAAGGAACATCATTTAGTCGATATTCACTTTCGCCAGAACGAAAGAGGGTTCTAGTGATCGTTACTTCCGTAAAATCTATAGGGAGAGTATTGTCTGAGTTATCGATTGTAAGTGAAACTTCAGCACGTCCAAGAGCTGGTTTTTTCGTAGTACCAGCAAAAATAACATCATCCATTTTTGCGCCACGAAGAGCACGAGCACCTTGGGCTCCTAGAACCCAAGCAACAGCATCTACAAGGTTAGATTTACCCGAACCATTGGGCCCTACAACTACAGTTACGCCAGGTTCAAAATTCAAATCGGTTTTGTCGGCAAATGATTTAAATCCTTTTAATGTGAGTGCCTTAAGATACATCCTCGCCCTTTCGTAAACCCCGAGTGGATCTATTCTAGAAGATTCTCTTAGCTTGGTTCAGGGTTATGAACAGAAAAATAGCTTTAAGTGTATTGTTTTGTCTTTCAATTCTATCTAGCATGTAAGAATGCGCGATCTTTTCAAATTCCCAAACCCAGTAAATGAGTATTCTGCTCGCTTTGTTGCTGCTGGAGTATTGGTAATGTGTATTTTGATCGTTGCATTTACACAAATGTGGGTTTTAATTCCACTTACCTATGGATTCTGGGCTCGAGTTCTAACAGGGCCTACTTTAAGCCCTTTAGGTCAATTTGTTACAAGAATTTTGGTTCCTAAATTAGGCTGGAAAAAATTCTGTCCCGGCCCACCAAAACGATTTGCTCAAGGAATTGGTACAGCACTTTCGAGCGTAGCACTTATTTTTTGGGTGGCTGGCGACAACACTACCGCACGAATTGTTACTGGACTAATACTTGTTGCTTCGTCTCTAGAATCAATATTTGGATTTTGCTTAGGCTGCGCAATATTTTCGTATCTAATGAAATTCGGAGTTATTCCTGAATCAATTTGTGAAGCTTGTGTTATCCCTGATGAAAGTTCACCAAGATAAAACAAGTTTTTATCTACCTAGCTGAGGTGTTTTTTTAGAAAAAGTTGATGAGAACTTCTCAATTGGCATTTCATGTGCAGGATTAAACCCTTTGCAGGTGTCACGCAAAACTAGTTCTCTAGCTCCTGCTCTAAAATAAAAGCTTTGACCAGGTTCTATAACTAATTTTGAACCTCTGAAGAGGTCAGTTTCAATAAGCTCACCAACTACTTGACCGCTTTCGACATCAAGTCTTTGCGTGAATAGCTTACCGCCACCTTCTAGAATCTCGATCTCTAGAGGATTACCATCGACTAAAGCCAATGTCCTCGTATCACTAAATGGTTTGATGTCCAATAACACTCTGTCGTCTGATCCAAGTTGCGGATTAAATACTGGAATAAGTTCGTAATTGATGCCCGGATTTTTCGAATCATCTCTGTAAGTTATTTTCTCGTCGACATTCAAAAAATCCTGTGGAAGCAAAAGCCTCGCATGATTAGATACGTGCTCTACATCCAATTTACGTGCTAAAGCTATTTTTCCTGGATATTCGCAAACATAAGTAACAGCATCGTCTTTTGATTCAACCTCAAATGCTATTCCACCTGGAATGTGAACAGCATCTCCGGGTTGAGCTAATTCAATTTCTACAGTTTTAGTTTTACCGTTTGCACCAATTTCGAATTTAATGGCTAAAGGCCCTGAATCTTGAGCAAGACTTAAAATTTCACCGCTTTCGCTTGCGGTAAAAACAGTTTGAAACATTGGCTCAATAATTCCATAGGTTGCAGCAAAACCGCTTGATCCTATAACAGCGCTCCACGACACAACATGACCATCAAAATAGATGTTGTTTGGTCTACCTAGCTCTTTAACTTTTTCTTCCATGATGTTAGACATACGAACATTCTAGTTTGACGATGTCCGTTTTGTCCACAAGCGCAAATTAAAGCTATTTTTGACATTTTGGGCAGAAATATGTTGATCTACCTGCTACTTTGACTTTCACTATTGAAGCTCCGCATTCAAAGCACTGCTGGTCAAAACGATCATGAACCAAGTGCAACTTTTGATATTGTCCAAGCTCACCAAAAAGATCGCTAAATGACTCGTCTCTCAAAGAAGATCCACGATTTTCCACAGCTTCTTTGATTACCTTTGTCGTAGAAACCGCAAGTCTATCTAATTCATCTTTGGTTAATTCATTAACACGCCTAATCGGCAACACTTTGGCATTCGCGCAAATTTCGTCGGCATAAATGTTTCCGATTCCCGCTATGAAATTTTGATCTAAGAAAACGGCTTTCAGCATTCGATTTGTATTGAGATTCATAAATGCATCCAACAGCTTTTCAGTCCCCGCCAAAGCATCTATACCTTTGTTTAGATGTGACATATCATCGAGCCATAATTCACCAAAGGTTCTTGGATCAACAAACAAAATTACATGATCTAAAGTTTTTATAATCACATGAGTATGTTTGGGATTTTGAGATGAATCATATTCCTTTAAGTCTCTAGCTAATAGCCTGCCTGACATTCGTAAGTGGATATTCAAGTCATGCTCATCAAAATTAAGCGTCAAATACTTACCATGTCTAGAAGTGGTTCTAACTTTTGTACCTATTAATGCATTTCGTATTTCTTGCGCATCGACATGTCTTCTTGTCGATCTTGGATGTGTTGACACAAAGTCAGATATTTCCTTATTGACTATAAGTTGGTCAAGCTGCAACCTTATCGTTTCAACTTCTGCGATTTCAGGCATGTTATTTACTCAGCAGTCGGTTGATCTGCTTCTAGCGATTCGAGGTACTTAAGAGCATTTCTAGCGGCTTTTTGTTCGGCTGATTTTTTAGAAGTGCCTTCGCCTTCACCCATCTTGCGATCTCCAGAGTATAAGTAAGCAGTAAATGTTCTGTTGTGTTCAGGACCATTTGCAATAACTTCGTATTTTGGCTTCGTCGAATTGAATTTCACAATTGCTTCTTGGAACCTAGTTTTGTAGTCTTCGATTCCAGGATTGTCAGCACTTAATTTTGCTCTCATTTCCCAGTTTCGTTTAATGAAATCTCGTGAATATTCATAACCGAGATCAAGATACATTGCAGCTATTACAGCTTCTAAAGAATCCGCAAGAATTGATTTCTTGCTTGAACCACCTGTTTTTGCTTCACCTTTACCAAAAAATAAAAATGACCCTAGATTTAGATCTGAAGCTACTTCAGCCAATGTATCTTCGTTGACAACAGCAGATCTAGCTTTCGCCATTTCTCCTTCAGGCATATCTGGGTGACTCAAAAAAAGCATATCGGATAACACGAGATCTAATACCGCATCGCCTAAGAATTCAAGGCGTTCATTGTTTTCAACTCCAGGATTTTCTGAAGAATAACTTCTATGAGTTAATGCTGTTTGTAAAAGTGAAAAATCGACTAGATCATAACCAATATGTTTTGCACAAGCCTTAGTTTGATCCTCTCTTGAGATTTCGTTTTTTTCACTTTCGCCTACAACCGACTCACCTTTTTCGACAGTGTCGGGGTCTTCGACCATTTTGGGCCTTTCTATTTTTCTCCTACAATAGCAACAACTTCATTCCAAATTAAATCTGAGAGTTCACCGATCGTATCGAGTTCTTTAAATACATCTTTCGATAAAGAAATACTCAAAGAAAGTTGAAGTAATCCATGTTCAATGGAATCCAACAAATCAAGCAATGAAACTCCGTCTGCGCAGAGATCTTCATCAATTCTTGATTTTCTCGTCACTGTCTCTTGTTGAATAAAAAAGATTTCACTAGCGCTTTTTATCACAATCTCGTCGATAATGTCCTTCGATATTTCATTTTCATCTATTGACATAAAGGCACCAATTTAAGAGTTATTAATCGCTTTTTCAATCGCGGGAACAACACCGGATTCAACACATTCGTACGCAACTCTAATTGCATTGTAAATCGCATCACTGCTTGCTGAACCATGAGAAATCACTACAGGCGAATTAACACCCAACAGTACTGCTCCACCGTAAGTATCGGGATGCACTTCCATTGCAGCCTCTAATAACGGCGGTATAACTTGTGCACCTGCATCTTTCAAATCTTCACGAGATAAAACTCTCAAGACAAGTGCCGAAATTGATTGATACACTCCCTCAATAGTTTTAAGTGCAACGTTTCCAGTAAATCCGTCAGTCACCACGATTGTTGGATATCCAGTTGTTAAATCTCTTCCTTCGCAATTGCCTACAAACCCATCTAGTTCAGATAGTAATTCATGAGTCTTTTTTCTTAACTCATCTCCTTTAGATGATTCTTCACCATTGGATAACAAACCAATGGTAGGTTCCGCGATTCCAAGACGATGCTTTACATACTCTTTTGCCATTAATGCATGCTGCACTAACCATTGCGGTTCAGAATCAACTGTTGCTCCTGCATCAATTAGTACTTGTCTGGATTGTGATCCGGTTTCTGTTCCAAGTGCTGGAAGCTCAACAGTTATTCCAGGTCTAGCTACTTTAGAGATCCGCCCCAATGTCAGTAACGAAGCAGCCATCATTGCGCCTGTATTTCCAGCTCCAACAAAAGCATCCGCTTTGCCTTCTTTGACTATTCGAGCGCCCACGACAATTGATGAATCTTGTTTTTTACGAACAGCCGTTGCTGGTTCTTCTGACATTGAGATTGTCTCAGAAGCTTGTTCGTGAATCAGTCTTTCGCTCCACCCAATGTCTTGCATATGAGATTCAATTTCGGATTTATCTCCAACAAGGATGACATTGCAGTCGAGTTTTTCAACGGCTTTTATTGCACCTAAAACAACAATTTGAGTGTCATGATCTGTCCCATGTGCATCGACAGAAATAGTTATACGTTTGTTCACAGCAATAGCTTAAATGATTACTGAACGTCTAACGCGACACGTCCTTTATACCAGCCACATGAAGAACATACAACGTGAGGCACTTTGATAACTCCACAATTAGGGCATGTCGATTTTGAAGAAGACTCTAGTGTCCACGATGATGCTCGGCGCTTACGCATCTTGCTCTGTGGCGTTTTTCTCTTTGGCTCGACCATTGTTACTCTTTCTAATTATGTAGTTTCAACCCAATCTGGGCTTTATTAGAGAAAGATATTCTAATATGAAACCATCGATTAGCTCTAATCGATCGAAAATTACCTGCTTGGACCAGAAAAAGCATGCCGAGCGATAGTAACTGTGGCCTTAGCTTTGTTCATACCTCTCGTATCAGGCACAAATGCGCCATCGATTCCAATTAAGAGGGGTCGTCGTTTAGGATCTGTGCTATCAGCAAGTTTCCTAAATACTTTTGATGCGCTTCTTAAGTTACCAGCGATGGTGTTAGCGGGTTTAGAAGGCAATTCCAAAACTCTAATTTGTTCCGGATGTCTTAAAGCTTGTTTAGCATCCGCTATCGCACTTATGAATCTACGATCGGTTTCTTCTGATCGGAAGGTAGAGAAAAGTGATTTTTTAAAGTCCGACTCTCTTCGCACCAATATTTCCAACGCCTTTTTCAACATCTCGATTTGTCTTTCAGGCGAAACTTTACCAGTTTTAACAACAGCTCCTCCGAGCGGTGCAAACTGCTCATGATGATGAAACGTAGCGCTTACGTCGTCACCCTTAATATAAAGTTTCACTCTATCGACATTGACAACCATTGCGCCATCGCCTTCATAAGGATCATAGATACGGCTAACCCCTTCGACTACTAATCGCCGCCCCATTGGAGTATCAGTGATCTTTAGGGTCTCTTTTCCTTCGTCAGTTGTAAAATCAACTGAATGTGAAACAACAAGTCCGTTATTTTTCAATCGTTTAGTCTTAGCCATTAGAATCCTTTCAAGTAATTACATTCTACGATGCACATAATCTCATAAACAATTCATAGATTTATTCATCAAAATTCAACTCATCCAATGCAGCCCAACGATCATCTTTTTTCGGCAAAGCATCATCGGCGCCTCCGATTACTCCAGGAATAGGTTTTTCGATGAATGGAATAATTTCGCTAGAACAAATTGCACAATTTTCAGGACCGTGGTCACAAACTGGAGCTAGAGGCAAGGCTATAGTAATCGAGTCCGCCAACAAGTCCTCTATATCTATCTCATCTCCCGAGTAAAAATAGGCAACGTCATTACTTTCATAGTTTTCCGGAATATGTTTTGAATGTTTTTGCTCTTCAAAAAGCTCATTTATATTGGTTTGAAAACTTCCTACAATGTCAACCAGCCCATAGCTACATTGAGCAGAATAAGAGCCAGAAATAGTTCCGCGAACTATAAATCCTTGGCTGACATTCTCGGCAATTAAATCACACTCGACAGTTTCAATCACTTGAGCCGTGCTTGTCTTGAATCTTTCACCGGGCACGCTTAGTCGAATCGACTTACGGGCACCTTTTTGTGAATGAATATCACCTATATAGATCGATGACTCGATCATTTGAACACCTTAGATATCTTGATCAAAGAAAGAATTGTTTGCTTTTTCTTCTTCTTTATCCATTGTTTCTTTTACTGGCTCAACTTTGATATTAAGTCGATCTCTACCTTTTTGGATGGTTTGCATGGTTCGATCCAAAATAACTTCAAAGCTTGCAAGCTTCTGATCGATGTAATCTTCTGCTTCATGAGAAATTTGGCGAGCATTAGATTCCGCTTCAGTAATGATTTGCTGAGCTGTTGCATCCGCTTGTCGAACAATTTCTCGCTCTTCAACCATTCGAGCAGCTGTTGCTGCTGCACGAGATTTAATATCTTGTGCTTCACGCTGAGCTTCAGCCAAAAATTCGTCACGCTCTTTTAGAAGCCATCTAGCATGGCGAATTTCTTCTGGCAGACCATCGAGAGCATCGTCGAGCAATTCAAGCAATTCTTCTCGATTCACGAGCACAGATGCAGACATCGGCATTGAACGCGCGGTGTCGATTAAGTCTCTAACTCGTAATAGAAGTTCTTCAATTCCAACAGGAGCTGGAGTGAAATCATCTTCCATAATAATTTCTTCTTCTAATTCAATATCAGACATTTTTCCTACCTTTGGCATTTGCCACTTATCCTACGACTCTAGTACATAATGCTTTGCGACATCCACAGCAATAGCTTTTGGCACCAGCTTAGAGACATCTCCGCCGTAGCGAGCAATGTCTCTAACCATTGAAGATGACAAGAATGAATGTTGCGGATTCGTGCTTAAAAATACTGTTTCGATATCGCTTAATTGTCTATTGGCTTGAGCCATTTGAAGTTCGTAATCGAAATCAGAAACAGCTCGCAAACCTTTTACAACGACGTTCGCGCCAACTTTTTGTGCACACTCAACCAAGAGTCCATCAAAAGAAACCACTTCGACATTATCAATGTGTGCCACACACCTTTTTAAAAGTTCCGTTCTTTCCTCAAACGTCAGAGTTGCATTTTTAGTTGCGTTTCGGATTACTGCAACTGTAACTTTGCCGAAAAGTTTTGCTGCTCGTTCAATAATTTCGATGTGACCATTTGTTGGTGGATCAAAACTTCCAGGACATAAAGCATGAGACATATGACCAATTCTATACCTTTTGGAAGGTCCGTCCCTAGTTTGTATGTTAAATTGGCGTTACTGGTTTTGCTCGTAAGGAAATTATCTAATGAGTCTGATTCTTGAAAATGATTCAAAGTCGATCATAAGGTGGGCGGCTGTGGGAGCAATTATTGGTTTAATTCTAATGATCATAGGGTTGATTACCTCTTTTAATAATCCCGACATCAATTGGATAATCGTATTTACAATTACTCCTTTAAGCTCCGCTTTAGCGGGAAGCTATCAGCTTGCTGCATGCTTGGCTAGATCAATTACAGCTAGAGCGACTGGATACTATTTGTACTATTGGATTTGGTCTACACCTGGACGGTACGCGAGCGATAGTTTCCTAAAAGAAAAAGGACTTATACCTCTCGGAGGAAAAGAAAAATGGAAAACAGTGGGGTTTTTCAAAGGATTACTTTTAATCGCATTTGATATAGTTTTGTTTTTATTGATTTGGATGACACCTTGGGTAATTCTTTCAATGATAGTTATAAGTCTTGACTAGTTTTAGTGGCCACTAACGTACTTGCGCTATCACTATACCTGCAGGTCCTATTTTTTTGGTTGTCAATATTTCATCTACTTGTGATGCTTTGGATATAGTTTTTTCGCAAACTGCGAGATTTTCAGAACTGGTTTCATAAATAAGTACTCCACCCTTAGCGACGATGTTAAGAATCTCAGTTTCTACATCATGCGCATAAGGAGGGTCTGCAAACACAACATCATATTGACCATACTTTCTCTCACCTTTAACAAAGGTAAGTACAGGCATTCTCAAGTTCAAAAAAGAATCCCTTGGAACTTTTGTGCGTTCAATAGCATTCTCAATGTTTTTATCAATTGATTTAATTGCCTGAGAATTGGTTTCGACAAAAGTAACATGCGATGCCCCTCGAGAAAAAGCTTCTAAACCAAGCGCACCAGTTCCTGCATAGAGGTCAGCGACGAACACATCTTCTAAATCAACACGAGAAAACAACATCGAGAAAATTGCTTCGCGGACTTTGTCGCTGGTCGGCCGAGTCGCATCTCCTGAAGGAGACACAAGCTGCATTCCTTTTAATCGACCAGAAACTATTCTCATCCCTTCATCCTACTTTGAGAAAAGGTCCGTCCTTTTTATCTTGCTTATAATTGCTTCAATACAATCTATCGCTAGATAAAAAGGACGGACCTTTTCTTAGGATTTGAATAGGAAGTCGATTTCTTCTTCGTCTAACATGCTTGCGACTTCTTTGGCGAGTATTTGATTCTGTTCTTTGGACATTGTGGGGTCGTCCTTTAGTATTTTCATTGCAACTTCACGTGCATGTTCTACATATTTTGCATCTCTAGGTAGCCTGCCAAGTTGAAGATCACCCTTACCGGACTGCACTCCCCCAAGCACGAAACCTGCTCCGCGTTGTTCGAGGTCGATTTCAGCAAGCTTGAATCCATCTGTTGTTTTTTCCATTGCATCAAGGCGTTTTAGAGCATCTGGAGTTTCTTTGTCGGAAATAAGAAAACAATATGACTCGTCCGCTCCTCGACCGACTCGTCCGCGTAACTGATGTAACTGACTCAATCCAAAACGATCTGCATCTTCTACAACCATTACTGTTGAATTTGGAACATCAACTCCAACTTCTATAACTGTTGTTGAAACTAAGGCATCAAGTTTTCCTGCAATGAATTCCTTCATCACTTCTTCTTTGTCTGCAGACTTCATCTGGCCATGCACTAGTCCAATATTAAAACCTTTAAGTTCTTTAGTTTTTAGGCGCGCAAAAGTCTCTGTTGCCGATTTTGCTTCAACTTTTTCTGAGTCACTTACTAGCGGACATACAATATATGCTTGGCGACCATTAGATAATTCGTCTCGTACTTTTTCATAAGCACCAAAAACTTCTAGTTCACTTCTAGCCCAAGAAGTCACAATGGGTTTTCTACCTTTTGGCATGTCTTTCATGATTGTATTTTTAAGATCACCAAAAAATAACATTGCAGCTGTTCGAGGTATTGGCGTTGCGCTCATAACCATCATGTGCGGTGTTGTTTCGCCACGCGATAGCAATGCAGATCGCTGTTCGACACCAAAACGATGTTGCTCATCGATAATCACTAGCCCGAGGTTATTAAACTTCCATTCGTTATATAGCAATGCATGAGTAGAAATCACTACGTCGCATTCACCATTGGCCACTTTAGCTTCAATCTTTGCGCGATCTTTTGCGTTTGTAGAATTACTCAATAACTCAACTCCCACAGGACGCGTTGCAAACAAGTTTTTATCGTCACTTACTTCAATCCCTTCGAACATTTTCTTTGCTGTTTTAAAATGCTGTTGGGCTAAAACCTCTGTTGGCGCCATAATTATTGCTTGAGCGCCATTTGAAACTGAGCGCATACAAGCTGCGAAACTCACAACAGTTTTTCCTGATCCAACATCACCTTGCAACAATCTATGCATAGGACGAGCTGAGCTCATGTCAGCATCGATCTCTTTAATTGCTTGTTTTTGTCCTTTAGTTAAATCAAATTCAAGATTGTTTATAAATAGCTTTTCAAGTTCTTCTTTTACCAGTGGTTGAGCTACAAGCTTTTCTTCATTCGCTAAATATCGACCAACCAAAACCATCTGCAGCATTAAGAATTCGTCAAAACGTAAACGCCGAGCAGCTTTGCGCGCATCGTCTTCATCTTCTGGTTTATGAATCATTCGAAAAGCATTTGCGCGATTTACGAGTTTTAGTTCATCCAAAGTATTTTCATCTAGTATTTCATCTAGCTCATCTGAATATTTCAGAATCTTTTCCATGTGTGTACGAACATTCCAAGTAGATAACTCTGCTTTTAAATGTTGAGGATAGATTGGAATGATAGATGCAGCTTGATCCATTTCGCTCTCGTCACGGATCACATCAACAACAGGATTAACGATCTGGGGATTACCACGATATTCATCGAGCTTTCCAAAAAAAGCGGCTTGTGTTCCCACTTTTAATTGTTTTGCACGCCAAGCTTGATTAAAAAAAGTAACCTTAATTCGCGAAGTACCATCAGAAACCACAGCTTCAACCAAAGCCTTACGATTACGGGTACGCCGCGATGAGATAGCCTCAACAGTTGCGTAAAAAGTCGCTTCTTCCCCTGGGAAAAGCTCTCCTATTGCTACTTGACGAGTACGGTCAATATATCTGCGTGGATAATGGGTAAGCAGATCTTCTACGGTTTCAAGCTCAGCTTTGGAGCATTTTTCGACAAACCCAGCAGAAAGCCCTTTAACTTGGGACAATTTTATCTCTTTAAGATCAGCTCGAGAGTAGCTCATACAACTAAGATAGTGGCATGCAAGGCGTAATCGTATCTTTTGATCCCAAAACTACCGCGGGAGTTGTGATGGTGGACTCACCAGACAGAACACAATATGCCCTATCTCCAAAAGCACTTGAAGAATCGTTATTTACTATGTTGCGTCAAGGTCAAAGAGTGAATTTTGAACTCGATGATGAAAATTTGGCGATCAACATTAGAACTGGTGCTGAAACAGATATGGGTATTTCAACCGCTCGCGTATAACTATTGTCCTTTTTGCGAATAATGGAGGGTCAGTCCCTCCAAAAGGGACTTTTCTTCATAAAATTTGCACAGTTTTGGGCAGACTTGCCGATGTTTCAATTATTCTTGTGACAAGACCACCTTTAAGGAGCATCATGACTGACTCAATCACAACGTCTAAACCTACTATTACCGAAAATGAGCATCTAATCAATTGGGTCAACAATATTGCAAAAATCACGACTCCAGATGCGATTCATTGGTGTGACGGATCAGAAGATGAGAGACAAATGCTGATTAGTACCTTGCTCGATTCAAAAACTATTCAACCACTGAATAACGAACTTCGTCCGAACAGCTATTGGGCAACTTCAGATCCAAGCGATGTAGCACGCGTAGAGGATCGAACTTTTATTTGTTCCGAAAAAGAAATAGATGCAGGTCCTACTAATAATTGGATGGACCCTAAGCAAATGCAAGAAATCCTTAGCAACAAGTTCAAAGGTTCCATGGCAGGACGAACCATGTATGTAGTCCCTTTTTCAATGGGCCCACTAGGTTCACCATTGAGCTATATCGGAGTAGAACTTACAGATTCTGCATACGTTGCACTTTCAATGCGCACAATGACACGCATGGGCAAAGCAGCTCTCGATGTATTGGGTGACTCTACAAACTATGTGCCTTGTATACATAGTGTTGGCATGCCTCTAACCGATGAACGCGGAAACAAAATCGAAGACGTATCTTGGCCTTGTAATAAAGATAAATACATCGTACATTTTCCCGAGAGCCGTGAAATCTGGTCTTACGGTTCTGGTTATGGCGGAAATGCGCTATTAGGAAAGAAATGTTTTGCACTTCGAATCGCTTCGGTAATTGCTCGCGATGAAGGTTGGTTGGCAGAACACATGCTAATCATCAAGGTCACTTCGCCCGAAGGCGAAGTTCACTATATGGCAGGAGCATTTCCTTCTGCTTGCGGCAAAACAAACTTGGCAATGGTTGTGCCAGCACTCGAGGGCTGGAAAGTTGAAATGATTGGCGACGATATTGCTTGGATGAAGATCGGCCCTGACTGCACGCTACGTGCGATCAATCCAGAATTTGGAGTATTTGGAGTGGCTCCCGGAACTTCAGAGAAAACGAACCCTAACGGACTTGGTACTGTTACTGAAAATACGATTTTTACAAACACAGCTTTAACTAAAGATGGTGACGTCTGGTGGGAAGGCTTAACTAAAGAAGCTCCTGAGGGTCTAACAACTTGGAAACACCAACCTTATGATCCTGACTCAGACGAACTTGCAGCACATCCAAACTCACGATTTACTGCACCTGCTTCGCAGTGTCCATCAATTGCACCGGAGTGGGATGACCCAGCAGGCGTTCCAATCAGTGCAATATTATTAGGAGGACGACGTGCGAACACTGTGCCTTTGGTATACGAAGCGTTCAACTGGCAGCACGGCGTTTTCATTGCAAGTGCAATAGCTTCTGAAAAGACTGCTGCTGCTGAAGGTACGGTGGGCGAAGTTCGACGAGACCCAATGGCAATGTTGCCATTTTGTGGATACAACATGGGAGATTATTTTGGACATTGGCTATCTATGTCACAAAAAATTGATTCCGATAAACTTCCTAAAATATATGGTGTCAACTGGTTTAGACGCGAACAAGGTATCGGCGATTTCATGTGGCCGGGATTTGGCGAAAATGTTCGCGTTTTACGCTGGATTTTTGATCGGCTTGAAGGTCGAAGCCCAGGTAAAGAAACTCCTGTAGGAGTCTTGCCGGAAGTTGCTGAAATCAATGACGATGAATCACTTAATAATGATTTCATTTCAAGATGTTTGGCTGTGCACAAAGCACAATGGCAAGCAGAAGTAGCTTCAATTGAAAATCACTTCAGTTCTTTTGGAGATCGCTTACCTAAAGAACTAAACATCGAACTTGATTTGTTACGCGAGCGCGTGGAACAGATGCAGTCCGA
Organism: uncultured Burkholderiales bacterium; assembly: GCA_964561855.1. Classification (GTDB taxonomy): domain Bacteria; phylum Actinomycetota; class Acidimicrobiia; order IMCC26256; family JAGPDB01; genus JAGPDB01. The sequence goes on along the minus strand of CAZLQP010000013.1, from coordinate 26,940 downwards.
TACGATCTAAAGAGTAAGTGGTTCTTTTGGAGTCACATCGACTCCCGCTCGCTTAAGGCTCTGAGCAATCAGACCTACTGCGCTCGGATTTAATTCAGCTAGCTTTTTAAGTTGCGTTTTTTCTATAGGAACATAGCCGCTGGATAGCTGCCCCAATACTATGTGAGAGAGTGTAGAGTCATCTATCGAATGATCTCTTTCTAATAATTTCTCGATCTGCGCGTGAGTAAACAGATGCTTCTTCTCTGTGAGTTCAAATAGCGAACCACCACATGAATCCAAAATCATCCGATTAATTTGAGACTCGTCTGGATAGGCAAGTCCATTCTTTATCGCAGCTGCCACGATGGAGTCATGGTTCGTTGCCAACAATGCAGAGCCTAAAGCATCTCGTTGTGTTTTGTCACTAGGCAACGTAGTTTTTGCAATAAGGATTTCTATTGCACGATTTATTCGAGGATTTTCACCTGATATTCGGCGTGTTTTTAATGCTTCGATAAGCACGTCAGGATCGAGTTGGCCCAATGAATTCGCAATTATTTTCGTAGGATTTTCAGAGGTCGCAAATCGTTTCCTCCCTGATGTCATCTCTAGAGAAGTTTTACTCTTGTTGTGATCCCTCATGAAACTAAACACAAGATCTTTTGTTGAAGGTTGATACCATCCTTTATCCAAGATGAAACCTAAAGATGCATTTAACCCCGAATCAATTATTGTTTGGATTCGATTAGAGTCAATACTTTGAGGGTTGTAACCTTCAACTGATTCAATTTGTTGCAACAAACGCATCAACATATGATCTGAACCAGTTCGCAAAACAGCATCGAAACACTTCATTAGTAAATCAGCATTTTCAGGAGTTCGATCATCTGACCACCTCAAAAACTCATCAATACTTTTTTGAGCTAAATCTAAACTTCGCTCAGTATCAAGAGCCAAAAGCAATCTAATAGTTTCACCCATTTCTTCTTTTGATATATCAGTCAAATATGGCGTGTTAGTAGACGCCGCTGGAAGTACTCCATCTAAACGCTGATTTAATATGACTGGAATTTCATCAAATCTAATTCCAGCTCTATGGTAGAACCATCCCACCAACTTTCCGAGGTCTTCAGTCGGCTCGCTGTCGGCAATATTTCTAAGCAACGCTGAACGAACTTCGTTGACTTGAGCTTTTTGTAACTCGTCATAACCGTGATACGCCACAACATGTTTATCATCACGTTTTAACATCGAGAGCACTTCATCCCAACGCTTATTTGAAATGGCCTCTAGCAATTTGTCTCTTGTAACCTCAAGCAAAGCTTCTCTTTGCTGATCTTTTGCTAACCGTTCTCGAATTTCTTCAATTACATCTTCGGGTACATTAGGATTTTCTCTTCTTTTTATCATGTGGCCCATTTTAGTTATAAGTCCGAATCGTCCGCAATGCCCCTGACCTGCCATTCCGGAGATCCCGGAGGACTGACCCTCCAAAAGGGACGAATTGCCAGAGCAATTCGTCCCTTTTGGAGGGTCAGTCCTCCGGGACGGGCTAGGATGTGGGGATGACAGTTTCAGCATATATTCTCATCCAGACCGAAGTCGGTGCAGCCACAGGTGTTGCTATCAAAGCACGAAAAATTGAAGGTGTCGTAGCTGTTGATGCAGTAACAGGACCTTATGATGTTCTTGTAAAAGTTGAAGCTCCGACTATGGATGACCTAGGTAAAAAAGTAGTTTCCGAAGTTCAAAAGCTCGGCGGTATAACCAGAACTCTTACTTGCCCGGTAGTAAATCTATAGTAAAAACAACTTACATCGCTGCAAAGATTGCTCTTACGGCCATTGCGGCAAAAAATAAGGCAGTTATACCTAATACTAAAGCTTTTCTTTTTCCTAAAGAACGAATATAGGCAAATAATACTCCGATTCCGATCATAAATATGTACCCATAGAAGTAATGTTGGACAGGCGCAGTATATGTACCTTCAAAAAACATTACAAAACCTAAAACAATTTGAATCAGAATTGCTATCCATCCAGCATATGCTGGCCAGTAAAAATACTTCCATCTCTTCAACTTAGGGTTATTCATCCCAATCAAAGTAAATAGACCTGCTGCAACATTTATCGCAATTGCAGTATAAGCCCAGTCTTCATGCAAGCGTCTTAAAAATTGCACTATATTTGATCCAAAAGTCTCTGTCTTTTTTCTTCAAACTCTGCTTCTGAAATAATTTGATTGTCCCTCAACTCTGCAAGTTTTTCAATTTGTTCAGGTATAGACATCTGAGCTCGTGACTCAGGCTGCGGGTTTGATGCAACATTCATTCGCTCGGCAAACTGCTCTTCTAGACCTTCCATCCCATAACGTGCAGTCTTGCGATCATTTTCTTCTCGACATCTATTTATCTCTTGCACTACAGCATCAGGATGTCGCACGTCACGAAAAACGCTCTTGCCGGTCTCACCAGCAGACTCGATAACTAGAGTTCCTGCACCAATAATTCTTTCAAAGATCGATCTATTGAAGTGGATGTTATTAAGTCTTTCTAAAGGAATTTCAGTTCCGTTTTTTGCAATGATTCCTGTTCGATAAATTACTCGATCGCTAGTTACCACGAAAAAAGTAAATATCCATTGGAAATACGCAACGACCATAGTAAATGCCCATATGAGCATCAAAATAAATAGGATCCACCCTGAAATACCTCTAATCGAAGCTAACAAATTTGCTCCGGTGCTATCTCCTGAGGTGCTCGAACTAGGCAAGAACATAATCAATATCGCAAATGCCAATAGTCCAATACCAACTGCAAAATTCTTTGCGAAGTACCACCAATGTGGGCGTAAGTCGAGGACCAAGTCCTCACCTTCATTTAACAGTTCGCGTGGATATGCCATTTAGTTAGTTTAGCTCTAAAGTGCACAAATAGTCGACATGCGACGACAAAAGAGGGCTTCAGCGAAAGGTTTTTCTAGCAAATACATCTGATGATGACTTAACCCGATCTAAAAATACCTTTCCATTCAAATGATCAATCTCATGCAAGAATACTCGAGCTTCGAAATCGCTCACATCATACTGAATTAGTTTTCCGTCTGCATCAAATCCTTCAACCAATGCGCTTTTAGCTCGTGAAACATTTCCAGTAAGTTCCGGTATCGACATGCATCCTTCCCTAGCCATTTGCTCACCTGAACTTTCAACCAATTTTGGATTTATCAATACGACCCGACCGTATTTAGAATCACAACGGTCGTTTTTCGAGGCATCTGCAACAAAAACATTCAAGTCACTTCCGATCTGATTCGCAGCAAGACCTACACAGTGTGAGTAATTATCCATCACATCTAACAATTTAGAAACCAAATCCTGCACTTGAGAATCTGAAACATTCTCAACATAGAGCGCTTGTTTGCGTAACACCAATTCAGGATAAATAGAGATCTTAATTTCACACATTATTTAGAGCTCTACGTCGTCTACTTTTCTGAACACTAAATCGCCCGCAAATTGATTCTTAATATCCTCAAGAGCATCTACGAGAGCATCTTGTGCATCATTTGGAACTTGAGTATCTAAAATGAGAGTGAAAATATCATTCTCTTCATTTTTTCTTGTAGAGCAATCAATAATGTTTGCTCCGAAATCTGCAAGAACACTTGCGACCTTAGCTACTACCCCAATTGTATCTTTCGTAGCTAGATGCAAAATATAGAGCGAATATCCTTCAACGCTTTGATCAACTTTTGCCTGGGCTATCGGAGTCAAAGAAATTTTCAAATCACTAAGTTGAGAAATTCCCGATATCTCAATCTCTAACTCTGCAGGATCCAAAGATCCGAGGTCTGCAACCAAGATCATTGCAAACTGATCATGCAAAATTGTCATTGATGCATCTTCTATATTTATCTGTTCTGAGCTCAGATAACTAGTAAAAGCTGAGATGATTCCTGGCTTATCTTTTCCGAATAACGTAAATGCGCACTTCATAGGACCATGTTAGATGCTTTTAGCTCCCAAGATGACGTATATCAATTCGCCAGAGTATCCTTAGAACGTGACAGATCTGTTGAGCTCAACACCAAAAAATGAGAATAACAACAAGTTTTTTAGTGTTGACCTTGATGATGAACAATACAGCGCTGTGACTTCAGAATCTTCGCGACTCTGTATCCTAGCTTCAGCTGGGTCAGGGAAAACTCGTGTAGTAACGAAAAGAATCGAATATCTTTGTGAACAGAAAAAACTGCTTCCTTCCCAAATCGTAGCAATTACATTCACTAGAAAAGCAGGATTCGAGCTTGCGACAAGACTAAAGAGGGTCTTTCCGACTACTTTGCGAGAGAGACCGATAATCGGAACGTTACACTCTTTCGCTTTTTCCGAACTGCTTTCCTACCACGAAGATAATTCATCGAAGTTAAACTCGTTGCTAGATGATCAAACCAGTTTTCTAAAATCACTCAAGATTAAAAATGCACCGAAAGTAGCTAGGGCTATATCGTTCTCTAAAACTAGATTTCTTAGTATCGATCAGATTGATGACGACGCAATCAGCTCTATACGAAGACATTGTCACATCGCACCAAATGCTTTAACTAAAGAATCTTTCATTAAAGCATACAAAGCCTATGAATTTAACTGCAAAAAACAGCGACTGATGGATCACGATGATGTTTTATTGCAATTTAATTCGAAATTAGACATTGCCGAATTCAGAAAAACCCGTCAATATCTTTATCGCCATTTATTCGTTGATGAATTTCAAGACACTACACCTCTGCACATGGAAATATATAGAAAATTAGTTGGCGATTCTGGATCCATAACAGCTGTTGGAGATCCAGATCAATCTATTTTCTCGTTTGCAGGAGCAAGTGATGTATATCTCAATAACTTCTCCGAATATTTTCCAGGAACTCAAACTGTGTTTTTATCTACAAACTACCGATCAACCAAAGCAAACGTTGAAACTGCCAGAAGTGTCTTAATGAAACCTCAAATGGAAAACATAAAAGCTCCTCGCCCAAGTTCAGTTTTGCCTCAATTACATTTCTTTCCTAACGATGTCGAAGAAGCACAAAACATTATTGGGTTGGTTGCAAAAACCCATGCAAAAGGAATTGCATTTAACCAAATTGCTGTCTTGGTTAGAACAAATGAACAAAAGAAACTTTTTGTTGAGCATGCAAACAAAATGGCGATCCCCTTTCACAGAGGAAAAGAAATAATTAATGACCCTGTTGCTGCTGAGATTATTAATACGATTAGAAATTTACGAAAAAAACGAAGATGGAAATCGATCTATGATGCACTCGATGATATTGACGGCGCCCAAGTAATTATCAATCCTCAAGACGAAGAAACTCGAGAAACGTTTAAAAAACTCCGCTATAGCGCGCGCGAATATATGAACCTGTTTCCTCATGACCGCCAAGGCGACGTGAATGGCTTTTTTGAATTCATAGAGTCACAATTGATCTCAGAGCGTGACCGCGATCACGGTTTTGCTTTACTTACTTTTCACCAAGCCAAAGGGTTGGAGTTCGAATGTGTGTTCGTAACAGGTTTCGAACAGGGTCTGGTTCCGCTATATAACGATAAAAAAAGGAAAATTGAAGAATCGAGGCTCGCATACGTGGCACTCTCTAGAGCAAGCGATGAACTGCACATTTCTCGAGCAAGTGTTCGAAATAAACAGGGAATTTCGAAGATACAAAAGCCTTCAGAGTTCTTAATCCCGATAAAAGAGCATATAAGTGAATTAGATATACGAAATGATGTTTTTTCAGCTGATGAAGCCATCAAACGTATTGCGGACATTCGGGCGAAATACCTCTAAAAACTAATTTTGAATTTTTCTTGACTATGTCGAAGCTTCGGTACAAGATTAAAAAAACAGTTTCATCTCCAAGGAGGCATTTATGCGTAGCCCATTCGAAAACTCCAAAGAAACTGGTGCAGATGAATCTTGGATTTATCCTGACCATGATTCACTTTTAGATTTCGCTTCCCATGATTGTCAAGACCCAACAAATGATGATGACCTTCTCGAATTAAGAACTGATCCATTTGTTTTTGCCTCTTTGACACCAGACGAATTCCACATCATTAACAGGCGTTATGGATTTGATGGCGAAGGTGAGTCGATGAAACAAATTGCTCACGATTTGGGAGTAACGCATGCTGAAGCTAAAGAAATTCTCAGCAATGCACTGAGCAAGGTTCGCGACAATATGCGAACCAGCGCATGAGCTAAACGCAGCTTCCCCACAAACCTACTTTTTGATTTCTCGCTTTAATTTGTAACTTCATTAATCTATTGGCATATTTATCATTTGGTTCAATGTTTAAAATTTTTGCATATCCTTGTTCAACTAACATCTCGTTGAAACTTTCTTGTTCAAGATAGACATATGCCAACGTACGCTTATACTTATCGAACTTTTCTATGTCATATTCAAGTTGCACTTTTTTACCAAAAAGTATTCTCTTCGTAAAGTCAGAAGCTTCTTTCCCGTAGCATTCAATAGATTTCGTTGGATGATTCGTCTCGGGCGTATCGACACCTAATAGTCGTATATTTTGGATCAACCCTTTTTCATCTTTTACTCTAATAGTATCCCCATCTATCACCTCAATAACCCAAGCTGATTCTTTTTCTAGACTCTGGATCGCAGTTGTAGCCCCAAAATATCCAGAGGTGAGAACGATCATGAAAATTATCATGCCTTTTGTGAAACTAAATCGAGGTTTCGCATTGAATTTTCGATAACCTGTTGTCATGAAACGAAAAGTTGGCATCATCCTGATAATCCTTTTCCTAGTCCTAGTAGCTTTTATTACCAATGGATGTTCCCAGCTTTCTAAGAAACAATCAAGTGTCGATCAAGCATTTTCTGAATTAGTGCCGGATTTAACTCTGAGATATGCAGCAACAAAAGATGCCATAGCTCTAATGGAAGAGCTCGGCGGTGAACGAGAAGTCACAACCCAAGGCAATGAAGCAATAACTCGTTTTGAGAAAGCCCTTGAAGATGAAAAGCTCGATCAGCAACTTCAAAGTGCAAGAGAATTGGAAATTATCATTGGCCGTCTAAATTCTAACGCTTCTAGTTCTCCAAAATTAAGCGGTTCACAAGAATTGAAAGATGCTCTTGCTGAAATTGACGAGAGACTTCCCGCTCTTGATGTCAGAGAAGCGTACAATCGATCTATTGAGCAATTTGAAGATTCCAGGTCATCCGTTCAAAACATGTTTTCAGCGGTAGTCGGTGGATATGGATCATCCGAAAAAATAGAATTTTGGATTCCCGCTAATGAGACTCAAGACGAATAGGGAACTTAAAAAGTGGACATTAAAACTATTGGAGTTAAAGGTTCAGGGCAACTTGCTCAGATGCTTGCTCAATCTGCAAATAAACTTGGTTACTCGATTCGCAGTGCTGGTAAAAACGGCAGTTGCGCGTTTTCAGATTGTAAAGCATTTACCAAAGATCTAAAGAGCTCCGAAAACATTGAAGAGTTTTTGCGTGGTATTGATGTATTCACTTTTGAATCTGAACACGAAGGCCTTGAGATTATCGATCAAGTAAAAAAACATGAGATTAAAATTTTCCCTCCTGCCGAATTCGTCAAAATAGCCGGCGATAGGCTTTTAGAAAAAACTGAGTTACAAAAACTTAATATTCCTACTGCTCCATTCGTTGAAGTTGATGCATCTTTGAACGTTGATCAGCTAAGTGAGTTTTTACAATTGCTTTTGGAAACAAAAAAGCTATCTGACAGCGGAATCGTTGTTAAAACTAGGCACGGCGGATACGATGGGAAAGGCCAATGGGTTATTACTAATAGTGATTTCGATGAAAATGCTATATCCGAAATTCATCGCAATATTGCTAGCCCTGGCTGTATCGTTGAGGGGCTAGTCAACTTCCAAATCGAAGTGTCAATATTGGCAACCAGATCTCAAAATGGCGAAATAAAAACGTGGCCGTTAACCCACAATATCCATAAAGATTCAATTCTGCAATTTTCTTATTGTCCAACAACAGGTATAGAAAATATAGATGAAATGGAAAAACAAGCCCATAGCATTGTGCAAACTCTTTGCGAAAAAACAAACTATGTAGGCACTATTGCTGTTGAGTGTTTTGTTACAAATAACTCTCTAATCGTAAACGAGATAGCTCCTAGAGTTCACAATTCAGGACATTGGACTATTGAAGGCTCCCAAACTAGCCAGTTTGAAAATCATATCCGAGCAATTACAGGACTCGAACTTGGCGATACAGATCTAAAAGGTTTCTGCGCCATGATTAACTTGGTAGGAGTAGAGATAGATCCTGCCGATTTCAAAGATATGGAAAATGTTTACTTACATTGGTATGGGAAAGAAGTCCGAGAAAAACGCAAGGTTGGGCACATCACGGTAGTAGGTACTGATGAAATTCATTGCAAACGTTTAGTGGAACAAGTTTTGACTAAAGTAATTTGCTAATGAAAGTTGCCACTTGGAACATAAATTCTCTTCGAGCTCGATTCGAAAGAGTCTGCGAATTTTTGGAGACTTCACAGGTCGATGTTCTGCTAATACAAGAAACTAAATGTAAAGACGATAACTTCCCAGAATTCGACATCAGAACCCTCGGATATGATGTTAGCCATTATGGCTTAAGCCAATATAACGGCGTGGCTATCATTTCTAAGTCTCAACAGAAAAATACCACTTTCGGTTTGGGAAGTGAATCTGATCCATATATCGCAGACGCTCGTATCTTAAAATCAGAAATTGAGGGAATTTCGTTTGTGAGCGTATATGCTCCAAACGGAAGAGATGTCACATCTGAACACTATAAATATAAACTGGATTGGTACGACCTATTTGCAGATTATGCAAAAAATTTGATTGAAACCAACGAGCAAATAGTAATTGCAGGTGATTTGAATATTGCACCAACCGATAAAGATGTTTGGGACATTAAAGAATTTCCTCTTTCCACGCATGTCACGGATCTCGAGAGAAACAAATACCAGAGTTTGTTGAGTTTAGGTCTGACCGATGCATTTGATCTCAGATATCCAAGCGATGAGGGATTTACTTTTTGGGATTACAGGGGTGGAGATTTTCATAAGAATAAAGGGATGCGAATTGACTTTTTTCTGGTCAGCGATGCTCTAAAGAACAATATCTCTGATGTCTATGTGGAGAGAGAATCCCGTAAAGGATCAAAACCATCTGACCATGCTGCTTTGATAATGGAGCTCGATATTAAGCGATAAATAGTGCGTTTTCCTATTACTGTCGGATAAGGGCTAGAATAGTCTGGACCCAAGGATGGAGGATACAATTGCTCGAACAGACGAACTCAGTTTTTACAAGAGCGATTCTTCATGCACTCCCAACTGCAATTATTGCACTTGATCCAAACTCAAGCATAATTTCTGCAAATACATCGGCAGCTAAATTACTAGGTATACCTCGCAACGTTTTGGAGGGCGGTCCTATATCAAGATTTGTTAAACCCGGGACTGAATTTAGCACTCAGACATCTAAAGTTGCCTTTATAACTCCAGAAAAAAACATTGAACTCATAGTTGCATCTCGAGACATTATTGTTGAAGACACCACCATAAAAGTGCTTTTACTTAAGCGCACTAGTTCACGTTCAGAAAATCTTTTGCTAGAAAAGATAACTGAAATTTCCACAACGGACATCGATGCTTATGAATATGTATGCAAATCACTAGTAGAACTTCAAGTAACAGAATCAGCATCGATCGTAACAACAACCGACGGAATAAAGGAATTTATCTACTCAACCGATGCCAACAGCGAAGCATTAACTTCTCATAGCATTGCACGCACTATCTTTAAAGATGAAAATACTCATACTGAATTACTCGTAATACCAGATTCCACAAAAGGATTAACGCAAAACGACTTATCAATAGTCGACATGTTCATAGCTCTTTTGAAACTTCGATTAAGCACACAAGAAAACGCTACGGATGCAAGTGGATCTGAAACAGCTTTAGCTCTTGCTCTTAAGGCGGGAGATATGGGAATGTGTTTTTTCGACACATCAAAAAATGAGTGTTATTTGTCAGATCATCTTGCAAATTGGTGTGGAATCAATCCAGAGACTTTCGAAGGAAATCTAGACTCTTGGATCGACACTTTCGAAGCTGACGATGCAAAGAGAATTAAGACACTTTTTAAAGAACTTGATGAGCATAATAAGTTCAAAACCGTAGTTCATGTTTCTACTCTTGAAGACAATATTCGCTTAGAGCTACATGGCAAACCTTTAACGGACAGCGGATCATCAGAGTGGGTTGTAATTGCAAAGCCCTATCGAGATGAGCAAGAAGTTGAAGCAGCTTGGCAAACTCGAATTTCTATGGAAGAAGCTGCGAGAATTGATGCGGAGTCAGAGTTAGACAAGTTTGAAAGTTTCTTGGTTGAGTCACTTATACCTACAACAAGTGATGTATCAATAATGCACTCGCGTCAAGATGCAGGAACATGGCACATCGCGAGGCCGTTCGGTGGCAACACACACGTTTTTGCTGTTGGTGCAGTATCAGCTAACAACCGACAAGAAGCAGTCGTAGGAGCAGTGCTAGTAGCGACAATGGCAGATGTCCTCGCAAACAAGGTTGACACTGTTAATGAATTGGTAGATCTAATACGAGATCATGCTCGAGCTCGCGATATCGAAACGTCGATATCTGCAGTAAAAGTTGTTGGTAACAAACTTTACTCTGCCAGTGCAGGTGGTGCTTCGACTTATATATCAGGTAAATCCTTTACTGGTAAAAAAACAATAGAAACCACAACCGCGCTCAATCTGAGTTCTCATTCTGAAGCAAGCCCAGAAAATATTGAAGTCGCTGCAAACGGACGACCTTGGAAGATTCTTTCTACAGTTGTAGAGGTAATAAACCTGTCTGAAAAAACTAAGAATAAAGAACCTAATCCCAGGATCGAATCTAAATTAGAGCCACAACCTGAAGAAACAAAGGTAGTTGAAGTGCCTAAAAATGTTTCACCTTTTAGATCTGGCTCAATTTCTCCGTCTTAATGTTATTGTTCAGCTTTGATTTTCTCGACAAGTTTAGGAATTACTTCATTCACATCGGCAACAACACCCAAATCAGCAACATCGAAAATTGGAGCCTGATCATCGGTATTGATAGCAATAATATTTTTCGAGCCTTTCATGCCTACTAGATGTTGTGTAGCGCCAGAGATACCGCAAGCTATATAGACATCAGGCTTTACAGTCTTTCCTGTTTGCCCGACCTGTTTTGAATACGGAACCCATCCTGCGTCGACAATTGCTCTTGAAGCTCCAGTTGCTGCACCCACAAGTTTTGCTGTTTCTTCAACAAGTTCAGAATACTTTTCTTTTGAACCTAATCCCCGCCCTCCAGCAAAAACAACGCTTGCCTCTTCTAACTCTGGCCCTTGAGACGAAACCTCTTCAGAATTTATGATCGATGTTTTAGCTGATTCCTCTAAAAGATCAGATGCATCTGCATCAACAAATACTGTGTTAACCGGTTCCGCTTCAACCGGCACAATAGATTTTGGCCTAACAATAACGAGATATGGGGAATGCGCTTTAAGGTTTGCCGTAACAATTTTTGTTCCACCAAATACAGCATGTTGCGCTCTAATCTCATCTCCTTGTAGCTCGACATCAATAGCATTAGCTAATAAAGGTCTGTTTGTATATGCACTTAGGTGCGCAACTACGTCTCTACCAAGATAAGTTTGAGGTCCAAGCACTACATACTCTTTTGATGGATCAGATTCAATAAAAGTTTCTTGTATATATTTCGCTAGAGCTGCAGCGGATAATCCACTACCACATTCCACTCCATGAAGTTCACTTACACCATATTTCGCTAATTCCGCCAGTACTACGTCTTTTTGTATCTCTGCAGTATTGGAAAAAACCACTTTTGTGTCAGAACCAATCTTTGACCCAATCGTTATTAGCTCAAACACAGACGAGGAAAGCTCTCCCTTTGATGATTCCGCAATTACTATTGTATTCATATTTTCTTTTGACATTTATAATGCTCCTGCACCTTTTAAGTATTCAACAATTTTCTCGACAGCTTGATCAACATCTTGCGTTTTAACTCCAGATTCTCTACCTGGAGCATCTTCAATTGAAATAACATTTTGTTGATCTAAATCTAACGAATCAGCTTCGATCCCTAAATCAGTTAACGCAAGGATCTCGCAAGGTTTGTTTTTGGCTTCCATTATCCCTTTAAAGTTTGGATACCTAGGCTCAACCACGCCCGCGGTAACACTAACAACAGCAGGAAGGCTTGCTGTGACTTCATCAACTCCTGTATTGCTTTGTCGAGAAATCTTTACTGTGTCTCCATCGATTTCAACTTTGGTTGCATAAGTCATGGAACTTACGTTTTTAATTGCTGCGATTTGAGCTGGAACGGTACCTGTATATCCATCGCTGCTTTCTGTCGCACCGATTATCAAATCGATATCGCCAATCCGATCAATTGCTGCACTCAATACTTTTGCCGTTGCCAATGCGTGAGAGTTAACCAAGGATTCATCACTGATGACTACCGCATCGTCAGCACCCATTGCCAGCGCTGTTCTTACACCTGTTGTTTCTCCATTGGGCGCCATAGAAACAATAGAAACCTTACCTCCTCCAGCAGAATCTCGGAGTGCGAGCGCCATTTCTACGCCATAGAGGTCTGCTTCATCGAGTACAATCTTTCCTTCCCTCTTCAGTCTAAAATTGGAATCCAATTCCCCTACTTGTGCTGGATCCGGAATCTGTTTCGCTAATACCGCGATATTTATCGCCACAATTATCTCCTATTTTCTAGCTTGGTTTCTTTAAGCTTAGGATACAAAGAGCAGAGTTGGTAGTATATAGACATGACTTATGCAGATACAGCCCCTTCCAAAGTTGACCCAAAAGACTATTACCATCTCGATGCTCTTAAAGAACACGGTTACTGCATCTTAAATGATGCTGATTTTACAGTTCCTGAAGAAGAATTCATCACGATGGAATATATGGACTGGAAATCTGGTGGCGATACTAACTTCGCTCCGATTGCTTCTGCGCTTGGAGACATGGAATGTGCAGGTTTTTGGGAACACAACAAACCAGACAAAGATGGAGTCTGGACTGAAAACTCAAAACTTTGTCCAACATTAGTAAATTATGTTGAGTCAATGAACACCAACTACGGTCGCGTTAGAACAATAAAACTAAATCCTCAAAGCTACGAAGAAGCATTGACTCAAATTCACCTGGACGACAACAACCGTATCAATCCTGCTGGTTCAGGTTGGGTTGTGAGAACTTGGTTAGAGCTAACAGACACACCAGGTGCTGCAATGATTCTTCGACATGAAAAAGATGACCCCTCTACTGAGATACAAATTCCCTTAAAGAAAGGGATGCGTTTCGTTGTGGATTCAGAACGCATGTGGCATGTTGTCATGAATCCAACAGATAAGCCGCGTTATGCTCTAATCACGAGCATCGAATCTTCGCCAGAAGCTGCGGCTTGGATTGCTAGCAACTCATAATCGTAGGGTACAAAATATCCTAAAATGCTCTCTCAACAGGTAAAATGCCCTTTTTGGGTGTCTTTATTGTAGTGAAAAAATTCGTATTAGGGTCTTCCATTCGCTTGTTACTCATGAGACACTTATATTACGGGTGGGGAGGCCTTTCATGGGTGCCAAAAAGGATGACACACAACTGTCTAAATTGACAGACAATGAAGATCAATCGAACCAAGATCAATTTTCTATTCCCGAACTTGAAACACTTAATACAGAAATCCAAACGCCCGTTGTTCTCGCTCAAAAAAAATGGCGAAGTCAAGCGTTAAGCATAATTCACAAATTAAGCCACGACATTTTAGATATAAATCAAATAGAACCTGTCTTAGTTGATATTGCTAATGCAATAACATCTTCATTCCCAATTACATTTACTGCAATTGAAACATTTTCAGATAACACTTTAGATCTAAGTATCGTTGCACAAAGTGAAGAAGGAATAAATAACCACGCCTATCGTAAAACCTCAGCTACTAACATCAACCAATCATTAGTTTTCGATACTTTGGCTGGAGAGGTGTTACGACGAAAGTCTACCTTCATCCTCACCGATGCAATGTGCAACGAGTACAAAATCTGTCCGTCGCATAAATCGACTTCACTTTTATATCATTACATTGGAATCCCACTTTTAGTAGATGGAGAAGTTGCTGGTGTCCTATCATTTGCTACAACTCACAATATGGTTGTTGATAAAGAGACTATTAACTGGTCTGAAACTGTAGCTCATCACATATCTGCCCTACTTACGCGCGAGGCAATTACTGCAAAATTCAAATCGCAAGAAAAGATTGCATCCAATATGCTTAATGCCCTCGCTTCCCCAACTATGACTTGTTCTAGAGAGGGACTGATTCTAAATTTCAACTCTGCATTTAGACTTTTATTTGAGGAATTCCATGGAAGAACCATAGATGCAAAAACTACAAAACTTTCCAAGCTTTTTGAACCTAAAAATAGACTCAATCCCTACGTAGAAGAATTCCACAGAACGATAACAAGACTGTTTGAAGAAAAAATACAGTCTTTAAAAGTTGATCTGCTTATATCTCACCCGACTTTTCATCGCTGGTACTTGGCAACCATGTCGTTAATGCCCGACCATGAAACAGCAGTTGTAATGTTCGTTGACATCACTGACAGAAAGCACGCACAAGAACGACTCGAATTCGAAATGCTTCACGATCAAGGAACTGGGCTTGCAAACAGAGTTCTTTTCCAAGAGCGTCTCAATAATTCGTTGCAATACAATAAAAAAGAAAACACTCAAACATGCGTGTTTGTTCTAGACATAGGGAGATATGCATTCATTATTGAATCTCTAGGTCATGCAGCTGCAGATCAGATAATGTTAAAGGTTGCTTCCAGGATTGAAGCTCTAACTCATCCAAGTGACCTGATTGCCAGAATCGGTTCTTCAGAGTTTGCGATTTTGATCGAACATATCCATGACGCTCAACAAGCGCGCCAGTTTTGTTTAGATCTGCTTGGAATGTTTAGAGTTCCTTTCGATATATCGGGACAGGAAATAAAACTTCACCCATCTGTTGGGATTGCTGTTAGCGAGCCTACAAAGGATACTGACTCTGACACGGTAATCCATGAAGCTCATGCAGCAATGACACAGGCTCGAGACAGCTCAATATTGTCTTATGCTTTTTCGAACTCATCTTCTACTACTACAGCATATAAAAAACTCGAAAAAGAAAAGGAACTTACTCATGCAATTGAACGCGGAGAACTTAGGGTCTACTATCAACCACAATACAGCTTACATATTGGTGAACTAGTTGGATTAGAAGCACTTGTTAGGTGGGAACACCCCAAAGAAGGACTCCTTTCTCCCGATTCATTTATTGAGCTAGCTGAAGAATGCGGACTGATAGAAGATGTTTTCAAAAGTGTTTTTGATCAAGTAGTTAATGATGCCATTGAACTTTTTAAGCATGGTAATACTATAAAAATTTGGACAAATATAAGCGCTAGGCAATTGTCTTCAATACAAACTACTGAATATATTCGTGGGTTGATTTCGGAAACTAAAGTTCCATCTTCAATGATCGGCTTTGAAATTACCGAAACAGCTATCATGGAAAACTCGTCCCAGTCCTCAAGAATTCTGTCAGAATTCGAAGATATGGGCGTCTCATTAGCTCTTGATGACTTTGGTACCGGATATTCCTCGCTAGCTTATCTACAAAAATTTGA
Source organism: uncultured Burkholderiales bacterium (assembly GCA_964561855.1). GTDB lineage: Bacteria > Actinomycetota > Acidimicrobiia > IMCC26256 > JAGPDB01 > JAGPDB01. The sequence goes on along the minus strand of CAZLQP010000013.1, from coordinate 11,105 downwards.
TGCAGATCTGATTAAAATCGACAAATCATTCATCAGCAATATTGCAGTAGATACTTCTTCTTTAGAAATCGTTTCAGCAATTATTGCTATAGCTCATAGCTTGAAGATACAAGCTTTGGCAGAAGGTGTAGAGAACTCAGCACAAATTGCGATACTAAGAGAGCTTGGGTGTGATCGAAGTCAAGGGTTCTTTTATTCCGAGCCACTGCCGCTAGAGGGCCTTATAGCTTTCATGCAAGAGGATTGATACGCTCTAATCGCAAATAAGCTAATAGAATCAAAGCTGTGATCATTCCGACTTTTAAAGTGAAATCCGATATTGAACTTAATGTTTATCATTTCACTCCTAATGAAGACGAGACTGCACCAGTAATAGTCTTTACTCACCCCACTGGGTTTACAGCAGGAATGTACTCGAGTGTTGTTGCACATTTGCGAGGATTCAATGTATTTGGCATTGACATACGTTGTCATGGCCTAAGCGAGTGCGGAAACTTAAGTAGCTGGAGTGCTTTTGATCAAGATCTTTCAGCACTATTTGAATATCTGAAAGACAAACACAACACGACCTCAGTGTATGGTGTTGGAATATCTTCAGGTGCAAGTGCTCACATTTTGCACTCTGCTAACAATCCAGATAGCTATAAAGCACTGGCACTTTTTGAGCCTATATTGTTCAAACCCAACAGCGATCTAAGTCATAGGGAGTATCTCGCACAAAGCGCTCGAAAAAGGCGATCCGATTTTGGCTCGAAAAATGAAGTGTTTACTAGGTTTAAAGCCAAAGGCGCACTATCTCAACTTTCTGAATCTGCCTTAGCATTATATGCAATCTATGGTTTCAAAGAATCTGGCAGCGGTGTTACGTTGAGCTGTAAAAAAGAAAACGAAGAAGCAATATATTTATCAGGTGCTGCCAATGGTGTCTGGGAATCTCTATCAAAACTAAAAACTCCAACACTGGTAGTCAACGGAGAATGCTCGAATACAATTTCTGAAGAATTCGCAATTGAAGTATCAAAACAAGTGAACCTTGGATCTCACCTACAAATGAGCTCAGTGGGACACTTTACACTTTACGAAAATCCGAAACTCGGCGCTGAAATAACAACCAACTTTTTTAGAAATGAAATAGAAGGCAAATAATGGATCTTTCGCCACCATCTAGCTACTCCCCTTCCTCTCTCTCTCAATTCACCTCATGTCCTTTGGCTTATCGATATTCATATATAGAAAAACGTCCACAGCCTCCACAAATAGCAGCAACTAAAGGCACAATCGTCCACAGGGCACTAGAACTCCTATTTTTAAAAAACAAAGAACTGCGAACAATCGAAGAAGCACTGAAAGATCTCGAGATTACATTTTTAGAATATCAAGATCATGATGATCTTGTTGGTCTCAACCTAAACGAGGAAGAATATTTGAACCTAAAAAGCCAGTGCAAAACTCTTGTTCGAAAGTATTTTGAATTAGAAAATCCAGAAAAGATTGAACCCGTTGGACTTGAATTAAAACTCGAAACAAAGATAGATGGCACAACTTTACGTGGAATTATTGACCGGCTCGAACTCGATGAAAATGGCGACTTGGTAGTAACTGACTACAAAACTGGTTCTGCTCCACGAGCTAACACCGAGCAAGCTCGACTTTCGGGCGTGCATTTTTATGCGTTGTTATGCGAAAGGATTTTTGGAGTACTTCCTTCTAAGGTTCAACTTCTTTATTTGTCAGATCCTGTTTCGATCGTTGCAGTTCCCAATGAATTATCGATAAAAGGTATAAAAAACAAGAGTAAAGCTATCGACAGTGCAGTAAAGTCAGCTTGTCAAAACAATAACTTTCAGCCAAAAGAATCTGCTTTATGTGGATGGTGTGGATATCATGAATTGTGTCCTGTCAAAGGAGGGACAATTCCCGATGTTTAATAAACTAGATAATTTTGGCGACAAATATTTAACTTTACAAAGAACTGAGAAACGAGATGCATTTTTCTTTCGGATCTCAAAATATGCTGATCACTCGAAAATTTGGTTTTTGTTTGCTCTGATTAGATTCGCTTTTCTTCTGGACTTTAAAGACTTAGCGAGATTTGTTGTTGTGATGGCAGCAGAATCGGGGCTAACAAATGGTCCGATCAAGTTCATTTTTAGAAAAAGACGACCACATGAAGAAGAAGGTACATTTGAACCAGGTAAGCCACTTCCCTATGGAATGAGAATGCCCATCACTTCTTCTTTCCCATCGGGTCACGCTACCTCTGCAATGACCGCAGCGTGCTTGCTCTCAAGCTCAACTCCTCTAGTGGGGTTATTTGCATTTCCATTTGCGATTTTAGTTGCTTATTCGAGAATGTATACACGAATGCATCACTTCTCTGATGTCCTAGGAGGATTGCTTCTAGGCCTGGTTTACGGATATCTAGCAACAACCTTCATCCCAATCTAGAAAGCCCCCTCGAGAAAAGGTCCGTCCTTTTGTTCTTGTCTATTCTTGTATATATACAAGTTATCGCAAGATGAAAAGGACGGACCTTTTCTCAGCGGAGGCGTTTTTCGCCTGTTACGGAGCTCCATTCAACTGCAAGAGGATCGCGCCATAGGCGATGTAGACATTCGTTATCTTCCCAAATATAAAGATGCACCGAGTTTGACTCGTCCAAAAAATCACTAACAAGAGAAATCCATTCAGTCTCGACAGAGAAATCGATCTTAAGTTCTTCAATCAATCTCTGAAAAGGATCTGTTGCAACCACACAACTCCTGCAATCGATGCATCCAGATACTCTAGGATCTATCGGATCGTTCATCTTTGAAAATAAGAATTCAGCGTCATTGTCAGATAGCTCAACAAAGCTATTAATTCCATCAAAAATCTTATAAGTCACACATGCAAGGGTATCATCTTAGAAAGCTAGTCAGGTAGATATTTCATAGAAAAGGTCACTTTTCCACGATCTGACAAAAATGGACATTCGATACTAGCCTAGAACGCGTGCAATCATCATCAACTGAGCCGAAAACTGTGGCTAGATCAACTGAAAAAACCGATGATGTCGTTGATCTCATTCGACTCGAAGATGATGAAGTTGTTGCTGAATTAGAAAATAGTTTTAAAGGTGAGCAACAATCCAAACTACAAACATTTCGCGCTTTTTCTAACCGGCGAAAATACTTAGCATTGTCGCTTTTAGCATTTTGTTTACTATTTATAGCAATTGCATACATAGACAGATTAAGTACAGGAAATGAAATTGCGCGAGGGGTAAGTGTTTCAGGAGTAAATGTAGGAAGTCTGAGTGAAAGCCAAGCTCTTGAAAAATTAGAAGGTGAAATCGAAAAGGCGATTGAAACTCCAATGCAGTTCGCGTTAAATGATGACAACGTCTCTGTCTCAACCCAAGACTTAGAGCTTTCATATGATGCGGTGCTTTCGACATCGAATGCATATCAAGTAAATCGATCTTTAAATCCCTTCAGCGTAATTCCAAGTTTTGCAGATCGAATTTGGGGAGGCAAAGATCTTGAAGTAGTTCATGATTACGACGATGAGAAATATGATGCAGTTGTTCAAGTTATCGTTACCGCACTTTCTGAAGGAAGGGCTGATGCAGGAGTTGAGATAGACGGAACACAAGTTCGAGTTATAGAACCCAAAACCGGCGAAGGTGTTTCAGTTAATCAAGCCGAGACATCATTAAACAAACTGATTAGTTCATTCGACCGAACTACCCAAGAGATGACTTTAGAAGATGTTCAAGCACAGATCACACTTGAAGAGGCAAATCGTGTTGCTGACATTCTAAGAACAATGTTTAGTCGCGATTCTGTACTAACCACCCCAGCAGGGAACAGACTTGAGATTTCTAAAGAATTACTTGCTTCTTCAACCGTTGTTACGCCTGAAAAATCAGAGCTAGTAATTTCATTAGATGAGTCAATATTACGAGAACCGCTTGGAGAAGCTCTATCAAACATTGAAATTCCAGCAAAAGACGCAACATTTTCAGTTAATGGCAATTCAGTAAGTATCGTGCCTGAAGTAGCTGGTAAAAAAGTTGATTTTAACTCGGCTTTAGAAAATTGGATTGCAGGCAAACACAACTTTATTGTAAGCGTCATTGATGTAAAACCCCAACGCGACGAAGCATGGGCAAGAAGTTTAAACATCACGGAGCAAGTATCGACCTTCACAACGAACTATCCTGCGGGACAAGCTCGTGTAACCAACATTCGTCGAGCCGCTGAAGTAGTAAATGGCACGATTTTGGAACCTGGAGATACTTTTTCACTAAATGACACGCTAGGTCCACGTACTGAGGCTGCGGGATATGTTCGAGCACCTGCATTTAGTGTATCCGACGGTTTTTACGACGACTTCGGAGGAGGGGTAAGCCAGTTTTCCACTACTCTTTTCAACGCATATTATTTTGGCGGATATAAAAACATAACCCATAAGCCTCATACGATTTACATTTCTAGATACCCAATGGGTAGAGAAGCAACTCTAAATTATGGTTCTGTAGATTTGAAATTTCAAAACAATTCAAATTCTGGAGTATTGATTCGAACTTCAACTACAGCAACTTCTGTAACAGTAACTCTATATGGAAATAAAGAAGGGCGTAAAGTTACTTCTGAAGGCCCAAATATTATCAACGAAATACCATACGAAACAGAGTTCATCGATGATCCGGCATTACCTGCAGGACAAGAGAAAGAAATACAAGCAGGCTATAGAGGTATTACTGTAGAAAACTTTAGAATTATCGAGCGTCCAGGAAAAGAAACAGTTCGTGAACGTTTCAGATGGACATACAAAATGATTCCTAGAAAAGTCGCAAGAGGAATTCAACCTCCTCCCGAAAGCGCAGCTGTCCAAGAAAATGTTTAAAGGTTACTCTCCATCAGCTTGAGCGTCTTTTAAACTCAATTCCCATTCACCGGTGTGATCATCTTCGAACAGATCGTAACCACAAAGCTTTGCTAGGTATGCACGTCCTTCATAAGGCCCTGTTGCAATCAATTCATCACCAGGCTTGATCTCAACATTACCTCTAGGACGATAGATGTATCGTAACGCCCTACGTATAGCAAGTAAAAAAAATCCTGTCTCGATTTCTAGGTTTATTTCTGCCAAAGTTTTATTACTTATTTCGGAACCATCGGCAACTGGCATACGGATTACAATCTCGTCACTTTCTCCTAACGAGATTCTCAATATTGGATGCATCTCTTCGTCTCGCTCTATAAGCCAAACTAGCTGTTGTGCGGCATCTCCTATCTCTTCAGATGCAGCTCCCAACCTCAACAGTCCTCGAAGTGGTGCAGGATCAAGCATTTCAGATGATGCTCTCAAAATCCAAACTTCAAGATGCTCTCTCATCTCATCCATACGATTTTCTAAATATGACACTTCCGCTGCCAACGAACGATCTGAAAACAAAATTGCTGAATAAGCAAGACCAATCGCTACCTCGGAGAGGTTTTTCATCTCGACAATTACATCTACAGCACGGTCCAAATCAGTAATAGTTCCTTCATCAACGTTAACTGGAGGATTCCAATCTGGCGCCCCTGCCATGGATCTCAAAGAATCGATACCGTCTGGCGAGCCTCGAACGATTAGAACATCATCGGGAAGTAGAACATCATCACCATCTGGATCAATCATCCACTCTTTTGCTCTTCTAATTGCGACAACTCTCATCGTTATTTCTGTTGGCAACTCTAAAAGCTCTAAGGATTTATGAGCAATCTCTGATTCCTCTCTAACGCGTACTCTGTGAGCGACTTCTTGAGCATGGGCTAAATCATGTAAGAGAGCAGGAGGAATACCTAGTTTCTTTGAAACTATACGAGAAATATCAACTGCAGCAACTGCCATTCTTTCTATGGCGCTAATTACCAGTAATACAGAGCTCATCTGTTCTGCTTCGCGTTTGTTTCTCGCACCCAAAATACATATTTCACGCATCTCATGTACTTGATCGAGTAACTTATACTGCAAATCAACTACCTCGTCAGCCATGTTTTCATCATTAAAAAACAATGATGCATAAGCTAGGTCGATCATCAACTCGGACATATCTTTAGAATCTGCAAGCATCGTGCGCAAATTCCGTTGAGAATCATCCATTATTGTCTCCTTTAATGTTTAGGCTAGTAGCTATCGTAGAAAGTTTCATATTCCAAATACCCCAATGGTAGTTATCAAAACAATTGCACCAATGAAATCTGAAATACTAGTTACCGAAGGAACAGCAAAATTATCTGGATCCAAACCAAACCCATAAGTAATTACCGCGGTGAAATAACCAACAATATTAGATATCGTTGTAGATAGAATTCCTGCAGTCAACGCAATTCCCATCAAAGTTAGAAAGCTTGGGGAAGAAAGTGCAAAAACGATCCCCAGCACATAACATGCGATACCTAAAAGTAAAAACACAGGTACACAAAGCAAATATGCGACAGTTACATCTTCGCTTATGGCAGAAAACGAAAACTTTTTTGGGCGAACCAAACCTAAATGCAATTTAGTTGCTATTCTCGCTGATAAAACTGAGCCTATCGCACCATTAGTACTTAACAGAGGCGGTATGAGCACAATCAATATTGGGTATACGAGAAAACTCTCTAGTTTCCCTTCTATTGTAATTCCGGCAAGTATAGAAATTGAACCTAAAGCTATTAACATTGGGAACGACTCTTTTACAATTTGGCGAAGAATTTTTTGTTTAGAAATATATGAAAGTACAATCACAGAAATCGCAGCGAATAAAGCTAGAAAAACACTGATTCCAGAAAACCAACCCTTACCTACAAAAAATGTAGCTAATACCAAAGATGGAATAGTTACCATATCTCCCGTGGCCGTAATTATTGGTGCACCCACATTATCTAAATCCCAACTTCTTTTTACACTGAGTCTTGCCAAGAAAACTGTCACTGCCAACAAAACTGCAGTTGGAATCAAAGAACCGATTATCGAGATAACAAAGAATTCTGAAAATGTAATTATCTCTTCTCCTACAAAAGCTTCTGCAACTATTTTTGCAATAAAAGCGAGTACTAAGGATGTACCAATTGACAATGCAATTGCTGATTGCAGATTTTGACCAAAAGGAGTTTTGAGTTTTCTCGTGAATTGCAATTCCCCCATATGCGCCAAGGTAGATAGTCTTGAAGCTAGCGCTCCAAAAACATTCCCTCTTAAGCCAATGGATGCAGGAGCCAATACTAACAATCCTGGCAATGCTTCCAAAGTGTCCGTAATAGATCCTAAAACCAAACCTGCAACAAGCCCGGCAAAAGTCGCAAAAATTAATGAAGCTAATCCAGTTCTGACACCAACAGGATCTGTTCTAAGAAGTTTCGTGGAAAGCTTCCAAAGCCTTGCTGGTGTAAGTTGAAGCTGTTTTGCAACCACTTTCGAAGGTTGAATTATCGCTCTAGTACCCTTTACGACTTTTCGGCGGGCATTAGACTTTTTCACAGTACTAAAGCCTAGACGCTAAGCAAGAAGTTGTTAGTAATACTGTTAATTTTAGCTTTTAAGATTTTCAGAGTAATAGATATAGAGATTTTCTAAAGCTTTTATCATTTCATTTTGCTTAGAAGAAACTGTCGATTCATCTGATGTAACCGTTACAACATTCGAATATATTGACACAGATTTAGCTCCTAAATCGATAAGTTTCTTCGCTGCAATATTTGATGGGTCTTCGGATTCTGGTATCTGAGTATCTTGATCGTAATTCAAAATCTCCATCCCAGTTAGCGATCTGTTCAATTGGAAAATCAAAGTATTTTTATCCGCACTTGGTGCTGTAGTTACTGTAATCATTTGTCCCATAGTGCTATTTAGAATAGCGCCTGGAGATTGTTTTTTGTGGAAACATCGTCAAGAATTTTCCAAGAAACACGGTGAAATTCGGTGGGACCGTCATTTTTTAGTGCGTTTTTGTGGTCTGGAGATGGATAGCCTTTATTTTTCTCGAAGCAAAAATCTGGATATTTACCTGCTACATGTTCGCTAGCCATATAAGTATCCCTGTGAACTTTTGCAACTATCGATGCTGCAGCAATTAAATGTGATTTATCGTCACCTTTAACTACTGTTGTAACTTCGTATTTTGAACTTTGAATAAAGTCGTAGTGACCATCTAAAAGTATGTGTTTAGCAAATAAATCTAATTCCTCTAAATCAGCTAATGCGCGAAGAGAGCATTCTCGAAGTGCTCGAGCCATACCGATCTCATCTATCTCTCGATTATCAACGACTCCGATGCCAATTCCTTTGGCCCAAAGTGCAATTTCTTGCGCCAACCTAATTCGATTTTTTTCCGAGACTTTTTTGGAATCTCGAACGCCTTCAATCACCCCATCTCCGGGAACTACGGCCGCCATCACCAAAGGTCCTGCCCATGCTCCCCTCCCGACTTCATCAATTCCACAAACCAGATTTATGTTCTTAGATAGAGATCTCTCGAGCTCATCTGTTGGAAATTGAATTGACTTAATTGGCATTATTCTTTTCCAGGAGGTCTTGTCATGAGTTCGATCACATCTTGTTCTTCCACAAATCCTTGATTGATTACTTTAGACACCGCTTTCACAATAGGCATATCTATATTTAGTGCGTTTGCCCTTTGCGATAATGCTTCTGCTGAAAATACTCCTTCAGCGATATCATGAGACTGCTGTTTAATCTCATCAATAGTTTTACCTTTACCTAGCTGAAATCCGACAGTACGATTTCTAGAAAGATCACTTGAGCATGTTGCAATCAGATCACCAATTCCTGCAAGACCATAGAATGTAGAACTAATTCCACCTTCTGCTATTCCTAATCGTGAAATTTCAGCTAAGGCTCGTGTCATAACAGCAGCTTTTGCGTTGTCTCCAAATCCCATGCCATCACCTATACCGACAGCAATTGCAACAACATTCTTTGCAACCCCGGCAATTTCACAACCGATTACATCATTGGTTGTATACACCCGGAATTTTTGTGTATGAAAAATCTGTTGGAGATTCTCTGCTAAAGCTTGACTTTCGCTCGCAATTACAGTCGCTGCTGGTAAGCCTATTGAAATTTCATGTGCCAGATTTGGTCCACTTAAAACTGCTATCGAGCTACTATCCACTTGGGGTAATTCGTCTTGAATTACTTGCGACATCCGCAGATTCGTTTTTTGTTCTAAACCTTTTGTTACAGAGAGAAATGTTGCGCTCTCAGACAAAAAATTAAACTCTGTGAGGGTAGTTCGAACAGCGATGGAAGGAATAGCGAGCACTATTGAATCGATTTTTTCAAGGTCTTCTTTGTTCGACGTTATCTTGATTTCATTTGGTAAATGAACACCAGGTAAGTACTTCTTATTTTCTCTAGAATGAACCATCTCCTCAACTTGATTTTCGTCCCTAGAATACAAAATAACATCAGTATTGTTTGAAGCTATTACAGCTAAAGAAGTACCCCAAGCTCCTGATCCTATTATTGCTACAGACAAAACTATCCCCTCAACTCGATTGCTTTTGAAGTTGCATCCTTCATTCTATTCTCTAAATCTTCTCTAGCTTTGTCTAAAGTAATTTCCGTATCGACAATGTATCCTTTAGTAACGACAATCGCGTGTTTATGCCTAATCTTCAATCGAGGCTTCGAACCTTTTCTAAAAATTTCGTGCGCTCCCCACATACCTATAACGACAATTGGTACTTGAGTATCTTGAGACAAACGTATTGCACCAGTTCTTATAGGCAACTGAACTAAATCTGTAGGCATTGTGGCTTCAGGAAATATTCCTACTATGTGACCGTTTTGCAGAGACTGTTTAGCATAACGAAGTGCATCCTTCGCGTTTTCAGTTCTCCTTGCAACAGGAATTTGACCGGCTGACAGAAGGACTTTTTTCAGTATTGGGTTTTTGAAGATCTCTTCTTTTGCAAGAAAGTGAACTTGGCGCTTTCTTCTCCTGGCTAGATAACCGAGTGCAAAACCATCAAGATATGAAATATGATTACTCACCAATATTATCGGCTCATTGAGTGGGATAAAATGCTCACCTTCGATCTTCGTCTTAATAAGCATTGAATATATGGGGAGTAAAAAAACACTAAGGATTTTATATACGATCGAATTATTCTTTGACATCAGTAATAGCATAATGGAAATGAATTGCGAGCTCGTGATACCAATAAGGTCATTTAAAACCGCTAAGACACGACTTAAAGACGTTCTGAGCCCTAATGAAATTAGATCTTTGACGCAACAATGCCTTACCAAAGGAATTGATGCAGCTAAAAAAAGTGAAGCGATCTCCGACATTATATTGTTGACCCAGGAAAAAGAGGTTAGTGATTTTGCGACCGAAAAAGGAATCGAATGCTACATAACTTCTGATGGATTAAACGAGTCTCTCAATTTGCACAGAAAAAGACGACCGAGCTCCAACTTAATCGTAGCTATGGGTGATCTATTTTTTGTGGAAGATTTTGACCTGATAATTAAAGCTTTATCTCGAGTTGAATTCGTGATTGCATGCGATAGACACCGCAGAGGGAGTAATGTTCTGGGTCTCAGAGAGTTTATCGAGTTTGATTTTCAATTTGGAATAGATTCTTATCAGCGTCACACAAAGCAGTGCATATCGAGACACTATAGCTTCGAAACAATTAAAGATCCTAAATTTTGTTTTGATGTCGACGAAATTGATGACTTGAATTTTTTGCAAAAAAAATGGGGCCAGTAACACTGACCCCAAGATTCTGAGACTAGCTACTAGCGACGACGAGCTGTTTTACGAGCTGCAGTCTTTCTAGCAGTTGTCTTACGAGCCGCAGGTTTGCGAGCTGCAGTTTTCTTAGCTGCTGGCTTACGCTTTGCAGTAGTTTTCTTAGCTGCAGGTTTGCGAGCTGCAGTTTTCTTAGCTGCTGGCTTACGCTTTGCAGTAGTTTTCTTAGCTGCTGCTTTTTTAGCTGCTGGCTTACGAGCTGTAGTCTTCTTTGCAGTTGACTTACGAGCTGTAGTTTTCTTAGCTGCAGTTTTCTTAGCTGCTGGCTTACGCTTTGCTGCTGTTTTCTTAGCTGCTGCTTTTT
>CAZLQP010000012.1:0-54821 GCA_964561855.1 uncultured Burkholderiales bacterium | reverse complement strand
CGATCAATCTAATAGTAGAATGTCCTTTATGTACCTTTCATGGAGGATGAGGAATGTCTAGCACCCACACACAAACACAGCCGCTGCTACCGCCTACTTTTATCGGCTCTCGAGAGAAGAAGATCATAATTCGCCAACTGATTCAAGGAGCTAGCAACGAAATAGTAGTTGACGAACATGGAATTCTTCGCATCCCATCTGAGGTATTAAAACGTCATCATGTTGCTCTTGAAGCGCGAAGAGACAATGCGATTAAACAACTTGAAAGCATAGGAATACCAGCGGCAATAGTTGCATCAATTTTGAAGCTAGACACGAAAGATACTTGGTATCTCTCTGGCTTTATCAAGGATCGCATAACACAACTTTTAGTTGATTCAACTTCTACATCAGATCGACCTTTTTCAGATCCTCAAGTTCAACTTAAGCTTCAAAAGGACGCATTAGAGAGAGCAAGTAGTCTTTTTATTCCAAGATCACTTGCGTTGATCGAATCGATACCTGGAGTTGGTACTTCTACTGAACATACTCCACTTTCAGCATTCATAGATTCACTGCGACCTCGACCTGCATTACATACATGGACTTATCAAGCAGAACCCTATGTTTATGAAGCGGTCTTGCGAGATTTAGGTACTCGATATCTTGATCCAGAAAAAAGTCCCGAAACCGCATTTAAAACTGTACCAAGTAGATATGCTGGAGGAATACTTGCGGAAGCCACTAAAACAAGAAAAGTATTAGCCATACATGAAGAGCTATGGCATCAAATCCCTAAAAACACTAAGAAAAGACTGCGCGGGCTAGTAGCTGCACTTGAAGACTTTGGGACCTCATACGAACACGTGATCGGCAGCCTCGAACCGATTACAAAACTAGATCAATCACTGCACTTAAGCTATCCAGTCTTATATACAGCAATCGTTCGTTTTCAACAAACTGGAGAATCCGAGCTACTTTCCATGATTGCGGATCGTATACAAAATTACAATCGAGGAAAAGAGCTTAGCGATAAATTCTCGGTGCTTAGTCCAGAATTTCGAAGCCAAGATGACTTGCCTGAGCTTAAACCGCACTCTGACAATTTTGAACGAAGTGTTTCAGAGCTTGGGGTAACTTCACATAGGCCTAGAGCTCTTTATTCAGACGATGTAATCGAATACTTTTATAGATCAAAATTGGATGCGTCAATAAGTGCACTAGACAATTATGACCCTGATGACCCCTACTTTTTTGAAGACTTAGAATATCTTTACAATACGAATCCTGATGTTAAAGTGAGCTTTATCAACACAGAAAGAATCGTAGATAGAGCTGTCAACGGACAACTTGTACGCCGATTTCCACAAGCGAAAACTTTAACCGATCAATCTACATGGGTTCGCCGAACAGGAAGCGCTAAAGGAGTGGCAACAGATGAGCCGGATTTCGGCACATATGATTTCGATTCTCGACGAGATCCATGGCGATTTTTAGCTGCAGTTGTTGAAGATCGAATTCGACAAAAAGGTCCAGGTTGGAAACCAGAGGTCACTTCGATTTCTAGCCTAAATAAGCTAAAAAGAGGTCATGCACCATTTTTAAGAGAAACACTTTCTGCTATTGGCCTAGAACTTGATATAGACCCAGAAGTAATGTTCGCACCATACGTTGCAGCAAATGAATCTTGGAAAAATGTATGTAACCAAATGAAAGTCATATTTGGGACAAACGAAGATCAGCTTGCACTTGAATTCCCAACCATGGAACCTGAAAACTGGCAAGATCTAAGAGCATTATTCAAGAATATTCAGCGGGATCGATCCTTTATGTGGGCTAATGATGCAGTTTCTTGGGACTTGAGAAGAATTGCAAGCGACATTGCACTATTCAAAGATGATGGTAAAGCATTTAAACAACTTCGTGAATCTTTTTCCATGAATCGCGTCGCTGCAGCAATTATATTAGGCACATCACCTGTTCATATCGACTTGGTTGAATCAGGTATTGTTAGTGTAACAACTTTAGAGCCATCTCTCTTACAAGATATGCTGGAACAAGCTCGAGTGAACATGAGAGAGGTTGAAAAATCAGCTTCTGTATCTCGAACTCCAGCTTCAACTCCAGCGCCAACTGTAACTCCTAGAACTCCGGACCTAAATATTAAGCCAGAAGAACCGATTCAAACTCCGGAACAAGGACCAAATCCCGCTGAAACAACTCAAAGCGATGCTCTTGATTTAGAAAAATCTATTGAAACCATTGCACGGGCATTCGTTCAGTTAGGTTACGACATCGGACAACGCGATTCTTCTGCCGGGGTAAAACGAGATATTGTTGATGTTGTAGCTGAAATAAAACAAGCATTTCAAAGGGATTAAATTGCTCGATGAACCATTAAGACGTGAGTTACTAACTCAACTTGCGGGCTTTCGACGAAAGTATGGAGCAAATCCTTTTACGGTACTTGATATTGATCCCATAGTCCAACCCCCAAATTCTGAAGAAATTCATGATGCTTACATAGCTGCAATGAAGAGTGCACATCCCGATGTCCTTAAATCGAATTCACCAATTAGATTCGATGCAGCAGCAATAAATGAAGCTTTTTATTTATTACGACAAGCCGGCGGACTTGAGACTGCTTTAGAGTTTGTTTTACCTGATGATATAAATGACTTGCAAAATTTTGTTTTTGATTCTGATCTCACCGGTTTTAGGTCACAGATCAGAGAGACTATTCAACCTCCGATTTATCGAGGAATCAATTCACAACCCGTTAAAGGCGATCATATAAATAGAGGACAAAATTTTCCAACCTCTGGAGAAAATAGAAATGATCAGAAACGCTCTCGCACTGATCGACGATTTGTCAAATTAAACAAGTTAGGCGATCGCATCTTAAAAGAGTCTGAACAGATCGAACTGCTTTTGATTGATCTCAAGCTTCTAGGTATTGAAGAAATAACATTTGAGCACTTGGCTCAACTTCTAGGGATTGATTTGTCTAAATTAGACGCGAATGCGAAATCTTCAGGTAATCGCGCATTCCGACATATGTTTCTTAAAGCTGAACAAATGGATGACAAAATAAACATAGAAAAATTAAGCTCCGGGCTATGCGAAGTGACTCAAACTCGAATCAACCGAATTTCCATGATAAATAACGCACATCAAATCCTCAGGAATCAATCTCGAACTAGAACACTATGATTTGAATGATCAGTCCCCCGCACAGGCGAGTTCTTTTGCTCTTCGGACGACACGGACTGGTGCATAATTTTCAGGAGCGTTCTTTTTAAGATGCATCGAAGCCATCCGTTGAAGTTGAACACCAGATGAAAACCTGATTCCTCCGTCAGGTCGATATCTAGTTTCAATATCTGCAAGAAGTTTTTGAAGTCCTCCGGGATATTGTTCACGAATCGTTGAAACAGCAGGCACTTGAGCGGTAGGTACACCGTGAGCAAGGCATTCCGCTTCTAAAAGTTCTCCATGTTTTGCCAAAATCATTGCTTGAGTTCGTGCGAATGATTCAAGTGTTTGACCTGTTGGCGGATCTGCCAAGATTCGCCTTGAAGGTTGGTAGCCGGCAGGGTTGCTTACCCGCCAGGCTTCGCAATAGTTTTCCAACAATCTACGCGGAGTCCAATAGCCTCGAGGATTATTGACAGGTCGACGCAGGTAAGTACCTTTTGCTTGAAGTCCAGCTTCTTTTCTTAACCATTCAAGTGAACGTTCTGCGTTATCAGGTGTTGGAGCTAGTAATTCGGTTCCGTGATAAATCCAAGATTCATAAACGTTCCATGGAATACCACCTTCTGTTCTAGCAAAACGCTCAATATCTACTCTGGATGGAACCAAATTAGCTGGCGCATTAGGTGTTTGATCACTCATCCAAGTATGAACATCTTTTAGGTTTTCGATAATTTCCTGTAAAGAAAATTGAGATAGAGAACACAAACGAGCAAATTCATCTCGAGATATCTCTCCCGGGATCTTAAAAAATCTTTCGTAGAACGCTGAGATTGGATACTCTTTCTTGGTTGGATCTTTTTTCGCATACCATTTTTGGAGACGGGTAACATGTGGAACAATAATTCCAGTTTCGGGCAAGAATACTCTTTGCTTACTCGCCGCTATAAAATCCATGTGTCTCGGAAAATTACCAGTCTCACTTTTTTTCATCCATGCAAATTCCCTAAATCCATTTTCCACCTCGATATCTACTAATTGTGTATTTAATCCCGTGATTCGCGATAGCGCTCTAATCAAATCGACCTTTGGCAAAGATACAAAAAGATTCTGAAACAAAAGATTGTCCCGGTTGCCTCTCTCGGGTCTTAACTGCGAGGTCGAATAACCACATTTTCGGGCGAGATAATTAATGAAGTCATCTCGAGATTGATTTACAGCATTACCTCGAGGGAAGATGACAGTCTTATAAAAATGTCGCCAATGATTTACAATACTCTTTTCATAAGCTGTTAATTCACGTGATAGAAATGGCTGCTTTTCATTCAAATCGAAAAGCGGTTTTACTAGATCTGGATTGATTAGTTTTGGCTTCGTCATCGGCCTTCCTTGACCTTATGTATCTAATTTTTGCTGAACCCTTGATTCTAGCCGATTCTGAGGGACTGATCCCCCAAAAGGGACATTTCGACTGGGTGAATTGTACCTTTTGGAGGGTCAGTCCTCCGGAAGGGCTAGAGGCGTTTTCCGACTCTAGTTATTTCGCAATCAACTGACTTGGTTTCTTTTTCAAGGTTAAATCCAGCAGAAAACCATTGCTCTTCTTGAGGTTTCACATCGTGCAGTTCATCCGAGACTTCAACAACTTCTCCGTAGTCCGTCTCGCAAGATATTTTTATATGATAAGACTTAACTCTAATGCTTAGGTTCGTTATTTTTCCTTGCACACGAACATATTGAGAATCAACTTCTTGAGAATCGGTAAAAAGATCGCCAGGGAAACTTTCGAAATCCTTTATCTCGTATTCTGATTCTTCTGAAGGAATTGTTCTCATGTTCGGATCATATCCTGGAAGAGTCGTAGTCGAAACCACTGGACGTTGATTAGTAACTGCGTTTGGATTTTTAATCGATTCATCGGCAGTTGGACTCACATCAGGTCCCGCTCTATCGACAAAGAAATTTAGAGTAAAAATGAGGACCAGCACACATATCAAAACTGTAGGCACGATAACGACCAAAGTTCTTTGCGCATAATAAAGATAAGAAAGATCTATGAAGTCTTTTGATTGAAAGGGATAACCGTAGTATTGCAGCTTGTCTTGTACATGCTTGATCGCTCTGATATCGCCTTTGTAAATCATGCGGCTATCAAGAATATTTTTACGATACTTTGTCATAAATTCCGGAAGTTGATCGATTAGAAAATAATATGAATCGCCACTTACTGTCTTAAGTGTCATACTTTTTGTAAAGAAGGAAATTTGCATAATTGATTCTCTTGAAAACGACAAAATCATTCGCCCAGATTCGTCGAGAATATCAATAAAGTTTTCATCAATATGAAGATTTCCTATTAGCGACTCAGTAACAAAAGGCACTACAAGAAAACCAGGTTTTTCACTAAAACGTACATGTATCTGGTCAGAGTTCATAGATATAACATGATGTATCGGCACTTATTGAGCGAGCATTGAATAACTGAGGGTCTGATCCCCCAAAAGGGACGAATCGCCTGAGCGAATTGCACCTTTTGGAGGGTCAGTCCTCCGGGAACTCAGGGGAGGTGAGGAAGGTTTTTAGGTCGGTGATGTTTTTTTGAGCCATTACTTGGTCGCGAATCTGGGGTGCTCCTTTAAAACCGTTGATATAGATTTTGGCGAACTTCTTTAAAACATCAGGATTCTTTATTCCTTGCCAAGTACTTTCAAACAACTCAATATGTTCCATGAAAAGTTTGATTTTTTCTCGCGGTGTCATTTCCGACCAAGGACTTGTTTGTGAAAACACATAAGGATCAGAAAATACTCCTCGCCCAATCATTACTCCATCAAGACCATACTGATCAGCTAATTGTTCACCTTGTGTACGTGAAGTGATATCACCATTGGCAATTAGTTTTGTCTGAGGTGAAATTTCGTTTTTCATTGCAACAATTTCTGGCAATACTTCAAAATGGTTAGGCACTTTTGAAAGTTCAGCAACAGTACGACAATGAACTGTTAATGCATCAAGTTTTTGTTCCAACAAAAATTCAATCCATGACAGATCAATCTCATCGAATCCTATTCGCGTCTTTACGCTCAATGGAATTTTTTCACCGCTAGATTCGATCCCCTCTTTAGAAACATTAATCATGTCTTTTGCTAATCCGCGATCCTTGATCAGCGCAGAGCATGCTCCTTTAGAAATCACTTTCGCAACAGGACATCCCATATTGATATCAATCCCGGCATAGCCCTGCGATGCTAAGTCTCGACATTGAGCTTCAAAATTTTTAACGCCTATCCCCCACACTTGAACAACCAGCGGTTTTTCAATCTGTGTATATTGCAGTTTTGGTCCCATTGCATCTTTCCCAGGAGATGCCAATGAATCGACAGAAACAAATTCAGAAAAGAAAATATCTGGAGCACCACATCGTGCAACAATTTGACGAAAGACGCTGTCAGTTACATCAATCATTGGCGCCAAAGCAAAAAATGGCTTATTTGCAGAGCTAATTTCTTCCCAAATCACTGATAAAGATTATCAAAGTCAACGAACCAATATCTCAGCCTGCATAATGGGCAGGTAAAGTTAAGCTAGCAATTACTCAGAAAATCCAAATTTGATTATTGCTTGGCTGGTTTCCTTCGAGACCAAACCATAGCTAACCCTCCAAGCAACAACACAACTCCAAGTCCGACTATTGGCCATACAGTAGTACCAGTTGATGCAAGCGATCCTAATGATCCATTAGGTCCAGCGACTGCAACTGGATCAACGATAATCGCATTTTCGACGCCGTCTTCATCTAACGAAGATCCATCTTGCACTGTATATATGTATTCAACTCCAGTTCTATCTGTTGGATATCTAGATGATGCGGTCTTAATGTATTCCAACTCTCCAGAGCCAGTGGACACTTTCGCTACTGCAACAGTAGTTAACTCGACGGGTATGTCAACATAGATGATCACACCCATAAATACTCCCGGAGTATCACATTCAGCAGTAAATGATGTTGGGGATACCGCGAAATCGAATTGTGATTCTTGAACATCAGTAGGTCGAGCTTGCGAAATCTCAGTAATCAAACAATTTTGCCCAACTTCAAAACTCACTTTGTTCGAATTAAATAGGTCAGTAAAACTTACAACCTTTGAAGGTAGTTCGACATCGACATCAACAAATTCCTGAACTGGCGTAGCTGTAGTTACTGGCGCAGTCGTTGAAGTGGTCGTCGTGGTGGTGGTTGTAGTTGTAGTCATCGGAGTAGCATCTTGATTCAAAAATGGATAACCATTATTTGTTCCATCATCGCGACTCCAAACAGTGTCGAAATTATATCCAGCATTAGTAAAAGTCGAAGTTGTCTTCATTTGTGCTGTGCTCAAGCCCTGTGAACCGGCATTTGTATCAGATTCTCCAGAATTATCAGCATCATAAAATACTCCTGAAGAAGTTTGCGACACAGCAACACCGACAGCCCCACCTTCAGAAACATCACCTGTAACTATTCCCGTTGAATAAAGATTTACAAACTGCGAATTACTCTGCGCAATACCAGCAAAACCGCCAACGCCTGTTTCTCCGTTTACATTTCCACGCGCATAGGAATTACCAACAATTGAACCAACAAGATTTCCACCGAAACCTCCAACATGATCTCCTCCGAGCACATTTCCAGTTGCATAGTTTTGAGCTAAACTGGTTGCATTACCTTGCCCGATAAAACCTCCGCACTCAAGATTACATGTTGAACTTCCAGTTGCATAAGAATTCTCGATTGCAGTTCCGACGCGAGCATAACCAACTAATCCACCAACTTGAAAATTGCCTTGCACGTTCCCGGATGCGTGACTAAATTCAATCAGCGCTCCAGAACCAGACATGTCACCTACTAATCCTCCGACTGAATCATTGCCTCCGGTAACAGTTACATCTGCACTTGAATCAACAATGTAACCGCCGTTTAGCACTCCTACTAATCCCCCAACATTAGATTGTCCATCCACTGTTCCAGTTACATGGACATTATCGAGTGTTCCAGCAAGCGAACCTGCAACAGAACCAGTGGTAGCTAGATTGTTGGTGATGTTCACATTTTCAAAAGTAAGATTCTGAATAACACCTGAAGCTTCGATCGTACGGAACATTCCAATCACGCCAACTCCAAGTGGCTCAATTGTAATATTAGAAATAGTGTGTCCGTTTCCTTCAATGTGACCTGCAAATGAATCCTTTACAAGAAAAAGCCCTCCGCAAAGAAAGCTCTGAGTAATTTCGTAGTGCAATGTCGAACCATCGGGTATAGCTTCTAACTCTCCACACCCTGTAATTGGAATTGGCTCTCCAGGATCTCCTGGTGCTGCGAATGCAGTTGAAAAAGAAATTGATGCTGCAATTACGGCAATAACCAAAGATAGAAATATCGATATTTTTTTCACTTATACTCCTGAATATGTAATTCGGAATTGATTTTAGTTTGCGATTATCGATAAATAATGCATACTTCAGCATCGATTCGTAGCACCGTTTACAAGTTTTATTGATGCTTCTGTAATCATTGCTTATACCAACAAACGTAGCTGGAATGGCTGACACTGGAGTAATACAGATAAAAATAGCCATTTCAGAATAAGCAATTTGACCTTATATGCTAATATATACCTTATGCGTAATATTAGAAATATACCCGCAACATTGGCTGCAGGTGTGGTATTTGCTGCTGGATGTGGAGAACCTCCTCAAGATAAGGCCTTGGCCGAGATCCTAGATCAAGGATGCGAACCAGCAGTTGACATTGCCACTACTGGAAACCTTAGATTTTTAGAGTCTTCAGAGAGCGTTATTCCTTATACCTATGTTGTTATGCAATCCGACGGTAATCCCACTGTTCGAACAGGAATTGCAGAGACCCGTGAAACTCAATTTCTACTAAGGGATGGCGACCATTCAACTCATGTTCGTTTTTCAGAAAGCGCGCCATATATTCAAGCTACTTTTTCTGCATTAGGCAAAGAGAAATCCTTTAATGGACCTGTAAAGGTTGAAGGAACCTACGAGCGAGATGCAGGTGGACCTTGCATTATCAAAACTAGCAAGATCAGAGTTATCGGCGAATAGCCGATAGCGAATCTATGGTTTCGCATTGATTACAAACAAATGCGACAGAATAAATCTGGATGTATCAGTAAAAACTAGATTTCGAATCTCAGCACTTTAGCTGCGCTACCACCATTTACCGATAAGGTTGCAGGCTCTGCACCACGCGCGAGTTTGCTAAATTGTTCCGCTAGCGAGATGAAAACTTTTCCGCCGCTGGTTGCATCAAATGGTTTTTTGGTTATGCCATCAGAGAGTTGTTCTAAGCTTCCATTTTCGAAAGCGTCAATTATGCTTTGCACTTCAACCCCGATATTTTGACATCCTCGATAACCTTCAAAGCTCGATATCACTTTGCCGACAATGTTCGTACCGATCATCGCAGAGTGGCTTCGATCAATAGAGTCAATAACTTTTGACCATGCACGATCAGCAGCATTCGTTCCGACATCTTGAGCTAAACAGAGCGCCCTAAAACGTTTTGCGGTCAAAAACCCTGCTTTATAAGTACTCTCGACAAGGTCTTGCACATAAGGACTATTAAATTGAATCGCAGAATTACTATCTTGGTCAGGGCGATTTGCTCGCGCTTCTTCTTGCAGAGATTCGAGCATTCGAATTAGAGGTTCGATCTTTTGAGCAGGCAGATTACCTCTGACATGGATTAGTAATTCCTGAAAATCTTGATTTTGATCATCCGTTGACACCCACATATTATAGGTCAAATGCGACAATTTGTCATATTTGCGACTGCGAATTATGGCTTGAAGCACCCACAATATGGGGCATGTTTCCGATCAGTTGTGTCGACTATAACAAGAGACTTGCTGGTTCCATTAGATATTCGTATCCCGTTTCTAAAGGCATGAAAAGTTCCGTACTTGTTCAACTAAGTATGCAGGAGTCTCGTTGTTAAAGTCTTAAATTGTTACTTGGCGGTTCCGCCGGTTCCGGTTCTTGGTGCTCCTACAACTATCTGTCCTAGTCCTGCAGGATCAACAATAATTCCGTTTTCTATACCATCAGCATCAAGCGCACTACCATCAGTAATCTGGAAAGTAGATTTCACTACTTGTAGACCATCAATCTCAACCTGAGAAACCACAGCACCTTCAATCGTGAAATACGCTTTAGTAGTTGGATTAAATTTACGTGCAACAAAATCATCATTATTTAGATTATAGAAATACTGCGTAACAGTAGCCGTATAACCAGGATCAGCACAATCAACCGTAAAGTTCATCAACCCAATCGGATAAACAAAACCAACATCAACATCATCAACAGATTCTTCCTCCATAGAAGGAGAACTAATCGCACAATTCTCATCAACAGCTAAAGAAACATACTGACCCGTAATCGGATTCACAAACGAAGCAACAAAACCTTGCTCACTATCAGGGATACCATCATCATTAGCATCCCCACCATTAGGAGCAGCATCCTCAACCTCATCAGAAATACCATCAGAATCACCAGATTCAGCTTCACCTACTTCAATCACACAATCTTCAGAAAACCATTTAAGACACGGATAACCATTATTCAGATTTGGAGTAATCCCCCAGACACTTTCAAAATCCCAACTATCCTCACCAAGACCAGTTGTAAAAGTATCAACATTTTTCATTTGTACAGTAGTTTTGCCCTCTCCAAAAGCGCTTTCAGATGTTCCAGTAGATTGTGTATCCCAAAAACTGAAATCTACATCTGCCGAGTCGCCCCCGTTGTCAAAACCTACTAAGCCTCCAACAGTGCCTTGAATGTTTAACGCTCCTGTGGAATAGGAGTTGACGATAATCGTGTTGTCTTCTATTACGCCAATAAGCCCTCCTCCGGCCTCTCCGGTGCTTGTGACTATAGATCGAGAGTACGAATCGAAAATTGGCATTTGGCCAGAAGATACTCCAATAAGGCCTCCTGCTACCCCGAATCCTGTAAGAGAAACAGCTCCAGTTGAAAAAGAAGCATAAACAATCGGATTGTTTTCATCAAGACCGTATCCAAAAGCACTACCTATCAAGCCACCAACGTTTGATTCACCGACGACACTTCCAGTTGCATAAGACTCGATCACAGGTGTGATCGCATTCCCAATGAGTCCTCCTACGTCATTCACGCCTTCGACATTTCCAGTTGCGTATGAATTAATGTAAGTAGCTCCTGGGCCTTCACATCCAGATTCTCCTGATAATCCTCCAACTTGATCGTCACCTGTAACCGAACCAGTTGCATATGAATCTTCAATTGTTCCTCCACAATAAGACGCACCAGTTAAACCTCCGACTCGATCTGCTCCTTCGACATTGCCTGTAGCAAAAGAATTTTCGATATTACTCGGATCGTCTTGACCTACTAATCCACCTACTAGATCTCCTGAGCCTGTGACATTTCCTGTCGCCGAGGAGCTCTCAATTGTGTTTGATCTTCCGAAGCCGATCAAACCACCTACACTTTGCCCACCAGAAACGGTTGCGTTACTTATTGCGTTATATATATATGTATCGTCAGCACGACCAGCAAGTCCACCTGTTTGGAAATTTCCCACAACTGATCCATTTACAGTTATGTCAGTGATCGTTGCTCCGTTCGTTCGGCGAAATAGGCCTGCAAAATCAAAAATTCCTGTGTCGATATCAACAGTTACAGTATTATTACCTCCATCAAAAATACCAGTAAAAATATTCAAACTATCATTAGTCGCAGTAACATTTGAACCGTTAGATGAACAGTCGAGCGAAGTTGTTAATCGATACACCGCATCTAAGTCGTTCTCTATTTCTTGCATTTGAGTGCAGTTAGTTATTTGATAAGGATCGCCTTCTATACCCGCACCTGCACCTGAAAAAGCACTTGCTGGTTGTGCTTCCATCAACGAAAATGAAGCAACAAGTGTTACAACAACTAATAGAACCAATTTGACTTTAAGAAACCGCATGGACTTTCCTTTTACTTTTGCATCCATGCATCTTTATATCGCGTATGACTTTACCACCAATAAAGGATATAGTGATGTTTAATCCTTTATAATTTAATGCTAGTTTGCGGTTCCGCCGGTTCCGGTTCTTGGTGCTCCTACAACTATCTGTCCTAGTCCTGCAGGATCAACAATAATTCCGTTTTCTATACCATCAGCATCAAGCGCACTACCATCAGTAATCTGGAAAGTAGATTTCACTACTTGTAGACCATCAATCTCAACCTGAGAAACCACAGCACCTTCAATCGTGAAATACGCTTTAGTAGTTGGATTAAATTTACGTGCAACAAAATCATCATTATTTAGATTATAGAAATACTGCGTAACAGTAGCCGTATAACCAGGATCAGCACAATCAACCGTAAAGTTCATCAACCCAATCGGATAAACAAAACCAACATCAACATCATCAACAGATTCTTCCTCCATAGAAGGAGAACTAATCGCACAATTCTCATCAACAGCTAAAGAAACATACTGACCCGTAATCGGATTCACAAACGAAGCAACAAAACCTTGCTCACTATCAGGGATACCATCATCATTAGCATCCCCACCATTAGGAGCAGCATCCTCAACCTCATCAGAAATACCATCAGAATCACCAGATTCAGCTTCACCTACTTCAATCACACAATCTTCAGAAAACCATTTAAGACACGGATAACCATTATTCAGATTTGGAGTAATCCCCCAGACACTTTCAAAATCCCATGATGCATCTGTAAACGTAGATTGAGTTTTCATCTCAGCAGTAGTCTTGCCTTCGCCACCATCACTGCCAGCTTGGGTTGTTGTTTGTGTATCCCAAAAGGATTGAGTAATAGTAGGTACGTCATTCCAATCAGCAATTAGCCCGCCAACATTAGAGTTGTCTGCCTCTGTTTGCCCTGTTGCATAAGAGTTAGTAAGCATTCCGTCCCCGCCACGAAATAATCCGATCAATCCGCCAGCACCGTCAACAGAAAACACGCTAGATCGTGAATATGAATTCTCGATCACCAGACCTTCGGCATTACCGACAAGCCCTCCAGCATTTTCTGCTCCCGTAACATCTCCCGTCGAAAATGATTCAGAAACGATACCGTAGCCTTCAAAGAAACCATATCCAATACCTAATAGACCACCAACATTAGAGTCGCCGACAACATCAGACGAAGAATAGGACTCTATAACTTGGCTATAACCAGCAAAACCAACTAGTCCACCTACGTTGTCTAATCCTTCAACTGCTCCCGTTGAATACGTATTGGTATAGGTAGCTCCTGGTCCTTCACATCCATCAAAACCTACGAGCCCACCAACTCGGTTTCCTGTCCCTGTTACATCGCTCTCAGAATATACATCCGTAAATGAACCGCCACACAGGTGTTCACCTGATATTCCACCAACGCCAGTAACACCAGAAACACTACCGGTGGAATGACTGTTTTCAAATGTAGAAGCATACGAATATCCGGTGAAACCGCCGACACTATCGGCAGCGGTGATTGAGGCATCAACTTGAGAATTTGTGATTGTATCTTCATTGGAATTGCCGATCAATCCTCCAATATTTATTTCTTCAGAACTAATCGTTCCGGTGAACGTTACATCATTATAAGATGAATCGGAACTGTATCCAACTAGTCCGCCGTTGAAACGACCGCCGGTAAAGTTGACTGATACATTTACATTCTCAACAACGGAGTTTGACATAACTCCTGCAAGTCCTCCCACAGACCATGCACCATTAGGTAGAGTTCCTGAGATCGAAACATTTCTGATCTGAGCTTCATCAACTCTTCGGAACATACCTTGGAAATCGCCCAATCCATAATTCATGTTCAAAATTAAAGAGTTATTTCCACCATCGAAGATTCCTGTAAAAAATGATCCCTGATCGGTATATGCTTTTTCTCCGGTGCCGGAACAATCTAAACTATTCGCAAGTAAGTATGCAGCAGTAAGATCATCTGCAATCTCTGCATATTCGCTACATGTCGTAATAACGTATGGGTCACCTTCAGTTCCAGAACCATTTCCGCTAAAACCATATGAGCTTGATTGAGTTGTTACTAAAGTAGAAGCAATAGCTACCAGCGAAACGACTGCAACAATAACAAACGATCTAAAAGATAATTTTAACGAGACAATATTCATATCCGCCCTTTTGAAACTCTTAATGACTCGCCAATATTAACCGATTTTCTTTATTACCCGGGGGTATAGTTGAGGTCAAATCTGTAATATCTAAATACCCAAATGCGAGCGTCGCCTTAATATCCCACCTACAATAATTAACGAAATCGAAATCCACAATAAATATAAGGACGACATTCCCGTATCTGACAGTGCGCCTTGAGATTCGCCTGCTGATTCAGCTGTTGGATCTAGTCCTTGGGTTTCTTCTTGTGGTTCTGCCGGAGGATCTGGTATTTGATATGCAATACCTACAGGGTCAACTATACGACCGTTGACTTCCCCATCATCGTCGAGTTCGCCGCCATCTTCAATTTCATATGTGATTAGCGTAGCGTTTGGACCACCAACGAAAAACGACCCGACTAGAACTTCGCGTTCTGTAAGCGTGCTGAATTCTCCGTTTGTAGAGTTATATTTTCGAATGTAATTTGTTTCTGACGGTTCGAAGCTGTGGTAATAAAGTCGTATTGTTGCAGTATCGATATCGCATGAAAGTTCGAAACTAAACATTCCGACTGGGAATTCGTAACTTCCATCTTGTGTTTCAAATTCGGATTCGGCAATAAGTTCTACAGACAATATTGCACAATCGGCTGTGGTTTCTAAAGTCACATATTCACTTGTTATTAAACTTACGAAAGATGCAACATATTCTTGTTCTGAATCTTGTATGTCGTCATCGTTTCCGTCGCCATCATTAGGTGCAGCATTTTCTACATTTGTTTCAATACCATCTAGATCGTTGTCAAAATTTAGTGTGGGAAAATCATTAGCTACGAGTTCCCAGTCGCTATTTGCAACATCCCAAGTAGAGATCGGTTGATTGTCGTCGTTACCTTTGAAATAATCGTTGTCTTCTCCAGATTCATTTACACCAAAACAGCCTCCATCAGTGGTTCCATCTCCAACACAAGTCAAGATGCCTGATTGATCTTCATCCCAATAGTTATTGTCGTTAATTACATTGTGATCGGCACCTTGTGCTTGACCAATTAATCCACCTTTAATTCCTCCTGAGGTAACTAAACCTACAGAAAATGAATCTTCAATCGTAATGTTTCTATTCGGATCGGAAATATCGCCAGCGTAACCAACAAGACCGCCGACTGCACTTGATCCAGTAACAGATCCTGTTGCATAGGTTCTCGATATTACAACGTTTCCGCTAAGTTCACTTTGGTGTTCTGCACTAGCCAGACCAACTAGTCCACCTGCTACAGATCCATCGTTTGTTACTGTTCCTGTTGCATATGAATCTGAAATGGTTACAGTACCAGAGTTCCCATTGCTGGCATTACCTATAACAGCACCAACCAGCCCTCCTGCTTGGAATCCACCTACAACTGTTGCATTGGCATTTGACCAACTATTCGTGATTGCTGTTGAAGTATTTCCCGCAGCTACCATATTTCCTACGAGCCCACCTACATATGCTGCTGCTTGAACAGTTCCTGAAGAACTAGAGCGCGATATTACTGTTCCTCTTTCTGCTGAGCCGACTAGGCCACCTGCGTTAATACTTGAAAGAACAACACTTCCTTGAACATGAACATTTGTGATTGCGCTTTGTATCGCTACTGCTGAAAGGATACCACCGAAGTTTGCAGTTTCAATTACTGCACCTTGAATGTTTAAATCTTGAATGGTTGCATTTTCCATTCGAGCAAAAAGCCCAGCGAAATTATCAGACTGTACATCAAGATTTAAGATTGTAAAATTTTGACCATCAAATGATGCGCTGAAACTGCTATCCCAATCAAGGGGTACAAACGAAAATCCTGTGCAATCGATATCGTTTAATAAAACAATATCGATGTTGTGACCATTTGCTACGTCTGCTACTTCTTGAAGTTCAGTACATGTTGATACTTCAGTGGTTCCTTCAGAAGCACTTGCTGTAGTAATAAACAACAATGAACTCAATACGCCAAAAATTGAAAGTATTGAAAGATAGCGACGCACATCAACTCCTAAATATGTTTGGCAAAATTATAGCCTCGAATTGCCTAACAACTGTCGATGTTAAGGGGAATATAGAATTAAAAACTCAAGTACTATTCCTGAATTTGATTGATAATTGATTTGAATTGTTCTATTCCTTGAGCGCCTGAAACACCATATTCGTCGTTGAATACAAAGAAAGGTACACCTGATATCCCTAGGTCTCGTGCGCGCTGTTCATCTTCGCGTACTTGTTGGCTATAGTCGTCAGATTCAAGCGTATTTCGCGCAGTAGAGATATCTATCTCTAGCTGTAAAGCAATTTCACATAGGTTGTCGATATTGTTTATATCTATACCGTCAGAAAAATATGCTTTGTGTAAAAGATCATAAGCATCTGCATCTTTTCCATATTGTTTGGCAAAGTGTATGAGCCTGTGTGCATCAAATGAATTCGCTGCTTTTGCTTTTTCTACATGAAATTCTAAACCGACTGTTTCTGCCATTTGTGATACACGAACGTTTGATTCGATTGCTTGTTCACGTGAGATACCATATTTTTTGCTCAACAAGTCATAAACATCTAAATTGATTTCTTTAGACATATTGGGATCTAATTCGTAAGAACGATATATAACTTCTAAATCATCTGTAAGTTCGAGTTGTTCTATAGCTATTTCGAATTGTCGTTTTCCTATCCAACAAAAAGGGCAAACTACATCAGAGAATATTTCTACTTTCATTACAGCAATACACTAATGCAACTTTAGGTTGTAGCTCTAAAGAGAATTAGTAATGACTTATGACTAGACAGTTCCTCCAGCGCCAGTGCGCGGTGCACCAACTACGAGTTGGCCAAGGCCTACAGGATCAACGATGATTCCATTTGCAGTACCGTCAACATCTAATGCTCCTCCATCGGCGACACTATATGTTGCAGTTAAAACTTTAAGGGCATCGATAAATTCTGAACCTAACGTTGCTCCTTCGACATTAAAATAAGCATTGGTTGTTGGATTATATTTCCGTAGCGTGAAATCTGCGTTCTCTAAGTTGTAGAAAAACAACTTTACTTGCGTTTCATATCCTGGTTCACCGCAATCTGCAACAAAATTGATTAAACCTACCGGGTATTGGTAACCCATATCATCAGCACTATTTGCTTCTTCCGTATCTAAACCTAATTCTGAAATCTCACACGAATCATCAAGTTCAATTACAACATATTGGTTTGTGATTGGAGATAGTATCCAATTTACGTTTTCTTGTTCAGAATCTTGAATGCCGTCATTGTTTCCATCGCCATTATTCGGTCCCTCGCCTGAACCTGAATTATCCAAATCAGAACATCCAGGTGTTACGCCCAATAAGCATGCATAATTGTTGTTAACACCGTTCGTAAATGACCATATTTCTTCGAAATCCCACGGAGCATCTAAACCATCTGTAGCAACGTCTGTGAATGTGTCAAGATCTTTCATTTCGGCTGTAGTTTTTGGAGTTCCGCCATCGGAATCAGATTGCCCTGTTGTTTCTTCATCCCAAAAAGAATTGATGTTGGCTGTACTACCTTCATCGCGGTAACCAATAAGGCCACCAACATATTCGTTTTCTTCTGGTAAAACTAAACCTGTTGCATAAATATTCAAGTATGAATTATTGTTGCTTTCACCAATAAATCCTCCAGAATCTACATCTCCACTATCGCCTTCTTCATCTGCTGTTACTGAACTTCGAGTATATGAATTGGCGAATTCAACGAGGTCACCCATTCCGATTAAGCCACCGGCATTATATTGTCCATTAACTGCGCCAGTAGAAAAAGATTGTTGCACAGTTGAACGCGATGCAAAACCTATAAGACCACCGACATTATTGGATCCGGTAACATTTCCTGTTGCATAGGCTCGCTCCAAAAATACACCATCACCTTCACATCCTGCATGACCAATCAATCCGCCAACATCAGTAGAGTTTGGTGCGTTTACATTTCCTGTCGCATAAGTATCGCGTATGGTTGATTCACAATCAGCAGAACCAGTAAACCCACCTATTGTGCTTGATTCACCGTTGCCAGTTACGTCACCAGTTGCAAAAGAATCTTCAACAAGAATTGAATTTCCTTCGCCAATTGCCCCTCCGGCATTAGGGTTGTTTCCGTTAAAAGTTATATCTCCTGTAGCTTGCACATTTAAGAATATGACACCATCTGCTTCTCCGGTTATTCCTCCAGATCTGCCACTAAAACTTTCAACGTTGGCGTTAGAAACAACGTTGGTGATTGTTGAATTGACAATTGATCCCGCGAGCCCACCAATTCGGCTTATTCCAGTTACAGAACCATTGACCGTAAGATCAAAAACTTCTGCGCCATCAAGATTTGAAAATAACCCAACTTGATCAGCTTCTGGATTTAACGCAACAGTTATTGAATTACCTCCGCCGTCAAATGACCCAATAAACGTGTTCGCAAAATCTCCGATCATTGCATTATCGCCATTACCAGTACAATCGATACTTGTCGTCAGAGAATAATATGCTGTTAAGTCGTCATCGACGTCTAATAAATCTGCACAACTACTGACAAGATATGGGTCGCCTTGAGTTCCTCCACCATCTAAACCTGAAGCTGGTGATGCAACTAGAAGCATCGAAGCAATGATTGTAAGGATGACGAGTAGATAAAACTTTTTCATGAACACTCTTAAGATTAGTTATAGGCATCCATGCTCTAATTCCGTTGTATTGTGAAAAATATAGCACGAAGTTTGCTGTTATGGAGTCAACCTTAGTTCAGAGCTGTTCCACCACCACCGGTTTGCGGTGCTAGAAATGCAACTTGACCTAGCCCTACTGGATCTATGATCGTTCCGTTTTCAACGCCGTCGGAATCATATGCTCCACCATCTTTTATGGTGTACGACAGCGTCAGAACTTTAAGGTCGTCTATGGTCTCAGAACCGATAGTTGCGTTTTCGACGTTGAAGTATGCTCCAGTATTTGGATTGTGTTTACGAGCTACGAATGATGCATCTTCAAGATTATAGAAATAAAGTTTTACATTTGTTTCGTATCCTGGATCTCCGCAGTCTGCAGCAAAGTTAACGAGCCCAACAGGATATTCGAATCCTAGGTCTAAAGATGTTTGACCTTCTTCTGTTTTAATGTCGAACGTAGTAATTTCACATGCTTCGTCGAGTTCAATATCGACTTGTTGATTTGTAATAGGACTCAACATCGAAGATACGTTTTGCTGTTCAGATTCTTCTTCTGGAACGAATTCACCTTCACCGCCAGCAAGCAGCAAATAGTCACCATCGCATGCTGTCCATAGGACATCAAAATCTACTGAAGTACCATAATCAAAATCGTAACAAAGCGTCCAACCTATAAGATTTTCTTCAGGAACATTAGTTCTAGGACCGCTCGGATAATATGACGGAAGTGTATCTGCATGATAAACCGCTCGAGGCACTTCATCCCCTACGCTAATGTCGGCTCCAACGCGCCAACCATCCGAGATATGAGTTTCACTTGTATGCCACGAGAGTCTTAGTGGAGTTGTATCGTCAATAATGTTGGTGATACCTTCTGCACCTTCTCCCCAGTCCTCTCCGCTCGCTGCACCATCGGCAGTGTCTTGATAGATTATTGCACCGCCTGGAGCGAACCCCATGGATTCATCATTGAAATAAAATTCTGAACCGTTATGCGGTGTTGTTTCATTGGTTTCTGTAACCGTTAACATTGCACTTCGCTCACCTGCTGCTAAAAGCTGCCAAATGTTGTTCTCCGGAGTGGCTGCTGAGCCTTGTTTTTCTGATGCGAAACTAAATGCGCTCACAACAGCCAAAAGCAATACTGCTAGAATAAGAGCTAGTTTGTAAGAAATTTTTTGCATGTTTTATTCCTTTTGAAAAAGACGTGAAAAGATTAACATAAAAATGGTTATAGGATGAGGATTAAATAGATCAGACATAGGAGAAACATGAAGAAGAAGAAAGTCTCAATAACGATGGTGGTTTTGTCAATATTAGTTTTCAGCGCCTTAGCATTCGTAATATTTGTCGCCTTGCTTGCCGACGCAAGCCCTGGAAAAGGTTCTTCGGCAACTACCTTATTGAGAAATGCAATCACTTCCGTCAGAGCGACTCAAACAGGCTTAGCAACTTCTGAAGACCCTAACTTTGCAGGCATTAACAAAAACGCACTTTCTGAAAATGACCCAGATATTAACTGGGTGTCTTCTAACTTAACAGATGAAAGCGAGGAATTAACCGTTGCTCTTATCGAAATGTCAGACACCAAAATTGTAATGCAAACAACAGATAGCAAAACCTGCTTCTTCGCTGAACTAAATGCAGAAGGACCCGTTAGAAATAGATATGGCACCTCTGGCATGAAAGATGGAATCTGTCCTTCGACTGCTGGAGTCAACGGCGGCAATGACTTCACAAATACGACTTCGGATGGTTGGAAATAAGATGCATTTCGCACAAATAGCGCAGTTTATCTATAATTTATAGTTCCCCTCATAAGACTCCGGAAGAAAGACCATGCATGGATAGCATCACTACAATCGCCCCTACGTCGATTGCAAGCGAACTTAATGATGATCCGCCCCGCGAACGTAGCGACGCACAATATGGCGAGATCGCGCGATTCGTAAATGAAGCCCGCGAAATCATCAAACCGTGGGATTGGGAATCGCTTTTTGACCGTATGACTTCAATTACGCCAACAGAACTTCTAGAAGAATTTGCTCATATTGGTCGCAGCGTTGTTGGTGCTGAACCTCTTTCTTTTGAACGTGGCTTGTTCCCAATTGCAATTATAAGTAGTCAGATGGATTGCGTTGTTTCTGCTGGTATCAATTCTCGCGATTGGGAGACGGCTGTAAATCATGCATTAAGAATCGCCGAAGCAGTAACAGTTATCGAACAAAAATCTGCACGACCTTTTGCTCAACCAGGGGAAGTCTATGCAATAGCAATGTCGCAGCTACAAAATTATCTTCACCATATGCCTTCAGGTACAGGTCGTCTATCGCGAACACTAGCGTTGATGTATTGGCCCGACATCGAAGAGGTTACACCTCAGATGATGCGCAGAGTTATGCATGGCTCGAGCACTGCTACGAATGCTTTAAAAAGTTTCACTGATCCAAGTATCTCAACGGAGCTCAATTCACAGATCACATTTCTTGGATTACAACAATTCATAGCATCAGGCCCTAGCGGTCATGGACTGCAAATTCCCGTATTAGATTCACTTCACGAAATGTTTCCCGAGATGCCAGGGATGATCAACAAAGTTGAAGAAATTGTTGATCGCGCACTGACCGATTACTTCACTCGCACACCAAGTACAAACCTTACGCGAGATTCAGATGCTTTTGAAACATGGATGACGATGAGATCTCCTATATCTGCTCCTTTTATTGCTGGAGCATACAGACATGACTTACAAGGACTACCGCCAAAAAATGCTCGGACTTTCATCCAAGGATTCGCAGACATTGCACGCAAAACCCGAGTACACGTTTTTACAACCGAACTCAAAATGCTAGGCAATGCAGACCATATAGTCCATCTACTTCCAACAAAACCTGCACACCGAGACGTTGTCCTAGAACAATACCGTGCAGGAATCCATTACACCCGCACAGGCGAATTCCCTATCCAACAATGGATGACTAACGCACCACATACATGGACTCCACCAAGTGCAGTACTTACAAGAGGAACAACACTGCCAGAAATCAGTGAAGCTATTGCGCGGGTTTTTGGGAAGTCTCACAACTAAACCGCTGTTTAACTCAGAGGCTAAATCAACCTAGGTAATTTTATTCTTCAACTAGATATTGGCTTTGAAACTCTTCAAATGCACCTAGCTTCTTGAAGTCGATTTCAAAATAGTCATCTTCCAATTTGCTTAATTGAACTGAGTCTAAACCAATTTCTTCGAGTTTTTCAGTAGTCAATAATTCGTTTGATTTAAGCTGGAGAACATCTCGGAGTAGCCACTTCCCTAAATCAGTATTTGGATTCGACATCAAGGCTTTCCCGCCTTCTTGACACACTTTGGCAACAATAGTTTTTCCGCTCGGTAGTTTTAGTTTGAATGGGCTATCACGAGGCGGAAAAAAATTTGGAAATTTTGTATGGATTGATTTTGGTATTGGAATATAGACCTCATCTTCTTGCCTGGCCCTACCTCCAGCATTCCATTGATTGAGGCCACTCTTTTCTTCGACCTTTTTGGAACGCGCAGAATACATTGGCAAAATAACCATTTCAACCGAACTACATATTTCTCTAGCTTCTTGCCTGACTCCAGGCTCACCAACTCGGTTAAAGAACTTCTCCAATAAATCAAAAGGGTCTTCCAGTATTGTTACTGGAACTTCTAATGACTCTTTTGGTGTCACAAAACGTTTCATTAAAACGCTTTTAGAGATATTAAAACTATATTCTTCAACATCGTCTGTAAATTTTACAACATTCCCGTTGCGGTCAATGTTCTTAATTAGGTCGATCTGGATTTCATTCATTGGCTTTTCAAATACTCGGATCAGGCCCTTGGTTCGAGTTATACAGTGGTAAGAAAGTTCATCAATGTCAGAAATGTTTTTTGTAGCTTCTATTCGCTTGTTCCTCAAGTGCGCAATCTCGAACACAAGCTCTTTATCTTTTAAATTTTCGAATCGCTTTCGGTCTCTATTAAATTCAGCAATTTTCTGAATTGACCTTCCGTTATTCTCAAGAAAAGTCTTAATTCCTACGCCTTGACCTTGCTTAGAGGCATCGGCCGATATATCAGATCTTCCTAAATCATTTGCTTCAAATACTCGACAGAACATTTTTTCGGATATACGCGAGTCTATATATGGAGAAGCTGATTCCGAAAATAGATTGGATAGAGAACCAACGATAGAAAGAAGTTTTCTATACTCATCCACTGAATCACTGGTTTGATGCTGTAAAAATATCACTCTTCATATACTTTCAAGATTTCTTCGGCGATTCTTTTCAAAACTGTTACGCTTACTGAGTTTCCAAATTGCTGATAAAGAGCTGCATCAGATAGTTCTTTAGGTAACTTATAGCTATTTGGAAAACCTTGTAGGCGCGCACATTCTCTTGGAGTAATTTTTCGGATTACTTCGCCCTGGACAACGATTGGAACATTATGTCCGCCTGTACCCATGTTTGCTGTTAATGTCGGGAATACACCACTTTGGTTTTTTCGTACATATTGTCGTCTCCACTGATAGGCAACATTTTCTTCAACAACGTCATCAACCAGGCGGTCATACAACAATTTGTCGTTGTAGAAATATTTTGGTTCAACTTTTATAGGATCGTCCAAAATACTATTTACATCTTTGTTGTTGCTGACAGCCCCAGGAAATTGAAACCGATCAGCTTTATCTTTGTCTTTAAAACCAACGATATAAATACGCTCTCTGTTTTGAGGTAGTCGCCCATAGTCTTTAGTGTTCAAGACCTTATGCTTGACAGAATAGCCAAGCTCATTGAGAGTTCGAACAATTATCTCGAATGTTCGCCCGCCATCGTGACCTTCGAGGTTCTTAACATTTTCTAGCAGAAAACCTTCTGGGTTTTTTGCTTCAATAATTCTCGCGATTTCGAAAAACAGGTCGCCTCTACCCTTTTGGTCTGCAAAACCTTGACGGTAACCAGCTATAGAAAATGCCTGGCAAGGAAAACCAGCTAAAAGAAAATCAAAATCCGGAATTTCGTCGTTTGACAGTTCTTTCAAATCTTTAATCAGTAGTTTTGTAACTTCAAAGTTAGCATCGTAAGTGACTTTACATTTTGGCTCGATATCGTTTGCCAAAACTGTGTTGAACCTACCAGTTTGTTCAAAACCGAGCCTTATTCCACCAACGCCTGCGAAAAGGTCGATTGTTTTAAAAATCTTTTGTTTGCGTTTCGGACTAGCTTTTGGTCCTGAAATTCTTCGAACTTTAGAGCTGGCTATTGTTTTAGGCGTTCGTGTTTTAGTAGCGGTTTGGGCAGTCATTTTTTCCTTTAAAATCCAGTTTTTCATCCAACTTCTTGTTGAACACCAATAGGCTATATTCTAGCTAGGACAAAAAAGTCCGTGCAGCTTCTAACCACCGACTTTTCGGAAATTACCACACTTTTAGGAGTTATGCGAGAACCGACTGCGAAGCTTCGCTCATGGCTTATATCAGATCCTCAAACTTGAGACCTTCAATATTGCGAAAACCTAACATTAAATCCACCTCGCGAAATAAAACCCTATTACTGCTGTTAGTTTCAAGACCAGAGTTTCACTTGGGTTCTCTTGCATATTGCCTCAGAAAAAAGTTCTTGAAATATACTACCATTTCGGTACGACAGTATCGTAAGCTCATCGAAATGAAAGATTACCAATGACGCCTGAAGAAAATGATAATTCAAGTAAAAATTTCTCAATAAGTCGCAAGCCCCCACTAAAAGTCAACTTGAGTTCGGGAACTCTCTCGTTTAGAAATGCTTCGATTCGTATTGAATCTGAGTTCCTAAGAGATTGCGATGCTTTAGGTAACCGACCCGCGATCATCAAATTCGCCAAAGCACGCCTAACTGAAGAAAGCAAACAGGGAATCGATATAGATGCTCTTGACGACAGTGAGATAGATAAGGTTGTAGAAGCACTTTTTGTTTACGACAAGCTGGAACAACCTCTACTAGAAATCGGCAGTTCCATCGATAAGTATGTAGATGCTCGGCGTCGCCGAAGGGTCGAGCTCACCGAATCAATTAGAGAGGCAATGACTCCAACTTTTGACGCATTGAACCGAATTTCGGAATTGGCAAAATTGAACGTTCCTAATCTTCCTGATCCAAGTGCAATCATTCTAAAATTTCCCATTCTGCCGGTCAAGTTTCCTGAGTTTTCTAAATTGTTCACAACAGATTTTTCGAAAATTGTTTCGGACATCAACTTGCAAGTATTCGAATCGCTCCGTTATATACACGACGATTGGTATCGGTTTGAAAAAGAATCAGGCTATACACGAGATGAAGCAGTTGCTGTTCTTAAAAAATTTGGCTGGATAGTAACTACAAGTATTTCAACGGATTTACTAATCGAGGTGATACGCGCCGGTAAGATCGAGAATCCGTCAAGTTCTCAAATCGATCAGCTTTTTATTTCATATTTCCAAAATGGCAATCATTCCGCGATCTGGGAAATGTACGAGTTTTGGGAATCAAGCAATATTTCTTCAGACCGATTACCCATCCTTAAAAACTGCATATCTATAATGGCTAACGACCTTTTAAGTGACATTAATGTCGCCGATGCCATTTTGCCTGCTTTAATTGCACAAGCAGAAGGTATTTACACTGAATTCCTCGAAAAAAACAACTATAAAGCAACACATAAAGCAGACTACTCAGGAAAAGAGAATAGCTATAAAAAGTTATCGATCCCTCTTGTTCCAGCAGAGACAAAGGAGGTTGTGGATACCCTACTTTTCGACCAGTTCTTAAAATCGGATAACAGAGACGGTAGCTCATTGTTCAATCGGCATAAAATTATGCATGGTAAAAGCACTAATTACGGACGATATGATTATCTCATTAAAGCCCTATTAATAATTGATTTCCTGGTATTCTGCGACATGCTAATTAGTCCGGATACAGAAACTAGCTAAGCAGCTTACGCGGAAGAAGCAGACCCACAAAAACCGGTGTCAACTCATTTCGCGTGCCAGCCATTCGACTACCGAACCAAAGGACCGAAAACTTCTGCTAACTTGTTTCCGGTTTGAACCATCCAATTGACTTATTCTTTTCGATATTCTTCTTGTCCTTCTTCAAGAGCTTTGATGTAATCGCCATCTCTTTGGAGTGTGACCCGTGAGGCTTTTTTATCCGGTAATTCCCTCCAGTCAAGAGAGAAACCCAGCTCTTGCTCGATTTGGTCTTTTTTCGCGTAAAGTTCATGAAAAAGTTCTTTGTTGTTTCGTATATATAAACCAATCCCTATCCGTTTATCAGATTGAACGATGGTCGCTACTATGTGTGCTTGCGTGGTTCCTATTCTTACGTTTAACCACATCTGCGGTCGAGCTTTTGTGAAACCCGTGATGAACGGACCTTTGTTTTTCTTTAAACTAGCCGTGAAATATTCCCAAAACTCGAGCTACAAATTATTTAATTCGCTTTTACCTGAACTGCTACCTGCTGCGCTCCGTTGTATTTTTACGAATTCATTCGGACTGGCAACAACGTCAAAAATTGGTGCACGAAGTGAATTGTCAATTTTAACTGCTCTAACTTCTAATAAAAACAAACCGATATCCTCACCCAGGTTATCGTTTAGCCAAGTAATTGCTTGCTCACGCTCTTCGCGGACTTCTGCAACGAGCCAAATAACTATTTCTGCTTTGTGAACGGCTGCATATGTAATGATTTTACCTAAATGATCGTGATTCGTAGCCTCTAACTCATTTTCGATGATCACCAATCTGTCTTCAGCGTCTTTTGCAAGAATGTCCACTCTGAAGGGACCAGCTACTACTTATGTTCGGGCATCCATAATTTCGATACCGATAGCGTCACCAAGTTCCTCCAGGTTTTCTGGAAGTGCTAGCCAGTTTGTAAAATCAAGTGCTTCATGTGCCCACACTTCGCGGAGAGGTACACGTGTGATTTTTGAGAGTTTCGGTTGAGTAATTGACATGCAAAAAGCTTAGTCAAAATGTAGATTGGCAAGTAGCCTAGCCATTAGCTGTTTGTGAGCACTACAAAAGAGCTACTTCTATAAACGGACCGGCGAAATTTTGCCTTTTGTGAACCTTGGTAAGATACTTTCACGATAAGAAAGGAGGTAGAAATATGAAGCGATATAAAGCATATTCAGTTTTTGATGAAGGTTTCCTCGGAGGATTTGTTGTAATAGACAAGGAACTTGGCGAAGAATTGGAAACTGGCGATCCGATATACCAATACATCTTTAACAAGATCTATGGTTGATCAACTAACAAATGACACCTTGCCCCACATTCCGACATTGTCATTTTGGGAGCTTATGTGCCAGGTAAAGCCTCAGGATTACGAGAAGCGACAAAACCGTCAGCGGCTTGTTCGGTATCACCATTGCAAGTAGATTGCGACCACAGTCCCCTATTGTTTTCGCGGGCTTCGCGTTGGGCTTGTCTATATTGCGAATGGTATTTGTAAGGCAAATTATATGGAAATTCATGCGCATAACCATCGGCAATCATTTTCAAATTCACACTCGTACCATCAGGCAAAAACACAAACCTGAGAAGACGACCGTAACGATCCCAATCGCGATAAGAACCATCGCTTTCTAGAATCACCTGTTTGTTCTCAACAAGCTCGGTCATCTTATTCGACGCCTCACGCCCAAAACACTGCACAGGTTTCCTCGGATCACGAGTCTCAGGAGTATCAATACCGATGAAACGAATAGTTTCGGTGTTGCTGTTGCCGTTGCCGGGGATGCGAACCTTGATCGTATCGCCATCAGTGACGCTGACTACGTCGACGAGGTCGCCGGCTGGGGTTGGGGTTTGGGCCGGGGGTTCGGTAGTTTCGGATGAAGACTCTTCATCAGCCCCGGAGCTGTTGCAACTGCGATCCGTTCGTTTGACTTCGACTGAACCTCAGTGGCTTCTTCTTCGGGTTCACAGGCAGCAAGTGTCATAACTAAAGAACTGGCCTGCCACTAACTTGATTATAAGGTCAAAAATTATGGGTTCAAAGTATTAGTGATATTCACGCAAAAAAACGAGACCGCGCAACACTTTTATCGAAAGCTTAGGTTTAGAGATATCGGTTCTTTTGATTTAGGTGATTTGTTAGGAGGGGCAGAGGGCCCGGAGCTGGAGATGGCAAAGATTCTATAAACTATCAACGACCTGAACGCCATTGCCCTCTATTATATCCTTTATGGTTTGGGCAAGGGAGTCTGTAATGTTTCGCTTTAAAAATAGCTTTGGTTTGTTGTGCGTCATTGCACTTTCTAGTTTTAGTCTTATTGGTTTTTCGTCAGGTGCCTATGCGGCAGCGTGCGATGCTACTTTCACAACACCCGTAAGCTCGACCGACTGTGAAGTAGCTAACGGTGTTGTTTCGGTAACTGTTGATGTTTATGGTGCAGCTGGAGCCGATGGTCAGGGCGGTAATAATGGTTTAGGCAACGGGGGAACAGGCGGTAACGGTCAAAGAATTATCGCAACGATCGCTGTTACGTCGGGCGAAACTTTACAGTTCAATGTCGGTTCAGCGGGGTTTGGTGAATTACGAGGATTCTCAGGTGCAGGTGACATGGACGGTGGAAATGGCGGAGTAAATAACGGTGCATTTACAACATCTTCCGGCGGTGGAGGTGCAGGTAGCGACGTGCGTCGAGCACCATTCGCACGAACCAATGTTGCAATTGCAGCCGGTGGCGGAGGCGGTGGCGGCGGTGCATCTGGCTTAGGACTTGATGGCGGAAACGGCGGCGCAGGATACCGCGGTGGCACAGCTGGTCAAGGAACAGGAACTGCTGGAACAAATGGCGGCAATGTTGGTGACCCAGCCGGTGACGGAGGAACCCCAACTGCTGCATCTGGAACTGGTGGAGCCGGCGGAGGTGGCGGCGGTGCTGCACCCTTCCAAGTTGGTAACGGCGGCGGAGGAGGCGGCGGAAATGGAATCGGCACTGGCGGAGCTGGTGGTACCGGCGGGAACAATGGTAACAACGGTTCTGATTTCGATGGATTCGGCGGAGGCCTCGGAGGACTCGCAGGTGTTTTAGGTACAGGTGGTTCTGGTCGCAACTCAATTATTGACGCACTCGGTCTAGGTGGCGGCGGAGGCGGCGGATACTTCGGTGGAGGTTCCGGCGGGTCTGGCGGTAACGGTGGATCAGGTCGAGCATCTGGTGGCGGAGGCGGCGGCGGCGCTGGCTTTCGCGAAGTCGGGGTGACGAATGACCTTACATTTGACGACAACAACTCTGGTGATGGCTTCATTATCTTGAGTGCAATAAGTTCTAATGCGCCATCTTCGGCAACTGTTGCAACTGCATTTTCGTATGCACCAACTGTCATTGGTTATACAGGTGCAGGTATTCCCGACCCAGAAAGCCCAACATGGTCAATAAGTTCTGGTACTCTCCCATCAGGTTTAACTTTGAACACATCAACTGGCGAGATTACTGGCACACCAGATACCGCTGGAACATTTGATTTTGTTTTAACTGCATCGGATTCTTTGACTGGCGGCGGATTGCGCGAATCATCACAAGAGATTTCGTTAGTTATTGATGCTTCAGCCGTAACTTCGACTCCTACAACTTCCGCGGTGCCTGCAAGCGATACTGCGGGAGAATTAGCCACAACGGGTAATTCAACGTTCCCCAAGGTTCAACTTGGAGTCGCGTTGCTGGTGATAGGTGTTGGGATAACGATTGCTGCAACAAAGAAACGTTTGACATTTTTCTAAAGAAGCTTTCGGAAAAGTAGAGAAGCCTGTCGACAGGCACAGATATCGTTGCGTTCTGGGAAACGCAGATGAAACAAAACGGGCACAAGCTAGTGGTGAAGTCCACACAAGAAAACGAGACTGCGCAACACTTTTTTTAGCCGCGTTGATCTTGACATGTTTTACGCCCTGGAGCTACCAAAATATCCGCACGCGATAGAATTTTATCTTGTTTCCAAGATCGAAAGATTGTACTCTGGATTAGTTGAAGAAATACGGAAATCATCGCGATCACAAAGGACTGTGAAAAATTGAAATCTTACAGAAAAGCATTTGGCGCAATTGCAACAGCATTGGCATTGGGGGCAACGGGATGCTCCAACGCCGGTTTTGAAGGAGCACAAGACAATAACTGGACTCAAGATGATTCAATCGAAGGATGTTTCGACTCCAGCACACTTAATTACAGCGACACGACTTTAACGGGAAATGGACGAACCAATTCAGACTTTACAAGAGCTGAATTTACCTTCACCGACCATACCGATGATGATGTACGAATCGTGGTCGATATTGATGGCGAAGTTCAATCACCTTCAGAGCTAGATTACAACGTCGTGGGTGACACAACCTTTGTTGCTGGGCACGTAAACATTCCACAAGGTGCGAAACAATTGACTGTAACTGCACATCCGAAATCTTCCATTTCAGTTGATAGCTGTGAACTGGGCTTTAGCCGGTAAAATTTGTCTCCTCTGGCATGGACTACCAACTTAGTAATGGCGTAAAGAAAATAGAAGACAAAGAGTACCCTGAAGGTGTTAAGAGTATCCACGAGATCAACCAAGAAACCGAGCATGATCAAAACGACAACAAAGACTAGACCTCAGCGCTCCAGCCCTTCAATTTTGTTGGAACGAATAACATAACTCTGTTCATTATCAATTTCGCAAACATTAAAATTTAAACGACACTTAACTCCCCATCTGCCATAATGTTCTCTAAGCATTTTCATAGAGATTAAAGGCACACATGGATTTAAAGTTAGAAACCATCAAGCAGTTCCTCGAATCAAAATACAACACCCTAACAAACCTCGAACCTCTAGGAGCTGGTGATTGGTCGAAAGCATATGCGTTCACTGTGAACAAACAAGAACTAGTCGTGCGCTTTTCCGATTACGTTGATGACTTTCGAGCAGATGAACTTAGCTATAGTTTCGCAAGTGCTGATCTTCCTATCCCTCAAGTTTTTGATGTGGGAGAATTTGATGGCGGATATTGTGCAATATCTTCTCGTCATCAAGGTCGGTTCTTAGAAAACTCGTCCGCTAGCGAACTAGAGGCACTGTTACCTGCTATCACAAAAGCATTAGCAGCTATGAGAAACGTCGAACTTCAACCCAATATATATGGTCCGATTAGTCCTAGCGAGCAGACTTATGGCTCTTGGCAAGAGTTCGTCTTGAGCGTAAATGACGACGTAGACACTTCGCGAAATCACGGATGGAAAGCAAAACTACAAGCAAACGCGCAAGCAAATGAGACATTCGAAAAATACCTATCTCAGCTACAAAACCTATGCGAAACAATAGAAGTAAAACCCAGCCTTTGTCACAGCGACCTGATCAACAAAAACGTTCTTGTAGATGGCGAACGCATCGAAGCAGTTTTCGACTGGGGAAACTCTATCGCAGGAGATGCTTTATATGACTATGCATGGTTCGACTTCTGGGCGCCATGGCATGAAGCTTTTGAGACTGTTGACTGGCGTGGTCTTGGTTTTGAAGCTGTGCGCGGCACAGAGTTTGGCGGGAATGATGCGGAACTCGGTGCTCGGTTTGATGTATGTGCACTTCATATTGGTTTGGTTCATCTTGCTTACAATTTCGCGGTTGATCGCACTATGAACGAATATTTTCAGATTGCGGAGCGGATGGAGGCGGTGCTTTCGAGGGGTTTTCCGCCACATGGATTGACACTAGAATGACTCTCGCTTTTAAGCCTTCCAGATTTTTCCTGACGACTTGACACGAACGTATGTTTGCATTACAATAATTCACATCTTCCCTCCTAAATAAGTTTCCAACTGGAGGGCCAATGTATTTTACATTTCCTAAAGCCACCTTGACATACCGTCGATGTTATATAACAATAAAGGTATATAATGAGCTGGGGTGAAGTTCATTTCGAGGAAGAAGTAAGAGAATGGCTCATGTCGCTTTCAATACGAGAACAGGGTAAAGTCTCACGAAACATAGCAAGACTAGGTGAAATAGGTCCACTTCATGGTTTTCCTTTTACGAGCCAATTGAAAGGAAAACTAAGAGAACTAAGATTTCATCTGACTAGTGGAGAATACAGAATTAGTTATTACATCAATACCGACCGAAAGATTATTCTACTAACAGTCTTTCGAAAGACCAAACGGAATGAAAGCAGTGAAGTGAATCGAGCTATTAACACCTACAACAGCCATATTTTAAGGAATTTAAAATGAGTAATAAACAATTCAATTTCAACAAGTATGTCAATGAAAAGATGAAAGATCCCGATTTCCGGAAAGGGTACCAGGACGACGAACTCGCATATCAAACTGCAGTAAAAATTCGTAAACTCCGCGAAAAAGCAGGACTTACCCAAACAGAGCTCGCACAACTAATGGGAAGCACACAACCAGCAATTGCAAGGCTCGAAGCCGGCGGAGGCAATCCCAATCTTGAGACCCTTAACAAGATCGCAAGAGCAATCGGCTACGAAGTAAACGTAACATTCAAAAAGATCGCTAGTTGAAAAATCATGACCAATAAAACAAACTAAAAATCTAAGCCTGCCCACATCACAAAAAGTATGATTACTATTGCCGCAGATTCGATTTATGATTAAGTAATGGAGCCCGGTTACAACCAACCAACAGTTGTCAGCGCTCGCTATCTACAGCGCCAAATGCTTGCTCAGCAACCACCTGGAGAATTGACACAACTCAAGAATGATGTGTTTTTACCTTTACTTCGTTATCGTCTACAACAACTGCACGACTCAGGTTTGCCCGTACCTGAACATTGGCTAAATCCCAGCAATGACTTACTGGAACTGATTCAAGTACATCTAGATCCAACATTAACGAAAAGTCATTCTGAGAGCGGATACTACATGTCGTACAATCCTTCAATCGTGCTTACTAAAGCGCCGACAGTTTTTGCTTCAGGACAAGTCGATATCGAAAGTTCCCCACTACTACACGAACTTTTACATTATGTTTCTGGAATATCTCAATTCGAAAATCAGCTCTACGGCGATGTTCAAGTTGATCGTATGGGTCTGAGAAATTACCTTGACAGATCTAACGGTTCAGAAATATTAAACGAAGCAACAACTGAAGCTTTGACTCGCTGGGTATTGAGCAGTAAAACTCCGGATTTTGGAACTATGACCTGCAAAGAATTTTTTGACGGTCCATCTGACATTCCTCCGCGTAATTATATGCTTGAACAACAAACAGCGAGTCGTCTACTTGGAGATATGCCAGTAGGCACTTTACTAGATGCATATTTTGACGATTCCGTAATCGTAAATGGCAAGAACACAACAAGCAAACCCCTTACCGAATTTGAAGGAATGCTATTTGGACATCTAAGCAATGGCTATGCAGACATCGAAAAAGCCATCGTAGATCTCAAACAATCAAAAGCTAATCTGCAAGAACCAATACCGCGAGATGCCCCAGCCACACCAGCACCATCGCTAGATTCACGCTGATAGAATCAACAAAACACGCTTTTGCTCATAAAATACGCTATGTACTAATATATTCCTTATGTCTAAATCTGGTGCGGAGTATTTAAGAAAGAAAAAGGCGAAGGAAAGTCTGCAGAAACCTGAACTTCCAGAATCCTTACAAGAGACAATTTTCCAACGCACTCC
Source organism: uncultured Burkholderiales bacterium (assembly GCA_964561855.1). Classification (GTDB taxonomy): domain Bacteria; phylum Actinomycetota; class Acidimicrobiia; order IMCC26256; family JAGPDB01; genus JAGPDB01. The sequence goes on along the minus strand of CAZLQP010000012.1, from coordinate 21,048 downwards.
CCTGACTTTGCCTACAACTCCAGATCCTTCGGGCATTGCTGAAGATCCTCGAAATATCTGGTTTAGTGTAAGAGAAAACCTCAAATGGGCGCGCAGAAACTTCTTTGTCGGAAATCGCGTCTTAGATCTGAGCAAAGCTGTAACCCCTCGGACCGAAGTACAGAAATCTGACGTTCGTCGACAAGCAGATAAATCATATACTGACCAACGTGGTCTTGCCGCTTTAGTGTTGTTAGCAAACTACGACCCTTTTAATAATGAACAAGCGGCAACCGTATTCGAAGGCAAACGAATTCTAGATGTCGGATGTGGAGCAGGAAACCTCGCAAAAGACATTTGCGGATTAACTACTGATACCACCATTGACGAAATCGATTTTTCATCACAAGCATTTGTTAATCGCCCTACTAAAAATCATGAGCGAACCCGACAAGTTTTGGGTGACGGTGGATACTTACCTATTAGAGACGGACAATATGATGTGACAATCTCAATGTTGGCAGCAGTGTTACATTCTAAAGATTTAGAAAATCGCATGCGATCATTTTTAGAGACAATTCGTGTCACAAATTCAGGCGGAAAGGTAATATTGGTACCGTTGCTCGCAAACACAGTTCGTTCAATTGGTTTGCTTTCGCAGTTTACTCAAATGCTTTACACTGATCGTTCTTTGACTGCAGCTGATAAAGCGGAAATCAATGAAACTATTGCTGATCTGAAATTTGAACTCGTCGCAGATGCAATGTTGGTCGACTTAGCAGAAAAACTTGTGTCAGAAGATTATGTCGATTTCACACCAATCTTGAGATTCAAAAAAGACGGCAAAGACCGAAAAGACATCATCTCTGGAATTTTTGACGTCAAGAAACAACTCACGAGAGAAAAAGCATCGGAAATGATTGCCGACACCATGTCAAAAGTTCTTATTGAAATGGATGCTAGATATAAGGGTGTGGGCGCAAAGCCAACTTTATCGCTTTAATAACTTATTACCAAACATAAATACCAAAAAGCCGATAAGCACAATTGACCCAAAAAGGGTAAACATGAGACTTATTCGAGCATCACGGATACAATCACTAGAAGCAAACTGACTATTGTATGCAGCCATTTTATAGGTATCAGTATTCTTCAATTCCTCAAGTAATGGGATAGCTTTTTCTCGAATTGACTCTAGTTGCTCTAGATAGTCATCTATCTCTTCTTGAGTATATGTAATGTTTTGTTCTTCCTTGATTTTCGCGACATCTTCTAAACCATCACCGGTCAAGGCTTTTTCAGTCGAAATAAGACCAACCAATATCATCGATCGAGAATCAGAAAAAGTCTTAGGCGTATCAAATGCCGAAGAGACAGAACAAGGTGCACCATAGCTATCTTCTCCAGAATCAAACATCAATATGGGACCTAAGATAAAAAACAACAAAGCCGGAATAACTATAAGCAAAGTAATTATTCTGAGGATCTTATTTGCTTTTTGATAGTTTTCGATTTTGTTTCGCAATACAAAAGTAACTGCAGTGAGCAATATAACGAAGAACCAAAGTATCAAGACATTCTTTAATTTGAGCATTCCAAAAAAGCGGTTTTGCTCATTATCAAAATCGATTGTTAATAGTTCATCAGCATTGCTTTCAAAAATCCAATCACTAGTCTCATCCGCAGCTGAGATGTCTTGACGATCGTACGAGCAAAGGAGCAAGTTCTGATCTTCAAATAACCTGTTGATTCGCTCATCGCTGCCAGTGGAAACATCATGTTCTAGAAAATTCAAGAGAATCTTCTTTAGGGCTAGCGTCTTCTCTAGAGGGTCATCAATCTGTCCTAACTCATCTGAGCCTGTATGTTCATTGAAAAAATCTGAATACACTGCAGCAGTATATTTTGTATCTTCAGAGAAAGATTCAGGAACAATATATCTCGGATTCGAAAATGCACTTGGACAGTAATGTCCTCCGGCAGATTCACCATCTAAACCTGGAGTGAAAAACATTGCCGTAAAAACAACAGCAAAGGCAATCAGCCCAATAAGGACTGAAGCGCATACGCGATATATCCAATGAAAAACACTATTCTTCATAAGCCTGATTCGACCCGATTCAGACCTCACTTAAACGATTTAGATCCATAAAATATGCCGTTTAACTAAGTCTTACGCTTAAACCAAGCCCTTTGAATTCTTTGGCGACAAAAACTGGTTCCAAAGCACTGCTTTGCTTTTTGTCGTACTTATAGCCGATCTCATCAAAATCTTTGAGATCTTTGAAATCTTGGACCCTATTCTTAATCAACCAATGAGCAAACGCTCCTCTTGCGATTTTCGAGTGCACTGTCACAAAGGTTGGTTCCCCTGTTTTGGGGCTCACGCTTAAAAACTTTGGTGTGACAATCTCAACATCACCTAAGTGAGGAAGCAATGCTTTACCGTATTCTGCGCTGGTGAGATTTACAATAGATTCACCTTTAATAGCTTTAGCTAACTTATCTCCCCAGAACTTATAGAGATTCCGAAACTTTTCTTCAGGCAACTTATATGCCATCTCTAGTCGATAAGGCACAATACCATCGAGTGGTTTTAACAATCCATAAAGTCCAGAAATAATTCGCAAGTGCTTCTGAGCAAAAGCTCTATCGCTTGCATTGAGATCATGCGCTTGGAGGCCACTATAAATATCTCCAAGAAAACTATCAATTACGGGAGTCAGTTTAGATTGAGATTTAGACCAGCTGCCCAATAGAGTTTTTGTTTTGGCTGAAAGCTCAGGAGATACCTTCATTACTTGCGCAATGTCTTTTTCATCTAAAGATTCCAAATACTTCGCGATCTGTTCAGCTTCGGAAATGAATTCTGGAGTTGTAGTCTTTGCAGCGCTCTTTGGATCTTTGCGCATAGTTTTGGAAGAATGTAATAGAAAAATCATATGGCAAAACGCAATCCTAACTAAGCTCTATCATATAGACGAAAAAAGATTCTAAGAGATACTTTATAAAATAGTGAAATTCTAATTGCTACCTAGAAATCCCAGTTTCGGCGCTAGGAACGAGCACTTGAGCATTCATGATTGAACGATATGCAACCACTGCTTTATCAGTATGTTCTATATTCGGACCTTCTTTGAGTTCAAATGCTTTTACGAATCGTTCTAGGAAGTTTTTAGAAAATGTTCGACTGGTTGATCTTCTTGAATCAGGAACATTTGCTAATTTATCCTGTGTTGCTTGGGCACATTCGATAGCCAACTCAGCAATTGCATCAGCAGCTTGTCCGGTAAAGACTGCATAACCTACAACAGCATCAACAGCAGACGGTACACCTGCAAACATTGGATCATCAGATGACGACACTATAGAAATACGGCCGAATTCTTGTGCACGAGAAACATAATCTTTAGGATTCAATCCAGCGGAAATGCTTGATATATCTCCACTAGCAACGCCAGATGGTTTCCTTCTAAGTGACAGCGCAGAAAGTGTAGCTTCAATTCCTTCTGTCGAGAAATAATGTTGCACAACAGGTGTTTGCAAATCGTCACGATGATCAACAAGAACAACGCTTAAGAGTTCTCGATCGTTGCTTTCTTTGAAGCGCTCAAGTGTGATGTGAGAAAGACCAAACATCTTCGCTTCCTCTCGAAGCGGAATTCGACCTTGGATTGCTTCACAGAGTTTGATACGAAAATCTTCTGGCGTTGTAAAGTTTGGACTGAAATCTCCGTGGGCATGGACAAACAATTCTGTATGTTCAGTTGCAAGTTCAAAATATGCCAGCAAAGCTTTAACATCTCGAGATTCGATCGGCTGATCGGTTTGGAAAATTTTCCGAGACAAATCAGCAAGATTTATCGCTATTGTGCTTTGCACTAGATCAACGACCGCTTGGAATTGAGAACCTTCTGTGTTTAATTTTTCCAAACCACTCAAATAGAACTTTGCTTGTTCCCAAATGTCCGTTTCACCAAAGGTTTTTTGAAGGTCTGATATCGACCTAATTTGGTGCTTATCGTGTGCTGACTTTAAAATATCCCAAATTTGCATAGGACTACTAGTGTGCCACTTAGCATCGAAAATGTATCTTGCATATTCTGCTGGCATGACTTGAGTAAATAACAGACCTATGACACTTTGCATATTGGGATTTGCCATTATTGGTCTTGAATGTGCTGATGAACTTCCGTCTCTTTTGGTTACATCAAATACCCATTTAAGAGCTTCTGAACCAAATTCCTTAATCGCCCATTGCAAATGAGGTCTGATTTGTCTTACGACGTTAGGGTCTCTCGGTTCTTTTCTGAGCATTTGAGCAATCAATGCTATTTGCATTTCTCTACGCTGGGCATAAGACAAGCCCTCGCCAGTAAAAGTTTTTGTAAAAATATCGTTGATTATTTCAGGTTCTGTAAATACTCCATGAACAACTAGCCCTATTCTGTACTTTGTGTTCTGAATACAATACTTATATAAATCGGCTTGCTCTTTAGCAGAAAGCTCGCCTGCGACTTTATGAACTTGCTTGTTGTTATCTTTAAGTTTGAAATAAGTTGGACTAAAGCCTCTCGTAATCCAACTAACTCTAGAAGTCACCAAATCATATATAGATTTAAAATCGAAAGATTCTGCATACTTCGGAAATGCTTCAATTACTCTTGCATCTAACAACCTTGATGCGCGAGGATCTTCTACAAAAAATTCGGGGTTATTTTCGTACTCTAATTCAAAATCCGAAATTGCTGTATCGCCACTCATACCCATTATTGCTCCTTACATCCTTGTGGAATGAATATGCTAGTAAAGATCTCGGAAAATCACGAAACTATTCTCATATTGTTAATTGAAATGGGAATTTTAGGAATTTACTAAGCCTGAAAACCATGGGATAATACTCCTAATGGATTTGAACATACCCTCAGGAAGAGACCGAGAATTTGATGGTGCCGAACTAGCCGACCAAATTCACACTTTGGCTTGTTTAGAAGGTAAAAGCGCTCAAGCTGCAATTTTGTTTCACGAAGCAGCTCTTGCTCATGGATCAAAACTGGCTTTAAGTCCTAAGCTTCCACAGGTTGTTTTTGATCTTTCTTTTGGCGAAGAGATTGCTAGCGTTCATAAAACACTGCGTCATTTAACACTCCATCACAGTGATGCGCTAGTAGCAAACCCATTTTTTGATCGAGTCATTGAAATTTTAGCCAAACTTAATCAAGCATACGAAGCAACACAATTGTTTGCAGACATAGCTAAAGCTCACCCTGTTGCGCTTCGCACTCATCGTGGAATCAATAATGCAGTTAGCTGTCTCTCTCGCAAAGACGCTGGACCTGAATTAGTGGCCATCAAAGACTGGATTGATTCGGGACACGATCCCGAAACATTTCCGACGCTCGAGAGGCTCGAACAGATCCGAATTGGTAGAGAAACGGGCACAATACCTACAACTGGCACTAGGCAGCCTGTAGGTATAGCTCAACTATTAGATTTACGTACTCAATCGTTCGTTTCTAGGTAAAATCCCTGTTAAAACGGATAAAATCGGCTCTCAACCCATTTTCACGACCCCTTGCGCGTGTCCGTTATGTCCGATTATAATTGATAGATCGCCAAGGAAGGTTTTAATGGCCAATCAGACATATTATGAAATTCTAGGGATCAATCCTGAAACATTATCCGGCTTAGATGACGACCAAATAGAAAAACTCGTTGCTCAAGCATTTCGGAAAAAAGTAAGACAGATTCATCCCGATGCAGCTGGCACTTCGGCTAGTGGATCTACTGGCGAACAAATGGCAGAACTTGTAAATGCTAAAGATACTTTGTCCGATCCCCAACAGCGCAAAGCCTACAATGATTTGATCACGCCTGCTCGGCCTAGCGAACGCATATTCACTCAACAATCGACACAACAATATCGCGACACTAGAAGTAACTACCAAAAACTTATCGAGCACTTAAAGAAGTCGAAACGTAGCCATTACGGCGATATGCAGTTTACAACTACTAATAAATTCTCGAACCAAGAACTACTAGAAATTGTAAATGAGTCAAAAGATGGAATTTATCAAACTGACGTACACAATTGGATCTTGAACAGGTATCCAAAGCTGGACGCATCAGTACTCGAAGCTATCGTAGCTGCTGACCGCCGAGGTTATGCTCCTACTCTTTCAGTGTATGATCTTTTGGATCAACCACACTTGACAAGCGAACATTTGATTACGCTTGTATCAGCTCAGATGCACACCAATCGTCGAGCAGAACTGTATTCTACAATTCTTAAACATGCCCTCGATAAAGTAAATCCCGCATTGACTGATGCAATGATTGCTCAGCTTCGAGGAACACAAGAAGATGTGAAGATCGCGAAGATGCTGATTGATTCTGGAGTGCTTACTTCCAAATCTGCTTCAAGTATCGTGGAAACGACTAAAGACGGATTCTCTTCAGCTTCGATTCGTAAAGAAATCCTAAAAGGCGACATTCACCTCGATGACCTTTTAATTAAGACTGTGATTTCAACAATCAAAGGAAAGCATAGCGATGTTGCCATCGTGAAAGAACTAACCGAACGAGCTGAACTGACAGAAGAACAAAAAACGAAGATCAGAGAAAACTCTGAAGGCGGACCTGCCGCTGACAAAGTTGAGGTTTTAGTTCCAGCCCAAGAACGTGGTTTTTTAAAGAGAATTTTTGATAGATAATCATGCGCGTAAATGTTCCATCTAAACACATTGCTCTAAAGTTTGTACCTGGGTCAAGCTCCCCTGCTTTGCTAAGACCGCTATCTGAACAAGAACTCAAGGCAGTTGCACTTTTTGTTGCCTATTATCGAGACGTCATTTATCCAAGTGGCAAATCCTTATCTAGTTTTCTAATGCCTTTCAAAGAAATACTTAAAGAAAATGGAATAGATACCTATGGATATACTTCAACAACAAAGGGCACTTTATTTAAAGGACTTTGGAAATACGCTGGTGATGAATCTGTCTATGCTTCGATCCGTCGTGCGGTCGGTTTTCCTGGACAGCTGAACTACCTAGAAAAAGGGTTGCTATTCAAGGCTATCGTCGACAGATACCAAAAGCTTCACGGCAAAGATGCGTTGCCAGGCGAAGAATATTTCAAAGAACTAAATGAAAAGAAAGCGTTCATTCCAGAAGTAGGCATGACAGCCCCTACATCATCAGTATTTTATCTTGATTACAAATCTGCAACTGGAAAAGAAAAAGCTAAATGGCGAGAATTGTTTTCTTATTACTATTCACCTGATGAACTTTCTCAAGCGGTAATTGAAAAAAACTTTATTACATATTCTCTAGAAGATTTGATACAGAATTATTTGAAAGTTAATGAACATATCCATCAACAAAACCCTGCGATGGATAAAGACAGAACTCCCACTGCAGAAGACATTCGCGATTTTGCGATTAGTCATGGCGGAATACCTTGGGGAGCCTACAGTCACTATTTTGAAAGACTCAGAGAACAGGGTGTTCCTGCAAATGAACGTGGAATTAATTGGCTAAGAATGCAATCTGGATTACAACCAAACAAAGAAACAGTTACACAAATTAATCGTGCGACTTTAGATTCTTGGCTTGATGGTCAAGGTAATTTAGACATACAAAAAGTGCAAGAACATTTTCTTAAAGCATGGGTATATCTTTCTCCTGGTTTATGTGATGTAAGCAAAGGTGTTTTATATAATCCTCCGAGACATGCTGACGTGAACTTTCTAAGTGCACGTCAAACACAAATTATTAATGACCATGGTTCGATCACGCCAGAGCTCGCAAGAGAATTTGGAGTGCCCGAGACTTTAGTGCCAAGCATGTCTTTAATAGTTGAAGATTATCCAGGTGGCCCTCAAGGACTTATGCACGATATCGAAATGAAATATTGTGTTCCTCATGGTCGAAAAGTCGAATTCACTCCAGACAGAAATGGACAACTGGCAAGATTGGCTGCGATGAACAGAACTCCCGGCAGAGAACCAGGACGAACAATCGAGCTTGTTCGCTCATATTTTGGCTAATTTCAGCCTTAAGAATCCTTGAATTATTGTCGTTTATCATCTAATGGACCCCGTTAATCGAGTTGTCATTAAGCGTGACCTCATACAAGGTATTGAGGATCGACTTGTCGATGGCTGGAATTTAGACGATTGGCTCGGTTCAATCGCGCAAATTGCTGTAAATTTAGATTCGACAATAAAGGAACCGAAAGTTCCTCGACTTGATAAAATCAACAACGGTAATGGTGCAATTGCTTACGATGCTCCTGGCTTAGGAGCCGCAAATGATGTCCACTTCATAGGTTCGAGCCCTTATGACACGCTGATAATATCGGACTACTACACTACCCACGACGCGTATGAAGCAGCTCTTGATCAAGGCACTTATAGGGTTCCAGAAGATATAGGACCCGGAGACATTGTCGTCGAATGTGCAACCAAAGGTACACTCACACAACAATCGCTATTAACTGCTTTGAAACAAGTCGTAAAGCCGATCAAGGACATCAATTCATTGGACATGATTTTATCTGATCCCGAAATCAATGAATATTTTTCCGCAAAAGTAATTGTAATGATCGAACATGAGAACGATATCTTTACCAAGGAAATGAGTCTCAAAGAGTTCGAAGAATTTGTGAAGGAACAATCCAAAACACCAGGTAAATTCGAAAGGGTTACTGCAGAGCTTGCACTCGAATCGATGCATGGTACTCCTTATTATAATACCGGGCTTGTTGATATTGATTTTGATGACGCAGGTTGGGAGACGGATCTAGTAAAACGAACCCTAAGTTTTGTATCTACAGGTGTGCCAGTCCCCGATTTATTAGATGCAAAATGCAAGAAAAGAGGTATCGATATTGAGAACCTCAAATTTGGGGATGTTAAAGCGCTAAGTACAGAGTATATGGGCTCTGTCATGGGTCACATTAGACAGAGAAACGACTCAAAAGGTATAATTGGTAATGGTGAAGGGAAGGCTGTAAGTGACTAGCTTTGGAAATATGAAAGCAAACATTCCAGGTAATCGAGCTGCTAATAGGCCTGGCTCTGCTAAAGGAATCGTTTCAGATGCAACTGGAATGGATAATGCTCCTATTTTTGTGATTGTCCCCTTGCAATTAGAGTCAGGAATAATTGTTCGAAGAGAAATCTTAGAAAAGACTCTATCCTTTGCAAAAAATATCGATGGGAATCGGCTAAAAAGCATTCAAGTTGGAACAACTGGAGAATTTGATAGAGCAATTACAGGTGCTCTCGAGTACGAAGGGGTTGAAGTTAGAGTTGGTGACGCTCCCGATACGAATAGTTCAGAAGTACTTCTCGAATTTGTATCTGCTGTGACAAATGCACAATTAGAAGAATTAGCAAAAGGATTTAAGAACAGTTTCGGTTTATCTCACGAACCAAAGTTGTTTAACTTTGCACTATCGACTTACCCAGTAAGGGATTACAGAAATTTCACTCGTTCTATTGGATTAGAGTTGCAAACTTTAAGAGATTTGGGTAACCCTACACTCTAGAATTTGAAACCTGTTTATCATTTTGCACCAAGGAAGGTTACATGACTAATCAATTCGACCCCCTGACTCTAAACCCTCGAGAATTCGAGCGTTTAGCACAGTTCATTGCAGAACAATCACATTTGCCGATTGGTGGAAAAATTCCTCAAGATTTACTACAAGTACCTGTTGTGCTACCAGTATCTCGTTTTAGCGAAAATGGAGCACACATATATTTCGTTGATGCTCAAATGCTTTTATCTGCCTCTCAAGCTAATCAAATGGCAGTTTACAAACCCGCGAATACACCGTATCAACTTGGTTCTCGCGCCAACTACAAAATTGCTATCGCATTTGAAGACATAGCAAGCATATCTCCTGAATTAAGAGATGCAGGAATTAGTTTGCACACAATCGTGCCATTCGAAACTTTATTGATGACTTGTTATCAGTCAGACATTGGTTTTGCTTTGCTTGCTGGTGAGCGAATCATTGTCATGGAACCAGATAGAATAAACGAACATGTTCGCTCAACTTTCGAGGCAGAACACTTCATACCCGATTCACAAGATATTAGCGACATATCAACACACCGATTACGCCCAGAAGAACATCTCGCGCTTTTAGATTTGCTCGATGAATTCGATTGGATTGCAAAACACGAACTCTATAGCGCAAAAGTTGGAAACCAGGTAGTCAACTTACTCGTGTTTGAAGCTAAACCTGGCTTTGAACGTTCATACGTTGATGCTCAAAGCTATGAACTTTCCAGAAGAGCATCACAGATAAAATCGCCTTTTCTGATAGCAGGTACCACTGCTCCTGAACCACCTTCAAGAGGACTCTAGATTTTTAATGTTTTGCAATCCCGCGAACGAGATTTAACGTCTTTTTAAATCGATTTACGATTTGAATTCCAAGTCCAATTAATAGGATTGCGAGTGCATTTGGAGCTACGGTATTTGTACCAGTAGCAGGTAAGGAACCTACCGCTGAAGCTGTTCCGCTATCGGTATTTCCATCAGTTGTATCAGAACCACCACTTTGTTCTACTTCATGTCGGATAACATTTTCACCTAGAACTTCTGTTCCATTTGTTACTGCTGAAAAGTCAAGCACGGAACCTTCTTCTAGACTGAGAGAAACTGTAGAGTTAAGAGGGATGCCTGAAACGGATACTTGCCATGTGAAGTCGTTAACCTTACTGAAGCCCGTGATAGATCCTCCACCGCTGAGTATTAAGTCATCTACTGTAAATGATGGCTCCCAAATTAGTTTGTTGAAAGAAACTCTAAAACAACCTGAACCATTAGTCGTTACAAAGCTTTGTCCTGGACAACGGTTAATTGTAACTGTCAATTCATCGTTATTGTAAGGAAGTAGAAGAATATTATTGTATCCACCATTAGCTGGATTAATTCCAGCGCTAATATCACGTTGAATAAGTGCAGAATCAGCATCTTCACCTGTAACATTCGCGAAGGTCGATACTTCTCCTGAAACAAATGAGGCTGTCGCTGTCATCGAAAACGTGAATGCATAACTCGTATCTGGTAAAAGTGCACCACTTCTGTTAAGCAAACATACAACTATAGTTCCGTCAAGATCGCTTAGTCCTGGCCCCACAACAGAAGGTGGACCAAGCTCGAAGCACATATTTAGGCTCAACTCGTCATCTAGATTCTCGTCAATCACTTCTTCAAATGATGCTGAAGTTGGGACCACAAAGGACACGTTCATTCCACCTGCGTCCAATGCGCCTGGACCAACATTTGAGATTATCACTTCGTATTCAACATTTGTTCCCACCTCAATTTCACCTTGGGTCAATAGCCTCGTTGTAATCCCAAGATCTGGAGGTAATACAATTTCAGATGGTCCATGAGATATTGAATTGTCGGAAAGATCAGGATCGATATTTTCTATATCGCCTTCTAAGGTTGAAGAAACAATGTCAACATCGAAAGTCGTGTTTTCACCAATAGCTCCAGTTTCTTCGCCTTGGAACATCACACTCAAACATTGAGTGTTTTCCATTACTCCTGTCCAAACAATAGTGTCTGTATCGATGGTTCCATCTACAGATGTTGTGTTAGTCCCATTAGCAACAGCTACGAATGGAAGTAACAGATTAAAATTTGTCATTTCTACATCGAAGTCAATGCTTGTGACAGTTTCATCGCCATCGTTACAAACTAGGATTTCATGTACCGTCCCGGCATAAACCTTACTTATAAAGTCGATTCTTAAATCAGCTGACCCAGGTGCGGCAAATACTGATGCAACGCTAGAGAACTGAAAAGCCAAAACAGACAAGATGATTACAGACAGAAGTTTTTTCATACTTCTTCTTTCGGCACTTATCCGCCAAAATCTATAGGCCTAATTACCCTTTCCTCCCCGAGTTGGCGGGAAAATAGATGCAAAACCGATCCTTTTTCCCGCCAACTCGAAAAGGGTCGGGTTTAGGCGTCTTGCTTTTTGAGCTTGCGGCGGGGAAACCACCAGTTCTTATCGCCGAGAAGTTCCATAGTTGCTGGAACTAAAATCATTCGAACAATAGTGGCATCGATTAGAACTGCAGCAGCCAATCCGATACCCATCAACTTCACAGGTCGTTCATCAGAAAAAGCGAAACTCGCAAACACCACAGCCATAATGAGAGCAGCAGCAGTAATCACTCTTGCTGTGATTGCCAAACCATGAACTACTGCTTCTGAATTATTTTTCGTTTGATCATATTTTTCTTTCATACGAGATATCAAAAACACTTCATAATCCATTGAAAGTCCAAACAAAATCGCAAATAAAATCAAAGGAGCCCAAGGCTCAATTGGGCCAGGCGTACCTACTCCAAGGATGTCAGAGAACCACCCAAATTGAAATACCATCACAACCACTCCATATGCCGCAGCAATCGAAAGTAAATTCATAATCAATGCTTTAAATGCAACTAACACTGACCTAAATGTGAACAACAAGAAAATAAAACTTATAAACAAAACCGCAAACATAAATAGGGGTAATCGCTCTTTTACTATATTTGCAAAATCAATATTTCCAGCAGTCACACCTGTGACATAAGCTTTAATCCCGGAGTTTTGATTGTGATATTCAATAGTGGAATTTCTAAGTTCATTAACGAAATCTGTTGTACGTGCATCCTGTGGTGCAGTCCTCGGATAAATTAAAAAAGCAATAACATCTTGCCTAAATCTAGGCTCCACTTCTTTTCTTACTTCATCTTTTGGTCTACCTGAATCATCATTTCGAGCAATAATAAAACCTTCTATAAATCGACTAACAAAATCGACATTTGTCACTACAGTCGGATCTGGAACAATTTTCTCAACGATTGGCTTTCCTTCGATATCCCTCATCAACTGTGATAAATCATCGGAACTAGTTGACTCTCTTCTATCTACAACCAAAACCAACGGACCATTAAATCCAGGGCCAAAACCTTCAGCTAATAGATCGTAAGCGCGCTTTGTGGTCTTCTTCTCAGTTTCATTTCCAACATTGGTAACACCGATTCTCATGCTTAATATTGGTGCGCTTAAAAGCAACAGAATTATAAGTCCAGCAATTGTCGAAATGATTGCATGGCGTTGAATAAACTTGCTCCATTTAAGCCAACGAGTTGGGAGCACTTCTTGTTCTTTCTTATAAAAAGGAAATGGAATCTTGTCGAGATAATTCGAAACTCTGGTCGCAAGTACTGCCGGAAGTAGCGTCAAAGTTACGAGCACCATCATTGACACGCAAAGCGCAGCACCAATCGCAATTCCGTTTAAATAATCAAGATTTACTATCAGTATCCCAAGAAGCGAAATAACAACAGTAGCTCCCGCTGCGAAAACAGCTTTCCCTGCTGTTGACATCGCCGTATCAATCGCAGTTTCTTTGGAACTTCCATTTTTGAGCTCCTCTTTGTATCTCATCAAAATAAAAAGTACATAATCAATCCCGACGCCAATACCAAGCATTGCTCCGATCAAGAAACTAACCTCAGGCATAGGTATAACGAGTGAAACTATGAATACCAGCGATGTGCCAATGGCTACGCCCAATAGAGCATTGAAGATTGGTAGTCCTGCAGAGATTAAAGACCTAAGAACAAAAAACAATATGATCAGAGCAAAGACAATCCCGAAAAGTTCGTTACTTGGTGGAACCAACGAATCAAAAACCAGACCTGAAAATTCCACTGTAATTTCTTCTCTTAAAGGTTCTGCCGCTTTGATCGCATAGTCACCTACGCTATGAAAATCTTCTTTATCTGAAAACTGCACAACAGCATATGCCGTTCGACCATCTCTAGAAATCTGGGTCGCAAAGTTTCTATCCACAGGAGATAAAACAGAAACAACATTGCTCTCGGCTGAATTCTGTTCAAGTTCATCTAAATAAATCTGAATACTTTCACGATGGTTAACAATCCCATCGTCTGCAAAGAAAACAATGTTGCCTTGCCAAAGAGTACCTTCCAAACGAGCATTCGGAATTTCTTGCTCAATTAATTCCATAGCTTTTGTTGATTCTGAAGATGGCAAACTCGCAACATTAATCCATACCGGATCGATGAGTCTTGAAAGCGTAAATAGTGCAATAGCTAGAACAAACCAAAATGAAATCGTGACGGCAGGTTTTTTTCTTGCGACTTGTGAAACTTTTGTGATCATCTATACATGATAATGACCTTCCATGAGGACAATGTTCATTTGATCTCCAGAGTGAGGTACTCTCGGTATTAACCTATAGGAGTAGTCAAATTGACCTAATTTGCAGGTTTTTTGAGTAGTCCTTTTGAATCATTTTCCAGAAAAATGGCTAAATCTACACATTTTCACTTGAGAAATGGCTCTAAATTGCCGACCTAAATGTCATGGCCATTAAAAGAGGTACTTCGTATCGCAACTACTTATTGAATCTATTCATTATTACTGCTCTACTTACCTTTCCAATTGCAGGAGCGTTCGCTAACGAAACACCACCCGAAGAACCTCCATATCCTGAACTTCAAGGTGAAGGTACAGTTAACTCTCCATATGTAATCTTGGAATGCGCTCAGATAAATCATGTCAATGTTGAGCCTGACAAGAACTATCGAGTACAAAACAACCTTAACTGTTCAAACGTAGAAATTGAACCAATAGAAAATTTCTCAGGTACATACTTCGATGGAGCAAATTATCCGATCTTCGATTTAAATATCGTCGACAGTGAAAATTCGACAGTTGGACTTTTCAGAACTATCCCTGAAAACTCGACTGTTCGAAACTTACAACTCCAGTATAATCCAGGCAATTCAATATTACTCTCAACAGTTGACAACACATCCGAAAATTTAACCGCAGGATTAATCGCAGGTGTCAACAACGGAACAATTAGAAATGTGTCAGTTCAAGAATGGGATCAGTTTATTGATGTCCGTTCTTCTGGTACAACTGGTGGCTTAGTTGGTGTCAACAACGGTACGATCGAACGAGTAAACATTAAGACTCAATTCTTCCCACAACCAAATACCAACCATACTTTTGGAGGAATTGCTGGTGTCAATAACGGCACAATAACCGATGCTGGTAGCAGAATTACACTAAACACAACTGATGGCTACAACATTACCGAAGCAACATGTGGAGGTATTGCCGGTGTTCAAAACGGAGGTATCCTAACCAAAGCGTTTGCAGCAGGAATTTTGGTTTGTGCTGGTGACAACAACTCAAAAGGTGGACTCATCGGTGAAGTTACAGGAGAAGCATATTTAGGTCAGAACTTCGTCTGGGTATCTAGATACTCAACTCCACTGAGTGGTGCGATTGTAGGATCGAATCCAGATAGTGTCGACTTAGCTGAAAATTATTATCTGAAATCGCCCCTTGATACCGAAACTTGTGACAACACTGGTAATACACAATGTACAGCGATTGAGAATGAAAGCGATTTCTATAGTATCGAAAACCCAATTTATACAGGTTGGACATTTACTGGAGATAGACCTACATGGTCAGCACCTAGCTCGGAGATGAGCAACAACGACAATTATTTTCCAAAACTAAACCGAGAATATGGATTAACACCTTATGCTCCAACCATACGAAAAGTTACTGCTACTGAGACTACAGCGACATTCAATTGGGTAACAGACTGGCCACATTGCTGGGGTTGCAATAATATCTCTGGCGATTTCTTTGATATCTATATCGGAGAGGTTCCTGATTTCGGAGATGAATCAGTAGTTCAAGTTACATATGAGTTGCTAGACACTGTTACAGGAAATGTAAATTATTGGGAAGTACAACAGTACACAGCTACGGATTTAGATCCAAACAAATACTATGACTTCATAATCGTTCCAAGAAATCATGTTGGCGAAGGAGACTTTAGCCAGTCAATAGAGATACGTCCTGTGCCACAGGCCGTAACTGGACTAGAAGCCGTCAATGTATTTAGCGGTTTCGTCGATTTGCAGTGGAACAATATTTCTCACATAGCAGAGAAATATATCGTTGAATACAAGCGAAGCGATTCAGAAACTTGGAGCAGATTCACATCACGAAAGTATCCTTCACCAATTGCAAAAGTATCACCACTTGAACAAGGGACAGAATATAATTTCCGTGTACGCGCATCAAACCTAAGAGGTACATCTACTGAAGGAGAAACTCTTACGGTTTCTACGATTACTCAGAATTCATATGAGATTTCAAACTGCGAAGAACTTCAAGCTATTAACGATGATTTGTTCGGAAATTATACTTTGACACAAGACATCGACTGTTCTGGAAGTGGTTCTTTCAACGAGGACATGGGCTTTTTACCAATTGGATTTAATCAAGAAGTTATTGACTCAATCTCTCAAGGTGGAGGTCTTGGAGAACTTATTGGGTTTGGCGGAACACTTGATGGTCAAGGACACACAATCAGCAATCTCGAAGTGAAACTACAAGGCGTAATTGGTGGATTGTTTGCAAGCATCAATGGCGGAACCATTAGAAATCTCAACTTGGGAGAAAATCAAGTAGTAGGTTCTGTGTCTGAAGAAAACACCGTCTATACCGATGCGCCTGTAACCCCTGTAGTGGGCGCACTTTCAGCGATAGCTTCTAGCGCGACAATTGAAAATGTGAATTCTGATGTCTCTATTAAGAGTAATAGTATTGACGGTCATGTTGGTTTGGCAGCCGGTCTTATTGGAGTCGTACTTCCTAACACTTTCGGAATTGGTGCTGAGTCAGCAGTTGTAAACATTTCAAACGTCAATGTAACTGGCGACATCAATGGCTTTGGTGCTGCGGGAGTCATAGGAGCGATAGTCCCTGTCGACGTTAACGGTATCTTTTCCAATACTGAATTATTGACAAATGGACCTCAAGAACCAGATGACATCCTCAGCTTATTTGGAACAAAAGCCACTGTGAACCTAACCGATTCACAAAGCACAAGCAACATCAAATGTTCTCTCCTTTGTGCTGGTGTAGTTGGACTGAACTTATCTGAGTTGAATATAACCAATTTTGTAAGAAATGGTTCTACTGGAACTTTCGATAAAGAATTAAGTATCACTACTCCAACCTTCATGAGTGTTCTTGAAATGCTTGGGCCGATAGCTGTAGGAGCAATTGGAGCTAGCCTCCCTGCTTCATTTGGAGACGAAGCAGCTTCATTGAATATTAGCGGTCTTGAAATCTCAGGCGAAATAAAAGGTACTGCGACTGCCGGTATAATTGGAGTATCAGGTCCTGGACTTAAGGTAGATCTCGCCGGTTTAACCCAGGCACTATCTCTCATTGGTATTACTGGAGACGGCACACAAGGGGCTATGGATATCGTCTCTGAAGCACTGCCAAACGTATCACTACCAAAGAGCTTCACAATAGACAATGTAGATGTCAATGCATCTAATAACTGTCTACTGATTTGCACAGGTGCTTCAATTGCGAATGTTGGATATGGTACCTATAACGATGTGAACATCAATGGTGTTATCGGCAAAGCAAACGTTGAAAACCCAATGGAAACTATTGGTGCAACTGCTGGAATGATTTCAATGTTTGGATCTTTGGTTTCTGGATTCGTTGGCGTTAATGTTCCATTCTCGACAGTTGAAGGAGAATCAGGATTACACATCAATAATTCAAGTATAAATTCTAATCTTTCAGGTGTTGGAGCATCTGGTTTGGTGCTCGCTAATTTGCCAGGTATCAATCTAACTATTGAAGACTACCTTGAATACTTCGTTCCTTTCATGCTTACAATTGCTGGAGATTTAGATCAACAGATGAATGACCAATACGGCGATGGATGGTATGACAACCCAGAGACTCATGCTATATATATCAACCAGCTTATAGATGGTATCGGATCATTCGCCGCATTTGCAGTTGATACGATTTCTGGAAGTCCTTCACTAACAACTACGAATACTCAAGTTACTGGTGATTTAGATTGTAGTGTTCTATGTGGTGGTGCTGTTGGTATCTCGCTTTCAAAACTTGTCGTAGATGGATTCAAGCTTGTAGGAGATATCAGTAACGACAACAGTGACTTCTTATTCGAAGGAAATCCACTCGCAATGTGTCCACTGCAAATGACTGGTGGAGTTGTTGCAACACAACTTCTCTTCCCTGCTTCGGTTAGCAACTCGTCAATTGAAGGAAATATTACAGTAAATCAAGCTGGAGATATTCCCGATATTTCAGTCGCTGAAGCTGTTGGAGGAATTATAGGTGCAGTTAATGGCTACCAGACAACAGGCACTTACGACGAAGAAGGCAATTACACTGCTCCGAACAACGATGGATTGATTTACAATACTATTGTTCCTCTAGCTTGCGCATTCGGTAGTAGCTTCTTACAAGGAACTGGTGGAGTTGCAGGTACATATTTAAGTCCATTAGATATCTCAGGAATGATAAGTGGAACTCTCGGAGTTGATCAAGATCCAAATAAGGTCTGGAGATTGAATGTTTCCAACACAAGCAATTCAGGAAACATCACTTCGAACTCTCCTTCAGCCACTGGCGGACTCGTAGGTCTTAGCTTTGGTCAATCGAACATTTCTGGATCAACAAACACTGGAACTATTACAAACTCTACTTTTGCGGAAATGTTCCGCACACCTATCGCTTCTGCAGCAACTGGTGGCCTAGTTGGACATAGTGTTGGTGGACTATCTTTCGCAGGTGATGTACCAGGTATTGGTACGATAATCGCAGGTTTAGTAGATCACTTTAATCCCGAGACTATAGTGCAAGATGTTCTTGAAATTCTCGATTTTGTGGAAATCAAAACCACAGGCTTGACAATAGATTCTTCTTCTTCAGTCGGCGACGTTGTTTCATCCAATACTGCAGGTGGACTTGTAGGTACAGTTACAAACAATGGTCGAATCACCAAGAGCTTTGCTGAAGGCGACATTCATGGCGTTACAGCTGGCGGCTTGATTGGATCAGGATTTAATGTCGGATCGCCACTTGGTCTACTTGGAATATTCAGTGCACTTGAACTTGAAAACACATATTCAAGAGCGAATGTAATTGCATCCGATGCTGATAACACGTTTACCTTTGCAGGTGGTCTTGTTGGATTTATGACACACTTAGGTGAATTTAGAATCTCTAACTCTTACTCCACAGGAGATATTTCCGTACTTAATAATTCACAGGATACACGACTTGTAGCAGGTGGATTCATAGGAGCAGAGCTAGACCTAAGCTTTATAACCAAATTGCTAGAAGTACTAATCGAAAAATCTGGCGAGGTAACAACTGGCGATGAAGAGATTGATGGCTATCTACAGATGGGATCGATGTTTGGAAACCTTGGCCTAGATGCGCTTGAAACTTTAGGGCTTCCAATACGAAACGGGTTCAGTATTGAAAACAGCTTCACAACTTCATCAGTACCAGCGAATACGGTCGAAGGTGATGATCAGCTAATCCAAGAAATCGCAACAGGACTACCTGAAGCACGTACCACATCGGGTGCACTATTTGGATTCGCGTTCAGCATCCCTAAAGAAGAATTGAGCGAGCTAATTGATAACCTACTCAATGTATTAATGACTTCTACAGAAGGCGAACTTAATGCAGATACGCTTCTTGAAACTGAAGTAATGGAAAATGTAATTGGAGCAATTCAAGAGTTTGAATGGGCAAGCCCATCACAACTTGCACCTAACAGTTTCTACGATGCATCAAAGGTTGAAGCTACACATTGTGCAAGCTCGTTGCCAAGCACATCAGATTTGATCATGTTCTTACTTCCAAAAATCGCAGGACTAGCATCAGGAGAAGAGCAAGGTCAGTTGGACTTCTTCAGCTTCATCCCACCTATCGACACTCTTGGTGGATCAGGATGTTCAGCAGTAAATGTTTCTGGAAACGAGAGCAACCTCTTTAAAGCTAACTCAAGTGTTGCTCCTCTTACGTCATGGGATTTCAACGGTGTATGGCATGTACAACCAAACGACTTCCCAACATTCGTAGCACCTAGCTCCGGCGGTGGAGGCGGCGGAGGAGGCGGCGGCGGCGGAGGCGGCGGCGGCTCCGGTGGCGGCGGTGGCTCTAACAACAATCCAGCTCCGCAAGGTGCAGGTGAAAATAATCCTAACCCTCCAGGACCATCATCATTCGTTCCTCCTAAGATCACTCCTTCAGATATCGATCGAGTAATCGAAAGAATCAAGGGACTACCTGACGGCGAGACAGTTGCAAAAGTACTTCCAAGAGTTATTGAAGATATGAGCGATGAGCTTGTCCAAGATGCTGAAGATCTAAGGCAAGACGATTCTGATGACAGCCTGATCAGCACAATCCTTGGAGCGATGGGAGCCACAGGAATGTTCCTACTAAAGAACATCGTCACTGTTGCACTCTTGATCATCACCGGAACAACTCTTTGGCTATATGGCCGCAAGCGTAAAGAAATCGGCTTAGCCAAAAAATAACGAGAAAGGGTCCGTCCTCTTCTTCTTGCGTATTCTTGCACGGGTGAAAGAATACGCAAGAAGAAGAGGACGGACCCTTTGACGTAGTATGAATATGTGACTTCAGAATTCAATGAAAACATGCGCCCAAAAGTTGGCGTTGGTGTAATGATCCTCGATGGCAACAAAGTGCTCTTAGGAAAAAGAAAATCTTCTCATGGCGAAGGTGAGTATGCCTACCCTGGTGGACATCTCGAATACATGGAAAGTTTCGAAGAGTGTGCCAAACGCGAAGTCAAAGAAGAATGTGGTCTAGAGATCAACAACATCAGATTTTTAAGATTGAAAAATGCTACCGAATATAAACCAAAACACTATATAGATATTGCACTTGTAGCTGACTACGTTTCAGGAACTCCTGAAGTTTTAGAACCTAATAAGTGCGAAAGCTGGGGTTGGTATGATTTGGATGACCTACCTAATCCCCTTTTCGAATTTTGCATCTCCGCATTCGAATCGCTCAAATCAGGCCAAAATTATTTTGATCTTTGAGAAAAGGTCCGTCCTTTTCTTCTTGTACTAACTTGCATAAACACAAGAACACG